>NZ_CAJMZK010000002.1:0-677726 GCF_905220265.1 Paraburkholderia sp. J67
AACATCAACAACGGCACGATCGGTCTGGTGCAGCAAGCCACCCCGACGAGCACGGTGACGGTGGCGGCAGGATCGGGCGGTACGATCGTGGACTTCACGAACAACACGGGCACGGCGCGTACGTTGACGGGTGTCGCAAACGGTGCGGTGAACGCGTCGAGCGTGGAAGCGGTGAACGGCTCGCAGCTGTACAACCTGGCCAACTCGACGGCAAACGCGATGGGCGGCGGTTCGACGGTGAATGCTGACGGTTCGATCTCGAACCCGACGTACGTTGTTAACGGTAAGACGTTCAACAACACCGGTGATGCGCTCACGAACATCGCAGGCGACATCACGAACATCAACGGCCAGCTGGCCAATGCAGTCTCGTACGATTCGTCGGCACATGACTCGATCACGCTGGGCGGCTCGGGCTCGACCACGGCTGTCGCGATCCACAACGTTGCGGCCGGCACGGCCGACTCGGATGCGGTGAACGTTGGGCAGATGAACGCAGCAATCGCGGATGTCACCAACATCGCCCAGAACGCGGTTGACCCGATGTTCACGGCGCAAGGCGACCGCAATACCGAGGCAGCTAGCGCAACGGGGCAGCACGCTACGGCGGGCGGCGCCAACGCAAACGCGAGCGGCAATCTGGCAACGGCGATCGGCGCGAGCTCGGTGGCGAGCGGCAACAACGCTTCGGCATTCGGTGCGAACTCGAATGCGACCGGCGAAAGCTCGACCGCGATGGGGCTGAACTCCAACTCGACCGGCAATCGTGCAGTGGCAATCGGTGCGAACTCGACGGCCTCGGCAGACAACTCGGTGGCGTTGGGCGCAGGCTCGGTGGCGGATCGTGTCAACACGGTGTCGGTGGGTTCGGCGGGCAGTGAACGTCAGATCACCAATGTCGCGGCGGGCACGCAAGGCACCGATGCGGTCAACCTCGACCAGATGAACTCGGCGGTCAACAACGCAGCGGGTAACGCCGTTCAGCAGGCTACGCAGCAGTCCAACGCCTACACGAACCAGCAGATCGGCGTTGTTCGTAACCAGATGAACGCGTTGGGCGCAACGGCGATGGCTTCTTCTTCGCTGATCCCGAACGCACGTGCGGAAGGCAACTTCCAGATGGCCGTCGCGGCCGGTACGTACGGCGGCCAAAGCGCTCTGGCACTTGGTGCGAACTGGTACGTGTCGGATCGCGTGCTGCTGAATGCTCACGTGGCCCGCTCGACCGGTAGCGGTGGCAGCACCGGTGCATCGGTTGGCGCGACGATCGGTTTCTGATCGACGTGACTCAAGCCCGCCGCGGGCAACCGCGGCGGGCACGGAGAACTACATGAAAAAAACATTGCTATGCGCCGCGCTCGTTGCGGCGCTCGCGAGTGCGTGTTCGACGCCTGCTCCGCAGAGCGATGTGCAGGCACTGCGCACGGCCGCGCAACACGTCGCGGATCCGTACCAGCGGGGTCTGGCCGAAGGTTGGCTCGACATCGCCGTGCGTCAGGACAGTCACGTGGCGCTTGCCTCGAACGTGTTCAACGATGCGGGTACGAAGGCCTATAACAACGCGCGGCATTTCGTGGACGGCAGCGTGCCGTTCCAGCCGATTTACCATGCGAAGTATGTACCGACGCGCGATAACTGGCGTGCGGCGCTGCTGGAGATCGAAACCGTCAATCAACGCGCTACGGTTTCACCGTGTCGCGGCGAGGACGCGGGGCGTCTGGCGGCGCTGACCGACGAAGCCTGGAAGGAACAGGAAGAAACGGTCGGCACGCGCTGGGTACACGGCTGGGATGCGATCGCGAATGCGCAGAAGCTTGCGCAACAGGTCAACGCAGAGCTTGCGCGCTGTGTGCCGCCGCCGGTCGCGCCGCCGCCTGTGCAGAAGGGCGAACCGCCTCTCGCGCTGTCTGCCGATGCGGTATTCAACTTCGACAGTGCCGTGGTGACTGCGCAAGGCGTGCGTCAGCTCGATCTGCTCGCGCAGGCGATCACGGAATCGAAGCGAAACGTTCAGGTGCTGGGAATCACCGGCTACACGGACCGTTTTGGTTCTGACGCGCACAACTTCGACCTCTCGAAGCGGCGTGCGCAAGCGGTTGCACAGGGGCTCAAGCAGCGTGGCGTAGTGGCTGGTCGAGTCGATCTGAAGGGCATGGGGGCCGCTAATCCGGTCAAATCCTGTCCGGGTAGCCGGCCGACCGCCGATGTCGTCGCGTGCCTCGCGCCGAACCGGCGCGTGGAGATCACCACGAAATAGTGCAGTAAGTTAGAACGCGCTGAAGGGAGCGTGCAAGAGGCCGCGAGTCGAGCGGCCATCATGGCGAGGTTTGGGCGGCGTGTCTTACAGGCACGCCGTTTTTTTGCCTCGTCAACGAGCACTTAGGGTACTTCTGCGCAGGCACGCTGTTGAGTATGCGCGTGACGGTCTGCTTGCTGGCAAAGCGCACGCAATCAAAGCGCTGGCAATCGACGATGTCCGCGTGCATTCGGCGTATTCGTCGACGCCTGGTGGCGAGTGAGCCTTTTACAGGCTCGCGTTACGATTTCCTGATACGACGGGAAAATCGATGCAGCCAGCGGCAAATACCGGCTGGCGAACGATTTGTCCGATCTCAGAGCAGACAGGCCGGACTGCTCGCGTTGTTTGAGCAAGCCTGCGCCCAGCACTTAAGTTGTTCCCGGTTCCGGGTCAGATCGCTGTCGATCTGTTGCTTGACCGATGCGGAAATGTGGCTTGAGTTGATGACGGCCAACCGGTTGTTCTCGATAGATTCTTCAGCTTGAGCATAGCTACCGTACCTGCGGGCTTGTTCCACGAGCGGGATCGGTGTCCGCTCGATAATTTCCTGTCCGTCGTCGCTGATTTTTCCTTGAGTGCCGTACGACTCACATGCCATCGCGCTCGATACGCAGATTGCGAGCAAGACGGCGAGAAGAGGTTTTTTCACGATTGCTGCCTAAAAATAGATTGAATTTGAGAGGCGCGCGATGTCGCCGGCCATGTTGCATGGCCGACCTTCACTACGGGTTGATGTATTAACCGCATACCCAATCCGTGTTTGGGATTTCATTCGACGTGTCGTCGAATGGCGTCACTGCACGGGCATCAATCGAGGGTAATGATTCGCGACGGCGGCCCAAATAGAATTTCTTCGAAAGGTCGGCGCTGAATTCGGCAGTGTCGGTCCGGGCGCGCGCCAGGATTAGTGTTCGCCGCGTTCCAGCCGGCTAGCCATCTCGGCAATGACGGGTTCCCAATTATCGAGTTCGGTCTGACGAATCAGGCGCATTGAAGGGTAGAGGGATGTAGCCGTCTGGCCGGTTGTTCCCCATCGCCAATCCGCGATGCGCGAGAGCATGGTCCATACCGGAACGTCCAGCGCGCCCGCCAGGTGAGCGGGTGCCGAACAGATGGAGATCACCTTGTCCAGTTGCACCATGATCGCAGCGAGATCGGCGCAGCTGTGAATGACAGGTGAGAGATCGAGGATGCGATGACGGCTGAGTATTGCTTGCTCAGCCGGCGTGTAGCCGCCGAACTGCAAGGAATAGAACTGCACGTCGTCGTTGACAAGGAGTGGCTTGAGCGTGCCCAGCTCCGTTGATCGAAACGGTTCCAGGCGGCAATTGGGCCAAGTTGCGTTCGTGCTGCGCCACACAAGGCCTATTTTTCGCTTTCCAGATACCGCAGGCAACTGGGTCGCCCCGGAGTGCGGCTTGATCGGCTTGAGATAGCCTCCTTGTGAAGGGGTATTCCGATAACGCAGCGCCAGTATGTTGCCGAGCGCCACGAAATCATGGCGGGCAAGATCGCCGATTGTCGCGTGAGCCACGTTGACGGGAAGCCGGCTGTTGAGAATCAGCTCGCGCGTTGCTTCGCGCGGGTTGATGAAAACCGCACTCGCGCCTTCTGCAATGAGATGTTCGATATGGCGATACTGCTGAAGCGTGTCGCCGATCCCCCCGATAGGCATCACGAACACACTCTTGCCCGCTACGGACTGACCGTCTTCCAGTAGCTTTTCCCTGATCCTGAGATTGATTTCCTCGGGCACATTGGCCGGGTCGGGCGCGGGAAGCCGAAAGTGCTGCCTGCCATAGAGCTGCTTCTCAAGCGCCACGCCTTCCTCGACTTTGCCGAGGCTGTATTTCACTGCCACCAGCTCGTTGCCCACGACAAACGCGGAGTGATGCGTGCCTGGCAAGTGTCGCAACGCGATGTTCAGCGAGGACTCGGCTTCGTTGAACAAGCCGAGGCGCGACTGGCAGTAACCGAGCTTGACGAAGTCGCTGACTGTGGATGGCTGACTCGCCAGTTGACGAGTGAGTTCCAATGCCTGTGCGATCTCCTTGCTGTTGCACAGCGCATGAACCTGATCGCAGGACGCGTCGAAATTGCGCATTGTCGTCTCGATGAAGAAAATCCTTAACAAGCAGACTGATAGGTGAAGACCTTTGCAATCGTCATTTGTCGATCGCTAGTCTGAGGCAGAGCTTTTCGGAGTATTGAATATTAATTCTGCAAATTCAACGCAACTGCGAAGATCCGATGCCCCATCAGCAAGAGACCGAACATCAGGCGAAAGCCGCAGCAGTTGCCTGCGGCTTTTCGAGGTGCTCGGCGTTGCTCAACCTTTCTTCACGATCGCGGATTCCCCAACCGCTCGATGATCGCGCGATGAAGTGGAAACTTCTCCGCCAGCTTTTCGGCATCCGCGATCTCGAACTCACTGAATTCGAAACCCGGCGCGACCGTGCAGCCGACTAGCGCATACGTGGACGGATCGCAGCAGCGCGCCGCGAACCAGTGGCCCGCAGGCACCACCGCCTGAAACACAGTGTCGGGATGGTCGAGCGCATGGCCGAGCTTGCACGTGGAGAGCACGCCGCGCTCGTCGATCGAGTGGATCTCGATGGGCGAGCCCGCGTAGAAGTGCCAGAGCTCGTCGGAGCGGATGCGGTGCCAGGCGGAATACGCGCCGTCGGCGAGCAGAAAGTAGATGGCGGTCGAGGCGGTGCGTGTGCCGTCGGTGTCGGGGGCGCCGTCGCGGCGCACGAGCTGGTCGGCCCGGTAGGTTTCGCGGTAGTAGCCGCCTTCGGGATGCGGTTCGAGCCCGAAGCGGCGGATCAATGCTTCGACTTCGGCATTCGCGCTTGTCATGGCGTGCGCCTTCGTGGTGAGCCTGGTATTAGCCGTTAGCGTTCCTGTTCGTCGATCAAGGCGATCAGCCCGCGCAACGCGTGCGCGGCGGCCTGCACGCGGATCTGTTCGCGGTCGCCCTTGAACACCAGCGTTTCCACGCTCGTGTGCAGCCGGTTGCTCCAGCCGAACGACACCATGCCGACCGGTTTTTCCGGCGTGCCGCCGCCAGGACCCGCGATGCCGGTAATGGCGAGCGAAACTTGCGCGCGGCTGTTGCGTAGCGCGCCTTCGGCCATCGCGCGCGCGACCGGTTCGCTCACGGCGCCGTGCTTCTCGATCATCTCGGCGGGCACGCCGATCATCTCGGTTTTCGCCTGGTTCGAATAGGTGACGAAGCCGCGCTCGAACCAGCCGCTGCTGCCGGAAATATCGGTGACGGCGGTGGCGACCATGCCGCCGGTGCAGGACTCGGCGGTGGCGAGCGTGAGGCGCGCGTCGCGCAGCTTGTTGCCCGCGCGGATGGCGAGTTGATGGACGACGGAATCGGTGGACATGGCGCGGGTTCCGGAGGCGGGGCGTGTTGAGTGTGAGTGGGCGAACCGTCTCTTAAACGGACATGCGCCAGAGCGCGATGACGAGCAGGGTGAAAAACGCGGCGACCATATCGTCGAGCATGATGCCCAGACCGCCCTTGAAGCGCCGGTCGAAATAGCGGATGGGCGGCGGCTTCACCATGTCGAAGAAGCGGAAGATCACGAAGGCCCAGAGCCGGCCCACGAAATCGACCGGCGTGATCATCAGCAGCACGAGCCAGAACGCGACGATCTCGTCCCACACGATGGCCGATGGATCTTCCATGCGCATCTTCTTCGCCGTAAAGGCCGTGATCCAGATGCCCGCAAAGAAGCCCCCGATGATCAGCAACCCCCAGGCGGTGACCGTCAGGTAGCGGTTGAGCACTTCGTACGCCGCCCACGCGAAGAGCGTGCCGGCGGTGCCGGGCGCGAGGCGCGAGAGTCCCGAACCAAAGCCGAGCGAGATGAAGTGAAGCGGATGCGAGAGCATGAAGGACGGGTCGGCGCGGCGCGGGCCGCGCCGCTCGGATTCCGGCCGCCCGGCCGTCGCGAGTTCGTCGGCGGGCGAGGGCGTGGGATCAGTCTGCATGGAAGTGATCGAAACCTTGCAACGTCAGGTTGAGCGGCGTGCCCGCGGCGTCGTGCCAGGCGATCGCGGGTGCGGCGCCGGGCGATGTCAGGGCAGTTATTTTACCGATGCGTGTGACACGCACACCCGCCTGTTGCGCAGCCGCCTCAACGGCTTCTCGCTGGGCCGGTGCGGCCGTGAAGCACAGCTCGTAGTCGTCGCCGCCTGCAAGCGCGCATTGCAGTTGCACTTCGCGAGGCAGGCGGGCGAGCGCGGGTGAGACCGGCAGGGCGTCCACGTCGATCGCCGCGGCGAGGTTCGAACGTTCCAGAATGTGGCGCAGGTCGCCGGCGAGGCCGTCGGAAATGTCGAGCGCCGCGCGCGCGACGCCGCGCAGCGCCAGCCCGAGCGCCACGCGCGGCTCGGGGTATTCGAGCGCGCGGCGAAACTGCGTGGCGTCCGCCTCGCTCACCTGCCATTCGCCGCGCAGCACGCCAAGGCCCGCGCGTGCGTCGCCGGGCGTGCCGGAGACCCAGATGTCGTCGCCGGGCTGGGCGGCATCGCGTCGAAGTGCGACATCCTGCCGCACCGAGCCGAAGACGGTCAGGCAGAGGTTGAGCGGGCCTGCCGTGGTGTCGCCGCCGATCAGTTCGCAGTCGAAGCGGTCGGCCAGCTCGAACATGCCTGCGCTGAACGCCGCGAGCCAGTCTTCCGTCGGCCGGGGCAAAGCGAACGCGAGCGTGAAGCCCAGTGGCGCGGCGCCCATCGCGGCAAGATCCGACAGATTGACGGCGAGCGCCTTGTGACCGAGTGCGTGAGGATCGATATCCGGGAAGAAGTGGCGGCCTTCCACCAGCATGTCCGTGGAGATGGCCAGCACCTCGCCGGCGGCGGGCGCGAGCAGCGCGCAGTCGTCGCCGATGCCGAGCGCGGCGCGGCGCGTGTTCGTTCGGGCGCGTTGCGCGAAGTATCGATCGATCAGGGAGAACTCGGAAAGCATGACGAAAGGTCGGTGACGGTGGATTCGGGTGCTGCGGTTCGTGTCGTGCCGGCGCGATGTTCCCCGCAATCCGGTCGCGGCACTTGCACCCGAACTGAAAGGAATACGGCTGGGGAATGGCGCTACAATCGGCAAACCCGCGGGCGCCAAGGCGTTCGAACTTGTCATTCTAATCCGCACTCACGACCTGCCTCCCATGTCGAATTCCTCGAATTCCGCTACGAACAAGCTGCGCGAAGCCGCCCTCGACTATCACGAGTTCCCCACGCCCGGGAAGATCGCGATCGCGCCGACCAAGCAGATGATCAACCAGCGCGACCTGTCGCTCGCGTACTCGCCGGGCGTTGCGTTCGCCTGCGAGGCGATCGTCGAGAATCCGCTGAACGCCGCGCGCTTCACGGCGCGCAGCAATCTCGTCGGTGTCGTCTCGAACGGCACGGCGGTGCTGGGCCTCGGCAACATCGGCCCGCTCGCCTCGAAGCCGGTCATGGAAGGCAAGGCGGTGCTGTTCAAGAAGTTCGCCGGCATCGACGTGTTCGATATCGAGCTGAACGAGACGGACCCGCACAAGCTCGTGGACGTGATCGCGGCGCTCGAACCCACCTTCGGCGGCATCAACCTGGAAGACATCAAGGCGCCCGAGTGCTTCATCGTCGAACGTGAAGCGCGCAAGCGCATGAAGATTCCGGTCTTCCACGACGACCAGCACGGCACGGCCATCGTCGTGGCGGCGGCATTTTCCAACGGCCTGAAGGTCGTCGGCAAGGACATCAAGGAAGTGAAGCTGGTGGCGTCGGGCGCGGGTGCGGCGGCGCTGGCGTGTCTGGACCTGCTGGTGGATCTGGGCCTGCCGCTCGAAAACATCTATGTGACGGACCTCGCGGGCGTAGTCTACAAGGGCCGCACCGAGTTGATGGACCCGGACAAGGAGCGTTTCGCCCGCGAAACCGACGCGCGCACGCTCGCCGAAGTGATCGAAGGCGCCGACATTTTCCTGGGCCTTTCCGCGGGCGGCGTGCTCAAGCAGGACATGGTCAAGCAGATGGCGCCGAAGCCGCTGATCCTCGCGCTCGCCAACCCGACGCCGGAAATCCTGCCGGAACTCGCGCTGGAAGTGCGTCCGGACGCGGTGCTGGCCACCGGCCGCACGGACTATCCGAACCAGGTCAACAACGTCCTGTGCTTCCCGTTCATCTTCCGCGGCGCGCTCGACGTGGGCGCCACCACGATCACGCGCGAAATGGAAATCGCTGCTGTGAACGCGATCGCGGAGCTGGCGCGTCAGGAGCAGAGCGATGTCGTGGCCACGGCCTACGGCATCCAGGATCTGCAATTCGGCCCGGAATACCTGATTCCGAAGCCCTTCGACCCGCGCCTGATCGTCAAGATCGCGCCGGCCGTCGCCAAGGCGGCGATGGATGCGGGCGTCGCTACGCGTCCGATCGAAGACATGGACGCCTACGAGCAGCATCTCCAGCAGTTCGTCTACCACAGCGGCACGACCATGAAGCCGATCTTCCAGCTCGCGCGCGCCGTGGAGCCGGAGAAGAAGCGCATCGTGTTCGCCGAGGGTGAGGAAGAGCGCATCCTGCGCGCGGTGCAGATCGTCGTCGACGAGAAGCTGGCCAAGCCGATCCTGATCGGCCGCCCGGCCGTGATCGAGGAGCGCATGGCGCGCTACGGCCTGCGTCTGGTCGCGGGCCAGGATTACTCGGTCGTCAACACCGACCACGATGAGCGCTATCGCGACTTCTGGAAGAGCTACGCGAAGCTGATGGCGCGCAAGGGCATCACGGCGCAAATGGCGAAGCTCGAAATGCGCCGCCGCACCACGCTGATCGGCGCGATGCTGGTGGAGCGCGGCGAGGCCGATGGCATGATCTGCGGCACGGTCAGCACGACGCATCGCCATCTGCACTTCATCGACCAGGTGATCGGCAAGAAGGAAGGGCGCAACGTCTACGCGGCGATGAACGCGCTGGTACTGCCGAACCGTCAGATTTTCATCGTCGATACGCACGTGAACGTCGATCCGACGCCCGAGCAACTCGCCGAAATCACGATCATGGCCGCCGAGGAAGTGCGCCGCTTCGGCATCGAGCCGAAGATCGCGCTGTGCTCGCATTCGAACTTCGGTTCGAGCAATGCGCCGTCGGCGCAGAAGATGCGCGATCTGCTGGAGATTCTCCAGGAGCGCGCACCGGACCTGCAGGTCGATGGCGAAATGCACGGCGACGTTGCGCTCGATCCGAATCTGCGCCGCGAGATCCTGCCGGAATCGACGCTGGAAGGCGAAGCGAACCTGCTCGTGATGCCGAATATCGACGCCGCGAATATTTCGTACAACCTGCTGAAGACCGCGGCGGGCAACAACATCGCCATCGGGCCGATCCTGCTCGGCGCGGCCAAGCCGGTGCATGTGCTGACGGCATCGGCGACGGTGCGCCGTATCGTCAACATGACGGCGCTGCTGGTCGCGGATGTGAACGCAACGCGTTAAGTACGTCAAGGCGCTGCGCGGCGTCTGAAGGACGTCTTTCAGGATGATTCAACGCTCGTACCGGCGGCATCGTTTGCTCAGCCGCCGGTCTCTCTCCCAACCCGCCAATGGCTAGCCTGAACGTGGTCGGCGGGTGTCTTCGAGGCGCGCTTTTCAGCCGTTTCTGTCGTTGTAAAAATTACCGGATTGCGGCTTGTTCGCGATCAATCCCCCTTTGCCCCTGCCTGGCCAAGATTGCTTCCGGGGACTATTAGCGATACCCTTACACCTTTCATGGTCGTCGAACGCGTGATCCGGTAACCGGGAATCCGTAGATGGTACAGATAGGACTGCCTGACGAAACGATCACGGAAGCGACGGGCGAGCCGGCCGCGCGGGCGGGGTATGCATCCTGCTGTACACCACTCGTAAGGTCTTGTTCCGGCAGTCTTTCTCGCCAGCGGTCCAAACGTATCCGGCAGCGTCTACGTTACTTCGCATCGGGCGTTTTTCTCGCGGCGGCACTCGCGGTTTCGCCATTCGGCGTGGCGCGCACGCATGCGCCAGACGATGACGCAGCGTCGCTGGGAACCGTGAACGTGGGCGAATTGCCGCGCGAAGCGGTTGATACGCTCGGTCTGATCGGCGAAGGCGGACCTTACCCGTTTGAGAAAGATGGCGTCGTGTTCGGCAATTATGAGCGGCAGTTGCCCAAACATCGGCGTGGCTACTATCACGAGTACACGGTGCCGACGCCCGCGGCGCGCAATCGGGGCGCCCGGCGCATCGTCTGCGGCGGACCGCTCAGGCGTACCGATAATTGCTATTACACCGACGACCACTACGCCAGTTTCAGGCGAATTGTTGAATGACACCGGGAAGAGCGGCATGAGCGATAACACTTACGCGCACGACCCCCAGGTCGCGAGCGATCTGTTCGCGTCCGGCGAGGGCAACCTGTTCCAGCGCGTCATGCAGATGAAGCATGATGATCAGCAGCGCGAAGCTGCGCGCGCGGACGAGGCGCATTCATCGAACGAGGAGGCCATGAGCCTTTTTTCGACCGTCAGGCCGAATATCGTCCAGTCGATCCGCGCGTTCCGCGTCCAGGATCTCGCCGACGAGGCGCAGCGGCTGGAGGAGCACTTTCTCTATGCCTGGTGCGCGAATGCGCAGACCAAGCAGGAGGTGCTCGAAACCATCGCGACATCGTTTCTGTTTCCGAAGCATTTCGGCAAGAACTACGATGGTTTGTACGACTGCCTGACCGATCTGGTGCAGAAGGCCGGCGAGCAACCCGGCTTCGTGGTTGTGCTCGAAGGTCTGCCGATCGCACAGAAGTTCGACAAGGACGGCCGTGAGACGCTGCTCGATGTGTTCCGCGAAGCTTCGGAGTACTGGGCCGAGCGCAAGGTGCCGTTCCGGGTCTTTTATTCGTTCGCCTGAGCGGTTCGGCGCGCGGTAGTCAGAGCAAGTCCGATAGCGTCGCATTCGTGCGACAGAAATACGCAGGCCCGCCGGTTGTCACGACCGGCGGGCCTTGTCATTTTTACCCGTCGACAGCCTTCACGGTATGGTCCGGTGGATTACCAGCCGCCCCAGCGCGCGGCCAGCGCGGCCAGCACCGCGATGCCAGCCGTTTCGGTGCGCAGCACGCGCGGCCCGAGCCCCACAGCAATGAAACCGTGGTCGAGCGCGGCCGCTTCCTCAGGCGACGAAAAGCCGCCTTCAGGGCCGACCAGCACCGTAATTTCGCCAAGCGGCGGGGTCTGCGGCAAAGTCGAGAACGACACGTTTGCGCGCGGCGACAGCAGCACGCGCAACTCGCCGTCGCCGGGGATCTTGGGCAGCGAGCCAAGCCAGGTGCCGATTTCGCGTGTAGACGCGACTTCGGGCATGCGGTTGCGCCCGCACTGCTCGCATGAGGCCTGGACGATACGTTGCCAATGCGCCTGGCGGCGCACCGCGCGATCGCCTGAAAGCCGCACCACGCTGCGCGAGGTGGTGAGCGGGACGAAACTCGTCGCGCCCAGTTCGACGGCCTTTTCGATCAGCCAGTCCATCTTGTCGCTGCCGGCGATGCCCTGTGCGAGCGTGAGCCGGTAAGGCGGTTCGGTTTCGATGTCGCGGAAGGGGCCGACGCGCACCTGGGTGTCGCGGCGCTCCATCGAGATGATTTCGGCGCTGAATTCACCACCCATGCCGTTGAACAGCACAACGGTGTCGCCGGGCTGCAGGCGCAGCACCTGGACGTGTCGCGTGACTTCGTCGGGGAGGGTGAAGACGTCGCCGGACTGCAGGGAGTTGCCGACGAAAAAACGGGGCATAAGACAGGTTCTCATTGCTTCATGACAGATGGCGTGCAAGCGCCCAGCGGTAACCGTCGAGGTCTTCGACCTGAGCGAAACGGTCACCCCAGAACTGGTCCTGCGGCTCGCTCAACGATTTCGCGCCGGCGGCCAGCGCCCGCGCATATACCGCGTCGACATCGTCGACGTAAAGATAAAAGGACTGGGGGGCGATCGCGTCCGCGCTCTTCGGCGTGCGGGCCGTCGAACCGAAAGCGCCCTCCGGCGCGAACATCACGATCAACTGATCGTGATAGGTCATCTCCACGTGCATCACCGCACCGTCGTCCTCCAGACTGTCGCGCACCGCAAAGCCGAAGGCCGCCTCGAAAAAAGCGATCGCGGCGCGCGCATCGCGCACCGTGAGATACGGCGTCAGCCACGGCACGCCTGCGGGGCGGGGTGGAGTCATCGGGCTCTCCAGAGTCGGGTTACGGGAAGGATGGGGGACTCAGCAGATCCGGGTCGCCAGGCACGCAAAAAAATGTAACGAACCCGTGGATTCTGCAATGTTGCGCATCCTAAAGCTGTAGGAATTCACCTAATTTATCGCGGAACATTCGCGGCGCAGCGAGAAGTGTCGCATGCAGACGCGTGTCGTAAAAGCGCAGGCCTTCGAGCCGGCGTTCGCGCGCGCGAGCGGTCAGCACGGCTTCGGCCTGCGCGGCGGGGTCGAGCCGGTCGCTCGCCACGGCCATCAGCCAGAACGAGCCGTAGAGCGGCACCCACGCACCCATCGGACGCACGACGGCAAACGCGGCGCGCAAGCCGTCGAGCAGCGTGCCGACACGCGCCGGGTGATGCAGCGGCGAACCGAGGTGCAGCGAGACGAGGGCATCGGCGCTCATGACGCGCTTGAGCGCGGCGTAGAACTGCGGTGTGTACAGTCCGGCAGCAGGAGAGTCAGGCGGGGTCAGATCGAACACGACCAGATCGAACGGCGCTTTCTCCTGGCCCGTCTGCGCGCGTGCGACGAAATCCGCCGCGTCGCCGATCACCAGCTCCACGCGCGGATCGTCGAACGCGCCGCCGCGCACTTCCGGCAGGTAGTCGCCCGTCAGGCGCACGACGTCGGCGTCGAGTTCGGCCACGACGATGCGCTCGATGCCGGGATGACGCAGCAACTGGCGCGCCGCGCCGCCATCGCCGCCGCCCAGCACGAGCGCCGCGCGCGGCGCGGGGTGGGTGAGCGCGGCCACGTGCGTCATGCACTCGTGATAGATGAATTCGTCGCCCGCCGAGGTCATCGGACGGCCGTCCAGCGCGAACAGACAGCCGAGCTGCGGCGTATCCCAGATCTCGATGTGTTGCCACGCCGAATTGGCGCTGGCGAGCAGGCGCGCGCCCGGAAAGCCGTAGACGGCGTCGGCGCAAGGTTGGAAGAGAAGCGGGGCGGACACGATGGTTTCGGGCGTGGCTGTGGCGGGCGGCGCGCCGGGCACGGCGCTCGCAGGCGCGGCCAGGGGCGATTCACGCAGAAATCAGGGCAATAACCGCATTATACGGATGGCTCCCCGCGCGCCGCGGGCGCTTGCCCGCCATCGGCCTTTTCCCACGCGGGCCAGGCCCGCGAGCCAGGGAAAAGCCCCATCATCTGCTAGAATATCGCCCTTTGCAGCCCTGTCCGTTTGCTCTGGCCGTTTCGCGTCTTCCTGGCGCCGCATCGCGCGCCGGACCGGGCGTTCGCGGAGCTTCCGGAACCGTTCGCTGCGGTGCGCGCCTGTCCTTGAACGGGCGCCCACGCCGCTTTTTGCACTCGTTCCTCCGGACTCGACATGACGACCTCGTCCTCCGCCTCCCCCGCGACCACCACGTTGATGGCCAACGCAATCCGCGCGCTGTCCATCGACGCCGTTCAGCAAGCGAACTCCGGCCACCCCGGCATGCCTATGGGCATGGCCGAGATCGCCGTTGCACTGTGGGCGCGCCATCTGCGCCACAACCCGACGAACCCGCACTGGAACGACCGCGACCGCTTCGTGCTGTCGAACGGCCACGGCTCGATGCTGCTGTACTCGTTGCTGCATCTGACCGGCTACGACCTGCCGATCGGCGAGCTGAAGAACTTCCGCCAGATGCACTCGAAGACGCCGGGCCACCCGGAATACGGCATCACGCCGGGCGTCGAGACCACCACCGGCCCGCTCGGCCAGGGTCTGGCGAACGCCGTCGGTATGGCGCTGGCTGAAGCGCTGCTCGCCGCCGAGTTCAACAAGGCCGACGCGAAGATCGTCGACCACCACACCTATGTGTTCGTCGGCGACGGCTGCCTGATGGAAGGCATCTCGCACGAAGCCTGCTCGCTCGCCGGCACGCTCAAGCTGAACAAGCTGATCGCGCTGTACGACGACAACGGCATCTCGATCGACGGCGACGTCGTGAACTGGTTCCACGACGACACCCCGAAGCGCTTCGAAGCCTACGGCTGGAACGTGATCCCGGGCGTGAACGGCCATGACGTCGACGCAGTCGACGCAGCCATCGCCAAGGCCAAGGCATCGGACAAGCCCACGCTGATCTGCTGCAAGACGCAGATCGGTCACGGTGCGCCGACCAAGGCAGGCGGCCACGACGTGCACGGCGCGCCGCTGGGTGCGGAAGAAATCGCCAAGTGGCGCGAGGCATCGGGCTGGAAGTGGGAGCCCTTCGTCGTGCCGCAGGAAGTCTACGCAGACTGGGATTCGAAGGCCACGGGCGCGAAGCTCGAAGGCGAATGGAACGAAGCGTTCGCCGCCTACAAATCGAAGTACCCGCAACAAGCCGATGAATTCACGCGCCGTATGGCTGGCCAGCTGCCCGCCGACTGGGCGCAGAAGGCGGCTGAAATCATCGCCGGCGCGGATGCCCGCAAGGAAACCGTCGCCACGCGCAAGGCGTCGCAGCAGGCCATCGAAGGCCTCGCCGCCGCGCTGCCGGAACTGCTGGGCGGCTCGGCCGACCTGACCGGCTCGAACCTGACCAACTGGAAGGCCTCGAAGCCCGTGCGCGCCGCCAAGGCAGGCGAGGCTGGCATCGAGTGGGGCAACCACATCAACTACGGCGTGCGTGAATTCGGCATGAGCGCCGCGCTCAACGGCCTCACGCTGCACGGCGGCTACAAGGCGTTCGGCGGCACCTTCCTGACGTTCTCGGATTACAGCCGCAACGCCCTGCGCGTCGCCGCGCTGATGAAGTGCCCGTCGATCTTCGTGTTCACGCACGACTCGATCGGTCTGGGCGAAGACGGCCCGACCCACCAGTCGATCGAACAGGTGCCGAGCCTGCGCCTGATCCCGAACATGACGGTGTGGCGTCCGGCCGACACGGTTGAAACCGCGGTGGCCTGGACGGAGTCGATCACGCATCACGGCCCGTCGTCGCTGATTTTCAGCCGTCAGAACCTGGCGTTCAACGAGCGCACGGACGCGCAGATCGCCAACATCGCCAAGGGCGGCTACGTCCTCAAGGACTGGAACGACGATATCCCGAGCCGCAAGATCATCCTGATCGCGACGGGTTCGGAAGTCGAACTGGCCGTGAAGGCCGTCGAAGCGCTGCAACGCGAAGGCATTGGCGCCCGCGTGGTGTCCATGCCGTCGACCAACGCGTTCGACCGCCAGGACGCCGAGTACAAGGAGCGCGTGCTGCCCAAGGGCGTTCGCCGCGTGGCGATCGAAGCGGCGCAGTCCGACTTCTGGCACAAGTACGTCGGTCTCGACGGCGGCGTGGTCGGCATCGACACGTTCGGCGAATCGGCTCCGGCGGGCGTGCTGTTCAAGCACTTCGGCTTCACGGTCGAAAACGTCGTCGCGACGGCCAAGGCCGCGCTCGACAACTAAGCATTGCTTCACACGGGCTCGCCTTCTGGCGGGCCCGTTTGCCGTGTACGTCCAGCATCCCGCACGTCTGCGCGCCGCCACGAGCGGCCGCGATCTGCCGGAAGGCGGCGAGGCACGGCGCCGTATCAGAATTTTTTACCATCAGGAGATAAACCATGACGATTCGCGTCGCAATCAACGGCTACGGCCGCATCGGCCGTAACACGCTTCGCGCGCTCTACGAGAACGGCAAGAAGCACGACATCGAGATCGTTGCGATCAACGACCTCGGTGACGCGAAGACCAACGCGCACCTGACGCAGTACGACACGGCGCACGGCAAGTTCCCCGGCGAAGTGTCGGTGGACGGCGACTACCTCGTTGTCAACGGCGACCGTATCCGCGTGCTGGCCAACCGCAACCCGGCAGAACTGCCGTGGGGCGAGCTGGGCGTGGACATCGTGTTCGAGTGCACGGGCTTCTTCACGACCAAGGAAAAGGCCAGCGCCCACCTGAAGGGTGGCGCGAAGAAGGTCATCATCTCGGCGCCGGGTGGTAAGGACGTCGACGCGACCATCGTCTACGGCGTGAACCACAACGTGCTGAAGGCTACGGACACGGTCATCTCGAACGCATCGTGCACGACCAACTGCCTGGCACCGCTCGTCAAGCCGCTGAACGACAAGATCGGCCTCGAAACGGGTCTGATGACGACGATCCACGCTTACACGAACGACCAGGTTCTGACGGACGTGTACCACGAAGACCTGCGCCGCGCGCGCTCGGCCACGCACAGCCAGATCCCGACGAAGACGGGTGCTGCATCGGCTGTGGGCCTCGTGCTGCCGGAACTGAACGGCAAGCTGGACGGCTACGCAATCCGCGTCCCGACCATCAACGTGTCGATCGTCGACCTGTCGTTCATCGCCAAGCGCGACACGACGGTTGAAGAAGTCAACGCGATCATGAAGGAAGCTTCGGAAGGCGCGCTCAAGGGCATCCTGGGCTACAACGAAGCACCGCTGGTTTCGATCGACTTCAACCACAATCCGGCATCGTCGACGTTCGACGCTACGCTGACCAAGGTCTCGGGCCGTCTGGTCAAGGTGTCGAGCTGGTACGACAACGAGTGGGGCTTCTCGAACCGCATGCTGGACACGGCGGTTGCCTTCGCGAACGCGAAGTAAGCTGTCGAGTTAAGCTGCATTAGCTCGAAGTACGAAAAAACCGCCCCGAGGGGCGGTTTTTTCTTGTGGGGATTTTTCTTTCATCGCCTTCCGACACGGGGTCGTTCGGGCGTGCCGCGTGCAGACTAGTGCTTGCGATGCGGACAGTTGTCCTTCGTGCAGGCGCCGTACAGCGCAAGCGCGTGTTCCTGAAGCTTGAAACCGCGCTCGTTGGCGATCATCTGCTGGCGCTTTTCGATTTCGGGGTCGAAGAATTCCTCGACCAGACCGCAATCGAGGCACACGAGGTGATCGTGGTGGCTGCCTTCGTTGAGTTCGAAGACTGCCTTGCCCGACTCGAAGTTGCTACGGGTGAGCAGGCCAGCCTGCTCGAACTGCGTGAGTACCCGGTAAACCGTGGCGAGGCCGATGTCCAGCTCCTCGTTCAGCAGGTTGCGATACACGTCTTCGGCGGTGAGGTGACGCACCGGGCTGTGCTGAAAAATCTCCAGGATCTTGAGGCGCGGCAGAGTCGCCTTCAGGCCGATGTTCTTGAGATCGGTTGGATTGGTCATGACGATAAGTCCCTGGAGTACAATGCTGGGTTCTTATGTTAATGCGTTTTTGCCGTTCCGGGCATCTTCGGCAGAACTTCGAACGAACTTCTACAGAACACGCGCGGCTTAGCGAAAAGCCCGCACGGTGAGGGAAATGATTCCAGAATTCACTATGATCGGCCGGCGCAAGCAAGGCGGCCGCCTGGCGTGCACCCTGTTGGCTGCGGCCACGTTCGCGGCGCTCGCCGGTTGTTCCACTTACGACAGCCTGACGCAGCGCGTCGCGCAGAGCATTACGCCTTATCGGATCACGATTGTTCAGGGCAACTTCGTTTCGGCGGAAGCCGCAGCGCAGATGCACGTGGGCATGTCGCGCGCCGAGGTCAAGCAACTGCTCGGCACGCCGCTCCTCACGGACATGTTCCACGCGAACCGTTGGGACTACGTCTTCTACTTCAAGCGCGGCTCGACCGCGGTGGTCCAACAGCGCGACTTCGTCGTGATGTTCGACGGCGACCGCGTGTCCAGCTGGTCGGGCGGCGAAGATCTGCCGTCCAACCTCGAGCTGCTCGCCGAAATCGACGGCGACAAGCAGGGCAAGAAGTACAAGGCGGCAGTTGCGGCCGCAGCGGCTTCGGGCGCTTCGGCGGCTTCGGCCGCCCAGGCGAGCGTCGTCAATCCGGGCGGCCCGACCGTTCCGGATACGGCCCGTACGCCGTCGTCGGAGCTCGGCGCTGCCACCGCGCAACTGCCGCAAGACCCGAACGCGCAGGCGGCGGCTGCTGCCAACCGCGCCACGGAAGCCGTTCAGACGCCCTCGGGCCTGACGCCTTCGGTGCGTGCCGGCACGCCCACCTCGTCGGCGCTGCCGCCGAACGTGGGCACGATGCCCGCGCAGGTGCAGCTGCACCGTTCGCCTCCGCCGCAGATCCAGGGCGTGCCGCAGCCGAATCCGGTCGGTCCGACCGCGGGCGCGCAAGGCACCGGCGACTCCAGCGCCAACGCGCTGCCGCCGTCGCGCAATTCGCCGCTCACCGCGCCGCCTCAGGTGCCGGCCAGCTCGTCGGCCGCTTCGGGCGCCGCGGCAACGAGCAACTGACAGGCTAACGATCGCATCCGACCTGTAATGAAGCGCCAGTGCGGGCTTTGTTCTGGTCGGCGCGGATCAATCCTGCCGGGCCTGGCGAGCAGCGCCAGGCCTTCTCTCGGCGGCTTCGGGCCGCCGCGTTCGTTTGTAGTCTCCAATAGTGTCTATCCTTGGCAGCATCTATCTCGAAAACGCCCGTCTGACGGACGTGACGCGCGGATAGCGCCGCCGGTCTCACCTTCGCAGGAACTGTCATGAAAATCGCAATCGCCGGAGCGTCGGGCCGCATGGGCCGCATGCTCATCGAAACCGTCCTCAATTCGCCTGACGTCACGCTCTCGGGCGCCCTCGTGCGCAAGGGCTCGGCCGCCATTGGCCAGGATGCGGGCGCGTTTCTCGGCAAGGACACCGGCGTGCGCATCACCGACGACATCGAGCAGGTCTTCGCGCAGAGCGACTGCCTGATCGACTTCACGCGCCCCGAAGGCACGCTCGTGCACCTCGAAGCCGCGCAGCGCCACGGCGTGAAGATGGTGATCGGCACCACGGGCTTCGACGCGCAGCAGAAGGCGCAGCTTGGCGCCGCCGCACAAAAGGTGGGCGTCGTGTTTGCGGCCAACATGAGCGTGGGCGTGAACGTCACGCTCAAGCTGCTGCAATACGCAGCGCAGTTCTTCGACAAGGGCTACGACATCGAGATCATCGAGGCGCACCACCGCCACAAGGTCGACGCCCCGTCGGGCACGGCGCTGGCGATGGGCGAGGCGGTGGCGGGCGCGCTCGGACGCAATCTCGACGAATGCGCCGTGTACGGCCGCGAAGGCGTGACCGGCGAGCGCGATCCGTCGACGATCGGTTTTTCGGCGATCCGTGGCGGCGATATCGTTGGCGACCATACGGTGCTGTTCGCCGGCATCGGCGAGCGTATCGAGATCACGCACAAGTCGTCGAGCCGCCTGTCGTACGCACAAGGCAGCGTGCGTGCGGCGCTGTTCCTGCAGGACAAGGCAAGCGGCCTGTACGATATGCAGGACGTGCTCGGCCTGAGCTGAGCACGCCCGGGCCCGGCATGGCCAACTCGCCACGCTGGGTCATTCACGCGGTGCGCGCCGCGACGTCAACACGCGAGGTCAGATGACAGCGAGCAACGGAGTCATCCACTATCTTCAGACGAGCGATGCCGTCACGCACGCGGTTGCATGGGTGCTACTGGCCATGTCGATCGCGAGCTGGTGTTTCCTGATCGTCAAGACCTGGGTGCTCGTGCGCGCCAAGCGCCAGGGCCCGCGCGCCCTTGCGCGTTTCTGGCAGGCGCATTCGCTGGCGGACGGCGTAAGCGCGATGCGCGCGATCGACCGCGAGCGGGTGTTCCTGCCGCTTGCCCAGGCGGCGCTCTCCGTCACCGAAACCGATACCGCCGGTGCGTTGCTCGCGCGCGTGGACCGCAGCGAACGGGTGCTGCGCGCTTTGCGCGGCGCGCTTCAGGGCTCGCAACGCAGGCTTGAATTCGGCCAGGTGCTGCTGGCTTCGGTGGGCAGCACGGCCCCGTTTGTCGGCTTGCTCGGCACGGTCTGGGGCATCTATCACGCGCTCGGCAGTATCGCCGCGAGCGGTCAGGCGATGATCGAAAACGTCGCCGGGCCGGTGGGCGAGGCGCTCATCATGACCGCGTTCGGTCTGGTGGTCGCGATTCCGGCTGTGCTGGCCTACAACATCCTCGGCCGTCTCGTGCGCCAGATCGGCGACGATCTCGACGGCTTCGCACACGATCTGCACGCGTGGGCCTGCGCGCCTGAAACCGCCGCCCCGCGCCGCGACGGTGGCCCCCGCGAGGACGGCTCCCGCGAGGGCGCCTCGCGCGACCCGGCTCGCGCCGGCTCTCTCTAAAGCGGCCCGCACGCGAGGAGTGGCGCACATGGCATTCGGCGGACTCGAAAAGAAGCGCGATTCGGCACCGATGGCCGATATCAACATGACGCCACTGATCGACGTCATGCTCGTGCTGCTGGTCATCTTCATCATCACGGCGCCGCTGTTTACGCACGCAATCCGGCTCGATCTGCCCAAGGTCGCCGCCGAAGCCGTGCAGCAGACGCCGCAAACCGTCACGCTCTCCATCGACGGCGCGGGCAAGCTGTACTGGAACGCCCAGCCGATTTCGCTCGACGAACTGCGCAAGCGCTTTACCGACGCAGGCAAGCAGCCCGAGGCGCAGCAGCCCGAACTGCAACTGCGCGCCGCGCGCGAGACGCGCTACGACGTCATCGCCCAGGTGATGGGGGCGGCACAGGCCGCCGGACTCGCGCGCATCGGTTTCGTGACCGAGCCGCCGCCGCCCGGGCAGCACTGAAGCCGAGGCGAGGCGTGCGCTGCCGAACGCGTGCAGCGCCGCCGTAATTCCGCCATTCGAAAAGCCACCGGAAGGCGCGGCCAAGTCAACGGTATAATCAGCGTTTCCCTGTAAAAACGGGGCCCTGCCCGCGTCGCGCCCGACGATCGCCAGAGAATCGCGGCGGCCGGCCCGGTGCGCCGGACGCCATCAGCCGCAACAGCGCGGCGAGCGCACGGCACCGCAGGCCCGAATCAGCCGAATCCGCGTTTTCCCATCCACACCATGCTCGAAAAATACGTTCCCACCGACGTCGAATCCGCCGCGCAAGGCGATTGGCGCGCCAGCGACGCTTACCGGACGGCCGAAAAGGCCGACAAGCCCAAGTTCTACTGCGTCTCGATGCTGCCGTATCCGTCGGGCAAGCTGCACATGGGCCACGTGCGGAACTACACGATCAACGACGTGATGTACCGCTATCTGCGCATGAACGGCTACAACACGCTCATGCCGATGGGCTGGGACGCGTTCGGCATGCCGGCCGAAAACGCGGCGATGGCCAACAACGTGCCGCCGGCCAAGTGGACGTACGACAACATCGAGTACATGAAGGGCCAGATGCAGTCGATGGGTCTCGCGATCGACTGGTCGCGCGAAATCGCCACCTGCAAGCCCGACTACTACAAGTGGAACCAGTGGTTCTTCCTGAAGATGCTCGAAAAGGGCATCGCGTACAAGAAGACCGGCACGGTGAACTGGGACCCGGTCGATCAGACCGTGCTCGCCAACGAGCAGGTGATCGACGGGCGCGGCTGGCGCTCGGGCGCGCTGGTGGAAAAGCGCGAAATCCCGATGTACTACCTGCGCATCACGCAGTACGCCGATGAACTGCTGAACGACCTCGACGGCCTCGGCTGGCCCGAGCGCGTCAAGATCATGCAGCAGAACTGGATCGGCAAGAGCTTCGGCGTGAACTTCGGTTTCCCGTACGAGCTGGACGGCGAGAAGAAGCTGCTGCGCGTGTTCACCACGCGCGCCGACACGATCATGGGCGTGACCTTCTGCGCGATCGCGGCCGAGCACCCGCTCGCCACGCGTCTCGCACAGGACAAGCCGGAACTGCTGCCGTTCATCGACGAATGCAAGCGCGGCGGCGTGGCGGAAGCCGACGTCGCGACGATGGAAAAGAAGGGCGTCCCCACGGGCTTCACGGTCACGCACCCGGTCACGGGCGAGCAGGTGCCGGTGTGGATCGGCAACTACGTGCTGATGAGCTATGGCGAAGGCGCCGTGATGGGCGTGCCGGGCCATGACGAGCGCGACTTCGCGTTCGCGAAGAAGTACGACCTGCCGATCAAGCAGGTGATCGCCGTGGAAGGCGAAACCTACTCGCTCGACGGCTGGCAGGAGTGGTACGGCGACAAGGAACGCGCCGTCACCGTCAACAGCGGCAAGTACGATGGCCTGAGCTACACGGCGGCGGTCGACGCCGTCGCGGCGGACCTGAAGGCGCAAGACTTCGGCGACAAGCAGGTCACGTGGCGTCTGCGCGACTGGGGCATCTCGCGCCAGCGCTACTGGGGCACGCCGATCCCGATCATCCACTGCCCGAGCTGCGGCGACGTGCCGGTGCCCGAGAAAGACCTGCCGGTCGTGCTGCCGGAAGACCTCGTGCCGGACGGCACGGGCAACCCGCTCGCGAAGTCGGAAGCGTTCCTGAACTGCAAGTGCCCGACCTGCGGCGCCGACGCGAAGCGCGAAACCGACACGATGGACACCTTCGTCGACTCGTCGTGGTACTTCTACCGCTACGCCGCGCCGGACGCCGTGAACATGGTCGACGAGCGCACCGACTACTGGATGCCGATGGACCAGTACATCGGCGGCATCGAGCACGCGATTCTTCACCTCTTGTACTCGCGTTTCTGGGCGAAGGTTTCGCGCGATCTCGGCCTCGTGAAGTTTGGCGAGCCCGCGAAGAACCTGCTCACGCAGGGCATGGTGCTCAACGAAACCTTCTACCGTGAAGACGCGTCGGGCAAGAAGACCTGGTACAACCCGGCCGACGTCACCGTTTCGCACGACGACAAGGGCCGCCCGGTCGGCGCCACGCTCAACAGCGATGGCCAGTCCGTGGTGCTCGGCGGCGTCGAAAAGATGTCGAAGTCGAAGAACAACGGCGTCGACCCGCAGGTGCTGATCGACCTCTACGGCGCGGATACGGCGCGTCTGTTCACGATGTTCGCGGCGCCGCCCGAGCAACAGCTCGAATGGTCGGGTGCGGGTGTGGAAGGCGCGAGCCGCTTCCTGCGCCGCGTCTGGTCGTTCGGCTATGCGAACGCGGAAGCGATCAAGTCGCGTGCGTCGTTCGACGCCGCCACGGTCACGGACGTCGAAAAGACGCTGCGCCGCGAAGTCTATGGCGTGCTCAAGCAGGCCGACTTCGACTATCAGCGTTTGCAGTACAACACCGTCGTGTCGGCAGCGATGAAAATGCTCAACGCCATCGACGGCGCGAAGGAAGCGGGCGCGGGCGTGAAGCGCGAGACCTTCGGCGTGCTGCTGCGCGTGCTGTACCCGGTCGTGCCGCACCTCACGTTCGAACTCTGGAAGGAGCTCGGTTACGCCGACGAATACGGCACGCTGCTCGACGCACCGTGGCCGAAGGTCGACGAAAAGGCGCTGGAGCAAGCCGAGATCGAACTCGTGCTGCAGGTGAATGGCAAGGTGCGCGGCGCCGTGACGGTCGCCAAGGACGCACCGAAGGATGTGATCGAAGCCGCTGCGCTCGCCCACGAGATGTACGTCAAGTTCGCGGAAGGCCGCGCGCCGAAGAAGATCATCGTCGTGCCGGGCCGCCTCGTGAACGTCGTGGTCTGATCCAGACTTTGTGTTGTACGGGCGGCGCGGCGTGGTCCTCCGGGGTACGCCGCACCGCCGTTCCGAATCTGTCGCGAACCAGGGAGTCCATGTGATTCGCAGATCGTTTCTGTTACTGGCCAGCAGCACGCTGATGCTTTCGGCGTGCGGCTTCCAGCTGCGTGGGGAGCAGAACTACGCGTTCAAGCGGCTCGCCATTGTCGGTGCGCCGGCGCCCGTGAGCGCGCGCCTCACCCGCATGCTCGAGGGTGGCAGCGATTCGGTGGTGGTCGAGTCCACCGCGAACGCCGACGCCGTGCTGCACGTGTCCGAGTCGCGCGGCTTCAGCACGCTTACCTTGAGCTCGCTTGGCGAAGTCGAGGAATATCAGGTCAACTACTCGCTGAACTACTGGCTTTCGGCCGCGGACGGTTCGCAACTGATCCAGCCGGGCACGATCGCGCTGAACCGCGCGATGACCTATAGCGACCAGTACTCGACCGCAAAGGTGAGCGAAGCCAATCTGCTGTTCACCGACATGCAGAACGACGCCGTCGATCAGCTCACGCGCCGTCTGGCGGTCCTCAAGACGCTGCATCCCACGCCGGATCAGGTCGTGCCGGGCGTCGCGCCGCGCGCGCCGTTGCCGCCGCCGCCGCTTTGATGCACGGCTCGACTTTCTTTTAAAGCGCACGCCATGCAACTGCGACTGGACGCACTCGAGGCGCATCTCGCCAAAGGGATGGCCGGCCTGTACGTCGTCTACGGCGACGAGCATCTGCTCGCCCAGGAGGCGTGCGACCGTATCCGCGCGAGCGCGCGTGCGGCGGGCTTTACCGACCGCTCCGTGTTCACGGTCGAGCGCGGCTTCGACTGGAGCGCGCTGCTTGGCGCGAGCCAGTCGATGTCGCTGTTCGGCGATCGCCAACTGGTGGAGTTGCGCATTCCGTCGGGCAAGCCCGGCAAGGAAGGCGCCGACGCGCTGAAGACGCTCGCGGCGTCGGGCAATCCCGACGTGCTCACGCTCATCACGCTGCCGCGTCTCGATGCGGCCACGCAGAAGTCCGCGTGGTTCACGGCGCTGGCGGAGCGGGGCGTGGCGATCAAGATCGATCCGGTCGAGCGCACCGCGCTGCCGAACTGGATCGGCCAGCGCCTCGCGCAGCAGGGCCAGCGCGTGGCGCCTGGCGAGGACGGACGGCGCGCGCTGCAATTTGTCGCTGAGCGCGTGGAGGGCAATCTGCTCGCCGCGCATCAGGAGATCCAGAAGCTCGGGCTCTTGTATCCGCAAGGCGTTCTGAGCATCGAGCAGATTCACGACGCCGTGCTCAACGTGGCGCGTTACGACGTTTTCAAGCTCAACGAAGCAATGCTGACCGGCGACGTCGGCCGCCTCACGCGCATGCTCGACGGCCTGGAAGGCGAGGGCGAGGCAGCGGTGCTGGTGTTGTGGGCCGTCGTCGAAGAAGTCCGCACGCTGCTGCGCATCAAGCGCGGCGTGGCGGCGGGCAAGCCGCTTGCCGTGCTGCTGCGCGAGAACCGGGTGTGGGGGCCGCGCGAACGGTTGATCGGGCCCGCGCTTTCGCGCCTGACCGAGGCAACGCTCGAACGTGGGCTCACACTGGCGGCACGCCTGGATCGGCAAGTCAAAGGCCTGTCGGGGCAGGCGCGCGGCGACTGGCGCAATGCGTTGCCGCCCGACGCCTGGGCGGGACTATTCGAACTTGCGATGACCGTGGCCGCGCCACGCGATGGCGGTGCGCCGGCACGTACGGCTACGGGCGCGCGCGCCGACGCTGCGCCGGGGCGTGCGCAACCCGGTGCTCCGGGGCGTCCAGCCGCGAGCCCGGCAGCGGCTGCCGCTGCTGCTGCCGCGGCGGCACGACCGCGCCCCGCAGGGCCGGGGCGCAGGCCTGGCTAACGTCGACATCCCGTTCGACGCTTTAGCCGGACTTACGCCACGGCACCTGCTTCCGTCCGGGCAAGAAGGCGCAGAGCATGGCAACCGGCGACACGATCGCGCCATCCGCTGTGCGCACCGCGCCCCATGCGCCAGGCCGCGCCCAGCAAAGCCGGCCCGCTGGCCTTAAAATCGACCTAACCTGAACCGAGCTGAACCAGGCCGCCTTGCCAGGCTGAACAAGCCGCGCGCCGGGTGCGCTGCATCACGACAGAGACCATGGATATCGACCAGTACATGACCGACCTCGGCCGCCGCGCCCGCAAGGCATCGCGCGCGATGGCACGGGCCACGACGGCTTCGAAGAACGCCGCGCTCGAAGCGGTGGCGCAGGCCATCGAGCGCGAAACGCAGCAGCTGAAAGAGGCGAACGCGCGCGATCTCGCCCGCGCGCAGGAAAAGGGCCACGATGCCGCATTCATCGACCGCCTCACGCTCTCGGACAAGGCGCTCAAGACGATGGTGGAAGGCCTGCGTCAGGTCGCGGCGCTGGCCGACCCGATCGGCGAGATCAGCAACCTGAAGTTCCGCCCGAGCGGCATCCAGGTGGGCCAGATGCGCGTGCCGCTCGGCGTGATCGGCATCATCTACGAGTCGCGGCCGAACGTGACCATCGACGCGGCGGCGCTGTGCCTGAAGTCAGGCAACGCGACGATCCTGCGCGGCGGCTCCGAAGCGCTCGAATGCAACACGGCGCTGGCGAAGCTGATCGGCGAAGGTTTGAAGGCGGCAGGGCTGCCGCAGGATGCGGTGCAGGTGGTGGAAACCGCCGACCGCGCGGCGGTGGGCAAGCTCATCACCATGACGGAATCGGTCGACGTGATCGTGCCGCGCGGCGGCAAGAGCCTGATCGAGCGCCTGATCGCCGAAGCCCGCGTGCCGATGATCAAGCACCTCGACGGCATCTGCCACGTGTATGTGGACGACCGCGCGGATCTCGCCAAGGCGCTGAACGTGTGCGACAACGCCAAGACGCATCGCTACGGCACCTGCAACACGATGGAAACGCTGCTGGTTGCCCGCGGCATTGCCCATGACGTGCTGCCGCCGCTTGGCCGCCTCTATCGCGACAAGGACGTGGAGCTGCGCGTGGACGCCGCCGCGCGCTCGATTCTCGCGGACGCGGGCGTCGGCCCGCTGGTGGACGCCACCGAAGAAGACTGGCGCACCGAATACCTCGCGCCCGTGCTGGCGGTCAAGGTGGTGGACCACCTCGATCAGGCCGTCGATCACATCAACCACTATGGCTCGCACCATACGGACGCCATCGTCACCGAAGACCATGACCGCGCGATGCGCTTCCTGCGCGAAGTGGATTCGGCGAGCGTGATGGTCAACGCTTCGACGCGCTTTGCCGACGGCTTCGAATTCGGCCTGGGCGCCGAAATCGGCATCTCGAACGACAAGCTGCACGCGCGTGGCCCGGTGGGACTCGAAGGCCTGACCTCGCTCAAGTACGTGGTGCTGGGCCACGGCGAAGGCCGTCAATAAGACGTTCCGGTGCGGCGGCGCGTGGCCATACGCGCGAGCCGCGCCGCTCAATCGCTCTCAAGAAGAAAAAATGTCGATGCTCTGGGTCAAGACGTTTCACATCGTGCTGATCGCTTCGTGGTTCGCGGGTCTGTTCTATCTGCCGCGTATCTTCGTGAATCTCGCGATGGAAACCGAACCCGCGGCCGTCAAGCGGCTGCTCATCATGGCGCGCAAGCTTTATCGCTTCATGACGATGATCGCCGTGCCCGCGCTGCTGTGCGGGCTGTGGCTGTGGCTCGTGGTGGGCATCGGGCGCGGGCAGGGCTGGATTCACGCGAAGGTCGGCGTGGTCGTGCTGCTGATTGCCTATCACGCCTACTGTGGCCGGTTGCTGCGAACGTTCGAGCGCGGCGAGAACCGCCGCTCCGACAAGTGGTATCGCATGTTCAACGAACTGCCGGTGCTCGGCATGCTGGCGGCTGTGGCGCTGGCTGTCATTAAGCCTTTCTGACGGCCGCGCTCCCGACTATCGCATTTCCCCTTCGGCGGGCAGCCTGACCCCGGTCGTACGCGACACGGCGGCTCAGATGCTGCCCGTTTCCTTTCTGCGCATGCGCGACGCCGCTACGCGCCAGCCATCTTCGCGCTTCACGAACACATCGGTGAAGCGATACTCGATCGCCTTGTAACCCGTTGCCGGGGTGTAACGGTTGATACCTGTTGCCACGGCGACGTTGTCGAGCACCTGTACACGCACGTCCTCTAACACCTGCGAGCCGCCTGTCGGCATCGCGACGGCGGCGAGCAAATCTCGCTTGTCGCGGCGGATGTCGCCCGGAAATACTTCGAAGAACTTATCGTCGAGCAGATCGTTGAGTACCGGTCGATCCGCGGCGACGGCGGCTTGCGTCCACTGATGCTCGAGCAGTTGGACCTGGAGTGTGTCGGAAATGGGCGTGACGCCCGTTGCGATGCCCGGTGTCAAGGCGTGGGCGAGGCCGGTTGCCATTAGCAAGCCGGTGGCGAAGAGGATGAGTGTGCGTTTCATGGCGTTTCCCTGAGTGAGACTGCGAGCCGCTGGGCGTCGCTTGCGTTCGAGATGGGAAACGGCGTGGGCACGGCCGGCGCGAGCCGGATGAGGTGCAACGCCTGCGCGGCGTGCGATAGGCCTTTCGTGGAGTGATGGAGTTGATCACTTGAGTCAGCGTTTCCCGACAGATGAAGTCTATTGATCTGTCGGTGTATGTGACATAGGACAAATCTCAAAACGGTGGTTATGCGTCGGGTGCGACTGGTGTCAATGAGGATTCCAGTGTCGACGGAAGGCATGGGTGAGCGTGCGACAAAAATCGGAGGAAATCGATCAGCGGGGGAGTTAAATTTATTTGATTAATTGAATGTCAGGTGCTGTTCTCGTCTGAATTTCTTATTTTTATTCTATTTAATTGAGAATTATCTCATGAATATATTTTATACATTGGATCGCGATTTGTCTTAACTCTTGTTGTGCCTTTTGATTGGGATTTTTCTTATGTTGTGCGTTTTTGCTAGCCAATAGAGTCGCCCATGTTGTCGCAATTCGACTGATTAATCGTGTTCGCGAAATTTGAAATCTGAATAGCGGAATTTCAATTTTTCTCGACTTGAGAAAGTGATTGGTCTGACTAAGGCAATCGAGTTTTCCGTGCCGAATATTTCAGCCGGATTGCGCAGTGAATCTGGGTGCCGTGCGTGCTGATTCGCGTACATACGCGGCCCGGAAATTCCGTCTCTCATCAGGGTAAGCAAGAATGAACAAGACATATAGATCAGTCTGGAACGAAGCCACGGGGACGTGGGTGGCGGTGCAGGAGAACGCGAAGGGGCGTGCAAAATCCTCGTCGAAGAAGGCCGGTGCCGTTGTCTCGGCCACGATGACGGCGGCCGTTGCGGTAGCGGCACTCGGGGCGTCGATGGAGGCACACGCGCAACTCGCGGCCGGCGGTGGGAAGCTCGGACCGTTAAATGGGGGTGACGGCGTTTCGATTGGCTTCCAGACGTATGCCGTCAACGGCTACGTGCTCGGTAGCTACAGCACGACGGTTGGCTCTTACTCAATCGGTGTCGGCGTAGGCGTCAATGTGAACGGGGCCAATGACATTGGCATTGGCAGCAAGACGTACGCGACCGGCGTGGACGCCATGGCGATCGGCAATACCGCGAGCGCGTACGGTGCGAACGGCTCGACGGCACTGGGCGGGCATAGTCTGTCGTCGAACTCATACGCTACAGCGCTGGGTGACTACGCAAGCGCTACGGGTGCAGGAGCGACGGCCATAGGCAGCAGCGCAGTCGCACGCGACTGGGGTGGCGTTGCGCTGGGCATGGGGGCAGTCAGCACCGTAACTGGCGATACCTCCGCTGCCAACGGAGATGCCGTTGCGATTGGTTACCAGGCGACCGCCTCTGAGCATGCCGCAATTGCGACGGGCCCACACGCCTATGCGACGGCCGTCCGGTCTATTGCCATAGGTGACTATGCACTTGCGTCGAATACGAACGCAGTGGCCTTGGGCATGACGGCAAGCGCAACAGGTGGCAACGCACTCGCATTGGGTGCTGGGGCGATTGCCAAGACTGACAATTCGGTCGCACTGGGCAATGGCTCGGTGACCGGTCTGGCGACACCGGCTGCGGGTGACACAATCGGCGGCAACACCTATAGCTATGCTGGCGCGCAACCGGTGGGTGTGGTGAGCGTCGGCGCGGCGGGTTCCGAGCGTCAGATCACGAACGTGGCTGCGGGCCGCGTGACGGCCAGCAGCACCGATGGATTGAATGGCTCGCAACTGTATGCGACGAATCAGGCACTCTCGGGCCTGTCCGTCAACGTCGCTGATGCGGTTAAGTACGATTCGTCGACGCACGACTCAGTGACGCTGGGTGGCACGGGCGCAAGCGAGCCGGTAGCCTTGCATAACGTTGCCGCAGGGACGCTGGGCGCGTCGAGTACGGACGCGGTGAACGGTGCGCAACTGTATAGCGTCGTGAACGGCGACGGAATCAAGTATTTGCACGTGAACTCTACGTTGCCCGATTCGGCAGCGACAGGAGCGGACAGTACCGCGATCGGCCCGCAGGCCGTGGCTTCCGGTACCAATGCGATCGGCATGGGGCCGACTGCAGCAGCGAGCGGCGACTACTCCGCAGCAATCGGCAACGCGGCGTCGACTACAGGTCTTGGCGATACGGCGTTAGGCGCTTCGTCGAAGGCTGCCGGCGGCGGCACGTTTGCCACTGCGTTGGGTTCATGGTCGCAAGCGACGGCGGCGGGCGCAACCGCGGTTGGAGGCCACGCAGAGGCGACCGCTGCCAACGCAACGGCGCTTGGTTACAACGCACAGGCAACGACGCCGAATTCTGTGGCGTTGGGTAACAACGCGGTTACGGGTACCGCTGATTCGCCTGTATCAGTTGTTCTTAAGGGTACGACCTATCAGTTCGCTGGCACGAACCCCGTTGGAGTCGTGAGCGTGGGCTCAGCGGGCGCAGAGCGTCAACTCACCAATGTCGCAACGGGCCAGTTGAGCGCGCAGAGTACCGATGCGGTGAACGGCTCGCAGCTTTATGCGACGAATCAGGCACTGGCGGGCATCAAGGGCTCGATCACTGACCCGGTGAGCTATGACGACGACACATGGAAAACCATGACGCTCGCAGGAGATGGTGGTACGACCATCTCCAACGTTGCGCCGGGGGCGCTGTCGCCCACCAGCACCGACGCGATCAACGGCTCGCAGCTCTACCAGGCGACCACGACCATCAACAACACGTTGACCACTGCGGGTTGGGGGGCTCAGTCTGTATCCACAGATCCGGCTCATCACGAGATGGGTGGGTTCAATATTGCTGCGGACGGTAGCGTTAACAATCCTGCTGTGCTCTACACACCGAATACGATCGGCACGGCGAGTCCACAGATCGTGCTCGACCCGGGGCAAGGCGACAGCGCCTATTTCGTGAATGGCGACCGCGCGCAAGGCTACTTGCCGAAGGGAACAGTCATCAGCAATGTGGCTAATGGCATCCAGGATACGGACGCGGCAAGTGTCGGCCAGGTGAAGGACATTGCCCAATCCTTGATCGGCGGTGGCAATGGTGGCTTCGACATGGCGGTTCAGCAGAAACCGTTGCTCCGGTCGAACGGTCTGCTGGGCGCTTCGTCGGGGTCGGGCGTGAACCTTGCGAACACCAGTGGCGACCCGTACGCTATGTATAACTACTACATGCTGGTGCGGGGGGCGACAAACGCCAGCGGTTCGGCCAGCCCGACTGATATTGCACGTGTGAGTTCGAGCGCTGCCGCCGGTATCGCAATCGGCTCGAATGCCGAGACCGACGGTGCGGGTGGCGTGGCACTTGGCGTGCAGTCGCGGGCAATCGCAAACGACACGGTGGCGCTGGGCGCAGGCTCGATTGCGGATCAAGCGAACACCGTATCCGTGGGTAGCGATGGGGCCACGCGTTATATGGTGAACGCTGACGGCACGACGACCACGGTGCAGAGCCAGGTCAACGCGCGCCGTATCGTGAACGTGGGCGCGGGTCAGGGCTCGACGGACGCGGTAAACGTGTCGCAGCTCACGGGGGTGACGAACGCACTGGGCGGTGGCGCGAGCGTGAACGCCGACGGTTCGATCGCCGCGCCGGCCTATGCCGTGGCGGCCGGCACGTACTCCAATGTTTCTGGCGCCTTGACGGCCTTGGACGGCCAGATCTCCAGGCTCTCTAGCGACGCTGTGACATATGATTCCACGGCTCACGACAAGGTATCGCTTAGCGGAGTCGGGGCGACAACGCAGACGTTGCTGACGAATGTTGCCGCCGGGGACATCAGCACCGTGTCGAGCACCGACGCGGTGAATGGTGGGCAGCTGTTTGCGACAAACCAGAACGTATCGAATCTATCCGCCGCAGTCACCAACTTCGGGGGTGATGTGACGAACCTGTACGGCAAGGTTGCAGATGCAGTGTCGTACGACTCGTCGGCACACGCCTCTGTGACGCTGGGCGGAACGGGCGCCGCGGTGGCGCTGCACAACGTGGCGAGTGGTATCGGACCGGGCGATGCCGTCAACGTGAGTCAGTTGAATTCAGCAGGCTTCCAGCTCGATTCGAAGGGCGCCGTGCAGAATAAGGCGGTGACGTATGATGCCGGCTCGATCGCCTCGGGCTCGCCGACCATTACACTCGATCCGGGTACCGGTAATAGCGCTTACTTCCGCAATGGCGATCGTAGCGATCCGTTGCCCGCTGGTACTGTTATCAGTAACGTCGCAAGCGGTATTCTGGATACCGATGCCGTGAACGTTGGTCAGGTGTACGACATTACCAGGTCGCAGCTTCCCGCCGGCTCCGGATTTCTTTCGCCTTCAGCGCTCAAATCGAACGGTCTGCTGGGCGCTTCGTCGGGGTCGGGCGTGAACCTTGCGAACACCAGTGGCGACCCGTACGCCATGTATAACTACTACATGCTGGTGCGGGGGGCGACAAACGCCAGCGGTTCGGCCAGCCCGACTGATATTGCACGTGTGAGTTCGAGCGCTGCCGCCGGTATTGCAATCGGCTCGAATGCCGAGACCGACGGTGCGGGTGGCGTGGCACTTGGCGTGCAGTCGCGGGCAATCGCGAACGACACGGTGGCGCTGGGCGCAGGCTCGATTGCGGATCAAGCGAACACCGTATCCGTGGGTAGCGATGGGGCCACGCGTTATATGGTGAACGCTGACGGCACGACGACCACGGTGCAGAGCCAGGTCAACGCGCGCCGTATCGTGAACGTGGGCGCGGGTCAGGGCTCGACGGACGCGGTAAACGTGTCGCAGCTCACGGGGGTGACGAACGCACTGGGCGGTGGCGCGAGCGTGAACGCCGACGGTTCGATCGCCGCGCCGGCCTATGCCGTGGCTGGTGGTTCATTCACCGACGTTGGCTCGGCGCTGGCGGCCATCGATGCCAAACCTGGTGGTGCCGGAGACGATCCGAATGCGGTGCATTATGACTCGTCGGCGCAAGACTCCGTGACGCTGGGCAGTAAGGCCCAGGTCAAGCTGAAGAACGTTGCTGCGGGCGATATCAGTAACGTGTCGAGCACTGACGCGGTGAATGGTGGACAGCTGTTCGCCACGAACCAGACCGTATCGAACCTTGCCGGCGCAGTCACCAATTTCGCGGGTGACGTGACGAACCTGTATGGCAAGGTAGCGGATGCGGTGATGTATGACTCGTCGGCACACACCTCGGTGACCTTCGGTGGTAGCGGCGCGGCGGTGACGCTGCGCAACGTGGCGGCAGGTGCGGTAAGCGCAACGAGCTTCGATGCAGTGAACGGCTCGCAGCTTTACGGTCTGGCGAATTCGACGGCTACAGCGCTTGGCGGCAAGTCGAAGGTCAATCCGGACGGCTCGATCAGTGCGCCGAGCTACGATCTTGGTGACAGCGGCACGTTCTCGGATGTGGGTTCTGCCTTGGTGGCCATCGACAGCAAAGTGGCTACGGGTTCCGTGGACGGGGTGAAGTACGACACGTCGGCACACGATAAGTTGACGCTGGGCGGTTCCAGCGCAACCGTGCGGACGTTGCTGACGAACGTTGCTGCGGGCGATATCAGTAATGCGTCTAGCACTGACGCGGTAAATGGTGGGCAGCTGTTTGCCACGAACCAGACCGTATCGAACCTTGCGGGTGCAGTCACCAACTTCGAGGGTGACGTGACGAACCTGTATGGCAAGGTGGCGGACGCGGTGATGTACGACTCGTCGGCGCACGCCTCCGTAACGTTCGGTGGTACAGGCGCTGCGGTGACGCTGCGCAACGTTGCGGCAGGTGCGGTGGGCGCCACGAGCTACGACGCAGTGAACGGCTCGCAGCTCTATGGTCTGGCTTCCAGCACGGCGGCAGCGTTGGGTGGTAAATCGTCTGTCAATCAGGATGGCTCGATTACGGCGCCCACCTATCTCGTGGACGGGCACTCGTACTACGACGTAGGGACGGCGTTTGATGCGGTTGTAGCCTATGCCGGCGGTGGTTCTGTGGACGCAGTGATGTACGATTCGTCGGCACACAACAAGATCACGCTGGGCGGTGTCAATGGCACCAACGGACCAGTCCAGCTGACGAACCTCGCGAACGCCACGCAGGCGAGCGACGCCGTGAACCTCGCGCAGCTCGAGGCGATGGGCGCGCGCGTCGACACTTCGGGCAATGTGACGAACGCATTCGTCGCATACGACGACGCCACGAAGGGTTCCGTCACGTTCGGTGGCTCGGGTACGACTAACGGTGTGCTGCTGCACAACGTCGGGGCCGGCTCGCAGGATCTGGATGCCGTCAACGTAGCGCAGTTGAAGGCCGCAGGCTTGAACGTCGATACGTCGGGCAATGTGCTGAACGCCTTCGTTTCATATGACGACACGTCGAAGTCGTCGATCACGCTGGGTGGTGTGGGCTCGTCCACGCCGGTCGCACTGCACAACGTCGCGAACGGCTCGGAGGGCAATGATGCCGTGAACGTCGCGCAGCTCCAGGCGATGGGGGCGATTGTCGACAGCTCGGGTAATGTGACGAACGCGTTCGTTGCGTACGATGACTCGTCGAAGGGTTCCATCACGCTCGGTGGCGTCGGTTCGAGCACGCCGGTAGCGCTGCACAACGTCAAGGCGGGCAGCGTTTCGACAAGCAGCACTGACGCGGTCAACGGTACGCAGTTGTACAACCTCGCGTCGAGCACGGCTAGTTCGCTGGGTGGCGGATCGACGGTTACCGCTGACGGCACGATCTCGGCGCCGATATACAACATCGGCGGTAACACCTACAACAGCGTCGGTGGTGCGCTCACCAATATTGACGGCCGCGTGACGAACATCGAGAACACGGTGACCACCATCGCGGGCTCGGTGGCCAACGCAGTTCAGTACGACTCGTCGGCACATGACCAGATCACGTTGGGTGGTTCGAGCACGGCAGCGGCAGTCAAGCTGACCAACCTGCAGGACGCCGACCTCACGGCATCCAGCACGGACGCCGTGACGGGTGGGCAGCTGTATGCGACGAACACGCAGGTTTCGAACCTGAGCCAGGCTATTCAGAACATTAACGTCACCGGTTCGGAGTACCTGGCGACCAACACGTCAAACGGTGCAGCTTCCGCCACGGGCACGAACTCGATCGCGGCGGGTGGTGGTGCGGTCGCTTCGGGCGCGAGTTCGACGGCGATCGGCGACAAGGCTTCGGCTACGGGCAACAACTCGGTTGCGCTGGGTGCGAACTCGGTGGCGGACCAGGACAACACCGTGTCCGTGGGCTCGCAAGGCAGCGAACGCCGCATCACCAACGTGGCGAACGGAGTCAACGCAACCGACGCCGTGAACATGGGTCAGCTCCAGAGCGGGATGAATTCGCTCCAGAACGGCATGAACACGGTGGCGCGTAACGCCTACAGCGGCGTCGCGGCGGCTACGGCGCTCACCATGATCCCGGACGTCGATCAGGGCAAGACCATCGCAGTGGGTGTCGGTACGGCCAACTTCCAGGGCTATCAGGCCACGGCGTTGGGCGTGTCTGCACGCATCACCCAAAACATGAAGGTGAAGATGGGGGCCGGCTACAGCGCGAGCGGCGGCGCCACATGGGGCGGCGGTATGTCCTACCAGTGGTAAGCGCCTGATGGCGGAAAGCGGCGCAGTCTGGCCGCTTCTTTCTGGTCTTTCTTACTCTGCGTTCTTCTCTATGGTTTGAGCGCAAAATCGGACTCCCTCGGGAGTCCGATTTTTTTATTGCGTGATCATTCGACGATGTAACTCAACGACACCACGCAACGCAACGCAACGCGCAATGCGGCAAGTCAGCCATGCGGATCGAGTCTGCGTCGCGCGATGATGTCCTTGGCGTTGGCGAGCTTTTCGGCAAGCTCAGGGCCGCGTTGCAGCGCCACCCCCACAGCCAGTATGTCGCCGATCGCGAGATGCGAAGTGCGCGAGGTCATCGGCGAGAAAACGTCGGTGTCTTCATCGACATTGGCGTGCAGGCCCACGCTCGCGAGGCGCGCGAGCGGTGAGGTGCCATGTGTGATCGCGATTACCTTCGCGCCACGATCGAGCGCGGTACGCGCGGCGTCCACTACGTCACGCGTGCGCCCGGTATTCGAGATGGCGACCACCACATCGCCGGGCCCGAGGAGTGCTGCGGACATCAGGAAGGTGTGCGGATCGGAGTAGGCGACACTCGGCATGCCTAGCCGGAAGAACTTGTGTTGCATGTCCTGTGCTGCGATGCCCGAACCACCCGCCCCATAGAACTCGATGCGCGCTGCCTTCGCGAGCAGGGCGATGGCGGCACCCAGCGCGTCGGTGGAGAGATTGTTGCGCACCTGCACGAGCGCGCCGATGGTGCGATCGAGCACTTTGGCCGCGACGCCGGGCACGGGTTCGTCGGGGCGCACATCCCGATAGACGGCGGGCAGTTCAGTCGGCAGATCGCTGGCCACGGCCTGCGCAAGTCGGATCTTGAACTCGCGAAAACCCGAGAACCCGAGCGCATGGCAGAAGCGCGCGATCGTTGGCTGGCTCACGCCGGCGCGCTGGGCGACCTCGGTCATCGAGAGGTCGAGGAGTTCGCGCGGCGCTTCGACGATGTAATCGGCGAGCTTGCGCTCGGATGGGCGCAATTGCTCGCGAATGGCTTTCACCTGGGACAGCAGCATCTGGAAACTCGCACTATGCTGAAAGATCCGTGGACTATAGCGGATGGATGTAGATGTACAAAAACTACAAGAATCGCTCTCGCAATGCAATCTGAGTTTTGTCTGATAGCGTGATGGTACGGCAAACAAAGGATTTTTCAGCGGATGCAGCATTCCGCACCAGGGCAAAACCGGGATTGCGGGTGTGTAGTTTTTCTACTAACATCGCGCCATCGCTGACTGGACCGCGTGATGTGTCCCCGAGCGTCCCCGCGAGAAAAAAAGGAAGGAGATTCGATGGTTTCCCCCAATTCGCAGTTGATGAAGGTCACGCAGCGCGTGATCGAACGCAGCAAGCCGACCCGCGAGGCCTATCTCGCGCGCATCGCTGCGGCTCAGGACCGATTCCCGGCGCGCGGCGCGCTCTCCTGCGCCAATCTCGCGCACGGTTTCGCCGGTCTCGAAGGGCGCGACAAGTTCGCCATCAAGGCGATCCGCGAACCGAACATCGGCATCGTCTCGTCCTATAACGAGATGCTCTCGGCGCACGCGCCCTACAAGGATTTCCCGGAGATCATCAAGAAGGCGGCCCGCGAAGGCGGTGGCGTCGCGCAATTCGCGGGCGGCGTGCCGGCGATGTGCGACGGCATTACCCAGGGCAACGCCGGGATGGAGCTGTCGCTGTTCTCGCGCGAGGTGATCGCGATGAGCACGGCCGTCGCGCTCACGCACAATATGTTCGACGCGGCCCTGTGCCTGGGCGTGTGCGACAAGATCGTGCCGGGTCTCGTGATCGGCGCACTCCAGTTCGGCCATCTGCCGACTATCTTCGTGCCCGCCGGTCCGATGACCACAGGCATTTCGAACGACGACAAGGCGAAGGTGCGCCAGCAGTTCGCGACCGGCCAGTGCGGCCGCGAAGCGCTGCTCGAATCCGAAGCCGCTGCGTACCACGGCCACGGCACCTGCACGTTCTACGGCACGGCCAACAGCAACCAGATGTTGATGGAAGTCATGGGCCTGCATCTGCCGGGCTCGGCTTTCATCCATCCGCATACGCCGCTGCGCGACGAGCTCACCGCCGCGGCTGCGCGCCGCGTGCTCGAACTGACGGTCGAGCGCGGTAACTACACGCCGATCGGCCACGTGGTCGACGAGAAGGCGGTGATCAACGGCATCGTCGCCTTGATGGCGACGGGCGGTTCGACCAATCACACCTTGCACCTCGTGGCGATGGCCCGCGCGGCCGGCATCCTGATCGACTGGAACGATTTCGACGAACTCTCGGCGTCGGTCCCGCTGCTCGCGCGCGTCTACCCGAACGGCAAGGCCGACGTGAATCACTTCCACGCGGCGGGCGGCATCGCCTTCCTCGTGCGCGAGCTGCTCGATGGCGGCCTGCTGCACGAAGACGTCAAGACCGTGGCGGGCGATGGTCTGCGCCACTACGCCGAGGAACCCAAGCTGCTCGACGGCAAGCTCACGTGGGTGCCGGCCGTTGAGAAGAGTGCCGATGCGGCTGTGTTGCGTCCGCTCGCCGAGCCGTTCCAGCCGGATGGCGGTCTGCGCCTGATGCAGGGACGTCTCGGTCGCGGCGTGATCAAGATTTCGGCGGTCGCGCCTAATCACCGTACTGTGCGTGCGCCGGCGATCGTGTTCGATTCGCAGGAAGCCGTGCAGGAAGCATTCGATCGCGGCGAACTCGAACGCGATTTCGTGGCCGTCGTGCGCTTCCAGGGTGCGCGCGCCAACGGCATGCCGGAACTGCACCGCCTCACGCCGCTGCTCGGCGTGTTGCAGGACAAGGGTTTCCACGTCGCACTCGTGACCGATGGCCGGATGTCGGGCGCGTCGGGCAAGGTGCCCGCCGTGATCCACGTGTCGCCGGAAACGCTGCTGCACGGTCCGATCGGCAAGGTGCGCAATGGCGATACGATCGTGATCGACGCGGTGGCGGGTGTGCTCGATGTCGAGGTGGATGACGCCGAATGGAGCGCGCGTCCGGTCGCACTGCCCGCGCATCAGGAAAGCAACGAAGTGGGCTTTGGCCGCGAACTGTTCGGCGTGTTCCGCGCCGCCGCGGCGCCCGCGGAGCTGGGCGCGTCGGTGTTTGGCCCGCTGGTCGGCGAGGTGAGCGCGAATGCAGGCGCGGCTTCGACCGCAAGCGCGACTGTCAGCCCCGCAGCCCACGCGACGAACTGAATTCATCATCAAGGAGCCTGAACATGACAACAAACACGGTGGCCGACATTGTCCGCCTCGGCCCGGTGATTCCGGTGCTGGCATTCGAGACGTCCGAGCAAGGCGAGCACGTGTCGCGCGCGCTGCACGCGGGCGGCGTGAAGGTGCTGGAGATCACGCTGCGCACGGCGGCGGGTCTCGAAGCGATCGAGCGCGCGGCGCAGATCGCGCCGGATATCGTCGTCGGTGTGGGCACGATCACGAAGCCCGAGCACTGCGCGCTCGCGAAGAAGGCGGGTGCCCAGTTCGGCGTCTCGCCGGGGCTGACGCGCGAGATTCATCAGGCTTCGCTCGATGCGGGCCTGCCGCTGCTGCCCGGCGTCATGACGCCGACCGACATCATCGTGGCGATGGAACTCGGCTATGAGATCGTCAAGTTCTTCCCGGCCGTACCCGCGGGCGGCCTGAACATGCTGCAAGCGTTCCACGGTCCGTTCCCGACGCTCAAGTTCTGCCCGACGGGCGGCATCAGCGCCGAAACCGCGACGAACTTCCTCGCGCTGCCGAACGTGGTCTGCGTCGGCGGTTCGTGGCTCACGCCGAAAGCGGCGCTCGCCAACCAGGATTGGGCCGAAGTGACGCGCCTCGCCCGCGCGGCTAGCGAGCTGTCGCGTCCGGTGCGCTGAGCATTGTGTGCGACGCGTTGTATGGAGGAGCGTTCGCGCCCCGAATTAAACGTCCGCACCGACTGCCTTCGATACCTTACGAACACGATGCTAAAGGCAACTAACTGACTGGTAACAGTGCGATAGTCGCGCGGAATTGATCCGTTTGCACCGCCATGCATCCACGAGCCGCGCAGGCTGCGCCCACTGGGCGCGAGGCCTGCGCGGCTCGCTCGTCTTTCGAGCAGACAACGCCGAAAGTCGTTATAACCTCTACAATCTCGGCCCGGCGACGGCCGGCCCCTTTCGCATGGAGCGCAGCGAGCATCGCCGCGCGGCCGCTTAAGGGGTATGAACAACTACCTGGAGAGGAGCCTCATGGGAGTGGCCCACGGCAGCTCGCTGCTGATTTACGCGCTCGTCGCGATTGCTGCGTTGATCTTCATGATCACGCGTTTGAAGGTTTTTCCGTTTCTCGTCCTGATCATCGTTTCGCTGCTGCTCGGCCTCGCCGTCGGCATGCCGATGGATCAGATCGTCAAGTCGTTCGAGACCGGCAACGGCAACACGCTTGGCCACATCGCGATCGTGGTGGGTCTGGGCACGATGCTCGGCAAGATGATGGCCGAGTCGGGCGGCGCCGAGCGCATCGCCACCACGCTGATAAAGTGGTTCGGCGAGAAGAACATTCACTGGGCGATGATGTGCGTCGCCGTGATCGTCGGCTTGCCGGTGTTCTTCGAAGTGGGCTTCGTGCTGCTGATTCCGATCGCGTTCAACGTCGCCAAACGCACGGGCAAGTCGCTGCTGCTGATTGGCCTGCCGATGGTGGCGGGTCTGTCCGTCGTGCACGGCCTGATTCCGCCGCACCCGGCCGCGCTGCTCGCCGTGCAGGCGTATCACGCCGATATTGGCAAGACCATTGCCTATGGCCTGATCGTCGGCATTCCGACTGCGATCGTCGCCGGCCCGCTGTTCGCGCTCTTTATTCATCGCCACATCAAGCTGCCGGAAAACAATCCGCTGTCCGCGCAGTTCGTGAGCAAGGCCGATCCGAAGCCGGATAGCGAATTGCCGAGCTTCGGCATCACGCTCTTCACGATCCTGTTGCCGGTGATCCTGATGCTGGTCGGCTCGTGGGCCGATCTGGTCTTCACGCCCAAGACGCTGCCGAACAATCTGTTGCACTTCGTCGGTACGTCTGACGTCGCGCTGCTGATTGCCGTGCTGGTAAGCTTCTGGACCTTTGGTGCGTCGCGTGGCTTCAATCGCGAGCAGATCCAGAAGTTCTGCGGCGACTGCCTTGCGCCGATCGCCGGCATTACGCTGATCGTGGGTGCGGGCGGGGGTTTTGGCCGCGTGCTGATGGATAGCGGCGTGTCGAAGCAGATCGTCGAACTGGCGCAGACGGCGCATCTGTCGCCGTTGCTGCTGGGCTGGCTGGTGGCCGCGCTGATCCGTCTCGCGACGGGTTCGGCGACGGTGGCGATGACCACGGCCTGCGGCATCGTCGCGCCGATCGCCCAGGCGGCGGGTGTGACCGTGCAGCCGGAATTGCTCGTGCTGGCCACGGGCTCGGGCTCGCTGATCTTCTCGCACGTCAACGACGGCGGATTCTGGCTGATCAAGGAATATTTCGGCATGACCGTGGGTCAGACGTTCAAGACCTGGTCGCTGCTGGAGACCATCATTTCGCTGCTGGGCCTCGGGCTGACGTTCGCGCTTTCGGCAGTGGTGTAACGGGTAATTGTGTTTTAGGCGGCAGAGCAGCTTATGCTGCACGCCGCCGGTTGAAGGAGCTGTACATGATTCTGATTGCAATGGGCGTCTCGGGCGCCGGCAAGACGCGTATCGGCGAGATGCTGGCGGAGCGCCTGAAGTGCGATTTCACCGACGGCGACGCTTTCCACAGCGAAGCCAACAAGAAGAAGATGCACGACGGCATTCCGCTCACCGACGATGACCGCTGGCCCTGGCTGCGCACGATCCGCGAGGCCATCGAGCAAAAGCAGCGCGCGGATGAAACGGCCGTGTTCACGTGCTCGTCGCTCAAGCGTTCGTACCGCGATATCCTGCGCGGCGGCGACCATGATGTGTGCTTCGTCTATCTGAAAGGGTCGTTCGAGGTGTTGCACGATCGTCTCGCAACCCGCACGGGCCACTTCTTCGATCCGTCGCTGCTGCAAAGCCAGCTTGACACGCTCGAAGAGCCGGGCGCAGACGAAGCGATCGTGGTGAGCATCGAACTCACGCCCGAGCAGATCGTCGACGACGTCCTGCGCCAACTGGAAACGCGTCGCGCAGGCTGATCGCCCGATCGTATCGCCAGGCATAAAAAAGCCCCGGATGAAACCGGGGCTTTTTGCTTTCAGACCGTGGCGCGCCTTTTCGGCGGCGCGCCAGGGACGGCACCGCTTACGCGATGCGCTTGGCCAGTTCGATCGCCTTGCCGACGTACGACGCAGGCGTCATCTCGAGCAGACGCTGCTTCGCGTCTTCGGGAATCGCGAGGCCCGTGACGAAGGTCTGCAGCGCTTCGCGCGTGATGCCCTTGCCGCGCGTGAGTTCCTTCAGTTGCTCGTACGGGTTTTCGATGCCGTAGCGGCGCATGACGGTCTGCACCGGTTCGGCCAGCACTTCCCACGTAGCGTCGAGGTCTTCGTCCAGACGCTGCGGATTCACTTCGAGCTTGTCCAGACCGCGGATCAGCGCGTCGTACGAGAGCAGCGAGTAGCCGAGCGCAACGCCGATATTGCGCAGCACCGTCGAGTCGGTGAGGTCGCGCTGCCAGCGCGAGACCGGCAGCTTGTCGGCGAGGTGGCGCAGCGTGGCGTTCGCGAGGCCGAGGTTGCCTTCCGAGTTTTCGAAGTCGATCGGGTTGACCTTGTGCGGCATGGTCGACGAGCCGATTTCGCCGGCCTTGGTCTTCTGCTTGAAGTAGCCGAGCGAGATGTAGCCCCACACGTCGCGATCGAGGTCGAGCAGGATCGTGTTCGCGCGCGCGATGGCGTCGAACAGTTCTGCCATGTAGTCGTGCGGCTCGATCTGGATCGTGTACGGATTGAACACGAGCTTGAGGCGCTGCTCGACGACTTCCTTCGAGAACGCTTCCCAGTCGAATTCCGGATAGGCCGACAGATGCGCGTTGAAGTTGCCGACCGCGCCGTTCATCTTGCCGAGCAGTTCGACCTTCTCGATACGCTGGATCGCGCGCGCGAGACGCGCGGCGACGTTGGCGATTTCCTTGCCGAGCGTGGTCGGGCTGGCGGGCTGGCCGTGCGTGCGCGAGAGCATCGGCTGTTCGGCGTGCGTGTGCGCGAGCTTCACGAGACGCTCATACACCGAGCGCAGCGCCGGCACGATCACGTGCTCGCGCGCGCCGGCGATCATCAGGCCATGCGACGTGTTGTTGATGTCTTCCGACGTGCAGGCGAAGTGGATGAATTCGCTTGCGCGCTCCAGCTCCGGCTGGCCCTTCACCGATTCCTTGAGCCAGTACTCGACGGCCTTCACGTCGTGATTCGTCACGCGCTCGATGTCCTTGATGCGCGCGGCGTCGTGCGCCGTGAAGTTCTCGGCGAGCTTGAGCAGGAACTGCTCCGACGCTTCCGAGAAGCGCGGCACTTCCGCGAAGCCGGCTTGCGAGAGCGCGATCAGCCAATGGATTTCCACGGTCACGCGGTTGCGCATGAAGGCGGCTTCCGAGAGCCACTCACGCAGGGCTTCGGTTTTCGAGGCGTAGCGGCCATCGAGCGGGGAGAGCGCGTTGAGCGCGAAGAGGGTATCGGGACGAGTGTCGGACATGATGGGGACGTAACGGCTGACGTTACGATCAGAAAGGAACCGGGGGGAGCCTGGTATTTTATCACCACGCTGTCAGGGGCCGGGCGGCAATCCGGGGGGGCGCTCTCGCGCACGCGCCGGGCTCCGGCAAGGCGATTTTCGAATTCCTCCGACGGACGCGGCATTTGAGACGGCGCTACCTTAGCGAGGTCGGCAGCATGCGCTGCTTCTTCTCTACGTCTCCATGAACCAGGAATCCGTCTCCACTGCGCCCGCCATGCTTGTCGAGGCGGGGCTTGCCGAGCATCGCGCGGGGCAGCTCGATGCCGCGCAGGCATGTTACGAACGCGCGCTCGCACGCGACCCCGGCTGTGCTGCGGCGTTGCACTATCTGGGCGTGCTCGCCATGAGCCGCGGCGACTTTGCCGGCGCGGCGGCGCTCATGGACCGCGCGCTCGCGCTCGCGCCGCGCGACGCCGAATGTCTGAGCAACCGCGGTGTCGCGGCTGCACGCCTGAGCGATCACGCTGGCGCGGCTGCGTTTCAGCGCAAGGCGATTGAGCAGGCCCCCGATTTCGCGAACGCGCACAACAATCTGGCCAACGCGCTGATGGAGCTGGCCGATTTCGCTGGGGCGGAACAGCACTACCGCCGCGCGCGCGTTTTGGAGCCGCAGTCTGGGCAATTCGCGTTCAATCTGGGGCGCGTGCTTGAAAGCGTGGGCCGCGCCGAGGAGGCTATGGCGCAATTTCGCGAGGCGCGCGCTCTCGGCGCCAACGACACACCGACGCTCATGCATCTCGGCAGGTTGCTGCGCGCCGCGCGCGAGCACGCGCAGGCTGCGGCTTGCTTCGAGCCGGTGGTGGCGCGCGAACCGAATAACGCGAGTGCGCATTTCGAGCTGGGCTATGTCTACGACGCCATGCACCGCTACGAGGAGGCGATTCCGCACTATCAGCGTGCCGCCTCGCTCAAGCCCGACGCTGCGGGCGCGGTGAACAATCTCGCGTTCGCCTATACGGCGCTCGCCCGCTACGACGAAGCTGAACACCACTATCGCGAGGCGCTGGCACTTAACCCCGGCTTGCCCGAATCGCAATTCCAGCTCGGCATGTTGCTGTTGCGGCGTGGTGAGTACGACGAGGGCTGGCCGTTGTTCGAAAACCGCAAGACCACCTCGTTCGGCAAGCCCAATTATCGCAAGCTGCCCTGCGCCGAATGGCAAGGCGAGCCGCTGGCCGGCAAGCGCTTGTTGATCGCACGCGAGCAGGGTGTGGGCGACCAGATCCAGTTCGTGCGTTACGCTGGGCCGATGGCGGCGATGGGCGCGCGAGTCGACGCCTGGGTCGCGCCGGAACTGGCGTCGCTGGCCGCGACGGTGCCGGGCGTCACGCGCGTGTTCGACGCCGCGCCGGACGACGAAGCCATCGCCGCCGATTACGACTTTTGGTGCGACGTGATGAGCCTGCCGCTGAAATTTCCGGGTCAGCCAATCTACGCCGCCACGCCCTACATGAAGGCGGATCCGGCGCAGACGGCGAAATGGCGCAAGCGCCTGGTTTCGCTGGCGGGCGGCGACGCTGTCGGGGATGCGAGTACGAAGCGTCGCATCGGCCTTGTGTGGGCAGGCAATCCGCGCCATCACTTCGACGCGTTTCGCTCGGTGCCGCTCACGACCTTGCAGCCGCTCGCCGTACTCGGCGGCAATGCCTGGTTCGCGATCCAGAAGGGACCGGGCGCCGCGCAACTGGCCGATGTGGCGGGCCGCTGGCCCCTGCACGCGATCGGCGAGGAACTGCACGATTTCGCCTGCACGGCCGCGCTGATCGAGAATCTCGACCTCGTCATTACCGTCGATACCTCGGTCGCGCATCTGGCGGGGGCGCTGGGCAAGCCGGTCTGGGTGCTGCTCGCGGCGCAGCCCGACTGGCGCTGGGGGATGGAGCGCGACGATTCGGTCTGGTATCCATCGGCGCGGGTGTTCCGGCAGACCACGCTCGGCGACTGGAGCGGCGTGCTGGCGGCGTTGCAGCAGGCCTTGAGCGAGCCGGCCAGATAGGGCAGACGCCCGGGCAAGGGCAAGCGCCGCAATGTGCCCGGAAACACGCTGGTCGCCAGAAATCCACTGCACCTGCGCCAGGCGGGCGCGCGCGGGCCTAGAATGCGGACTTCTCATCCATTCCCTCGTCCCGCATGGAACTCAAATGGCTCGAAGACTTCGTTTCGCTCGCGGAAACGCATAGTTTCAGCCGCTCCGCCGAGCTGCGCCACGTCACACAGCCGGCCTTCTCGCGCCGTATCCAGGCGCTCGAAGCCTGGCTCGGCACGGAATTGATCGATCGTTCGGTTTATCCCACCCGGCTGACATCGGCGGGGCAGGTGTTCTACGAGCAGGCGCTCGCGATGCTCTCGCAGTTCCACGAGGCGCGCACGCTGCTGCGCGGCCACACGGCCACGCCTGAGGCCACCATCGAGTTCGCGGTGCCGCACACGCTCTCGCTGACCTACTTTCCGCGCTGGCTTCAGCGCATCGAAGCGAAACTCGGCCGCATCCACACGCGCCTGCGCGCGCTCAATGTGCATGACGCCGTGCTGTCGCTAGTCGAAGGCGGTTGCGATCTGGTGATGGGCTATCACCACCCGAGCCATCCGGTGACGCTCGATCCGGCGCGCTACGACACGCTCACGCTCGGCATCGAATCGATCAGCCCGTATTCGGCGCCGCAGCGCGCGGGCCGCGCGCGCTACACCTTGCCCGGCACGCCCGACGCGCCCACGCCTTACCTCTCGTACACGCCGAACGCGTACCTCGGCCGGATGACCGAGGTGATCGTCGCGAATGCGCCGACGCGGCTCTATCTGGACCGCGTCTACGAAACCGACATGGCTGAAGGCCTCAAGGCGATGACGCAAACCGGGCATGGCATCGCCTTCCTGCCGCACAGCGCGGTGGAGGAGGCTGTCGCCCAGGGCAAGCTGATCCGGCTCGACCGCGGCACGCGCGGCGCGCCAGAGGGCCAGTTCACGCTCGATATGGAGATTCGCCTCTATCGCGACAAACTCGCCGCCCAGGGCGACGATGCCCGCGAGGCGCTCGTGCGCGCGCTGTGGGATGCGGTGAGCGAGGAAATCGCACGCAGGTAGGGCGGCTCGCGTTCGAACGCCCCATAACCAGACCGATCGACGAACACGAAGCAGGGTTGCGCGAGCAGCCGTGCCGATTGCGCATTGCTGTTTTGCGTGCGTCGTAACAATGGTTGCCGTGCGAACGAACAGACGGCTTCATGCCCGTCTACGCCCGCAACATAAGGCAACTCGCAAGACTGAACGCGACACGCTTTTTCGATTTTCTTCACGTTATGCACCAAATGCATAACGTGATGATCAAACGGCATTGGCCTTCGTGTGGGCGTTTTCTGACAATTGCACCACTTGTTCGATCGCTTGGAGCGTTCATGTCTTCCCAATCGCAGTCTGCAGTGTCTTCGGTTCCTTCCTACCTTCACGCCGACGCGCTCGGCCCGTGGGGCAACTACCTTCGCCAGGTTGACCGCGTCGCGCCGTACCTCGGCTCGCTGTCGCGCTGGCTCGAAACCCTCAAGCGTCCGAAGCGCATCCTGATCGTGGACTGCCCGATCGAACTCGATAACGGCACCGTCGCGCACTTCGAAGGCTATCGCGTGCAGCACAACGTGTCGCGCGGTCCCGGCAAGGGCGGCGTGCGTTATCACCAGGACGTTACGCTGTCCGAAGTGATGGCGCTGTCCGCATGGATGTCGGTGAAGAACGCTGCCGTGAACGTGCCGTACGGCGGCGCTAAGGGCGGTATCCGCGTCGATCCGCGCACGCTCTCGCGTGGTGAACTCGAGCGCCTGACGCGCCGCTACACCAGCGAAATCGGCATCATCATCGGACCGAACACCGATATTCCTGCTCCGGACGTCAACACGAACGAGCAGATCATGGCGTGGATGATGGATACCTACTCCATGAACCAGGGCCAGACGTCCACTGGCGTCGTGACCGGCAAGCCGATCTCGCTGGGCGGCTCGCTCGGCCGTCGCGAAGCCACGGGCCGCGGCGTGTTCGTCGTCGGTTGCGAAGCGGCGCGCCGCAAGGGTATGTCGATCGAAGGCGCACGCATCGCCGTGCAGGGCTTCGGTAACGTCGGCGGCATCGCTGCGCGTCTGTTCCAGGAAGCAGGCTCGAAGCTGGTCGCGGTGCAGGACCACACGGGTTCGCTCTACAAGTCGACCGGTATCGACGCTGACGCACTGCTCGAACACGTTGCGAAGACGGGGGGCGTGGCAGGCTTCGCCGGCGCCGACATGCTGAGCAACGACGAATTCTGGACGATCGAAACCGACATCCTGATTCCGGCTGCGCTGGAAAACCAGATTACGGAAAAGAACGCGGGCAAGATCCGCACGAAGATCATCGTCGAAGGCGCAAACGGCCCGACCACGACGGCCGCCGACGACATCCTCCACGACAAGGGCATCCTCGTGATTCCGGACGTGGTGGCGAACGCGGGTGGTGTGACCGTTTCGTACTTCGAGTGGGTGCAGGACTTCTCGAGCTTCTTCTGGACCGAAGGCGAAATCAACGAGCGTCTCGAGCGCGTGATGCGCGAAGCGTTCACGGCGGTCTGGCAAGTGTCGAGCGAGCAAGGTGTCTCGATGCGTACTGCGGCGTTCATCGTGGCATGTAAGCGCATCCTGATGGCGCGCGAAATGCGCGGTCTGTACCCCTGATCGCGCTGATCGAAGCGCGGCGCGCGGCATGCAAGATGCTTGCGCGGGAGCGGTAGAGAAGCGGTAAAAATTGCGTCATCGGTTAAGTGCTGATGACAGACGGGCGGTCCCCACAAGGGACCGCCCGTTTTTGCATTTGGGCCTTGAAAAAACGTATGAAAATGAATAAGTAAGTGCGCTCCGCGATGCGCCGTGCAAGCTTGCCGTGCGCGCAAACAACGCCAGGGTCCGCCTTTATTCTTTCAATAAAATTACTTTGCTACACTGCCCTCGATCCATGCCAAGAAGGAGATCACAGATGAAAATCAAAAAGGCCGCGCTTGTTCTCGCCACCCTCGGTCTGGTCGCCGCCGGTGCACACGCGCAGGACTCCGGGACGCTGAAAAAAATCAAGGACACGGGCGTCATTTCGCTGGGCCACCGCGAGTCGTCGATTCCGTTTTCGTACTACGACGACAAGCAGAATGTGATCGGCTACTCGCAAGACTTTGCGATGAAGATCGTCGAAGGGGTGAAGCAAAAGCTGAATATGCCTAACCTGAAGGTCAAGATGGTCCCGATCACGTCGCAAAACCGCATTCCGCTCGTGCAGAACGGCACGATCGACATCGAATGCGGCTCGACGACCAACAACGCCGAGCGTCAGCAACAGGCCGCCTTCACGAACACGATCTTCGTGATCGGCACGCGCCTCATGACGAAGAAGGATTCGGGCATCAAGGATTTCGCCGACCTCAAGGGCAAGACCGTCGTGACGACGGCGGGCACCACCTCGGAACGTCTGCTGCGCAAGATGAACCAGGACAAGAACATGGGCATGAACATCATCAGCGCGAAGGACCACGGCGAGTCGTTCATGACGCTCTCCACGGGCCGCGCGGTGGCGTTCATGATGGACGATGCGCTGCTCGCGGGCGAGCGCGCGAAGTCGAACAATCCGGGCGATTTCGTGATCGTGGGCACGGCGCAATCACGTGAAGCGTACGGCTGCATGCTGCGCAAGAACGACCCCGAGTTCAAGAAGGTCGCCGACGACGCCATCGCCAAGGTCGAGACCTCGGGCGAAGCCGACGCGATCTACAAGAAGTGGTTCGAATCGCCGATTCCGCCGAAGGGTCTCAACCTGAACTTCCCGGAAAGCGACGACATGAAGGCGCTCTACAAGAGCCCGAACGACAAGGCTATCGACTGATTCCGGCTCTCGCCTGAACAGCGTGTAAAACAGAACGGAAGAAGCCAGGCTTCTTCCGTTCTTTTTGTTGGAGTCTCTTCATGTCCTATCACTGGAACTGGGGCATTCTGCTCAGCCCGGTCTCGACGGGCGAACCCACCACCTATCTCGGCTGGCTCATTTCGGGCCTTTGGGTGACGGTATCGGTGTCGCTGTGCGCGTGGGTGATCGCGCTCATCGTCGGTTCGTTCTTCGGCGTGCTGCGCACTGTGCCGAATCGTTTTCTCGCGGGCGTCGGCACGGTCTACGTGGCGATCTTTCGCAATATCCCGCTCATTGCGCAGTTCTTCATCTGGTACTTCGTACTGCCGGAGCTCGTGCCGCCGTCGCTTGGCAATGCGTTCAAGCAGTTGCCGCCAGGTGTGCAGTTCTTTTCGGCATCGGTGATCTGTCTGGGCCTCTTCACTGCCGCGCGCGTGTGCGAGCAGGTGCGCTCGGGCATCAATGCGCTGCCGCGCGGTCAGCGCGCCGCCGGTCTCGCGATGGGCTTCACGCAGTGGCAGACGTATCGCTACGTACTCCTGCCGGTGGCGTATCGCATCATCGTGCCGCCGCTCACGTCCGAATTCCTGAATATCTTCAAGAACTCGGCGGTGGCGTCCACCATCGGCCTGCTCGATCTGTCCGCGCAGGCGCGCCAGCTCGTTGACTACACGGCGCAAACCTATGAGTCGTTCATTGCGGTCACGCTCGCCTACGTGCTGATCAATCTGATCGTCATGACGTTGATGCGCTGGGTCGAAGCGAAGTCCCGGTTGCCCGGCTATATCGGAGGCAAGTGATGCATCATTTCGACTGGAGCGGTATTCCGGGCGCGCTGCCTACTTTGTGGACCGGCGCCATCGTCACCTTCAAGATCACGGCCTGCGCGATCGTCGTGGGGATTCTGTGGGGCACGCTGCTCGCGCTCATGCGGCTGTCGGGCGTGAAGCCGCTCGAATGGTTCTCGAAGGGCTACGTGACGGTATTCCGCTCGATCCCGCTCGTGATGGTCCTGCTGTGGTTCTTCCTGATCGTGCCGCAGGTGCTGCAGAATCTGCTGGGTCTGTCGCCCGACATCGACATTCGCCTGGCCTCCGCCATGATCGCGTTCTCGTTGTTCGAGGCCGCGTATTATTCGGAGATCATTCGCGCGGGGATTCAGGCGGTGCCGCGCGGGCAGGTGAACGCCTCGTTCGCGCTCGGCATGCGCTACGGCCAGGCCATGCGCTACGTGGTGCTACCGCAGGCGTTTCGCGCGATGGTGCCGCTGTTGCTCACGCAGGCCATCGTGCTCTTTCAGGATACGTCGCTCGTCTACGTGATCAGTCTCGCCGACTTCTTCCGCACTGCCGCCAACGTTGGCGATCGTGACGGAACGATGGTCGAGATGGTACTGTTCGCGGGCGCATGCTATTTCGTGATCTGCGTGATCGCGTCGAGCCTTGTGAAAGGACTTCAGAAAAAGGTCGCAAGATGATTTCAATTAAGAACGTTTCGAAGTGGTACGGCCAGTTCCAGGTGCTGACCGACTGCACGACGGAAGTGAAGAAGGGTGAAGTGGTGGTGGTGTGCGGGCCGTCGGGCTCGGGCAAGTCCACGCTCATCAAGACCGTCAACGGACTCGAGCCGTTCCAGCAGGGCGAGATCCTCGTGAACGGCCAGTCGGTGGGCGACAAGCGCACTAATCTTTCGAAGCTGCGCGCGAAGGTGGGCATGGTGTTCCAGCACTTCGAACTGTTCCCGCATCTGTCGATCACCGAAAATCTCACGCTCGCGCAGATCAAGGTGCTCGGCCGCGGCAAGGACGAAGCCACGCAGAAGGGCCTGAAACTGCTCGACCGCGTGGGCCTGCGCGCGCACGCCGATAAATTTCCGGGGCAACTGTCGGGTGGTCAGCAGCAACGCGTGGCGATCGCGCGCGCGCTGTCGATGGACCCGGTCGCGATGTTGTTCGACGAACCCACGTCGGCGCTCGACCCCGAGATGATCAACGAAGTGCTCGACGTGATGGTGGAACTGGCCCAGGAAGGCATGACCATGATGTGCGTGACGCACGAAATGGGCTTCGCGAAGAAGGTCGCGCACCGCGTGATCTTCATGGACCAGGGCGCCATTGTCGAAGACGACCGCAAGGAAGACTTCTTCGCCAATCCGAAGTCGGATCGCGCGAAGGATTTCCTCGCGAAGATCCTGCACTGATCTCGTTGCGAGCGCCGCCGTTCTCAAAACGCGGCGCGCGCAACGAAAAAGCCGCGCAGCCCATCGGGCTTGCGCGGCTTTTTGTTTTCAGCAGTAGAAGCGATTGTTTGCCCCGTTTATTCGCCCCAGGTCTGCAAGGCTGCGACGGCTTCCGGATCGACTTCGCCCGGCTGCGCGCACGGCGCAACGCGCGAGGCGCTGGCGGATGCGTCCGTCGACGGGTTCTTCAGCTTGTCGAGCACCTTTTGCGGCACCGGCACGCGGGTCTGCGCGATCACCTCGCCGTGCTGGAACATCAGCAGATCGCCGGGGGCGAAGCGGGTCCAGACTTCGTTGTCGGTGAGCGGGGCCGTGGCGATCACGGCTACGCGGTCTTCGGGCGTGGTGTACTTCGCGAAGTCGATCGAGACGTCGGCGTCCACCAGATGCGCGGTCGAGAACGGCCAGCGGCGCACCAGATAGTGCAGATGGGTCGAGCAGTGCGCGAACAGCGCCTGTCCGTTCGACATCAGGAAGTTGAACACGCCGAACTGCGTGATCTCGCGCGTGAGCGATTCCAGCGTGGCGAACAACTCGTCGAGCGGCGGCTGCGAACCCGGAAACGCCTTGCGCAAACCTTGCAGCAGCACGCAGAACGCGCGTTCGCTGTCGGTGTTGCCGACCGGCTGATAGATGTCCGACAGCACCGGATTGAAATCCTGCAGATCGCCGTTGTGCGCGAAGATCCAGTGGCGGCCCCAGAGTTCGCGCTGGAACGGATGGCTGTTTTCCAGCGAGCAGCTACCCTGGGTGGCCTTGCGGATATGCGCGATGGTGTTGCGCGACTTGATCGGGTAGCGCTTGACCATCTCCGCGATGGGCGAGCGGGCCGATGCTTCGTTATCGATGAACAGGCGGCAAGCCTTGTCCTCGAAGAAAGCGATGCCCCAGCCGTCGGCGTGGTGGTCAGTGGCGCCGCCGCGCGCCGCGAATCCTGTGAAGGAGAACGTGACGTCCGTCGGCGCGGCGCAGTTCATTCCGAGAAGTTGGCACATGGCGCGTATCTGATGCTGTGGTACTACGGGCGAAGCGGGGCTTGTGACCCGGTACAATGATGATTTTCCAAGCATATCACCGGGCTGCGGCGCGCCAATACGAAATTTGTCGGATGCTTTCCCGCTCTGCGCGAAAGCGCCCCGGCAAAGCGTTCGCGCCGGGCTGGCGGCAACGCGGCTGTCGTGTGCGCGCGACGCCCGCCTGATTGTCCCGCTGTTCGTCCCCGCTGTTGCTTGAAGTCGATCCCACCGCGCATCACGTATCAGACTAGCCATGAACGCTCCCACCCCCACGACTCTCACGCTCGCCCGTCCCGACGACTGGCACCTGCACGTGCGCGACGGCGAGATGCTCGCCGCCGTGCTGCCGCATACGGCGCGCCAGTTCGGCCGCGCGATCATCATGCCGAACCTCAAGCCGCCGGTCACGACGACCGAAATGGCCGCCGCCTACCGCGAGCGCATCCTCGCGGCGCTGCCGGCCGGCGTGAAGTTCGAGCCGCTGATGACGCTGTATCTGACCGACAACACGCCGGCCGAGGAAATCCGCCGCGCGAAGGCGAGCGGTTTCGTGCACGGCGTGAAGCTGTATCCGGCGGGCGCGACTACCAACTCGGACGCGGGTGTGACCGACATCCGCAAGTGTGCGAAGGCGCTGGAAGCGATGCAGGAAGTGGGCATGCCCTTGCTCGTGCACGGCGAAGTCACGAGCGCCGACATCGACCTGTTCGATCGCGAGAAGGTCTTCATCGACCGCGTGATGACGCCGCTGCGCCGCGATTTCCCGGCGCTCAAGGTGGTGTTCGAGCACATCACGACCAAGGACGCCGTCGATTACATCCGCGCCGATAGCGCAGCGCCCGGCCTGCTGGGCGCGACCATCACGGCGCATCACTTGCTGTACAACCGCAACGCGATCTTCCAGGGCGGCATCCGTCCGCATTACTACTGCCTGCCGGTTCTCAAGCGCGAGACGCACCGCGTGGCGCTGGTGGAGGCGGCGACTTCGGGCGATGCGCGCTTCTTCCTCGGCACCGACAGTGCGCCGCACGCGAAGGGCCTGAAGGAGCATGCCTGCGGTTGCGCGGGCTGCTACACGGCGCTGCACGCACTCGAGCTTTATGCCGAAGCGTTCGACAACGCGGGCGCGCTCGACAAGCTCGAAGGTTTCGCGAGCTTCTATGGCGCGGACTTCTACGGCCTGCCGCGTAGCGCCGAGACGGTCACGCTGCGTCGCGAGGACTGGACACTGCCGGCGGAGATCCTGGCGGGCGACGTGCCTGTCGTGCCGCTGCGTGGCGGTGAGACGATCGGCTGGAAGCTGGTTTGAGCGTGGCGACGCCCGGCGTGTCGACGCCCGGCGTAGCGTCGGGCGAAGCGATCGATGCGAGCGCATCGAAGCCGCAGAAGGCGCCGCGCCGGAGTCTGCCAGAAGGCAGTTTCGTCGATATCGACTGGGCGCACCCCTGGTTCGCCCAGCACGAAGCGCGCGGGCGTCGCTGGCAGCAGGCTGCGCTCGCGGGTTACGCGCGCTATCTGGAAGAACTGAATGCCGATGCGCGCGAGGCTGGCCATCGTACGGGCCGCGGCCAGCCGCTGCACTTTATCGCGCAAGACGATTTGCCCGAGGGCGCGTCCTACGAAGGGCATATCTGCGCAACGGGCGGTGTGCCCACGCGCCATAACCTCCACGACTTCTTCAATGCGCTGCACTGGTTCGCGTTCCCGCGGATCAAGGCGACGCTGAACGCGCGCCAGGCGGACGCGATCGACGTGCTGGGCGTGGGCCCGACGCGCGGCGGCGTGCGCGACGCGCTCACGCTCTTCGATGAAAACGCGGTGTTGTTCGCGAGTGCCGACCCCGCGCTCACGCAGGCGCTACGGGGCTTCGACTGGCGTGAACTGTTTGTCGCGAAGCGCTCGCAATGGGAAGTCGCGTTGGGACAAACGCAAGGCACGGCGCGCTGCGAAGTGCGCGTATTCGGCCATGCGCTGCTCGAAAAGTTGATCGCGCCCTATGCGGCTTGTACGGCGCATGCGTGGGTAGTCGACGTTCCGCAGGAATACTTCGCGTGGCCGCGTACGCAGCGCAACGCCTGGCTGGACGAGGCAGTGAGCACAGCGCTCGCAGCCGATGGGGACCTGAGCGGTCGCAGTTTCTCGCCACTGCCGGTGCTGGGTATTCCGGGCTGGTGGCAGGCCAACGCCGCCCCGGCGTTCTACGACGACACGACGGTGTTTCGCCCCGGTCGACGCCATCGCTAACGTCTGTTCTGGCGCGCATTTTCGCTTGCGGCAGCGAGGGGCGACGTGGGCGCGACCCGGTCGGGCGTGCTAAGATCGCGCCTCGCAAAGCAGGCCAGGCAGTCGCGGCCCCGAGATTTCGGTCGAGGGGGCGAGGAAAGTCCGGACTCCACAGGGCAGGGTGATGGCTAACGGCCATCCGTGGCGACACGCGGAACAGGGCAACAGAGAACAGACCGCCGATGGCCCGATTTCGGTCGGGATCAGGTAAGGGTGAAACGGTGCGGTAAGAGCGCACCGCGTCTGCGGTGACGTAGACGGCACGGTAACCTCCACCCGGAGCAATTCCAAGTAGGCAGGCGCGCATCTTCGGGATGCAGGATGGGGCCCCCATTCCGTCTGCGGGTAGGAAGCTTGAGCGCGTCAGCAATGGCGCGCCTAGAGGAATGGCTGCCACGCGCGGCGTGTCTTCGGACGCGGCGTGTGCACAGAATCCGGCTTATCGGCCTGCTTTGCAGCCTCATTCATGTAAAAAGCCGGCGCGGTTCTTCAAGAACCGCGCCGGCTTTTTCTTTTCTCGCTGGCTTGAGTGCCGCTGCCTTACGCCGCGACGATCTCGAACGTGTGCGTGATCTCAGCCGTCTTGCCGATCATGATCGACGCCGAGCAGTACTTGTCGTGCGACAGGTTGATTGCGCGCTCGACCGTCGCCGGGTTCAGGTTCTTGCCCGTCACGGTGAAGTGGAAGTGGATCTTCGTGAAGACCTTGGGGTCTTCGCTGGCGCGTTCGGCCTTGAGCGTCACGTTGCAGCCGCTCACTTCCTGACGGCTCTTCTTCAGGATCAGCACCACGTCATAGGCCGTGCAGCCGCCGGTGCCGAGCAGCACCATTTCCATCGGACGCGGCGCCAGGTTGTGGCCGCCGCCTTCCGGGGCGCCGTCCATGTTGACGAGATGGCCGCTGCCCGTTTCGGCTGCGAATGCCATGCCATCCTGACCCATCCAGCTCACTTTGCATTCCATGCGTTTGCCCCTGCGCAAATTATCTCGATTCAGCCGGCATTGTAGCCCGCGTCCTACTGGTATGTCCGGGCGGACATGGCGCATGCGAACCATACGCTTCGCTTGAATGTTGCGACGCGACAGTCTGGGCGCAAGGGTGGTTTTCGTCGCGCAATTAGGGCTTTTGCTCTAGAGGCGACGCGGCGCTTGTCGAGGCTGATTGTGTATCTGCCTGATTTTTATATGAAATTCTGTGCGTCTTGGTTTATTTTTGAATTTCACATTATGATTTCGTCTTTCACGATGCAAATTCTCTTGCGTCGCACAAGGTCGATCCGTATAATTCATCTCATTGGTTGTCGTGCTTCACGACACCTCAGCATGTCTCCTCCACCCTCCTCCAAAGAGTGGATTAAGCCCGAGCAAACGCGCTTGGGCTTTTTTTCGTCTGTGCGTTTTACGCCGCCGCGCGTGCCACTCGCAGAAATTTTGACGCCCCCCTGAATTTCCCTTTATAATCCAAGGTTTCCCGCACCATGCCCGCGGGAAAACTGGGTTGTTCACGCAATCGCTCACTGCGACTGTGCGGAAACCCGGACCAGGGAGAGCCTGCGCCGGCGCCAACGAGCGTCATCACACAAGCAGGACCGAATCAGGGCACAGATATTTTTTGGATCGATCATGAAGACTTTTTCCGCCAAGGCACATGAAGTGCAGCGCGAATGGTACGTGATTGACGCGACGGATAAGGTTCTCGGCCGTGTCGCCAGCGAAGTGGCACGCCGTCTTCGCGGCAAACACAAGCCTGAGTTCACCCCGCACGTCGACACTGGTGATTTCATCATCATCATCAACGCCGGCAAGCTGAAGGTCACGGGCAACAAGACCACCGACAAGAAGTACTACCGTCACTCGGGCTACCCGGGCGGTATCTACGAAACGACGTTTGGCAAGATGCAAGAACGCTTCCCGGGCCGCGCGCTCGAGAAGGCTGTTAAGGGCATGCTGCCGAAGGGCCCGCTGGGCTACGCGATGATCAAGAAGCTCAAGGTCTACGCAGACGCAACGCATCCGCACTCGGCTCAACAGCCGCAGGCGCTCGAGATCTAAGGGGAGCCCACATGATCGGTAACTGGAATTACGGTACGGGCCGCCGCAAGAGCGCAGTCGCTCGTGTCTTCATCAAGTCGGGCAAGGGCGACATCATCGTCAACGGTAAGCCCATCGCCGACTACTTCTCGCGCGAAACGTCGCTGATGATCGTGCGTCAACCGCTGGAACTCACGAACCACGGCGCGACGTTCGACATCAAGGTGAACGTGACGGGCGGTGGCGAAACCGGCCAGGCCGGCGCAGTTCGCCACGGCATCACGCGCGCGCTGATGGACTACGACGCAACGCTGAAGCCGGAACTGTCGAAGGCTGGCTTCGTTACGCGTGACGCACGTGAAGTGGAACGTAAGAAGGTCGGTTTCCACAAGGCACGTCGCCGCAAGCAGTTCTCGAAGCGTTAATCTCGTATTACGCTTTGTGGTCCATGCGCTCCTCGCGGAGGCGCATGGCTGCTGCAAAAACCGCCTCGCGCAGGAATGCGTCAGGCGGTTTTTTCGTTTATGGGAAGGCGCCGCGTATGGGATCCGCATATTTGAGATGTGGATCAGGAAAGTGGCGAAAAACCCTTGATTTCCTGGGCTTAAGCACGATCTCAGGAACAGCCCTACAATAGCGGCTAGAAGCTTATTTGGAGAGTTCGAATGAACGCTGTCACCGAGACCCCCGTGACTGAAATGCCCGGTCCCTTCGTTTTTACCGACGCAGCGGCTGACAAGGTCAAGCAACTGATCGACGAGGAAGGCAACCCGGAGCTGAAGCTGCGCGTGTTCGTGCAAGGCGGCGGCTGCTCGGGCTTCCAGTACGGATTCACGTTCGACGAGACGATCAACGAAGACGATACCGTGATGGACAAGCACGGCGTCCAGTTGCTGATCGACTCGATGAGCTATCAGTACCTCGTCGGCGCAGAGATCGACTACAAGGACGATCTGAACGGCGCGCAGTTCGTCATCAAGAACCCGAACGCCTCGACCACCTGCGGTTGCGGCTCGTCGTTCTCGGTCTGATCGAACCGGCAAGCAGCATAAAAAACGGGGCTTCGGCCCCGTTTTTTCTTCGTCCGCCGACCGCAATCAACGCGGATAAATCGCGCCCAGCACCCGTTCGCCCGCCGCGCCCGTGACAGCGGGCAGATTGCCGGGTTCGCGCGCCGTGCAGCGCATCGCCAGCCAGGCGAAGGCGAGCGGCTCCACTTGCTGCGGTGGCACGCCTAGCGCCTCGGTCGTCATGACCGGCACGCCGGCCACGCCACCCGTCTCCAGCGCCTTCTGCAGCGCTTCCATCAGCGTGGGATTGCGCGCGCCGCCGCCGCACACGTACACCGCGCGGCAGTCTCCCGCGTGACGCTCGATCTCCCGCGCGACACTCACGGCCGTAAGTGCGACGAGCGTGGCTTGCACGTCCGCAGGCGTGAGCGATTCGAAGCCCTTCAGTTTTTCATCGAGCCACTGTGCATTGAACAGATCGCGCCCCGTGCTCTTGGGCGGTTGCTGTTCGAAAAACGGTTCGTCGAGCAGTGCGTTCAGGAGCGGCTGATGCAGATTGCCGCTTGCTGCGAACTGGCCATTCTCATCGTAGGGCTTGCCCAGATGGCGCTCTGCCCAGAGGTCGAGCAGCGCATTGGCTGGGCCGCAGTCGAAACCACGCACCGCGCCCGTCGAACTGAGGACCGTGATATTGCTGATGCCGCCCAGATTGCAGACGACACGCGTCTCCTCCTGCGAGCCGAACAAGGTCGCGTGAAAGGCCGGCACGAGCGGGGCGCCCTGGCCGCCCGAGGCGACGTCGCGGCTGCGGAAATCGGCGATTACATCGATGTGCGCGAGTTCGGCGAGCAGCGCGGGATTCTGGATCTGGACCGTGAAGCCTTTTTCGGGCCGATGGCGGATGGTCTGCCCGTGCGCACCTATCGCGCGCACCTGGTCGGCGGACAGATTGCCTGCGCGCAGCAGTTCGTGGCAGCAGACCGCATAGCGCGCCGCGAGCGCATTGCCCGCGAGGCAGGCCCGTTCGATCTCGTTCTCACCGGGTTGTTGCAGCGAGAAGAGCGCTTCGCGCAAGCCTTGTGCGAAGCCAACGAAGGCCTCGGCCAGCACGACAGGCCGCTGACCGTGCGCGAAACGCACGGCAACGCCGTCGACACCGTCCATGCTGGTACCGGACATCAGACCGAAATACACGCCGTCGCCCGGGTGTGCGCTCTCAACTTTCTGTGCGTCGCGTGGCGCCACGTTGTGCTCCTTTCGTGAATGCGAGGAAGAGATTCCGACGGTGATTATCGGGGCAATAGCCATTCGGCGTAAGCCGAAAGGCTAGTTGTGGCGCGCCGCGTGAAATGGGACGCTCATGACCATTGCTCGCGAGCAGGGCGGCACGCGGCGTTTGATCAGGATCAGTCGGTGAAATGCCTTTGGTTGACCTCAAAAGCGTCGATTTGTATAGTGAGGCTATACGCTATACATGACCCTGGATGCTCTGCGTGCCTTCTTCAATTCGCACTGTCTGGGGAACCATGATCAAGTCGTGGAAGCACAAAGGCCTGCGGGACTTCTTCTTCACAGGCAACAAGGCGGGCGTGCGGCCCGATCACGTACCGCGCTTGAAACGTCAACTGGCGCGGCTTGACGAGGCGCAGGCGCCGCAAGACATGAATGTACCGGGCTGGCGTTGCCATTCGCTGGATGGCGGTCTGTGCGGCCATCACGCGGTCAGCGTGAGCGGTAATTGGCGGCTCACATTTACGTTCGAGCGCGGGCATGCAGAGCTCGTCGATTACCACGACTACCACTGAACAGGTGCGAGCACGATGAAGGACACGAAAACCCTCAAGGACACGATCCGCATGCACAATCCGCCGCATCCGGGCGAGACGCTGCGCGAAGACATCCTCCCCGGACTCGGGCTGACGGTGACCGAGGCCGCGGCACAACTGGGCGTCACGCGCGTGGCGCTCTCACGCGTGCTCAACGGGCGGGCCGGCATTTCGCCGGAAATGGCGCTGCGTCTGGAGCAGTGGCTCGGCGCCGAAAACGGCGGCCGCGCCGATCTCTGGCTCGCGCAGCAGGCCGCTTACGATATCTGGCAGGTACGCTCGAAAGGCCTGCCACACGTCAAACCCGTCGAACCCGTAGTGCACTCCTGAGCCCAACTCGCCCAAACCTCGGCCCAACGTGCCGAATCACGTAAAATCGAGGTCTAGACTCCAGACTTAACGACAGAACCGATCGAAGCATGAGCACCGACTCCGCATCCAACAGTGGCGCCAACAACGGCGCCAAAGACGCCTTTCCGGTCACCGACGAAGTCCGTCACGCGCTCGCCGTCACGAAGCGTGGCGTCGACGAACTGCTGATCGAAGAAGAATTCCAGCAAAAGCTCGCCCGTAGCGCCGCCACCGGCAAGCCGCTGCGCATCAAGCTCGGCCTCGATCCGACTGCGCCCGACATCCACATCGGTCACACGGTCGTGCTCAACAAGATGCGTCAGCTGCAGGATCTCGGGCACAACGTGATCTTCCTGATTGGCGACTTCACCTCGCTGATCGGCGACCCGTCGGGCCGTAACGCCACGCGTCCGCCGCTCACGCGCGAGCAGATCGAATCGAACGCCAAGACCTACTTCGAGCAGGCCGCGCTCGTGCTCGACCGCGAGAAGACCGAGATTCGCTACAACAGCGAATGGTCGATGCCGCTCGGCGCCGACGGCATGATCAAGCTCGCGTCGCGCTACACGGTCGCGCGCATTCTGGAGCGCGAGGACTTCACCAAGCGCTTCCAGGGCGGCGTGCCCATCTCGATCCACGAGTTCCTCTACCCGCTGATGCAGGGTTACGACTCGGTCGCGCTCAATTCGGACCTGGAACTCGGCGGCACGGACCAGAAGTTCAACCTGCTCGTCGGCCGCGAACTGCAAAAGCAGTACGGCCAGGAACAGCAGTGCATTCTGACGATGCCGCTGCTCGAAGGTCTGGACGGCGTCGAGAAGATGTCGAAGTCGAAGAACAACTACATCGGCATCAGCGAAAAGCCCAACGACATGTTCGGCAAGCTCATGTCCATTTCGGACACGCTGATGTGGCGTTACTTCACGCTGCTCTCGTTCCGTCCGATGGCGGACATCGAAGGCTTCAAGCGCGAAATCGAAGCGGGCCGCAATCCGCGCGACTTCAAGGTGCTGCTCGCGCAGGAAATCGTTGCGCGCTTCCACTCGCAAGGCGACGCCGAGCGCGCGCTCGAAGACTTCAACCACCGCGCCAAGGGCGGCGTGCCCGACGATATTCCCGCCGTCACGCTCGCGGGCGCGCCGCTCGCGATCGGCCAGTTGCTCAAGCAGGCGGGCCTCGTGCCGTCGACCAGCGAAGCGCTGCGCAACATCGAGCAGGGCGGCGTGAAGATCGACGGCGCCACCGTGTCCGACAAGGGCCTGAAGATCGAAGCGGGCGAGTTCATCGTGCAGGTTGGCAAGCGTCGCTTCGCGCGCGTCACGCTCACCGCATGATCGCGCTGATCCAGCGTGTGCTGCGCGCCGACGTGCGCGTGAAGGACGGCAACGCTGAACGCGTGACGGGTGCGATCGGCCAGGGGCTGCTCGCGCTCGTCTGCGCGGAGCGTGGCGATACCGAGGCAAACGCGGACAAACTGCTCGCCAAGCTACTCGGCTATCGGGTGTTCAGCGACGCGGCGGGCAAGATGAACCTGCCGGTGCAGAACATCGACGGCAATGGCGCGCCGGGTGGTCTGCTGCTGGTGTCGCAGTTCACGCTCGCCGCGGATACTAACAGCGGTCTGCGCCCGAGCTTCACGCCGGCCGCGCCGCCTGACGAAGGGCGGCGTCTGTTCGATTATTTTGTCGCTGCCGCACGCGCGAAGCATCCCACGGTCGAGACCGGCGAATTCGGCGCCGACATGCAGGTGTCGCTCGTCAACGACGGGCCGGTCACGTTCTGGCTGCAAGTGCCTAACTGATGCAAGCGTGATCCATGACGACGCAAATTCTCTTCATCCGCCACGGCGAAACCGACTGGAACCGCATCAAGCGCATCCAGGGGCACATCGACATTCCGCTTGCGACGAGCGGCATTGAACAGGCGCAGCGACTGGGTGCGTGTATCGCTCGCGAAGTGAGCGAGGGTGCGCGGCTCGATGCGATCTGGTCGAGCGACCTGTTGCGCGCGCAACAAACAGCGCAGCCCATCGCGCAGGCGCTTGGCCTTGCGACCCAGCTCACCGAAGGTTTGCGCGAGCGCAATTACGGTGCGTTCCAGGGCCATGACAGCGACGAAATCGCCGAGCGTTTTCCCGACGAATACGCGCACTGGCAAACGCGCGACCCCGGTTTCGCGCCGCCCGAGGGCGAGTCGCAGCGCGAGCTCTATCATCGCGTGCTGCACGCGCTGGAACCCATCCTCGCGAAGCATCCCGGAGGGCGCATCGCGTGCGTGGCGCACGGCGGCGTGCTCGACTGCATCTATCGCTTTGCGAACAGCATCGGACTCGAAGCGCCGCGCGCGTGGCCGTTGCTCAACACGAGCGTGAACACGGTCGATTTCGAGCGCGATAGTTCGGTCACGAAAGCGCGCGTGGTCGCCTGGGGCGATGTTTCGCATCTACCCTCTACCAGCGCCGACGACGGCCTCAAGCGCACACCCGAACCGGGCCGCTGAACGCTCAGCGATAGCACGTCGCATACCGCTTCGCTTTCTCTCTTCTACTCCCGCGCGCCGTGCCCGCATGACGGGCCGGCGCGCGCGTCAAGTCTCCTTCCCGCCGCTTTTTGACGCTGCGTTGTTCGCACGCCGACAGCCAACCGTAAAGCAGTTGCGCCTGCTACCATTTGTCCGACCTTTGCGCTTTGCCGCGTCGGTGGGGCCTCGCAGCGATTCTCGACGCGTGCGGGCGCCGGCCGCGTGTTGAAGAGGAACGCGCGCGCACCCCATGCTGGCGGTGCGGTGAAGCCTGGGTTGCCTATGAAAAGCAGTTTCCAGAACAAATTGCAGGAGATTTTCAATGACGTTCAAGCTTCACAAGCTGTTGCCGGTGAGCGCCGCCGTGTTGGCGTTCGGTGCGATGTGCGCCAATGCATCCGCTGACCAGGTCGTCAAGATCGGTCATGTCGGCCCGCTCACGGGCGGTTCGGCCCACCTCGGCAAGGACAACGAAAACGGCGCGCGTCTTGCTGTCGAGGAGATCAACGCGAAGGGCCTCACGATCGGCGGCCAGAAGGTCACGCTCGTGCTGGACGCCCAGGACGATGCCGCCGACCCGCGCCAGGCCACCCAGGTCGCACAGAAGCTCGTCGACGATAAGGTCGTCGCGGTGATCGGCCATCTGAACTCGGGCGCGTCGATCCCGGCTTCGAAGATCTATAGCGATGCGGGCATCGTGCAGATCTCGCCCTCGTCGACCAATCCGTCGTACACGCAGCAGAACTTCAAGACCACCTACCGCGTCGTGGCGACCGATGCCCAGCAAGGCCCGGCGCTCGCGAACTATGCGGCGAAGGCGCTGAACGTGAAGACGGTCGCCGTGGTCGACGACTCGACCGCCTACGGCCAGGGCCTCGCGAACGAATTCGAGAAGACCGCGAAATCGCTCGGCCTGAAGGTCGTCTCGCACGACGCGACCAACGACAAGGCCGTCGATTTCCGCGCAATTCTCACCAAGATCAAGGGCGAAAACCCCGACGCGATCATGTACGGCGGCATGGACGCCACGGGCGGCCCGTTCGCCAAGCAAGCCAAGCAACTCGGCCTGCGCGCGAAGGTGCTGGCAGGCGACGGAGTGTGTACGGAAAGCCTCGCGCAGCTCGCGGGCACGGCGTCGGACAACATCGTCTGCTCGCAGGCTGGCATGGCGCTCGAGCGCATGGACGGCGGCGCGGTGTTCTCGGCCAAGTACCAGAAGCGCTTTGGCCATGCGATCGAATTCGATGCGCCGTTCACCTATGACGCGGTGTACATCGTCGTCGATGCGATGAAGCGCGCGAACTCGACCGACCACGCGAAGGTCCTCGCGGAGATCCCGAGCACCGACTACAAGGGTGTGATTGGCGAGACCGTGTTCGATTCGAAGGGCGACCTCAAGCATGGCGTGATCTCGCTCTACAACTACAAGGCGGGCAAGAAGTCGCTGCTCGACGTGGTGAAGATGTAACGTCCTCGGACGCTGCAAATGGAACGGCCAGTGCGCGCGAGCGACTGGCTTTTTTTTATCGCTTGTGCAGAAGCCCGGTCAGGTCGTGGGCGGAGTCGACGCGCGTCGGCGCGCCCGCTTCGAAACCCCGTTCACCAGCGCCCAGCGCAGCACCGGCGCGACCGCGCGCATGCCCGGCTGGACCAATGTGCGGCGCGCGAGCGTGAAGCGGTCGAAGCCGAGCATCGCCTGCGCGAACGGCGGTAACAGGTCGATGCCCGCCTGGCGCATCAGCGCGCCAGCGGGGCGCATCGCAGGACGCGGTGCGGGCGCTTCCATCAGCACGCGTACGACTTCGCGTGTGCGCTCGCTGGCGACCAGTTCAGGCTGCATCGCGTTTAGATAAGCGGCGATTTCGGCGCGAGAACGCGGCACGTCGGTCGCGCCGAGCAATTGGGCGATCAACGCGACCTCGGCGTAGTACTGATCCTGCAACTCGCCCGGCAGTGCCGGATTTACGTAGCGCAAATACGCGCCGAGGAAACTCGACACTTCGGCCACATGAACCCAGGTGAGCAGCGCGGGATCGCTCGCACGATAGGGGCGGCCGTCGGGCGCCGTGCCCGTCACGCCCTCGTGGATGGCTTTCACACGCTCGATGAGCTTGAGCGCGTCGGCGCGGCTGCCGTAAGTGGTGCCCGCGATGAAGGTCGCGGTGCGGCGCAGGCGGCCGAGGATGTCGGCGCGGAAGGTCGAGTGATCCCACACGCCCGCGAGTGCAAGCGGATGCAGCGCCTGCAACAGCAGCGCGCTGATGCCGCCCGCCATCATGCCGGCGAAATCGGCGTGCACTTTCCAGCAGATCGAGTCGGGGCCGAAGAGGCCCGGGTCGCCGGGCGGATTCGAATAATCGAGTTTGGGGCCGCTGCCCGTGGTGAGATGCGTGACGCTCTCGGCGAGCGCCATGCGCAGGCGCTGCGCGAACTGGCCGACGAACCCCTTGGGCTCGGGAGCGTCGTGGCGGCGGCCTGCGTGATCGGACATCGTCGATTTGCTCGCGCTGCGCGTGTCGGCCTGGACCGGCTTACGCCTGATTCGGATCCCAGTCGCCGCCAGTCGAGGCGTCGTCGGGAACGGTCAGGCCGAAGTGGCGATAGGTCATCTGCGTGGCCACGCGCCCGCGCGGGGTGCGTTGCAGGAAGCCTTGCTGGATCAGATACGGCTCCAGCACGTCTTCGATCGTGTCGCGTTCCTCGCCGATCGCGGCGGCGAGATTGTCGACGCCCACCGGGCCGCCGTCGAACTTGTGCAGGATCGCTTCGAGCAGCTTGCGGTCCATCAGGTCGAAGCCCACGGGATCGACGTCGAGCATGCGCAGCGCGGCATCGGCTACCTGGGCGGTGATGTTGCCGTCGGCCTTCACTTCGGCGTAGTCGCGCACGCGGCGCAGCAGGCGGTTGGCGATACGCGGCGTGCCGCGCGAACGGCGGGCGATTTCGAGCGCGCCGTGGGGGTCGATCTGCGCGCCCAGCAGCGCGGCGGAGCGCTGCACGATGCGCGAGAGCTCACCTGCGTTATAGAACTCCAGACGCGAGACGATGCCGAAGCGGTCGCGCAGCGGGTTCGTGAGCATGCCCGCGCGCGTGGTCGCACCGACCAGCGTGAACGGCTGCAAATCGAGCTTCACGCTGCGCGCAGCGGGCCCTTCGCCGATCATGATGTCGATCTGATAGTCCTCGAGCGCCGGATACAGGATTTCCTCGACGACCGGCGAGAGCCGGTGAATTTCGTCGATGAACAGCACATCGTTGGCTTCGAGATTGGTGAGCAGCGCGGCGAGGTCGCCCGCGCGTTCGAGCACGGGGCCCGAGGTCTGACGCAGGCTGACCCCCATTTCGCGCGCGATGATGTGCGCGAGCGTGGTCTTGCCGAGACCCGGCGGCCCGAACAGCAGCACGTGGTCGAGCGGCTCGGAGCGGCGTTTGGCGGCTTCGATGAAGATCTCGAGCTGGCCGCGCACCTTTTCCTGGCCGACGTATTCGTCAAGCTGACGCGGGCGCAGCGCGCGCTCGAACGCCTCTTCGCCATGCGAGGCGGGCGTGGGGGCAATCACGCGGTCGGCGCCAGCGCCCGATGCGCGATTCGCGGCGAGTTTGTCGGTTTCGATCATCCAGCAATTGTACCGCGCGCCTTGCACGCTGATCGCCGGGTTTCTGGCCTCTGGCAGCCCTTGCCGCCAATGTGTGACCAAGCGTGCAACTAACAGCCAGCCAAGGCCCAGAAGCACTGCACGCGCCACAAGTGCGCCTCAAGCGTGCCCAAAAGCGCGCGTGCGACGCGCGCACTTGACGCACGTGAATCAGGCCTTCGACAGCACCTTCAGCGCAGCCTTGATGCCATCGGAGACGCCCGCGCCAGCCGGCACGTTCTTGATCGCGGCGAGGCCTTCCTTCTCGGAATAGCCGAGCGCGAGGAGGGCGTTGAGGATGTCGTTCGCGTGATCGGAGGGCGACGCGGCCGCGGCCATCGCGCCCAGATCCGCGCCGAGCTTGCCCTTGAGTTCGAGCAGCAAACGCTCGGCCGTCTTCTTGCCGATGCCGGGCACGCGCGTGAGCCGTGCCGAATCCTGCAACGTAATGGCCTGCGAAAGATCGTGCACGCTCATGCCCGACAGGATGGCCAGCGCCATGCGCGCGCCGATGCCGGTGATCTTGAGCAACTCGCGAAACGTTGCGCGTTCTTCCACCGTGGCGAAACCGAACAGCAGATGCGCGTCCTCGCGCACAATCATCTGCGTGAGCAGGACGACGCGTTCGCCGTTGCCGGGCAGGTTGTAGAACGTGCTCATCGGCACATCGACTTCGTAGCCGATGCCGTTGCAGTCGATGAGCAGGTGCGGCGGGTTCTTTTCCAGCAATACGCCGGCAATGCGACCGATCATGGCGGGTTCAGTGATAGGAGAAAGCGGAGAGTGTAGCGGAGCGCGTCAAGCGCGAGGAGTCGGCCGTCTGGCCAATCACCCGATAAGGCGACCGCGCCGTACGCGCACGCCCTTCTTCGCGAGCGCGGGCGCAAGACCGCCCAGGGTCGCGAGCGTATCGCCGCTATGCGCGTGGCAGATCGCCATGCCGAGCGCGTCGGCGGCGTCGGTGCCGGGCATGCCGGTGAGGCACAGGAGGCGCACGACCATCTGCTGCATCTGCTCCTTGGTCGCGCGGCCGTAACCCACCACGGCCTGCTTGAGCTGTAGCGCGGTGTATTCGGCGACTGGCACGCCGCCCGACACCAGGCCGCAGATGGCTGCGCCGCGCGCCTGGCCGAGCAGCAGCGTCGATTGCGGATTGACGTTGACGAAGACCTTTTCGATCGCCGCCTGATCGGGCGCATGCTGACGCACCAGCGTGGACACGCCCTCGAAGATGGTGCCCAGGCGCGTGGGCAGATCGGCATCGGCGGTGCGGATGACGCCGCTTGCGACATACGTCAGCTGATGGCCGTGACGCTCGATCACGCCAAAACCGGTCACGCGCAAGCCGGGGTCGATGCCAAGAATTCTCATGAAATACGGGGAAAACGGGGTATGTCCAGGATGGTACAACGAACGGTGCGTTTGTCGCGAGCCAGCGAGGTCTAATAGGGGCGCAGCCGGAGCGCAAAGAAAAAGCCCGCTGGACTGCACGTCCAGCGGGCTTTTTCGAAAGCTTAAGCACCGATCAGTGACGGAAGTGGCGGATGCCCGTCATCACCATGGCGATGTTGTGCTCGTCGGCGGCGGCGATCACTTCGTCGTCGCGCATCGAGCCGCCCGGCTGGATCACGCAGGTCGCGCCTGCATTGACCACCACGTCCAGACCGTCACGGAACGGGAAGAACGCATCCGACGCCACGGCCGAACCCGCGAGCTTGAGGCCCGCGTTTTCCGCCTTGATGCTGGCGATGCGCGCCGAGTCCACACGGCTCATCTGGCCCGCGCCCACGCCCATCGTCATGCCGTCTGCGCAGAACACGATGGCGTTCGACTTCACGAACTTCGCAACGCGCCATGCGAACAGCAGATCGTCCATTTCCTTCGGCGTCGGGTGACGCTTCGTCACGACGCGCAGTTCGTGCGGCTGCACGTTCTTCGAGTCGAGCGATTGCACCAGCAGGCCACCGCCCACGCGCTTCAGATCGAATGCGTTGTGGCCTTCACCCAAGGCGATTTCGAGCAGACGCACGTTCTGCTTCGCGGCGAACACCGCCTTGGCCGCAGCCGAGAACGACGGAGCGATCAGCACTTCGACGAACTGCTTCGAGACGGCTTGTGCCGCGGCTTCGTCGACTTCGCGGTTGAAGGCGATGATGCCGCCGAACGCCGACGTCGGGTCGGTCTGGAACGCCTTCGAGTACGCTTCGAGCGCGTCGGCGCCAACTGCCACGCCGCACGGGTTCGCATGCTTGACGATCACGCAGGCCGGCACGTCGAAGGTCTTGACGCATTCCCACGCTGCATCGGAGTCAGCGATGTTGTTGTACGAGAGTTCCTTGCCCTGGATCTGCTTGTAGTTCGCGAGCGCGCCAGCGGGCGAGGCCAGATCGCGGTAGAACGCAGCGCTCTGGTGCGGGTTTTCGCCGTAACGCAGGTCCTGGACCTTGTCGAACGCGAGGTTCAGCGTGGCCGGGAATGCGTTGCGCGTCTTGTGCTCCAGCGCTTCGGTCAGGCTCGTCAGGTAGTTCGTGATCGCGCCGTCGTACTGCGCGGTGTGCGCGAACACCTTGGTCGCCAGACGGAAGTTCGTCGCGTAGCCCACGTTGTTGCCGTTCGCGCGCATCTCTTCGAGCACCTTCGCGTAGTCGGTCGGGTCGACCACGACCGTCACGTCACGATGGTTCTTCGCCGCCGAGCGCAGCATCGTCGGGCCGCCGATGTCGATGTTCTCGATCGCGTCTTCCAGCGAGCACTCTTCCTTCGAGATCGTCTGAACGAACGGGTAGAGGTTCACGACCAGCAGGTCGATCGTCGGGATGTCGTGCTTTTCGAGCGCTGCCATGTGTTCCGGCAGATCGCGGCGCGCAAGAATGCCGCCGTGAACCTTCGGGTGCAGCGTCTTCACGCGCCCATCGAGCATTTCCGGGAAGCCGGTGTAGTCGGCCACTTCGGTAACGGGGAGGCCCGCGTCCGCGAGCAGTTTCGCGGTGCCGCCGGTCGAGAGGATCTTGACGCCGAGATCCGACAGCGATTTCGCGAAGTCAACGATGCCTGACTTGTCGGAAACGGAGATGAGCGCTTGCTTGATCATGATGGGGGAGAGTTGCCGGGAGATCGAGGAAGGAGCGCGGGAAGTCCAGATGTGCGGCGGGCCGCGACGGCCGTTACAGCAGGCCGTGCTGCTGGAGCTTCTTGCGCAGCGTATTGCGGTTGATGCCGAGGTACTCGGCGGCCAGCGACTGATTGCCGCCGGCCTGCTCGAGCACCACCTCGAGCATCGGTTTTTCGACGCACGCCATCACCATTTCATAGACGTCGTGCGGATTGCTGCCGTCGAGATCCTGGAAATAGACTCCCAGGCTATCGCGGACGGATTGTTCGATATTGTGCTTGCTCATGCTGCCAGTCGATCGGTAGGTTCGCGCTCGCCTTGTGCGCCGTTCTCATCGTCTTCGTAGACGAGGCGCTCGGAAACGGCCTTCTGCTCGTCGAAGAACTGATTGACGGCGGCGAGTTGTTCGCGTGTGGTGTCCAGCGTGTTCATGCGATGCCGGAACGCGTTGGCGCCGCAAAGGCCGCGAGTGTACCAGCCGATATGCTTGCGTGCAGTACGCACACCCGTAAACTCGCCATAAAACGCGTAGTGGTCCTCCAGATGCTCATTCATGATCATCTGGATCTCATCCACGCGCGGCGACGGCAACAGTTCGCCGGTAGCGAGGTAATGCTCGATTTCGCGGAACAGCCACGGACGCCCCTGCGCCGCGCGGCCGATCATGATGGCGTCCGCGCCCGTGACGGCGAGCACGTGCTGGGCCTTCTGCGGCTTCGTGATATCGCCGTTGGCGACCACCGGAATACGCGCGGCGGCTTTCACCGCGGCAATCGTTTCGTACTCGGCATCGCCGTGATAGAGGTCCGCGCGCGTGCGGCCGTGCACGGTCAGCATCGAAATGCCGCTTTCTTCGGCGATGCGCGCGATGGTGAGCGCGTTCTTGTGGTCGCGGTCCCAGCCGGTGCGGATCTTCAGCGTGACGGGCACGGCATCTGGCCCCACACCGACGGCATTCACGACGGCCCCGACGATGCGCGCAACGAGCGGCTCGTTCTGCAGCAGTGCAGAACCGGCGGCCACGTTGCAGACCTTTTTGGCCGGGCAGCCCATATTGATGTCGATGATCTGCGCGCCGTTTGCGACGTTATACCGCGCCGCTTCGGCCATCATTTCCGGGTCGGCGCCCGCGATCTGCACGGAAATCGGCTCGACCTCGCCTGCGTGATTGGCGCGGCGCATGGTCTTTTCGCTTTTCCAGAGCTGCGCGTTGGACGCGACCATCTCCGACACGGCGTAACCCGCGCCCAGACGCTTGCACAACTGGCGGAAAGGCCGGTCCGTGACGCCCGCCATAGGGGCGACGAACAGGTTATTGCGCAGGGTGTGACGGCCGATTGTGAACATGATGCGCGACAAAAGCGGCAGCGCGCCCGGCGGACTTCGACGAAAGCCGAAGGCGTTGGCGCGGCTGCAACTCGAATTGGGGAAACGCGTATTTTAGCGTTAACGAGATGGGAGGGCTTGGATCGCGGACCCTGGTGTGGTTTGGCGGGGCTGCTCAGTTTCGGTGTCGTAAAACGACTTCGACCCTTATCAATTCCGCTGCCCGAACATCATCTGCCTCGCGAGCGCCGCCTTCACCGGCGGCACGAATTCGAGCGCCGTCAGCGCCAGTCCGCGCAGCGTCGCGAGCGCGGGGAAATCCACCGTGAACAGACGCGCGAGCGTATCCGTCGCGCCGATCGTCACGCCCCGGTCGACGGCGCGCCGGCCCGCGAATTCGGCGAGCGCGAGCGGCGTCGCGCCATGTTGTGCGAGGGAATCGGCCAGTGCGTGCGCGTCGCGCAGACCGAGATTCAGCCCCTGACCCGCCACCGGATGCAGCGTTTGTGCCGCGTTGCCCACGGCGGCGATGCGGCCGTGGCCGGACACCAGCGCATCGAGCGCATTCAGGCCGAGCGGAAAGGCCGCGCGCCCCTGAATCTGCGTGAAGCGGCCCATGCGCGCGCCAAAGGCCGCGCCGAGTTCGGCGAGGAAGTCGGCATCGGACAGCGCAGCGCGGCGCGCCGCTTCGACCGGGGCCGAGCACCACACGAGCGCGTAATCGGCGTCGCGCGGGCCGCCCATCGGCAGCAGCGCGATCGGACCTTCGTCCGTGAAGCGCTCCCACGCGACATGCGCCTGAGGTGCCGAAACGCTGACCACGCCGACGAGCGCCGTCTGGCCGTAATCGCGTGTGCGCTTTTGTGCGGGTGCCGGCTGCGTTGCGGCTTCAGCCGGGCCGCGCTCCGCTTCGTTTTGTTCTTGTTGCTGCGTATCGGCGCTCGGAGCCTGCACGCGATACAACCCGCCTTCCGCGTTCACGAGAATGCGCGCGCGCAACGTGCGCGCCACGCCCGCGCTTTCGATGCGAAGCGTCACGCCGTCGTGCTCGACCACGGGTTCCTGGGCATGCGTGTGATGCAGCCAGTGCACGCCGGTGCGGCGCACGGCCTGCGCAAGCGACTGCACGATCGCACCGTAGCGCGCGACATAGCCCAGCGCGGGCAGATCGTAATCGTTGCGATCGATCAGCGTGCGGCCGAAGTGACCGCGCTGCGAGACGTGGATGCGTTCGATCGAAGTCGCGTCCTGAGGCCACGCGAGTGCCTGCAGCAGCGTGCGGCTGCCCTGCGAGACAGCGATGGCGCGCGGGTCGCCCGCGCTATCCTCGGGCTCGCGCGCATCGATCAGCGCGACCGACAGCGACGACGTCGCGCTACGCCGTGCGAGCCAGCCCGCGAGCGCGAGCCCGACCGGCCCCGCACCGACGATGATGACGTCATGGTCGAAAGGGGCGGGCGCGCCCGACTTATGGTCGGTTTCGCTGGCTGGGTTGACTGCGTTCATGTTGCTGCGTTCGGCTCGGGTCGTTGGCTTGTTGTGGTCGAAAAGCGCTTATGCGCCGCGCTGCGCTTCCTGCATCAGCGCTTCGATTTCGTCGGCGTTCACGGGCACGCCGCGCGTGATGAGTTCGCAGCCGGTCTCGGTGACGATGGCGTCGTCTTCGATACGGATGCCGATGTCCCAGTAGCGCTCGGGCACGTCTTCGGCGGCGCGGATGTAGAGGCCCGGCTCGATCGTGAGCGTCATGCCCGCGCGCAGCGTGCGCCACGGCGGCGGTGCGTCACCGTGCGTGCCGGCAGCGGCCTGGGCGTCGCGCTCGCGGTAATCGCCCACATCGTGCACATCCATGCCGAGCCAATGCCCCGTGCGATGCATATAGAAGCGCGCATAGGCGCGCTCGGCGATCACGTCGTCCACGCTGGCGTAGCGCTGGCGGTCGAGGATGCCCGTATCGAGCAGCCCTTGCGCAAGCACGCGCACCGCCGCGTCGTGCGGCGCTTCGAAGTTCACGCCCGCGCGCGTGGCATCGACCGCCGCCTGCTGCGCGGCGAGCACGATGTCGTAGATCTCGCGCTGGGCAGGGGTGAAACGTCCGCTGGCGGGGAAGGTGCGCGTGATGTCCGATGCGTAGCCATTCAGCTCGCACGCGGCGTCGATCAGGATCAGGTCGCCCTCGCGCGCCACGGCGTTGCCCGCCGGGTAGTGCAGCACGCACGCGTTCGCGCCAGCCGCGACGATCGAACCGTAGGCGGGCGCTTGCGCGCCGTGCTTGCGGAACGTGTAGAGCAGCTCGGCCTCGATTTCGTACTCGCGCATGCCGGGGCGGCACGCCTGCATCGCGCGCACATGCGCAAGCGCCGAGATTTTCGCGGCGCGGCGCATCGTATCCAGCTCATGCGCGTCCTTGATGAGGCGCATATCGTCGAGCAGCGGCAGAAGGTCACAGGCAGCCGCCGGTGCGGTGATGCCGCTGCGCCCTTGAGCACGCACCGTGTCGATCCAGCCGCGCACCTGCGCGTCGAAACGCTCGGACGCCGCGAGTGCATAGTGCAGCGCCGGACGATTGGCGATCAGGCGCGGCACCTGGGTATCGACATCGTCGATGGCAAACGCGGCGTCGAAACCGAACGCTTCGCGCGCGCCATCGGGACCGAAACGGAAGCCTTCCCACGTTTCGCGTTCGACGTTCTTCGCGCGGCAGAACAGAATCTGGGCCGGCTGATTCTCGTCGGCATTCGCGTCGAGCACGAGCAATGCCTCGGGCTCGGTGAAGCCGGTGAGATAGTAGAAATAGCTGTCGTGCCGATAGGGATAGTCGGCGTCGCGATTGCGCATGACTTCGGGCGCCGTGGGCACCAGCGCCACGCCGCCGCCTTGCGCGCGCAGCGCGGCGAGCACGCGTTCGCGTCGCGCGCGATAAAGCGCGGCGCCGCCATCGGGGCCGTGCGGCGCATCGGCAGCGGCGCGCGAAGCGGCCGAGGCGCTTTCCGTAAGGGTCGTGTCCATCGTGCGATTGTAGCGCCTGACTGTGCGCGATGCCCGGCGCCGCACGCCGCTTCGACAAGCCCCGTATGCCGGGCGCAAGGGCGGTTGCGACAAGGTTGTTGTTGCATTGAGCCGACAGCGCCGCCGCGTGAATTCACGCGATACAGCGGACGACTCGTCAGAATATGTCAATTCCAACGTATACTTCGGCCGGATTCCAGAAAAGGCAGGTGCGATGAAACTTATCGGTTCGCTCGGCAGCCCGTATGTCCGCAAGGCGCGGATCATGCTCGCCGAAAAGAAAATCGAATACAAGCTGGTGCTTGAAAACGTGTGGGGCGCTGAAACGGCAATCCACGATTTCAACCCGCTCGGCAAGGTGCCGTGTCTCGTGATGGAGGATGGCGAAGCCGTATTCGACTCGCGCGTGATCTGCGAATACGTGGACATGCTCTCGCCGGTCGGCAAGCTGATTCCGCAAGGCGGACGCGAGCGCGTGGAAGTGCGGTGCTGGGAAGCGCTCGCCGACGGCATGCTCGACGCTGCCGTGCTGATCCGCACGGAAGACACGCAACGTACGCCCGAGCAGCGCTCCGAAGCGTGGATCGAGCGGCAGAACCGCAAGATCCACGAAGGTCTGAAGGCGATGGCCAAGGGCCTCGCGGGCAACGCGTGGTGTGCGGGCAACCGCTACACGCTCGCCGATATCGCGGTGGGTTGTGCGCTCGGCTATCTCGACTTCCGTCAGCCGCAACTCGACTGGCGCGAGCCGCATCCGAATCTCGCGAAGCACTTCGAGAAGCTCATGCAGCGCGCGTCGTTCGCGGATACGGTGCCGCAGGCATAACGCTGAATACCGTGCAGGTATAAAAAAAGCGCGCAGAGCAATGCGCGCTTTTTTTTCGTCTTCGATATTCAAACGATGACGATGAAAAATACGCGCGCAATTCATTTAAGTTGCGCGCGCAACCAACATTAAAACATCAGACGATTTTCTCGACTTCAGGCGCAAACGAATCGCTGCGCGCCACCGGCCACCATTTCTCGTAAAGCTGATAGCGATAACGCGCTTCCAGCAGATCGCCCGGCTTCAGATACTTGAGCAACTCCGACATCAGCTTCACTTCGTACGAGGAAACGCGGCGCACGATGTGATGCGCGCGCAGATCGGCGGGGCTGTCGAGGCCCGCGGCCTGAATGATTTCCTGCAACGCATGCAGTGTGTTGCGATGGAAGTTGTAGACGCGTTCGCCCTTGTCGGGCACGTCGAGCGCGCGCTGGCGCACCGGGTCTTGCGTCGCGACGCCGGTGGGGCAGCGATCCGAATGGCACTTCTGCGCCTGGATGCAGCCCACGGCGAACATGAAGCCGCGCGCCGAGTTGACCCAGTCAGCGCCGATCGCCATCGTTTTGGCGATATCGAAAGCGGTGATGATCTTGCCGCTCGCGCCGATCTTGACCTTGTCGCGCAGGCCAATGCCGACGAGCGTGTTGTGCACGAGCAGCAGACCTTCTTGCAACGGCGTGCCGATGTGATCGGTGAACTCGATGGGCGCTGCGCCCGTGCCGCCTTCCGCACCATCGACCACGATGAAGTCGGGCAGGATGCCGGTTTCCAGCATGGCCTTGGCGATGCCGAAGAACTCCCACGGATGGCCGATACACAGCTTGAAGCCGGTGGGCTTGCCGCCCGACAGCTTGCGCAGGCGCTCGACGAATTCGAGCAGGCCGCGCGGCGTGGAAAACTCCGAATGGCGTGCGGGCGACACGCAGTCCTGACCCATCGGAATACCGCGCGTTTCCGCGATCTCCGGCGTGACCTTGGCCGCGAGCAGCATGCCGCCGTGGCCCGGCTTCGCGCCTTGCGAGAGCTTCACCTCGATCATCTTCACCTGCGGCTCGTTGGCGAGACGCTGGAATTTCTCGGCGCTGAACGTGCCGTCGTCGTTGCGGCAGCCGAAGTAACCCGAGGCGATTTCCCAGATGATGTCGCCGCCATGCTCGCGGTGATACTTCGACATCGAGCCTTCGCCGGTGTCGTGCGCGAAGCCGCCTTTCTTCGCGCCCAGATTGAGCGCGCGGATCGCATTGGCCGACAGCGCGCCGAAGCTCATCGCCGAGACGTTGAAGATCGACATCGAGTAGGGCTGGGCGCGGCTTGCGCCGACCAGCACGCGGAAGTCACTGCCGTTGAGCCTGGTGGGCGCGAGCGAATGGCTGATCCATTCGTGGCCGACGGCCTTCACGTCGAGCTCGGTGCCGTAGGGGCGGCTGTCGACGACGTTCTTCGAGCGCTGGTACACCACGCTGCGCTGTACGAGCGAGAAGGGTTTTTCGTCGGTGTCGTCTTCGACGAAGTACTGGCGGATTTCAGGCCGCACGAACTCGAACAGGAAACGCAGATGGCCCCAGAGCGGGTAATTGCGCAGGATGGCGTGGCGCAACTGGGTCATGTCGTAGATGCCGAGCGCAACGATGAGCGCAGGCACGACGGCGCAGAACCACGACAGATGATGGAATGCCGCTGCAATGACGCAGGCCGCAAGCAGCAGCACCGCGCACCACATGGCGAGGTAACGTCGGGAAAACATGGGGGGACTCCTCGTTCTCTTGATTTGCCGCGCGCACTCCGGTCAGGGCCGCGCGAACGCGCCGCGCGGGGTAAGGCGCTGGCGTGCCCGAATGATGCCGCAAGTTTGTGAAACTGGCCGGGAAGCGGGCAGGGACGGATCGACGCCGCGCAAGGGCAGCGAAGAAATCAGCAGAGAAGGGGAGTTTGCGCGGCGCAGAACGCGCCGCGCGTGCGAGCTTACGCTTGTCTTTCGGTTGCCGGCGCGACCTTGTTGGCGGCGAACTGCGGCGACTTCTTGCGCGGGGAGCGCTTCTTCTTCGGCACGACGGGCGGCGGCACGGCCGGCACGTGGGGTTCGAGCGTCGTCACGGCTTCGATGATGCCGCCGCCCAGGCATACGTCGCCGTCATAGAGCACTGCCGACTGGCCGGGCGTGACGGCCCATTGCGCGTCGGGGAAATGCAGCGCGAACTGGCCTTCGCCGTGTTCGGGCGTTGCCTTGAACGAGCAGGCTGCGTCGGCCTGGCGATAGCGCGTTTTTGCGCCGCAGCGATGGCCATCGGCAGGCGGCTCACCCGCGACCCAGCTCACATTGCCTGCGCGCAGTTCGTGCCCAAGCAGCCACGGGTGATCGTGGCCCTGCACGACATAGAGCGTATTGGTCTCGATGTTCTTGCCCGCGACGAACCACGGATCGCCGCTGCCGTCCTTGCTGCCGCCCAGACCAATGCCTTTGCGCTGCCCGAACGTATAAAACGCGAGGCCGATGTGCTCGCCCACGACCTTGCCGTCGGGCGTCATCATCGGGCCGGGTTTAGTCGGCAGATAGCGGTTCAGGAAGTCGCGGAACGGGCGCTCGCCGATGAAGCAGATGCCGGTCGAATCCTTTTTCTTTGCATTCGGCAAGCCGATCTGTTCGGCGATCTCACGCACCTTCGTCTTCGGGATTTCGCCGAGCGGGAACATCGTCTTCGACAACTGCGCCTGGTTCAGGCGATGCAGGAAGTACGACTGATCCTTCGTGTGGTCGAGCGCTTTGAGCAGTTCGAAACGGCCGCTGACTTCGTTCTGGCGCACGCGCGCGTAATGGCCCGTGGCGATGGTTTCCGCGCCCAGCGACATCGCATGGTCGAGGAAGGCCTTGAACTTGATCTCGGCGTTGCAGAGCACGTCCGGGTTTGGCGTGCGGCCCGCGGAATACTCGCGCAGGAATTCCGCGAACACGCGGTCCTTGTACTCGGCGGCGAAGTTCACCGCTTCGACGTCGATGCCGATCAGATCCGCGACCGACACCACGTCGATCCAGTCCTGGCGCGTCGAGCAGTACTCGCCGTCGTCATCGTCTTCCCAGTTCTTCATGAAGAGACCGACGACGTCGAACCCCTGCTCCTTGAGCAGCCACGCGGTGACCGACGAATCCACGCCGCCCGACATGCCTACTACGACTCTACGTTTGCTCATCTTTTGCTGCCTGGTTGTGCTGCTTATTTGTGCTGCCTGGTTGGGGCTCTCTTAGCCCTTGCTGCCTGTCTGGGGGGCGACCACTGGTGTGACCTTCGGCCCCACCGCATGCGTGTGCACGAAATCGAGCGGCACGCGCTTGCCCGCGAGGTAATCGTCCACGCACTGCATCACGAGCGGCGTGCGATGGCGCTCGCTCGCGGCGCGCAACTCGTCCGCGCTCATCCACAGCGTGCGGACGATATCGGGATCGAGCGCGCGATCCTGCGCGTGCGCCGCGACGCTGCCGCAGTACGTGAAGCGCAGATACGTCGTGCCGGACTCGCCCGGTTTGCCGAAGTGCGTCATGTACATGCCGACCAGCGCCTCGGGCGTGAACGCATAGGCGCTTTCTTCGAGCGTCTCGCGCACGGCGGCTTCGACGAGCGTTTCGCCGGCTTCCAGGTGCCCGGCGGGCTGGTTCAGGCGCAAGCCGGCCGGGGTGTGCTCCTCGACGAGGAGAAAACGCCCGTCGCGCTCGATCACGGCGGCGACCGTGACGTGGGGTGCCCAGGTTTCTTCGTTCATGGGCCGGTATTTTACCGGGACGCGCGCAACGCTGCCCGGGGCCGGATCGTGCCCTAACCGTGGCCCAGCCGCCTCCCAACCGTCCGGTCGGACGGCCGCAAGTGTTGTGTGCAGTGCACAAAAAGGGATAAATGACGCTTCAAAGCCGTCGCACCTTTCGGTTAAAGTGGTGCGTCGTTTGCCGTTGCATTGCCGCTGTCAGGACGTTGTCAGAACGTAGCCCGAACGTAGCAATTGAAGCCGGCGAGCCTCGTCGGCCTTACTCCGCTCGATTCGAGCCAGATCAAAAAGAGAAGCAGGCCGAGGAGGAAACAACGATGCATATCGGATTGCCCGCGGAAACCCGGGCGAACGAAAACCGTGTTGCTGCGACACCGGAGACAGTCAAGAAGTACGTCGCGCAGGGTCACACGGTCACGATCCAGTCCGGTGCCGGAACCGGCGCCAGCTTTCCCGACGAGGCCTATGCGGCCGTCGGCGCGCAGATCGCCGACGCGGCTGCCGCGTTCGGCGCCGACCTCGTGCTCAAGGTGCAATCGCCCAGCGTCAGCGAACTCGCGTTCATGAAGCGCGGCGCGGTGCTGGTCGGCATGCTCGACCCCTTCAATGCGGACAACGCGCAAAAGCTTGCCGAAGCGGGGCTGACCGCCTTCGCGCTCGAAGCCGCGCCGCGCACGACGCGCGCGCAGAGTCTCGACGTGCTGTCCTCGCAGGCCAATATCGCCGGCTACAAGGCGGTGCTGGTCGCCGCCAACCTCTATCCGCGCTTCATGCCGATGCTGATGACCGCCGCGGGCACGGTGAAAGCCGCGCGCGTGCTGATCCTCGGCGCGGGCGTGGCGGGCCTGCAGGCAATTGCCTCGGCCAAGCGGCTGGGCGCGGTGATCGAAGCCTCCGATGTGCGACCGGCCGTCAAAGAGCAGATCGAATCGCTCGGCGCGAAATTCCTCGATGTGCCCTATGAAACCGATGAGGAGCGCGAAGCCGCGGTGGGCGTGGGCGGCTATGCGCGTCCGATGCCGCCTTCGTGGCTCGCGCGCCAGTCGGCGCTGGTTCACGAGCGCGCGCGCCAGGCCGACATCGTCATCTCGACGGCGCTGATTCCGGGCCGCGACGCGCCCACCTTGCTGCCCGCCGAAACCGTGCAGGCCATGAAGCCGGGCTCCGTCGTGATCGACCTCGCGGCTGGACGCGGCCCCGTTGCCGATCCAGCCACGGGACGGCGCGGCGGCAACTGCCCGCTCACCGTCGCCGACCAGGTGGTGACGCAGCACGGCGTGCAAATCTGCGGCTACACGAACCTCGCGTCGATGGTGGCCGCCGATGCGTCCGCACTCTACGCGCGCAATCTGCTCGACTTCCTCAAGCTCATCATCACGAAGGAAGCCACGCTTAACATCGATCTCGCGGACGATATCGTCGCGGCCACGCTGCTGGCCCGCGACGGCGCCGTCACGCGCAAGACCTGAGAGGAGACCGGCAATGGAACTGATCAACCATACCGTCATCAACCTGATCATCTTCGTGCTGGCCGTGTACGTGGGCTATCACGTGGTCTGGAACGTCACGCCCGCGCTGCATACGCCGCTCATGGCCGTGACCAATGCGATTTCGGCGATCGTGATCGTCGGCGCGATGCTGGCCACCGGCCTGACCGTAGGCTTCGCGGGCAAGTTCTTCGGCACGCTCGCCGTGCTGCTGGCGGCCGTGAACGTGTTCGGCGGCTTCCTCGTCACGCGGCGCATGCTGGAGATGTTCCGCAAGAAAGAGCCGAAGAAGCTGGCAGCGAAGGAGGGTGCGTAAATGAGCATGAACGTCGTTACGCTGCTCTATCTGGTGGCGTCGGTCTGTTTCATTCAGGCGCTCAAGGGTTTGTCGAATCCGCGCAGCGCGCGCGCCGGCAATCTGTTCGGGATGGTGGGCATGGCCATCGCCATCCTCACGACGATTGCGCTGATCGTGAAGGAGTCCGCACAGTTCGGCTCGAACCTGGGGCTGGGATTGACGCTGCTGTTCGCGGCGCTGATCGTTGGCGGCGGGCTGGGCGCTTTTGTGGCCGCGCGCGTTGAGATGACCAAGATGCCCGAACTCGTCGCGGCCATGCACTCGCTGATCGGTCTCGCGGCGGTGTGCATCGCGTATGCGGTGGTGTCGGAGCCTGCTGCGTTCGGGCTCGTGGCCGAAGATGCGCCGTATCCGGGCTTCCTGCCTTACGGCAACCGCATCGAGTTGTTCATCGGCACCTTCGTGGGCGCAATTACCTTCAGCGGCTCAGTGATCGCCTTCGGCAAGCTCTCGGGCAAGTACAAGTTCCGCTTGTTCCAGGGCGCGCCCGTGGTCTACGCAGGCCAGCATCTGATCAACCTGATGCTCGCGATCGGCATGATCGGCTTCGGCATCCTGTTCTTCATCACGCAATCGTGGCTGCCGTTCATCATCATGACGCTGATCGCGTTCGCGCTGGGCGTGCTCATCATCATCCCGATCGGCGGGGCGGACATGCCCGTGGTCGTGTCGATGCTGAACTCGTATTCGGGGTGGGCGGCGGCGGGCATCGGCTTCTCGCTGAACAACGCGATGCTGATCATCGCTGGCTCGCTGGTGGGTTCGTCGGGTGCGATCCTCTCGTACATCATGTGCCACGCGATGAACCGCTCGTTCTTCAACGTGTTGCTGGGCGGTTTCGGCGCGGAAGCGGGCGGGGCGGCGACGGGCGGCGCGCAGGAGCAGCGTCCGGTGAAGTCCGGTTCCGCCGACGACGCCGCGTTCATGCTCGGCAATGCCGAATCGGTCGTGATCGTGCCGGGCTACGGTCTGGCCGTCGCACGCGCGCAGCATGCGTTGAAGGAGCTCACGGACAAGCTCGTCGAAAAGGGCGTGGACGTGCGTTATGCGATCCATCCGGTCGCGGGCCGCATGCCGGGCCACATGAACGTGCTGCTCGCCGAAGCCGAAGTGCCCTACGACATGGTCTTCGAGATGGAAGACATCAACAACGAGTTTGGCCAGACCGACGTGGTGCTGGTGCTCGGCGCGAACGACGTGGTGAATCCGGCCGCGAAGAACGATCCGAAGTCGCCGATCGCGGGCATGCCGATCATCGAGGCGTACAAGGCGCGCACCATCATCGTCAACAAACGTTCGATGGCGGCGGGTTATGCGGGCCTCGATAACGAACTCTTCTACATGGACAAGACCATGATGGTGTTCGGCGACGCGAAGAAGGTGATCGAAGAGATGGTGAAGACGGTGGAGTGAGCGATTCGGCCCACTGCTTCACTCAATCAGAAAGGCGCGCAGCGATGCGCGCCTTTTTCGTTCGTAGCCCGGAATATCAATTCGATGGCGCGTTCACATGGCGCAGATAGTCGGCGAGCCTGCGCCCGCTCACATCGGGAAACGGTTCGAGCACTTCCACGTCGTTCATGCGCGCGATGTTGAAATTGCGAAAACCTTCGCGCATTTCGCACCATGCGCCGACCGTCCACTGCGCGCCCCAATAGACGAGCCCGAGCGGCCAGACGCGCCGCGCGGTGTGCGCGCCGATGCGGTCGCAATACGCGAAGCGCACCACGAGCCGCGAATCGACAGCGCGATGCAGCGCGTCCACCTTCTCCGAATACGCGCGATCGACGTGATACGACGGCGCGAATACGGCGATGCGTTCGAGCACGGCGCGCTTCTCGGCGGGCATGGCGGCGGCGATCTTTGCGAGCGCCCCACGTGCGCCGCCCGCGAGCGCGGCCCCGCCCCAGGACTCGGCCATGCGCGCGCCTACGGCCAGCGCGGTGAGTTCGTCGGCGGTGAAGGTGAGCGGCGGCAGGCTGGCCGTGCGCGCAAGGCGATAGCCGATCCCTGCTTCGCCTTCGATCGGCACACCCGAAAGTTGCAGGTCGCGCACATCGCGATACACCGTGCGCGGCGAGACCGCGAGCCACTCGGCAAGCTGCTGCGCCGTTGTGAGACGGCGGCCGCGCAGCAGTTCGGCGATCTGGAACAGGCGGTCGGCGCGACGGGTCATGGTGTAGCCGCAGGAAGGTCGGAAGAGGGCGCAGGCGTCAGCGTGCTGCTAGCGCAGATGATAGCGCCGCCCGCGCGCCCGGCTACGGCGCGTGGCGGCCCGTGGCGCTGGAATGCGGCATCAGCCGAGCTTGGCGGCGTGCAGCCCGACCCGATTGCCCTCGGTATCGATGAAAAAGCCGATATAGCCGTAGTTGTTCGGCAATTCCAGCGCCGGCCCCTGCCGCTTTCCGCCGGCCTTTTCGACGCGATCGAGCGCGGCCGTGACCGAGGGCTGCGCGTTCAGGTAGACCAGCACGCCTTTCGGGTCGGGCTTGGCGTCCTGCGGATTGAACACGATGCAGCCGCCGGTCTGCGCGTCGGTGTGGCCGAAGATCGCCATCGGCACGCCGCCGACCACTTCGCGTTGCAGCGACGTATCGAGAGCGGATTCATAAAACCGGGCCGCTCGGTCGAGATCGTGTGCGGGGATTTCGAACCACGAGATGACGCGGGACACGGCGGACGCCTGGGACACCTGCGACAGTTCGGACATTTCGGTGGACATGATGCGCTCCTTGGGTGGCAACGGCGGATACGTTCGATGGCGGCGGCTGGCGGGAGGCCTTGGCGCCGGTCCCAGACGCGATGCGGTGCGGCTTGGGGTAGAGGCAGTGTGCGGGTGTCCTGCTGACAGCGTCCTGTCAGTAGCTGTGAGGCTTCGTGTTCGTGTCCCGGTGCGTGTCGCGCTTTCGAACTTTTTCGAGAGAGACGCATGCGTGAGTCTGTTGTAATCGACGCTTCCCCTCTCACTCGCGGCGCGCGCGCCACCTGTCTCCGAACCCATGTCTCCAAACGTTTCCATCATCACGCCCACCGCGAACCGCGAGGCGTTTCTGCCCGCCATTGCGCGCTGTGTGGCGCGCCAACAGATCGACTGGGAGTGGCTGGTTCTGGACGATAGTCCGCAGCCCAGCGCCTTCATGCAGCAACTCGCACACAGCGACGCGCGCGTGCGCTACTACTGGTCGAAGGAACCGATGTCGATTGGGGCAAAACGCAACTTTCTGGTGGAGCAGTCGCGTGCGGACGTCATCGCCCACTTCGACGACGACGATCACTACGCCGCCCACTACCTCTCAGGCATGACGCGCCTGCTGCGCGAGAACGATGCGGCGCTCATGAAGCTGTCGACGTTCTGGATGTACGCGCCGCATACGCAGTTTCTCGGCTACATGGATCTGAATGCGCGCGTCGGCCTGCACTATGAGCTGCGTGGGCGCTCGGTGAACACGGTAACGTTCCACGAGAAGATGCAGATCGGCGCGGATTTCATCCTGTTTTATGGCTTCGCCTACGTGTATCGCAAGTCGCTGTTCGAGACGGCGCGCTATGACGACGTCAATCTCGGCGAAGACGAGAGCTTCATCCGGCGCGTGGTGGAGTCGGGTGGGAAGGTGCTGGCTGCGGAGGATACGCAGGCGAGCTGCCTGCATCTGATTCATCCGGCTTCGACGTCGCGCTGTTTCTCGCGCTACGCGCTGCCGATGTTTCTGCTGCCGAAGTTGTTTCCGGACTACGAAGGTTATCCGCTGCCCGTCGAAGCGGGCGGTGCGCAGGTCGGGCCCGCGCGCGTCTGAGGCGCGCGCGGCGGCCCTGCTAGAGGCCCGTTAAGGCCCGTTAAAGGCCCGACAGGAGGCTTAGCCCGGCTGGCTCTCGCCCGATGCGTCCTTGGCGGGACGCTGGCGCACGCTGCCCGCGATCAGGTCGAAGCGGAACAGGCGGCATTCGAGCGCGCCGTTGAAGAGCGGCGTCTTGGCGGCTTCGCGCAGACGCAGCTGGCCCGGCAGTTTGCGATCCGACGTCAGGAAGAACGCACGCCAGCCCGTAAAGCGCTGCTTCAGTGCATCGCCCATCGCCTGGAAGAACTCGGCATCAGGCGCGTCCGTGTGGACGCGGCGGAACGAGTCGGGTGCGTCATAGCCGTCGTCGTCACGCGGAGCGCGCTCGCGTAGCTCGCCGCGCGCGTTACGGCCGCGCACTTCGATACGTTCGCCGTACGGCGGATTCGCCACGAGAATGCCGTTGCCTTCTGCGGGCGGAGTCATGTTGCGCGCGTCGAGCTGCTTGAGCGGCACATCGCCGAGGCCCGCGCGCGCGAAATTGGCGCGCGCCTTTTCCAGCATCACGTCCGAAATATCGCTACCGAAAATCTGCAGGTCCTTCAAACGGCTCATCGACGTGTTGCGCGCCGTGTTGGCTTCGCTCTTCAGGTGGCGCCATGCGGCCGTATCGGCCTGCTTCAGACGCTCGAAGCCGAAACTGCGCGACAGACCCGGCGCGATGTCGAGCCCGGCCTGGCAGGCTTCCGCCAGGAAGGTGCCGGAGCCGCACATCGGGTCGTAAAGCGGTTGCTCGGGCGTCCAGCCCGTCAGGCGCAGGATGCCGGCGGCGAGGTTCTCGCGCAGCGGCGCCGCGCCCTTGTCCAGACGCCAGCCACGCTTGAAGAGCGGCTCGCCCGAGGTATCGAGATAGAGCGTGCAGTCGTTCGCGGTCAGGAAGGCGAAGATGCGCACATCGGGATAGGCGGTGTCGACGCTCGGGCGCGAGCCGGCCTTGTCGCGCATGCGGTCGCAGATCGCGTCTTTCACGCGCAGCGTGGCGAATTCGAGGCTGCGCAGCGGCGACTTGATCGCGGTGATGTCGATGCGAATCGTCTCGTTCGGCGTGAACCACTTCTCCCACTGCTGCTCGCGCGCGAGCGCGTAGATGTCCTGCTCGCCGCGGTAAGGGCGCTGGGCAAGCTTCAGGAGCACGCGGCTCGCAATGCGCGAATGCAGGTTCGCGGCCATGCCGCCGGCCCAGTTGCCGCTGAAATGCACGCCGCCGGGGACTTCGGCGCCGACTTTGAGCGCACCGGGCGGCAGACGCCGTTGTGCGGTTTCGGCCAGTTCGGCGGCGAGCGCGGCTTCGAGGCCACGCGGGCAGGGAGCAAAGAAATCGAAAGACATGAGGAGAGAGGTGACGCTGCGGGGGAAGGCGCTATTGTACGCGGGTTGGGGCGGGGGGCCGCGCGGGCGTGGTGCCGGGGATCCCGACAGCCCTCAAAGCGCTTCCCGAACCAGCGGCTTGATCTTCGGCCGAGGCTGCTGGCTGGCCTGCCAGAGATCCCACTGGTTCTGCATGCCGAGCCATAGGTCTGCCGACGTGCCGAGCCACGCGGACAGGCGCAGCGCGATATTCGCCGTCACACTGGTCTTGCCGTTCAGCAGATTCGACAGCGTCACGCGGTTGATCTGGAGCGCATTAGCGGCCTGGGTCACGGTCATGTCCTGCGGAATCCATTCGCGCAGGACTTCGCCAGGGTGCGCCGGGTCGTGCATTCTGCTGCTCATGCCTGTCCTTTTTAGTGGTAGTCCTGATAATCGAGGAGGATTGCGTCCTCGCCTTCGAACGTGAAGGTGAGACGCCAGTTGCCGTTCACCCAGACGGCCCAGCGATCGCGCAGATCGCCGCGCAACTCATGCAGGCGCCAGGACGGCGCATTCATGTCCTGCGGGCCACGCGCTTCATCAAGCGCGGTGAGCAAAATGCGTAGCCTGGCTGCGTGTTGCGCCTGAATGCCTGCCTTGTTGCCGTCCAGAAAAAACGATGCAAGACCTTTGTGCCGAAAGGTTTTGATCATGCGACTGTAGCCTATGTGACTACACGAGGCAAGCGCGGTGGAGTCGCATGCCAAAGTGCAGAAGGGTTGAGGAGCGCTCCGTCCATGCATGGAGTGCGAGCGTGCCTCAGCGTCGCATCAAGGTCCGGCGTGCTAGTTGGGCCGCATCAGAAAGTCAGCATTGCTGGCCATCCGGCATAGGAAACCACCCGCTCAATCGTTGTCTTCACGCAACTGGGCGCGGCGGATCGGCCAGACCAGATCCATCGGATGCCGTCTCACGCGACGCCAGAATGCGCGCATGAGCGGGCGCACGTCGCGGTGGCCCAGGTCGCGCGAGCGCAGCGCCATCTGTAGCGCGAGGGCGAAGCTCACCGTCACGTTGAGCACCGCCATGCTGGCGACGCCCGCCACGGCCCACCAGAGTTCGCCGCTGCCGAGCGTGCGCGTGCCGAGCACGCCCAGCGCCACGCCGATCGAGCCCGCCGAAAGCGTCACGTGCCGCACCTCGAAGTGGAACGCCACCGCCGAGACGATCGCGGGCACCAGACCCAGCATCATGCCGAGCACGAGATTGCCCCACACGCCCGCTGCATTGACCCGGCAAAAGCGTGCGAGACGCGCCGCACCCGAGGCGCCCAGCGTCATGCGCAAGCGCCGGTTCCAGGCAAGCGCATCTTCGACGCGATGGAGTACGAACCAGTTGTCGGCCCATCCGGCGAAGAGGCTCGAGGCCCACAGCAGCACGCCGGTGAGCGCGGCGTAGAACGGCGTCGGGCCGAGCAGCGAAAACGACTGTAGTGTCGCGTGGGCCTTCGCGGGCGAGATCAGGTTGGCGTGGAACAGCCATCCGCACACGAGCTGGATCGCGAGGCAGGCCGGAAATACCAGCAGCACGTTGCCAAGTACGGCGGCGGCCTGGGTGCGGATCAGCGCCACCACCGAGGAGACGAAGCGCGCGCGGCCCGCCGCAACGTTGGTGCCGTCGAGCTCGCGTGCGAGCGTGGGCGCGGTCATCGCAGGTTGCTTGGTCGCGAGCGAGAAGTGGCAGAAGTGCATCACGAGAAAGCTCACGGCGTAGTTCATGCCCGCGAACAGTCCTTCGATCATCGAGGGCAGATGCGCGCCCGTCACGCCGAACTTCACGTACACCGTCACCGCCGTGACGAGCCCACCGCCCGCCGCCATGCGCAGCATCGTGAGGTATTCGGTGCGATCGCGTGCGATGTAGTGCTCGCCCGTGTCGGCGGACAGCTCCACGACCTTGCGCGAGAGCAGCGCGAAGTTGCTGCGCACGAGGTGCGCGACGCTCTGGCTGCGCTGGTTCGCACGCACGAGATCGGCGACGAGACGCGCCTGGGTAGGGGCGTCGTCGGCGGCCATCCAGGCGTCGAGCAGACGCTCGGCGCGCACGATGCGCATACGCATGCGCTCGACCTGAAACACCGTGTCCACGCGCACGCCGTGGCGGTAGAGGTGCGCAAAGACGTCGTCGGTGGCCCGGCGGCAGTCGTCGAGCAGCAGGCGCAGCCAGCTCACTTCCTGTAGCAGACGCGCGGGCTCGCCGGCGTCGCGCGCGTTCTCCACCGCGAGCAGCGCGCGCGTGAGACGGAAGAACGGCAGCTTTTCGATGTCGACGCGCGCGTCGTCGCTGGACAGGCGGCTGCGAACCGTCGGCGAGAGGCCCGTCGAGCTGATCTGGCAAGTCAGGTTGTGCAACGCCGTGAGCAGGTCGAGCGAGAAGTCGCCCGGCAGGCGGGTCGCCGCGGGATCGGCGCTCGACGGTTGCGCCGCGTCGATTGCGTCAGCGTGCGCAGGCGTGGCGACAGGCTCGGCAATCAGCGCCTGCAAACGCGCGAGCAGATCGACGGGCAAGGTCGAGATCCACTCGGGATCGTAAGCAGCCGGGAACATCAGCGTGACCAGTGCGGCAAGGTCGCGGCGGTTCGGCGCCGGTGGGATCAACTGCGCCTGCACGCGCTCGATCAAGGCGCCGAACAGGCCCGAGTGCACCGGCATGCCGGCGTCGCAGAGCAGCGAGATGCTGTCGCTGTCGCGCAGTAGCTCGCGCACCATCGCGCCGACATTCGCTTTCCATGTCGGATTGCGGTCGAGCACGTGCAACAGATAGCGCACGCGCACATGTTCGGGCGGCGTGCGCAGCGGTGCATCGTGTGCAGCGGCGGATGAGGCGGCGGGAGCGGCGTCGGCGTCGAGCTTGCCGCGCCGGTGAATCCAGTGCGCGAGCTCGATCAGCCAGTCGCTGCGTTCAGCGTAGGGTGCGTCGGCATCGGCGCTGGCGAGCAGGGCGTCGAGCTGTTGTCCCGCGCTGCGCGAGGCTCGCCATTTTTTCCAGAGCGTCTTGATCGAACGAAACATACAGAGGCGTCAGGCAGTGAGGCAAACCGCCATTATCGCGGGGCATGCGCTTTGGGCCGTTCGAATTGGGCCAGGACTTGCGCTAGCGTGAGTAGAAGGAGGAGAGAGAAAGGGACGCGGCGCATGGCGCGCCGCGTCGGACTTCAGATCGAAACGCCAGGGCGTGTCGACTGAGCGCTTTGAGCGTCAGCCTGCCGAGGCAGCAGGAGCAGCAGGCATGAGCTGCGGGCAGGTCACGCTGCTAACGGGCTTCATCCGCACGACGGACTTCGTGCCGCCCTTGGTCGTTGCCGGTGCGCTCACCTGCGGCGCGGCGGCGAGCGCCCGCACGCCGCTCGAAATCGCCTGCGAGAGATCGGCCACAGCACGTCGATGACCGACCACGAGCGCGTCATAGCCCTCGCCCACGGGCTCGTTGATCACGTTGCGGCAGGTCAGGACGGTTTGCGAGTCGAGCGCACGCACGCTCCAGACGGCGTCGATGAGCGCATGCGAACCCGGCCACGATTCGAAGCGCTGCACGTTCACGCTCACGCGATACACGGGCACGCCTTCGGCATGCGGCGAGCCGTAGACGTCGATGGTGTTCAACTGCTGCGTGAGGTCGCCCGAGAGTGCGCGGCGGATTTCGTCGCCGGGCATCGACGCCCAGCGCTCCTGCTCCAGCACTTTCACTTGCGTGGCGTCGGTCTGCACGACGAGTTGCGCCTTCGCGACCTGCGGCGGCACATCCACCGGCGCGAGCTCGATGAGCCACGCCGGGTTGTTCGCGGTGGCGGCCGGGGCCGTGCGTGCCGCGTCGTCGGTCGGGCTCAGCGTGTAGAAGCGACTGCCCGGCGAGGCGCAGCCCGCGAGGGCGAGCGCCGAGGCGAGCAGCGCAAAGGCGGCGGGAATCCCCAGGGGGAGCCGGCGAAACGTCATGGCTTGTCTCCTGATTTGCCGCGCAGCAGCGATTCGGGATGGCGCTCCAGGTAATCCGTGAGCGAGTTGAGGGATTGCAGCGTACGCGTGAGTTCCTGCATGGCCTGATGCACATCCGACTGCAGCGGCGAATCCTGCTGCAGCGTGGACTGCGCGGCGCTGAAGGTCTTCTGCGCTTCGTCGAGCGTGCCGTGCAACTGCGGCAGCAGTTCGTCGTTGACCTTGCCGAACAGCTGGTTCGCGTTCTTGAGCGAGTCGTTCAGATTGTTGCCGATCTTGTCGAACGGAATCTGATTGAGCTTCTTGGTGATGTCGGCGACCTGCTGTTGCAGTTCCTCGAGCGAGTTCGGCACGGTCGGCAGTTCCACCGGATCGTGGTCGAGATCGACCTTCGCGGGGCCGGCCTTCGGGAACACGTCAAGCGCGATATAGAGCTGGCCCGTGATCAGGTTGCCCGTGCGCAACTGGCCGCGCAGCCCGCGTGCGACGAGGCGCTTGATCAGCTCCTGGCTTTGCGGCGTGTGCGGCGCCGGCGCCTCGCCCCGAATGCGGCGTGACAGTCGCAGCGGATAGAGGTCCATCGTCACAGGCATGGTGAAGTTGTGCTCCTTCGGGTCGTACTCGATGCCGATGTCGGTGACCTGGCCGAGCACGATGCCGCGGAAGTCCACCGTTGCGCCCACAGAAAGGCCGCGCAGCGACTGGTTGAAGTACATCACCACGCGTGTCGGCGCGCCGTCCGGCTCGCGCATCGCTTCGCTTTCGTCGGTCGCGAGCGTGAAGGAGGCGTTGTCGGGCGCTTGCGGGCCCATCGCACGGCCGGGCGGCGCCTGGAAGGCGAGGCCGCCCACCACGACGGTGGCGAGCGACTGCGTGTTGATCTTGATGCCGCTCGAATCGAGCTGCACGTTCACGCCGCTTGCGTGCCACCAGCGCGTGTTGGTGCCCACGTACTGGTCGTAGGGCGCGCTCACGAATACCTGCGCGGTCACGCCCGTGCCGTCCTTGTCGAGCGAGTAGCCCGTCACCTGGCCCACCTGGACGCGGCGATAGAAGATCGGCGTGCCGATGTCGATGGAGCCGAGGTTTTCGCTATGCAGCGTGTAGCGATGGCCTTTCTCGTCGATGGTCACGGCGGGCGGCGTTTCCAGCCCGGTGAAGTCGCTGGCGGTTTCTTCCGAGCGGCCGGCGTCGGCGCCGATGTACGAGCCCGAGAGCAGCGTGCCGAGACCCGAGACGCCGCTTGCACCCACGCGCGGACGCACCACCCAGAAGCGGCTGTCCTTCTTGGCGAAGTTTTCGGCGTCCTTGGTGAGCTCGACGGTCACGAGCACGCGCGAGAGGTTCGGCGAGAGCTTGATGGCGCGCACCGACCCGATATCGACGTCCTTGTACTTGACCTTGGTCTTGCCGGGCTCGAGCCCTTCGGCGGTCATGAAGCTGATCGTGATGGTGGGGCCGCGCATGGCGACCGACTTCACCACGAGCCCGATGCCGATCAGCGCCGCGACGAGCGGCACGATCCAGACGAGCGAGGGGAGCCAGCGTTTGGGCTTGACGATGTCCGGTTCGGGCAGGTCGGGCGGAAGCGAGCCGCCGCTGTTGGCGCCACCTGAAGGCGGATTCGGTCCTTTCGGACTATTCATGAGGGCGATCCTGAGAGTGTTGCGTGGGTTGCTGTTTGTCTTCGTCCACCGGATCCCAGATGAGGCGCGGGTCGAATTGCATCGAGGCCATCATCGTCAGGATCACAACCGAGCCGAACGCGATGGCGCCTGGCCCCGCCGTAATCACCGCAAGCGACTGGAAGCGTACCAGCGCCACGGTCAGCGTGACAACGAAGATGTCCAGCATCGACCAGCGGCCGATGAATTCGACCAGCCGGAAGAGCTTGGTGCGCTCCACTGGCCGCCATGTCGAGCGGCGCTGCGAGGTGATGCAGAGCAGCGCGATGACGGTGAGCTTGAGCATGGGGACGAGAATACTGGCGATGAACACGATCACCGCGAGCGGGGCGTCGCCGGAGGTCCAGAAGTAGACGACGCCGCTCATGATGGTGTCGTCTTCGTCGCCGACGAGCGAGGCCGTGTGCATGACCGGGAGCAGGTTCGCCGGGATGTAGAGCAGCGCCGCCGCGATCAGCAGCGCCCAGGTGCGCGCGAGGCTGTCGGGGTGGCGCAGATGCAGCGGCGAGTCGCAGCGCGCACAGCGCTGGTGTGCGCTCTGGCGTGCCGTCGCGCGTGCGCGCGGCTGGAGATGGCCGCAGGCGTGGCAGGAAATGAGGCCGGCGTCGGTGGCGGTGACGTATTTCATCGGGATGCCTCGGTACGCGGGGTTTTCGGCAAGTACTTCATCGCGGCGTCCAGCCCGGCGTGTCCGGATCGCCCGGCTTCGGCGCGGACGGATCGCGGATCTCGGGTTCTCCCAGCGTCGGCGGCACGCCCGGATCGAGCAAGCCTTCCGGATCGACATCGGGACCGTGCGGTTGGCTCGATCCGGGCGCGCCGCCATGGCCCGGGCGACGGGCCTGGCGCGCGCCTTCGCGCAGCGCGTCGGCGATATCCCAGAGCGTGCGCGAGTCGAACGTCACGACCACGGTGAACATCAGCGTGAGCGCGGCGAATGCGAACAACGCCGTCTCGGGGATCACGCGCGCGAGGCTCACCATCTTCACGATCGTGATGAGTACGCCCAGCATGAAGACTTCGAGCATGCCCCAGGGTCGCACGAACTGGATCGCGCGGAGCACCTGATTGAAGCCTGGCGGAATGAAGCCGCGCCGGATGGGCAAGAGCACGTAGAGCAGCGCCACCATCTCGGTGAGCGGAAAAAGGGTGGTTGCGCAGAAGACCATCACCGCGACGATCGCCATGTCCTCGTGCCACAGCACCACGAGCGCGCCGAACAGGCTCGACTCCGAATGGATGCCATTGGCGTCGAGCTCGATGATAGGAAACGACTGGGCGATGATGAAGGTGACGAGCGCAGCGACGGTCATCGCGCAGATGCGGTCGAGTTGCGCCGAACTGCTCTGATAGAGCGTGCCGCCGCAGCGCGAGCAACGCGCGGACTGTCGTCCGAGCAGGCGGGGCTTGCGGTACAGCGCGTCGCATTCGTGACACGCGATCAAATTGTCCTGGGCCATGTGGGCAGATGACGTAAATCGACGTGAACGGGGACGAGCAGCGGCGGCGCGCGTCTGCAGAGCAAAGCGGCGCTAGCCTTGCCGGCCATGTTACCAAAGGCGGCTGGCGGCGCGCTTTTGCTTCGTCGGGTACAGGGCGCGGCGGTTCCAGCAAGCCGCGCGCCCGCCCGGGCGCCCCGGCTGCCGGCCTGTGCTGCTCGACGGGCGTGGAGTGTGCCACGTTTGCCGCACCCGCGTCATCGAGCCCGGCAGCCAGTCTGCGCTGACGCAAATCCGCGCGGCGCGTATCTCCAGATGTTTGCAGTCGCGCCCATTGCTGGCCGTTCGGCTATCTTTGCGGGTGTGAGGCCGATTTGCCGGCCGCGCCTCCAGAGCACCCGCGCGGGCGGCAGGTGCGCCAAACGGAGGATTTCACCGTCCGGCTCGGGGATGGACATGGATGCATCAGGGTGGCGTGCGCGCTTCGAGCGCAACGGTTCGCGTGTCGTCGTGGCCGCGCTGACGGTCGTCGTGCTGCTGGGTGCGGGCAGCGCATGCGCGCAACCCGGGGGACAACCCGGCGGACAGCCCGGGCCGCAGCTCGACGCCGACAAGAGCACGGTCGTCGCGATATCGCGGCAAATGAACGTGGCGGTGGAGGGCAGCTTCACGAAGTTCGACGCGCGTATCGACTTCGATCCGGCGAAGCCCGCGGCGGGGTCGGCGCGCCTGACGGTGGACATCGGCAGCTACGATCTCGGCGATTCGACCTATAACGACTCGGTGCGCGGTCCCGAATGGTTCGACGCGAAGACCTGGCCGCAGGCCACCTTCGTCTCGACCTCGATCGCGTCGACCGGGCCGAACCAGTACAGCGTGAGCGGCAATCTGACGATTAAGGGGCATACGGAGCGCGTTGCCGTGCCCGTCGTGCTCACGCAGCAAGGTATGACGCAGACCTTCGACGGCACGCTGCCGATCCATCGACTGGCGTTCGGCATTGGCACGGGCGAATGGAAGGACACCGCGACGGTCGCGGACCAAGTGCTGATCAAGTTTCACGTTGTCGTCGCGCGCCGCTAGCGAGCGAGGCGGCGCGATGTGTTTGTCACCGCTGTTTCTTCACCCACTACCACGTAGCGAAGCAAGGAGGCGTACTTGAACAAGTTCGTGTTGAGAGTCGCAATGACCGCCGGGGCCGCCGCGGTGTCGTTGGCCGTGTCGCTCACTCCGTCGCTGGCGCAGGCCGCCGACACCTATCAGCTCGACCCGGGCCATACCTTCCCGAGTTTCGAGGCCGACCACCTGGGCGGCTTGTCGGTCTGGCGCGGCAAGTTCACGAAGACCACGGGCACGGTCACGCTCGACCGTGCCGCGAAGACGGGTACGGTCGACGTGAGTATCGACCCGGCGTCGGTCCAGACCGGCAACGCGCAGCTCGACAAACATCTGCAAAGCGACGAGTTCTTCGACGTCACGAAGTATCCGACAGCCACCTACAAGGGCACGCAGATCGTCTTCGATGGCGACAAGCCGAAGGAGGTGATCGGCACGCTCACGCTGCATGGCGTGACGAAGCCGCTGAAGCTCGAGATCGAGTCGTTCAAGTGCATGCAGCACCCGATGCTCAAGCGCGAGGTCTGCGGCGTGGAGGCCGAAGCCGAGTTCGATCGCGACGACTTCGGCATGGACATGGGCAAGAAATACGGCTTCAGCATGAAGACGACGCTGCATATCCAGGCCGAAGGCATCAAGCAGTAAGCCCGGTTGCCAGAACTGAAGGACGAAAAAAAGCCGGCTCGCAAGCCGGCTTTTTTCATTCGTAGGCGCGTTTAAACCTGGGCGCCTGCGTTCGGGTCGTTCGGATCGTGCGATTCCTTCTTGTCCTTGATGAGGTCCTCGCGCTTCACGCCGAGCCACATCGAGAGGGAAGCCGCCACGAACACCGACGAGTAGATACCGAACAGAATACCCACGGTCAGCGCCAGTGCGAAGTAGTGCAACGTCGGGCCGCCGAAGAAGAACATCGACAGCACCATCATTTCCGTACAGCCGTGGGTGATGATGGTTCGCGACATCGTGCTCGTGATCGCGTGGTTGATGACTTCCGTCACGCTCATCTTGCGCTCGCGCCGGAAGGTCTCGCGAATCCGGTCGAAGATAACCACGGATTCGTTGACCGAATAGCCGAGCACTGCCAGCACCGCGGCGAGCACGGAGAGCGAGAACTCCCACTGGAAGAACGCGAAGAAGCCGAGAATGATCACCACGTCGTGCAGGTTGGCGATCACGCCGGCCACGGCGTATTTCCACTCGAAGCGGAACGACAGATAGATGATGATGCCGGCCACCACGCAGGCCAGCGCGAGCAGCCCGTCGGTGGCGAGTTCCTTGCCGACCTGCGGGCCGACGAACTCCACGCGCTGCAACTGAACCTGGGGTTCGGCCGCCTTGAGCGTGCTCATCACCTGGTCGCTCTGCTGCGCCGACGACAGGTCCTTCTTGATCGGCAGGCGGATCAGCACGTCGCGCGAGGTGCCGAAGTTCTGCACCTGGGCGTCGCCGTAACCGATCTTCGTGAGCGAATCACGCACGGGTTCGAGCGGCACCGCCTGCGGGTACTGCACTTCGATGACCGTGCCGCCCGTGAACTCGATCGACAGGTGCAGGCCGCGGTGGAACAGGAAGAACACCGCCGCGATAAACGTAATGAAGGAGATCGCGTTGAAGATCAACGCGTGCTTCATGAACGGGATGTCCTTGCGGATGCGGAAAAATTCCATTTTCTAGTCTCCGTATCAGCGGGACGAACCGGTGTTGTCGGGGCTGTTGGGGTCGTTCCGGCGGCGCACCGTCGGCTTCGCGCGCGCGGCACCCTTGGCGCCGGCCTTCGCGGCCTGACGCTTCACGGCGTTCGCAGCGAGCGCGCGGCCCGTATCGGTGTCCGCATCGTCGGTGCCCAGCGCGGGCGCGCCTGCCGTTTCCGGTTCCGGACGCCAGACCTGACCGACCGCCAGCGACTTGAGCTTCTTCTTGCCGCCGTACCAGAGGTTCACGAGACCGCGCGAGAAGAACACGGCCGAGAACATCGAGGTCAGGATGCCGATACAGTGCACGATCGCGAAGCCGCGCACCGGGCCGGAGCCGAAGGCGAGCAGCGCGAGACCGGCGATCAGCGTGGTCACGTTCGAGTCGAGAATCGTCGCCCAGGCGTGCGCGTAGCCGTTCTGGATCGCCAGTTGCGGCGGCGCGCCGTTGCGCAGTTCTTCACGCACGCGCTCGTTGATCAGCACGTTCGCGTCGATCGCCATACCGAGCGCGAGCGCGATAGCGGCGATACCCGGCAGCGTCAGCGTGGCCTGCATCAGCGAGAGCACGGCCACCAGCAGCAGCAGGTTGACCGAGAGACCGATCATCGAGATCACGCCGAACAGCATGTAGTAGCAGACCATGAACACGGCGATCGCGGCAAAGCCGAATACCACCGAGTCGAAGCCCTTGCGGATGTTGTCCGCACCGAGGCTCGGTCCGACCGTGCGTTCTTCGATGATGTCCATGGGCGCTGCGAGCGAACCGGCGCGCAGCAGCAGCGCGAGGTCGGTTGCGGCCTGCGGCGTGGGCTGGCCCGTGATCTGGAAGCGGTCGCCCAGTTCCGACTGGATGGTCGCCACCGTCAGCACTTCGCCCTTGCCCTTCTCGAACAGCACCATCGCCATCGGCTTGCCGATGTTGTCGCGCGAGACCTGCGCGACCGCGCGGCCACCCGCCGAGTCGAGACGGATGTTGACCGACGGACGCTGGTGTTCGTCAAAGCCCGCCGACGCGTCGATGATGCGGTCGCCGGTGAAGATCACCTGCTTGCGCAGCAGCACCGGTGCGGCGTTGCCTTGCGTGAAGAGCTCGTCGCCCGGCGGCACCGGGTCGCCCGGGCTCGGGTGCAGGCCGTTCGGGTCGGCGAGGCGCGCTTCGAGCGTCGCCGTGCGGCCGATGATGTCCTTGGCCTTCGCGGTGTCCTGCACGCCCGGCAGTTCGACCACGATGCGGTCGTCGCCTTGCTGCTGGATCACGGGCTCGGACACGCCCAGTTCGTTCACGCGGTTGTGCAGCGTCTGGATGTTCTGCTTGAGCGCGGCGTCCTGCACGGCTTTCTTGACCGCCGGCGTGAACGAGCCCACCAGTTGCACGCCGCCTTCAGGATTGTTCTGCGTGGCCCACACGAGTTCGCTGATGCCGCGCGTGCCCGAGAGCGTCTGGCGTGCGGCGTCGGCGACAGCCGGGTCGGCGAAATTGATCACCACCGTCTGGCCGACGCGGTTCACGCCGCCGTCGCGGATGTTCTTGTCGCGCAGGAGCGAGCGGGCGTCCGAAGCGTCGGAGTCGAGCTTCTTGTTGAGCGCGCCATTCATGTCCACCTGGAGCAGGAAGTGCACGCCGCCGCGCAGGTCCAGACCGAGGTACATCGGCAGCGCGTGCAGTGCCGTCAGCCAGCGCGGCGAGGCGCTCTGCAGGTTCAGCGCGACGATGTATTGCGGATCGGTCGGGTCGGCGTTCAGCGCGTGGTTCAGCGCGTCCTTGAGTCGCAGCTGGGTGTCGGTGTCGGCCACACGCACGCGGATATTCGCGTTCATCGACGAGTTGTCGAAGGTGACGTCGTCTGCCTTGATGTTGGCGGCGGCGACTGCGGATTCGACCTGGGCGAGCGTGCCGGAGTCGAGCTTCACGGTCGCTTTACCGCTAGACACCTGGACCGCGGGCGCTTCGCCGAAGAAATTGGGCAATGTGTACACGAGGCCGATGGCAAGCGCCACGACCATCACGACATATTTCCAGAGGGGATAACGGTTCATTGGTTGGCCCAACGGGGGAGGGGAGTTGCCATCTCTCGATGCGAACGCGTCCGGCGAGGCCTTGGTGCCTTCCTGTGCGGGATGCCTCAGGGTGCAATCAGGGGGCCGGGCCGGACGCGCAAGGCTGCATGGTTAGATGCGGCCTGAAGTGATGGATCGTCTCGCGCTTACAGCGACTTGATCGTGCCCTTCGGCAGGATGGTCGTGACCGACGACTTCTGCACGGTGACTTCCGTGCTGTCGGAGATTTCGACGCCAACGTAGGCTTCGCTAACCTTGGTGACCTTGCCGACGATACCGCCGCTGATGATGACTTCGTCGCCCTTGGCCATGGCGGCGAGCATGTTGCGGTGTTCCTTCTGGCGCTTCATCTGCGGACGAATCATGATGAAGTACAGCACGGCGAACATCAGAATCAGCGGCAGGAAGCTCATCAGGCTCGATTCTGCGCCGCCAGCTGCGGAGCCTTGGGCGAAGGCATTGGAAATGAACGACACGTTGGTCTCTCCGTTTATACGATCTGTACGATCAAAGATACGATCAAAAAGCGAGCCGGTTATTCTACCACCGGCAACTAACGCGACGATGGCGCCAAATAGGCTTGCCGATCAAGCTGTTAGCCGCTTTGCCCGCTTGCGCGGGGTGGGCGGCGCAGGTCTGGACGGTCCCCTGGGTCTGGCGGTCCGACGTCGCGAAAGGTAATTGTAAAGTGTGGCGGGTTTTGGCGCGGGGCGCTATCGGAAACGTTCTAAAGCTTGCCGACGCGCACCCGCGCGTCACACTTTGTTCGCTCAATCCACGCCGCGCGCGCGGTTTTCGGCGAAACGCTGACGGAAGGCCGTGAAGGTCTTCGTCTCGATCGCCTGGCGGATGTCGCTCATCAACTCCAGGTAGTAGTGCAGATTGTGGATGGTGTTGAGCTGCGCGCCGAGGATTTCGCCCACGCGGTGCAGGTGATGCAGATAGCCGCGCGTGAAGTTGCGGCAGGTGTAGCAGCCGCACTGCTCGTCGAGCGGGCGCAGCGAGTTCTTGTGCGTGGCGTTGCGGATCTTGATGTCGCCAAAGCGCGTGAAAATCCAGCCGTTGCGCGCATTGCGTGTGGGCATCACGCAGTCGAACATGTCCACGCCCGCGGCTACGCCCGCCACCAGATCTTCCGGCGTGCCCACGCCCATCAGGTAGTGCGGCTTGTCGGCCGGCAGCTTCGGCGCGATGTGTTCGAGCACGCGCATCATGTCTTCCTTCGGCTCGCCCACCGACAACCCGCCGATCGCATAGCCGTGGAACGGCATCTGCGACAGACCGGCGAGCGATTCGTCGCGCAGATCCTCGAACATGCCGCCCTGGACGATGCCGAACAGCGCGTTCGGATTGCCGAGGCGGTTGAATTCGTCGATCGAGCGCTGCGCCCAGCGCATCGACATGCGCATGGAGTCGGCGGCTTCCTTGTGCGTGGTCGGGACGCCCTTGCTCTCATAGGGCGTGCATTCGTCGAACTGCATGACGATGTCCGAGTTCAGCACCTTCTGGATCTGCATCGACACTTCGGGCGAGAGGAACAGCTTGTCGCCGTTCACGGGCGAGGCGAAGCGCACGCCGTCTTCCGAGATCTTGCGCAGATCGCCGAGCGAGAACACCTGGAAGCCGCCCGAATCCGTGAGAATCGGCCGGTTCCAGCCCATGAAGCGGTGCAGGCCGCCGTGCGCCTCGATCGTCTCCAGTCCCGGGCGCAGCCAGAGGTGGAACGTGTTGCCGAGGATGATCTGCGCCTTCATTTCCTCCAGCTCGCGCGGCTGGGTGGCCTTCACGGTGCCGTAGGTGCCCACGGGCATGAAGATCGGCGTTTCGACCACGCCGTGATTGAGCGTGACGCGCCCGCGACGGGCGAGCCCGTCGGTGCCGAGCAGTTCGAACTTGAGGCCGTTTTGCGGGCGCTCGCCGAGATAAGCGCCATGTTCGGCGCGTGCGTTGTTTTGCTGACCGTCGGTCATGCGATTGACTCCTGTGCTACCGGAAAACAGTCCGGCGCAGATGGTGAAACGCCGCCGCGCGGATTTGCGTCGCGCGGCGGCATTGAAAATGTAAGGGGCTTAAGCCTTGAGCGCGTCGGCGGTTTTCGTCAGCAGCATGGCGTCGCCGTAGCTGAAGAAGCGATAGCGCTCTTCGATCGCATGCTTGTAGGCCGCGCGAATCGTCTCGATGCCCGCGAACGCCGACACCAGCATCAGCAGCGTCGACTTCGGCAAGTGGAAGTTCGTGACCAGCCGGTCGACCACGCGGAACGTATAGCCCGGCGTGATGAAAATATCGGTTTCCGCCTGGGTGGCCGCGAGCGGACGGTTCTCGTTCGCGGCGTCGCGCGCGGCGGCTTCGAGCGCGCGCATCGAAGTCGTGCCCACGGCGATCACGCGCCCACCGCGTGCACGCGTGGCGGCGATCTTGTCGACCAGAGACTGCGGCAGTTGATACCACTCGCTGTGCATCTTGTGCTCGGCGATGTTCTCGACGCGCACCGGCTGGAACGTGCCCGCGCCCACATGCAGCGTGAGCGTGGCGCGCTCGACGCCCATCGCGTCGAGCTTCGCGAGCAGGGCGTCGTCGAAGTGCAGGCCGGCCGTGGGCGCCGCGACCGCGCCCGGGTTCTGCGCGAACACGGTCTGGTAGCGCGTTTCGTCGTTCGCATCGGCGTCGTGCGTGATGTAGGGCGGCAACGGCAGGCGGCCGAACTGCTCGATCAGCGTGAGGCAGTCGTCGGGGAAATGCAGCGTGTAGAACTGGTCGACGCGCTCGCCCACGGTGACTTCGAACGCGTCGGCCAGACGCAGCACCGTGCCGGGGCCGGGGCTCTTGCTCGCGCGAATCTGCGCGAGCGCCGTGCGCGCGCCCGTCAGGCGCTCGACGAGCACCTCGATCTTGCCGCCACTGGCCTTCTGGCCGAAGAAGCGCGCCTTCAGGACCTTGGTATCGTTGAACACGAGCAGATCGCCCGGCGCGATGCAGCCGGGCAGATCCGCGAACGTGCGGTCGGTCAGCCGCGCGGGCTGAACCGTGTTGTCGACTTCCAGCAGCCGGCTCGCGCTGCGCTCGGGCAGAGCGGTTTGCGCGATCAGCGCTTCGGGAAGATCGAAATCGAAATCGGAAAGCTTGAACATACGGCCTGATGAAGCAATGAGGCGGAAACAGTGAGGCGCCGACCTGGCGGCGCGCGGCGGTAAGGGAGGCGCGACGACAATCAGGCGCGCTGCGCGGGAGCCAACCCGCGCGCTCGCGCCCCAAAAAGCGCCTCGTTGTCGGCCCGCGCGCGTTGAAACGCTATGATTGCGGGGACGCGCAGCGACGCGGCCTGCGATTGCAGGCGGTTGTGGCTATGCGCCGAGCCTTACCGGAAAGCCGATATTGTACTTGCGAAGCTGCTCATGCCCTCGTCCGTTAGCCGAATGATGTCCGAACCCGATTCCGCGAGCGCCTCCGACGACGAGGTGCGCGACGGCGCACGCGACGAGACGCCGGACGCAAGCGCGCCGCGCAAGCGTGCCGCGCCGAAGAAAACCGCCGCGAAATCCGCAGAAAAAGCGGGAGCGAACGACAAACCCAAGCTCACCAAAACCGCTGACCGCCTGGCCAAGCTCGGCCTGAAAAGCGATATCGACCTCGTGCTGCATCTGCCGATGCGCTACGAGGACGAAACCACGCTCACGCCCATCGGCGAGTTGCTGCCGGGCGGCGTCGAACAGACCGAAGGCGTGGTGTTCGACAACGAAGTCGCCTATCGCCCGCGACGTCAACTGGTCGTGAAACTGCGCGATCACAACGGCGACGAACTCCATCTGCGCTTTCTGAACTTCTACGGCTCGCAGGTCACGCAGATGGCGGTGGGCAAGCGTCTGCGCGTGCGCGGCGACGTGCGGGGCGGGTTTTTCGGCATGGAGATGGTGCATCCGGCCGTGAAGGTCGTCGAAGGCGACGCGCCACTGCCGCAGGCGCTCACGCCGGTCTATCCGTCGACGGCGGGCGTGAGCCAGGCGTATCTGCGCAAGGCCATCGACAACGCGCTGTCGCGCGCGCATCTGCCGGAGCTGCTGCCGGAGCCGGTCGCGCGCGAGTTCATGGACCCGCTCAATCTGCCGCCGTTGATGAGCGCGGTGAAGACGCTGCACCATCCACCCATCGACGCCGACGAACACGAACTCATCGACGGCACGCACCCCGCCTGGACGCGCATCAAGTTCGACGAACTGCTCGCCCAACAGCTTTCGCTCAAGCGTGCGCACGAGGAGCGCCGCACGCGCGCCGCGCCCGCAATGGCGCGTCATGTCGCGGGCCGCAAGAGCGAGGAGACACTGCTCGCGCGGCTGCGCGAAGCGTTGCCGTTCAAGCTCACCAATGCGCAGGAGCGCGTGGTGGGCGAGATCGCGCAGGACCTCGAAAAGCCGCATCCGATGCAACGTCTGCTGCAAGGCGATGTGGGCGCGGGCAAGACCGTCGTGGCCGCACTGGCGGCCGCGCAGGCGATCGACGCCGGTTATCAGGCCGCGCTCATGGCGCCCACCGAAATCCTCGCGGAACAGCACGCGCGCAAGCTGCGCGGCTGGCTCGAACCGCTCGGCGTGCAGGTGGCGTGGCTCTCGGGCAGCCTGAAGGCGAAGGAAAAGCGCGCCGCAATTGAAGCGGCCGCGCTCGGCACGGCGCAGCTCGTGATCGGCACGCACGCCATCATTCAGGACGCCGTGGAATTCGCGCGCCTCGGCCTCGTGATCGTCGACGAGCAGCATCGTTTCGGCGTCGAGCAGCGCCTCGCGTTGCGCGCCAAGGCGCAGAACGCGAGATCGCCGGACGAGGCGCATCGCGAGTTCCAGCCGCATCAGTTGATGATGACCGCGACGCCGATCCCGCGCACACTCGCGATGACCTACTACGCGGACCTCGAAGTCTCCACCATCGACGAACTGCCGCCGGGCCGCACGCCGATTCTCACCAAGCTCGTCTCCGACGCGCGCCGCGAGGAAGTGATCGCGCGGGTGCGCGCGGCGGCGCTCACGGGGCGCCAGGTGTACTGGGTCTGCCCGCTGATCGAGGAAAGCGAGACGCTGCAACTGCAAACGGCGGTGGAAACCTGGGAAACGCTGGTGGCCGCGCTGCCAGAACTGTCGGTGGGCCTCGTGCATGGCCGGCTGGCTTCAGCGGATAAGGCCGCCGTGATGGATGCGTTCTCGCGCAACGAAGTGCAGTTGCTGGTGGCGACCACGGTGATCGAAGTGGGCGTGGACGTGCCCAATGCCTCGCTGATGGTGATCGAGCACGCCGAGCGCTTCGGCCTCGCACAGCTTCACCAGTTGCGCGGGCGAGTGGGGCGCGGCACGGCGGCGTCGGTGTGCCTGCTGCTCTACACCGGGCCGCTCTCGCTCACGGGACGTCAGCGTTTGCAGACGATGCGCGAGACCACCGATGGCTTCGAGATCGCGCGCCGCGACCTCGAAATTCGCGGTCCCGGCGAGTTCCTGGGAGCGCGCCAGTCGGGCGCGGCGATGCTGCGCTTCGCGAGCCTCGAAAACGACGCCTGGCTGATCGAGCCCGCGCGCGAAGCCGCCGAACGCCTGCTGCACGAATATCCGCTCGTCGTCACGCAGCACCTGAACCGCTGGCTCGGGGCGCGCGAGCAGTATCTGAAGGCGTAGGTCAGCGCATCAACAATCTATTGCGCCGCTGGTTGCAACTCGCGCGGAACCTGTACGCCGCCACGCCGTCTGACCCAGTTCATGATCGCGCCCCGCATAGGGGCGTTGATTATTGGCGAATCTCCGCCATAGGTGTATAAGTACAAACTATTGATTCACCCTTTCTGATTGGTCCCCAATGAAATGACGCTCACTGAATTGAAATACATCGTTGCGGTTGCCCGCGAGCGCCACTTCGGACGGGCTGCCGAAGCCTGCTTCGTGAGCCAGCCGACGCTGTCGGTGGCCATCAAGAAACTCGAAGACGAACTGAACGTGCAGATTTTCGAGCGCGGCACGAGCGAAGTGAGCGTGACGCCCATCGGCGAGCAGATCGTCACGCAGGCGCAGCGCGTGCTCGAGCAGACGCTCGCAATCAAGGAAATCGCCAAGCAGGGCAAGGATCCGCTGGTCGGGCCGCTGCGCCTGGGCGTGATCTACACGATCGGGCCGTACCTGCTGCCCACGCTCGTCAAGCAGATGATCAAACGCGTCCCGCAGATGCCGCTGATGCTGCAGGAGAACTACACGCTCAAGCTCATCGAACTGCTCAAGCAGGGCGAGATCGACGTCGCGATCATGGCGCTGCCGTTCCCGGAAACCGGCCTCACGCTGCGTCCGCTCTACGACGAACCGTTCGTCGTGGCGCTGCCCTCGGGCCATGCCTGGGAAGAGCGCGCCAAGATCGACCCGGACGATCTCAAGCAGGAAACCATGCTGCTGCTCGGTAGCGGCCATTGCTTCCGCGATCACGTGCTGGGCGTGTGCCCGGAACTGATGCGCTTCTCGCAGAACGCCGACGGCATCCAGAAGACCTTCGAAGGTTCGTCGCTGGAAACCATCCGTCATATGGTGGCGAGCGGCGTCGGCATCACGGTGCTGCCGCGCATGTCGGTGACCGAGGTGAAGCCGCACGCGGGCGGCGTCGATTCGGGCCTGCTCTCCTATGTGCCGTTCGACGAGCCGGTGCCCGACCGCCGCGTGGTGCTGGCGTGGCGCAAGAGCTTCACGCGCATGCCGGCGATCGAGGCGATCGTCGACGCCATCCACGCCTGCGACCTGCCGGGCGTGAAGAAGATCGAGGCGCCCGCCGAGGCGGCTTGATGCTTGCAGCGCCGCGCTTCTCGCGCGGCGCTTTGTCTTTCCGATGCGGCGTTCGTCCGCTTCCTGCTCCCTATCTCTCTCCCATATTGCGGCCCTAATAAGCTTCGCCTATTAGATAGATTAAATAAATCAAATTACGATCTTCGATAGCAATTGATAAAGTCTTCCTCAACCGACACCCACCGATCAGCACCACGATCAACGAGAGGAAGCGATGCAAAACACACACGCCCAGCCCGCCGCCGCGACTCAATCGACGTTGTCGTCGAGCCTGCGCAGCGTCGCGTTCGCGCTGCTCGTCGATCGCGCGTTGTCCGCCTAAGCGCGCCCACGCACCGCACCCCTCGCAGATCCATACAGAACCCAGGAGTCCAGGATGACCGACCGTACCCTCACCTCGGCAGCAGGCGCACCCGTCGTCGATAACCAGAATTCGCTTACCGCCGGTCCGCGCGGTCCCGTCATGCTGCAAGACGTGTGGCTCCTCGAAAAGCTCGCGCACTTCGACCGCGAAGTGATTCCCGAGCGCCGCGTGCACGCCAAGGGTTCGGGCGCGTTCGGCACGCTCAAGGTCACGCACGATATTTCGCGTTTCACGAAGGCTCAGGTCTTTGGCGAAGTCGGCAAGGAAACGCCGCTCTTCATGCGCTTTTCGACCGTGGCAGGCGAGCGCGGTGCGGCCGATGCCGAGCGCGATGTGCGCGGCTTCTCGATCAAGTTCTATACGGAAGAGGGCAACTGGGACGTCGTCGGCAACAACACGCCGGTGTTCTTTATCCGCGATCCGCTCAAGTTTCCGGACTTCATCCACACGCAAAAACGCGATCCGCGCACCAACATGCGCAGCAACGTGGCCGCGTGGGACTTCTGGTCGCGCCATCCGGAATCGCTCCATCAGGTGACGATCCTCATGAGCGATCGCGGCATTCCGAAGAACTATCGTCAGCAGCACGGCTTTGGTTCGCACACGTTCTCGTTCATCAACGCGAACAACGAGCGCTTCTACGTGAAGTTCCACTTCAAGTCGGCGCAGGGCGTGGAGAACTATACCGATGCAGAAGCGGCGCAAGTGATTGCTCAGGACCGCGAATCGGCGCAGCGCGATCTGTTCGATTCGATCGAGCAGGGCAACTTCCCGAAGTGGCATTTCCGCGTTCAGGTGATGCCCGAGGCCGACGCCGCAAAAGTGCCGTACAACCCGTTCGACATTACGAAGGTCTGGCCGCACAAGGATTACCCGTTGATCGACGTGGGCACGATCGAGTTGAACCGCAACCCGCAGAACTATTTCGCCGAGGTCGAGCAGGCAGCGTTCTCGCCCGCGAATGTGGTGCCGGGTATCGGCTTCTCGCCGGATCGGCTGTTGCAGGGGCGGTTGTTCTCGTACGGCGATACGCAGCGCTATCGCCTCGGCATCAACCATCACCAGATTCCGGTGAATGCGCCGCGCTGTCCGGTCCACTCGTTCCATCGTGACGGCGCGATGCGCACCGACGGCAATCTGGGCGGCACCGTGAACTACGAGCCGAGCCGCTTCGGCGACTTCGCCCAGCGCCCGCAGGCGGGCGAGCCTGCGCTCGCGGCAGGTGCGGTCGATCACTACGATCACCGCGAGGACGACGATTACTACAGCCAGCCGGGCGCGTTGTTCCGTCTGTTCGATGCCGGCCAGCGCGAGCGTCTCTTCGCGAACATCGCGGGGCATATCGCGGGCGTGCCGTCGGAGATCGTGCAGCGCCAGATCGAGCACTTCCGCCGTGCCGATCCGGCCTACGCCGAAGGTGTGATCGCGGCGATGGCGACGCTCGCGCAAGCGCAAAAGTAACGCCGCAGCAGCAGTAACGGTAAAAAGCCCAGGCACAACCAGGGAGCCGCGGCGAGGTGCCACAAGCGCCTCGCCGCACCACTTACCCAATCGACAACTCAGGCAACGAAAGCAGCATAGAGAGCACAAGGAGCACGATCATGACCAGAACGATGACGATGACACTCAAGGCCGTGGGCGCGGGCCGCGGCGCGACGATGGCGCGCACGCGCGCGGAAGGCACCCAGTTCGTGCGTCGCGTCGTGGGTTTCGCGATCGTGACGAGCAGCCTGGTGGCGATCGCCTCGCAAGCGATGGCGCATCTCATAGCCCATTGAGCCGCCCACGCGCGGCCGGATGGCGCAGGCGGGAACGCCCGCTGCTTCAGCCTGTCGGACTGTGGGGCCGGATGACCCGGTCGTCCGGCGTTTATCAGATAAACTGACGCCCGATCGAGCAGCTCGCATCGTCTCGGATGGGTAGTCTCACACCGCTACAAAAGGAGTCGTCATGGCTAAAAAACCGGCTGTGCAGCACGTGAATATCGGCATCAGCGACAAGGATCGCAAGAAGATCGCAGACGGTCTCTCGCGCCTGCTCGCGGACACGTACACGCTTTATCTGAAGACGCACAACTTTCACTGGAACGTGACGGGGCCGATGTTCAACACGCTCCATCTGATGTTCGAGACGCAGTACAACGAACTGGCGCTGGCGGTGGACGCCATTGCCGAGCGTATCCGCGCGCTGGGCGTGCACGCGCCGGGCAGCTACCGCGATTTCGCGAAGCTCTCGTCGATTCCGGAAGCCGAAGGCGTGCCGCCGGCAGAAGAGATGATCCGCCAACTGGTGGAAGGCCAGGAAGCCGTGGTGCGCACCGCGCGCGCGATCTTCCCGGCGACCGAAGCCGCCAACGACGAACCGACCGCCGACCTGCTCACGCAGCGCTTGCAGATGCATGAAAAGACGGCGTGGATGCTGCGCTCGATGCTGGCCTGAGCGCGCTCGGATTGCCGATCCAACGCAAAACCCGCTGGCTGGTCCAGCGGGTTTTTGTTTTAGGGCGCAGGCGAGGATGGCGGCGGCCTGTCGCGAGCCTGGCCTACAATAGCGCCATCGCGTCTTCCGCTTCATCCGCCCCCTATGTTCGCCCGACTTCCGCTCTATCTGCGGCTCGTCCGCATGGACAAGCCGATCGGCAGCCTGCTGCTGCTGTGGCCGACGCTCAACGCGCTCTGGATCGCCTCGAACGGCCATCCCTCGCTCTCGCTGCTGGTGATCTTCACGCTCGGCACGGTGCTGATGCGCTCGGCGGGCTGCGCGATCAATGACTACGCGGATCGCGACTTCGACCGTCACGTCAAACGCACGGCCGAGCGTCCCATCACCTCGGGGCGCATTCGCGCCTGGGAAGCGGTGGCGATCGCCGCCGGCCTCGCCATCGTCTCGTTCCTGCTGATCCTGCCGCTGAATGCGCTCACCAAACAGCTTTCGGTGGTGGCGCTGTTCGTGGCGGCGTCGTACCCGTTCACCAAGCGCTTCTTCGCGATTCCGCAGGCGTATCTGGGCATCGCGTTCGGCTTCGGCATTCCGATGGCGTTTGCCGCTATTCAGGACCACGTGCCGATGCTCGCGTGGATCATGCTGGCCGCCAACGTGTTCTGGTCGGTGGCCTACGACACCGAGTACGCGATGGTCGATCGCGACGACGACATCAAGATCGGCATTCGCACTTCGGCGCTCACGTTTGGCCGCTTCGACGTGCTCGCGATCATGATCTGCTACGCCGTCACGCTGGGCGTCTATGTCTGGGTGGGGGTCACGCAGCAGTTCGGCGTGCTTTACTGGCTCGGCTGGGCGGTGGCGGTGGGCTGTGCGATCTATCACTACACGCTTATCAAGGACCGCGAGCGCATGCCGTGCTTCGCCGCGTTCCGCCATAACAACTGGCTGGGCGGTGCGCTTTTCGTCGGTATCGCCGCGCATTACGCTGCGTCGGGTATGTGAGCTTCGAGCCTGCGACAGACAATAAAAAAGCGCCCCGAGGGGCGCTTTTTTCATGCACGCAAACCGGACATTCGTCGAGGTTTATCGGCTTATTGCGCGCCGAACTCCGCGCCCATTTCCTTCGCACGCGCGTCGGCCGCAAGCGCGCCGCGCACGATCGCGTCCTTGATGCCCGAAGCGTCGAACGAGGCGAGCGCCGCCGCCGTCGTGCCGCCCTTGGACGTCACGCGCTCGCGCAGCACCGCGGGCGGCTCGTCCGATTGCAGCGCCAGTTGCGCCGCACCCGTGAAGGTGGCGATGGCGAGCGCGCGGCCCTGTTGCTCGTCCATGCCGAGCTGACGCGCGGCTTCTTCGAGCGCTTCGATGAAATAGAACACGTAGGCCGGACCGCTGCCCGAGATCGCCGTTACGGCGTCGATCTTGCCTTCGTCGTCGAACCAGACCGTCTGACCGACCGCGCCCAGCACGTTCGATGCGAGTTCGCGTCCCGCGGCATCCACGCCGCCGCTCGCTACCAGCCCCGTCGCGCCCATGCCGATCAGCGCGGGCGTGTTGGGCATCGTGCGTACGACGCGTGCGTGGCCACCCAGCCAGCGCGACAGATCCTCGATGCGGATGCCGGCCATGATGCTGATGACGACCTGATGCGCGGCCAGGTGCGGCGCGAGGCCTTCCGCGACGGCCTTGGCGATCTGCGGCTTGACGGCGATCAGCACCGCGTCGTACGCGGCGAGCGCGATGTCCGCACCCGCGCCCGTGTTCACGCCGAACTGGTCGGCGGTGCGCTTGCGGGCATCTTCGTTCGGATCGATCGCGTACAGATTCGCGGCAGGCACGCCCTTGCGGATGAGGCCGCCGATGAGTGCAGCGGCCATGTTGCCGCCGCCGATGAAGGCAATTTTCATGGTGTTGGAGTGCGTCAGTGAATCAGTGAGAGTAATCGCGGGCGCCGAAAATCGCGGTGCCGATGCGCACGAGGGTCGCGCCTTCGAGCACGGCCGCTTCGAGATCCGCCGACATGCCCATCGAGAGCGTGTCGAGTGCCAGACCGTCGGCGCGCAGTGCGTCGAACAGTTCGCGCAGCTGGCGGTGCGGCGCGCGTTGTGCGTCGAGCGTTTGCGCCGGTTCGGGAATCGACATCAGTCCGCGCAGGCGCACATTGGGGAGCGCGGCGATCGCATGGGCGATCTGCGCGGCTTCCTCGGGTGCCACGCCGCTCTTGGAATCTTCGCCGCTCACGTTCACTTGCAGGCAGAGATTGAGCGGCGCCATGCCGGCCGGGCGCTGTTCGGACAGGCGTTGCGCGATTTTCAGGCGGTCGACCGAATGCACCCAGTCGAAACGCTCCGCCACGGGGCGTGTCTTGTTCGATTGCAGCGGCCCGATGAAATGCCATTCGAGATGCGCGCGCAGGTCCGCGAGCGTGTCGATCTTGTCCACCGCTTCCTGCACGTAGTTCTCGCCGAACGCGCGCTGGCCTGCCGCGTGTGCGGCGCGCACGTCGTCGGCTGGAAAGGTCTTCGAGACCGCGAGCAGCGCGACGGACTCCGGCGCGCGGCCTGCATTGCGGGCGGCGCTGGCGATACGCTGGCGGACGGCTTCGAGGTGGTAGGCGAGATCGGTCATCGGCATTCTGGCCGGTCGCGTTGCGTGACGTTGCGTGACTTTGCGTTGTCCTGCCCGCGGCCGCGCACATGGGTTTAGGCGCACTAAAAAACGAACGAGGGCAATTATACGGACTGCGCGAGGCGCCCGGCATCCGCCAAAAGTCCTATGCCGAATGGCCGACTGTTGGCGCTAGCGGCGAATCGATACGCTGGGAGTCCAGCCGCGATCCACGCGCCATTCACCGTCATCAGTTCGCCGCCAGCATATGCTCCACCAGCTCGATCCAGTGTGTGACCGGCAGCACCGTGCCGCTTTGCAGATGCGCAATGCAGCCGATGTTCGCCGAGACGATCAGTTGCGGCTCCAGCGCCTTGAGCCGCTCGACCTTCTGGTTGCGCAGCGTGTAGGACAGGCGCGGCTGCGTGATCGAATAAGTGCCGGCGGACCCGCAACACAGATGGCTGTCGGCAGGCAGGCGCACGTCCAGACCCAGCGCGCCCAGCACTTTCTCCACGCCGCCGCGCAGTTGCTGCCCGTGCTGCAACGTGCACGGCGGGTGATACGCCACGGTATGGATGCCGCGACGGCGCGTAGCGGCCCGCAACGGTTCCTCGAATGCAGGCAGGATTTCGGAGAGATCGCGCGTCAGCGCGGTAATGCGCTGGGCCTTCCTGGCATAGGCCGGGTCGTTGCGCATCAGGTGGGCGTATTCCTTGACCGTCGCGCCACAGCCCGAAGCGTTCATCACGATGGCTTCGGCGCCTTGCTCGACGTATGGCCACCAGGCGTCGATGTTGGCGCGCACGTCGGCGAGCGCGTCGTCGGCATAGCCCATGTGCAGGCGGATTGCCCCGCAGCAGCCCGCCTGCGGCGCGACGAGCGTTTCGATGCCGAGCGCGTCGAGCACGCGCGCCGTGGCCGTATTGATGTTCGGCATCATCGAAGGCTGCACGCAGCCAGCGAGCATCAGCATCTTGCGCGGGTGCTTCGCCGTGGGCCAGGCGAGCGGGCGCTGGCGCACCGGCACCTTGTCGCGCAAGCGGCGCGGCAGCAGCACGCGCACCTGCTGCGCGATGCGCATGGTCGGCGAGAACAGCATGCGGCGCGGCAGGAAGCCCGCGAGGAAGCCGCGCAGGAGGCGCTGGCGCAACGGGCGCGGCACCATTTGCTCGGCGTGCTTGCGGCCGATTTCCACGAGGCGGCCGTACTGCACGCCGGAAGGACACGTGGTCTCGCAACTGCGGCAGGTGAGGCAGCGATCCAGATGCGTGAGCGTGCTCTTTGTCACGGGCGCGCCTTCCACCATCTGTTTCATAAGATAAATGCGCCCGCGCGGCCCGTCGAGTTCGTCGCCAAGCAACTGGTAAGTCGGGCAGGTCGCGGTGCAAAAGCCGCAATGCACGCATTTGCGCAGGATCGCGTCGGCTTCGTCGCCGTCGGGAGTGTTGCGAATGAAGTCCGCGAGGTTCGTCTGCATCGCCGCGTGAAGGTCTCGTCAGAAGTCGGAATACAGGCGGCCGCGATTGAAGATGCGGGCCGGGTCGAACGCGGCTTTCAGGCCGCGATGGATCTTCATGAGCGGCGCGGGCAGCGGCGTGAACACCCCCGCGCTGCGGTCGTAGCCGCGGCCCGTGCGGAACATGGTGGCGTGCCCGCCGGCCTGCTTGGCGGTGATGCGCACGGTCTGCGCGTCGGTTTCGGTGATCCACCAGCGCTGCGCGCCGCCCCATTCCATCAGTTGCGCGCCGGGCAGTTGCAGCGGCTCCGCGATCGAGGGCAGGGCGAGGCGCCAGAGCGCGGCGTCGGGCGCGATCGAGGCGAAGAACGGATCGGTCTGTTCGCGCAACCCGCCCCAGAAGCGCTCGGCTTCCACGGCATCGACCACTTCGCCGCCCAGCGACGTGCGCGCGGCCTTCACACCCGCTTCCGCTCCCGCCAGACGCACGACGAGCGTGCCGTTACGCCAGGCGCTGGCCGTGATCGGCAACGGGCGGCCGCCCCACTCGTTGAGCTTGCGCACTGCGTCGGTGCCGTTCATGTCGAAGCGCAGCGTGGTTTCCGCCTGCGGCACCGGCAGCACTTTCACGGACAGTTCCAGCATCAGCCCGAGCGTGCCGAGCGAGCCCGCCAGCAGGCGCGACACATCGTAGCCCGCCACATTTTTCACGACCTGCCCGCCGAAGTGCAGGACCTCGCCACGCCCGTTCATGATCACGGCGCCCAGCACGAAGTCGCGCGCAGCGCCCGCGCTCGCCCGGCGCGGCCCGGCGATACCCGCCGCAATGCAGCCGCCGAAGGTGGCTTGCGGGCCAAAGTGGGGCGGCTCGAACGCCAGCATCTGGCCGTGCGCGGCGAGCGCGTGCTCGATTTCGAGCAGCGGCGTGCCGGCGCGCGCCGTGATGACCAGCTCGGCTGGGTCGTAAGCGATGATGCCCCGATGCGCGCGCGTGTCGAGCACTTCGCCTTCGAGCGCCTGGCCATACCAGTCCTTGGTGCCGCCGCCGCGTATGCGCAGCGGGCGCCCATCCGCGCTCGCGGCACGGATACGCTCGGACCAGTCCGCAACGATGTCGTCCTCTTGCATGCTTCCCATGGCGCGTTTGTCGAGTGTGTCGCGTTTGCCGCGGTTGTCGTTGTGGTTCGACTGATTGTACTGACGCGCCCGAGGCTGGCAACCCGGGGCAGGCCCGCATGGCGGCGCGCGCCGGGAGCGGGCGGGCCCGGCGCACCGCCCGGACCACGCCTCGCGTAATGCAGGGCGCAACGCGCGATCCGGGGAGCGGTCGGTCGAGGGCGCGACTAGAAACGCGGCAGTTCGGGATGCGGCAGCAGATTGCCGCGTACGTGCATGCGTCCGTACTCGGCGCAGCGCGCGCGCGTGGGAATGCCCTTGTCGGGATTGAGCAGGCGGGCCGGATCGAAGGCGTGCTTCACGGCATGGAACGCGTCGCGCTCCTCGGGCGAAAACTGCACGCACATCGAGTTGATCTTCTCGATGCCCACGCCATGCTCGCCCGTGACCGTGCCGCCCAGTTCGACGCAGGTTTCGAGGATGTCGGAGCCGAACGCCTCGGCGCGGCGCCATTCGTCGGCGTCGCTGCCGTTGAAGAGAATCAGCGGGTGCATGTTGCCGTCGCCCGCGTGGAACACGTTGATGCAGCGCAGCCCGTACTGCTTCTCCATCTCGTGGATGCGCGCGAGCAAGGGGCCGATCGCGCGGCGCGGCACCGTGCCGTCCATGCAGTAGTAGTCGGGCGAAATGCGCCCCGCGGCGGGAAACGCGTTCTTGCGCCCGGACCAGAAGCGCAGGCGCTCTTCCTCGGTGCGCGAAATCTGGATGCGCGTCGCGCCGTGCTCGCGTAGCACGACGGTCGTGCGTGCGATTTCGTCGGCGACTTCCTCAGGCGTGCCATCGGCTTCGCACAACAGGATCGCCGCGGCGTCGAGGTCGTAGCCCGCGTTGACGAACTCCTCGACCGCGCGCGTGGCCGGCTTGTCCATCATCTCCAGACCCGCCGGAATGATGCCCGAGGCGATGATGCCCGCGACGGCGTTGCCGCCTTTAACGACGTCGTCGAAGCTCGCCATGATGACCTGCGCGGTCTGCGGGCGCGGAATCAGCTTGACGGTGACTTCGGTGACGATTGCGAACATGCCCTCACTGCCGATCATCACCGCGAGCAGATCGAGGCCGGGCGCATCGGGCGCGAGCGAGCCGAACTCGACGATCTCGCCGTCCATCGTCACTGCGCGCACGCGCAGCACGTTATGCACGGTGAGGCCGTACTTGAGGCAATGCACGCCGCCCGAATTCTCGGACACATTCCCGCCGATCGTGCAGGCAATCTGCGAAGACGGATCGGGCGCGTAATAGAGACCGTAGGGCGCGGCGGCATCGGAGACGGCGAGATTGCGCACGCCGGGCTGGACTGTTGCCGTGCGGGCGTAGGGATCGACTTCGAGAATGCGCCGAAAGCGCGCGAGCGACAGCACGATGCCGTGGCGGATCGGCATGGCGCCGCCCGACAGGCCCGTGCCCGCGCCGCGCGGCACGACCGGCACATCAAGACGGCGGCAGATCTGCACGATGCGCTGCACCTGCGATTCCGTCTCCGGCAGCGCAACCGCGAGCGGCAGGCGCCGGTAGGCGGCGAGGCCATCGCACTCGTAGGCGACGGTGTCCTCCTCGCGATGCAGCAGGCAGTGCGCGGGCAGCACGGCCATCAGCGCCTGCACGACCTCGCGCTGACGCTGGGCAAGGGCTTCGGGCGTGAGCTCGGGTGTCGCCGCGGGCAGCTTCGCGTCCGGTGCGTTCATGTCTCCTCCTTGTGTGGACTACGCGTGCAGCGTGTTATGCACCAGTCAGGCGGCCCAGCTGAAGATCTTGCCCGGGTTCATCAGGTTGTGCGGATCGAGCGCGTGTTTGATGGCGCGCATGGTGTCGATGGTGTCCGCGCCGTGCTCCTCGATCAGGAAGTCCATCTTGTGCAGGCCCACGCCGTGCTCGCCCGTGCAGGTGCCGTCCATGCGGATCGCACGCTGCACGATGCGGTGGTTCAGGCGCTCGGCTTCGTCGATTTCCTCGGGCTTGTCGGGGTCGATCAGGATCGCGACGTGGAAGTTGCCGTCGCCCACGTGGCCGACGATCGGGCACGGCAACGGCGACGCCTTGAGATCGGCCTCGGTTTCCACCACGCATTCGGCGAGGCGCGAGATCGGGACGCACACGTCGGTCGTCACGGCGCGGCAGCCGGGGCGCAATTGCAGCATCGCGAAGTAGGCGTTGTGGCGTGCGTTCCACAGACGGCTGCGGTCCTCGGGGCGCGTGGCCCATTCGAAGCCCTCGCCGCCGTTTTGTGCCGCGATCTCCTGCACGAGCTGCGCCTGTTCGGCCACGCCGGCTTCGGTGCCGTGGAATTCGAAGAAGAGTGTGTGTTTTTCGCGCAGCGTCAGGTTCGAGTGCTTGTTGATCGCACGCACCGCGAGCGCGTCGATGAACTCCACGCGCGCGATCGGCACGCCCATCTGGATCGTTTCGATCACGCTGCGCACGGCTTCGGCCATCGACGGGAATGCGCAGATTGCCGCCGACACCGCCTCAGGCTGCGGGTAAAGCCGCACCGTGATTTCGGTGATGACGCCGAGCGTGCCTTCGGAGCCCACAAAGAGCCGCGTGAGGTCGTAACCGGCCGACGACTTGCGCGCACGCGTGCCAGTCTTGATGACGCGGCCGTCCGCGAGCACGGCAGTGAGGCCCAGCACGTTCTCGCGCATCGTGCCGTAGCGCACGGCGTTGGTGCCCGAGGCGCGCGTCGCCGACATGCCGCCGATACTCGCGTCCGCGCCTGGGTCGATCGGGAAGAAGAGGCCCGTGTCGCGCAGCGCTTCGTTCAACTGCTTGCGCGAGATGCCCGGCTCGACCGTCACGGTGAGGTCTTCGGCGTTGATCGAGAGCACGCGGTTCATCTGCGAAAGGTCGATCGAGACGCCGCCCTGTACGGCCAGCAGATGGCCTTCGAGCGAAGAGCCGTTGCCGTAGGGGATGATCGGCACGCCGTATTGGGCGCACAGTTTGACGATCGTCTGGACTTCCCCGGTGTTGTGCGCGTAGACGACGGCATCGGGCAGTTGCGGATCGAAGCGGGATTCGTCGCGGCCATGATGGGCGCGGACGGCTTCGGACGTGGAGACGCGCTCGCCGAAGGCGTCGCGCAGGCTGTCGAGGAGAGCGGCGGGGAACGGACGGCGTGCAGGATTGGCAACGGCCGGCGGCGCGGGATGATTCACGCGGGGGTCTCCATTGTTGGACATGATCTTTGGCGCGTTTCATTCTACGCTCAACGCTTCGGGCTTTGAGGCGGGGCTCGCCCGGATGCGGTGCCGCAATGTTGCACTGCATGATCCACGCCGTGCCCGCGCGAGAGACAATCGCGCTTTCCTGCATGTTCACGTTTCTGGAGAGTCATACTATGGGCAATCGCCTGAGCAAGATCGCCACACGCACCGGCGACGACGGCACCACGGGCCTGGGCGACGGCAGCCGCGTGCGCAAGGACGATGCGCGTATCGCTGCGATCGGCGAAGTCGACGAACTGAATTCGCACATTGGTGTGCTGCTGTGCGAGACGCTGTCCGACGACGTGCGCGCCGCGCTCACGGCGATCCAGCACGATCTGTTCGACTTGGGCGGCGAGCTCTGCATGCCAGGCCACACCATCGTGACCGACCAGCATCTCGCGCGGCTCGACGGGTGGCTCGCCGATTACAACGACACGCTGCCGCCGCTCAAGGAGTTCATCCTGCCCGGCGGCTCGCGCGCAGCGGCGCTCGCGCATGTCTGCCGAACCGTGTGCCGGCGCGCGGAGCGCGCAATCGTTGCGCTTGGCGTCGCGCAGGAAGGCAGTGCGCCGCTCGCACAGACGCCGCGGCGCTATGTGAACCGGCTTTCCGATCTGCTGTTCGTACTTTCGCGCGTGCTTAACCGCGCGGCGGGCGGGAGCGACGTATTCTGGCATCACGATCGTGGCCCGGCGGGGGGCGCTTCCAGCAACGAATAAGACGGGCTGAATGAAGGCCGGTGCGTGGCAGGACGGCCCGCACCCGCGCCGCATCAGGACCTTTGCCGGGGTGCGACAAAATGCCTGGGGTGGGGGGAATCGTTAAAGATGTATCGTACGTACATCTTTAACGAGGAGAAGCCGCAATGACCGCGCTCACCGCCGACCAGATCGCCCGCGTCAAGGCCACCGCGCCTGTATTCGCCGAGCATGGCACGACCATCACGAAGCACTTCTACCAGCGCATGTTCAACGCGCATCCGGAGTTGAAGAACCTCTTCAACCAGACGCACCAGAAGAGCGGCAGCCAGCCCGAGACGCTGGCCCGCGCGGTCTACGCCTACGCCGCAAACATCGACAATCTGGGCGCGCTGGGCGGTGCGGTCACGCATATCGCGCACAAGCATGCGAGCCTGAACATCCGCCCGGAGCACTATCCGATCGTCGGGCGTCATCTGCTGGGGGCGGTGGTGGACGTACTTGGCGATGCGGTCGATCAGGCCACGCTCGACGCCTGGACCGTGGCTTACGAGCAACTCGCGCAGATCATGATCGGTGTGGAGGCGAAGCTTTATGAAGCGGCGCCGTGGAGCGGTTTCCGCCCGTTCCGTGTGGTGCGCAAGCAGGTGGAAAGCGACGAGATCACCTCGTTCTATCTCGCGCCCGCCGACGGCGCGCCCGCTGGCGGCTTCGAGCCTGGCCAGTACGTGAGCGTGAAGCGCTTCGTGGATGAACTCGGCGTCGATCAGCCGCGCCAGTACAGCCTCTCGGACGCGCCGCACGGCCAGTGGCTGCGTATTTCGGTGAAGCGCGAAGCCGGAGCCGGCGACGTGCAACCGGGTCACATCTCGAACCTGATGCACGACGGCGTGGAGCAGGGCGCCATCGTCCACGTGAGCGCGCCGATGGGCGAATTCAAACTCGACCGCAACAAGACGACGCCGGTCGTGCTGATGAGCGGCGGCGTGGGCATCACGCCGATGGCGTCGATGCTCGCGACGCTGCTTGCCAGCCGCAGCGAGCGCCAGGTGACGTTCGTGCACGCCTGCCGCAACGGCCGCGTGCATGCGTTCCGCGACTGGCTGCGCCGCAGCGCCGCCGAACATCCGAATCTCAAGCGTGCAGTGTTTTACGAGGACGTGAGCGCAGACGACCGCGCAGGCACCGATTACGACTTCGAAGGCCGCATGGACCTCTCGCGCATCGAGGCGGACGTGATGTTGCCGGATGCCGATTACTACCTCTGCGGCCCGGTCGCCTTCATGCGCGCGCAGCGTGAGGCGCTGGTCGCGCGTGGTGTGGATCCGGCGCGCATCCATACCGAGATCTTCGGCTCGGGCATGCTCGACTAAGGTTCGCCGCAGGCGCGAGCCTGCAAAAAAGCCCGGCCAGTTGCGAAACTGGCCGGGCTTTTGTCATGCGCGAAGCGCGCTTCAGTTGCCGCTGCCGCGCGCGATACGGCGCTGCTTGACGGCTTCGGCGAGCCCTTCGAGCACGCCGATGCTTTCGTCCCAGCCGATGCACGCATCGGTCACGCTCTGGCCGTAGGTCAGCTCGCAGCCTTCCTTGAGATCCTGGCGGCCCGCCACGAGGTGCGACTCCACCATCACGCCGACGATGCGTTCGTCGCCGCCAGCGATCTGGCGGCCGATATCGGCGCAGACCGGGATCTGGTTCTCATGCTTCTTCGAGCTGTTGGCGTGGCTCGCATCGATCATCAGGCGGGCGGCGAGACCCGCCTTGCCGATGTCGCTGCATGCCACGTTGACGCTCTCGGCATCGTAGTTCGGCGTCTTGCCGCCGCGCAGGATCACGTGGCAGTCCTCATTGCCGGCCGTCGATACGATGGCCGAATGGCCACCCTTCGTCACCGAGAGGAAATGGTGCGGCTGCGAAGCGGCCTTGATCGCGTCGACGGCGATCTTCACGTTGCCGTCCGTGCCGTTCTTGAAGCCGACCGGGCAGGAGAGGCCCGAAGCCAGCTCGCGGTGCACCTGCGACTCGGTCGTACGCGCGCCGATTGCGCCCCACGAGATCAGATCGGCGATGTACTGCGGGCTGATCATGTCGAGGTATTCGGTGCCCGCGGGCAGGCCGAGTTCGTTGATCGAGACCAGCAGCTCGCGCGCGGTGCGCAGGCCGTCGTTGATCTTGAAGCTGTTGTCCATGAACGGGTCGTTGATGAGACCCTTCCAGCCCACCGTCGTGCGCGGCTTTTCGAAGTACACGCGCATCACGATTTCCAGCTCGTTGCTGAAGCGCTTGCGCTGCTCCACGAGCTTCTTCGCGTAGTCGATCGCGGCCTTCGTATCGTGGATCGAGCAGGGGCCGATCACCACGACGAGGCGGTCGTCCATGCCGTGCAGGATGCGGTGCAGGGCGCGGCGCGATTCGAAGATCAGCGTGGAGGCGGCTTCCGAGCACGGGAATTCGCGGATCAGGTGAGCGGGCGGCGTGAGTTCCTTGAGTTCGCGGATGCGGACATCGTCGGTGTTGTGCGGGGGCATGTTGTTTTCTCCTGATCCTGTGTAGCGTGCTTCGCGAGGCGAAACGGCGGCAATCGGCTAGATGAAAGTGAGGCTCGTGTTGTTCAAGGACAAAAAAAAACCGCCAGACTTGGCTGGCGGTTTTCGTGTATTCGGGGTCCTGCGCGTACTGCTAACCCTCTCGATCCGCCAGCGGTCTGAGATACCAAAAGAAGTAAAAATAAAACTTCGTGGCGAACATGGCGGTGTGCAGTGTCGGCTTCAGTTGAACTTCGGTTGACGAAGGTTCGTACGTCGAAAAGGTTGATTGCCTTTATAACCCGGCGTTCTTCAGGCTGGCAAGCGGGTTGCGGCGAAAAAGCGGATGATTTGCAAAAATCTACGTTTCAGTGCAGGAAATCCGCATGGCGATGCGGAATTTCCGCATCGCCATGCATGAGACCCGTATCTGTCCCTTACCGCGCTCTTGCGATCAGACCGTGCCACCCACCGTCATGCGGTCGATGCGCAGGGTCGGCTGGCCCACGCCCACCGGCACGCTTTGGCCCTCCTTGCCGCACACGCCCACGCCCGAATCCAGACGCATGTCGTTGCCGATCATGCTCACGTACTTGAGCGATTCCGGGCCGCTGCCGATCAGCGTCGCGCCCTTGACGGGGTAGGTGATCTTGCCGTCTTCGATCATGTAGGCCTCGGAGGCCGAGAACACGAACTTGCCGTTGGTGATGTCGACCTGGCCGCCGCCGAAGTTCACGGCGTAGAGGCCGTTCTTCACCGACGCGATGATCTCCTGCGGATCCTTGTCGCCGTTGAGCATGTAGGTGTTGGTCATGCGCGGCATCGGCAGCGCGGCGTAGGACTCGCGGCGCGCATTGCCCGTCACGGGCATCTTCATCAGGCGCGCATTGAGCGAGTCCTGGATGTAGCCCTTGAGAATGCCGTCCTCGATCAGCGTCGTGCACTGGGTCGGATTGCCTTCATCGTCGATATTGAGCGAGCCGCGGCGGTTCGGCAGCGTGCCGTCGTCCACCACGGTGACGCCCTTGGCGGCGACGCGCTGGCCGATCTGGCCCGCGAACGCCGACGAACCTTTGCGGTTGAAGTCGCCTTCCAGACCGTGGCCGATCGCCTCGTGCAGCAGCACGCCCGGCCAGCCCGGGCCGAGCACCACGGTCATGGCGCCGGCCGGAGCCGGGCGCGCTTCGAGGTTCACCAGCGCCGCATGGACCGCGTCGTCGACGTACTTCGAGAGCACCTCGTCGGTGAAGTAGCCGTAGTCGAAACGCCCGCCGCCGCCGCCGCTACCGACTTCGCGGCGGCCGTTCTGCTCGGCGATCACCGTGACCGACACGCGCACGAGCGGGCGGATGTCGGCGGCCAGCGCGCCGTCGCTGCGCGCCACCAGCACGACGTCGTATTCGCCCGCGAGCCCCGCCATCACCTGGGTGACGCGCGGGTCGCGGCTGCGCGCCATCTGCTCGACGCGCTCCAGCAGCTTGACCTTTTCGGTGGCGTCGAGCGAGGTGAGCGGATCGGACGGCAGGTAGAGATCGCGGCCCGCGATGCCCTTGAGCGAGGTGGCCACCTGGATTTTCTGCTTGCCGCCGCCGGCCTTGGCGATCGAGCGCGTGGCGATGGCCGCCTGGCGGATCGCCTCGGGCGAGAGGTCGTCGGAGTAGGCGAACGCCGTGCGCTCGCCCGAGACCGCGCGCACGCCCACGCCCTGGTCGATGCTGAAGCTGCCCGACTTGACGATGCCTTCCTCCAGGCTCCATGCCTCGCTGCGCGTGGCCTGGAAGTAGAGATCGGCGTAGTCGACACGGTGCGTGAAGATCTCGCCGAGCGTGCGCGTGAGCAGCGCTTCGTCGAGGCCGTAGGGCGCGAGGAGCACGTCCTTCGCGGTCGCCAGATTGCGGATGCCGGGTTCGATGATGTTCATGCGCTCAATATGGAAGTTTCGGATAGCAGATTCGGGCGCGGTACGGCGAAATCAAGACGCCTGGATCGATGGGTTGCAGGAATGGGGTTCGGCTTCAGCTCTCGTCGGCACAGTCGAGCACGCGATGCCGCCATGCTGGCAGACTCGCGCGCACAGCGGCGATGCGGTCGAGGTCGATATCGCCGATCACGATGCCGGGGTTCTCGTCGAGCACATCGACAATCTCGCCCCAGGGATCGATCAGCATGCTGTGGCCCCAGGTGCGGCGGCCGTTCTCGTGCGTGCCGCCCTGCGCCGCGGCGAGCACATAGCACTGGTTCTCGACGGCCCGGGCGCGCAGCAGGATCTGCCAGTGCGCACGGCCCGTGGTGTAGGTGAAGGCGGACGGCACGACCATCAGCGCGCAGTCTCCCATGCGCCGGTACAGCTCGGGAAAGCGAAGATCGTAGCAGACCGATAGCCCCACGCGGCCGAGCGGCGCGTCGAAGGTGCGCACGTCGGTGCCGGGGCGGATGGTGCGCGCTTCGTCGAACGATTCGGCGCCTTTTTCGAAGCTGAACAGGTGGATCTTGTCGTAGCGCGCGCGCTCGGCGCCGCTCGGATCGAACACCAGCGTGGTGTTGAGCACGCGGTTTTCTTCGGGCGCTTTCAGGGGCAGCGTACCGCCGATGATCCACACGCCGTGGCGCTTCGCGGCATCGGCGAGAAAGCGCTGGATCGGGCCGTCGCCGTACGCTTCGCGCACGGCCAGCTTGTCGCTGTCCTTGTGGCCCATGAAGCAGAAGTATTCGGGCAGCAGCACGAGGCGCGCGCCCTGCGCGGCGGCATCGGCGATCAGGCGCTCGGCGTCGGCCAGATTGCGCGCGACGTCTGGCGTGCTGACCATCTGTAACGCTGCGGCCCTGAACGGCGGAGCCAGGACGGCGGGCGCTGCGCTAGAAGAAGATTCGCTCATCGACGGCTCTTGATTGGACGAAGGAGGTGGCCCGGAGCGGCAGAGCTGGACACTGCATGGGGGCTATCCGCCCACGCCAGCCAGGCGATGTGGAACTCAATGCGCCACCGCCGGAACCTGCGCGTCCATCTTACCCTGATCGCCGTGCAGTCGCTCAACGTGCGGTTTGGCCCAGGAGCCCGTGATGGCGTAGTCGCGCGCAAGGGTCGACTCGAGCGTGTGCGAGAGCGCGAAGTCGCCGATCAGCGCGCCGAGGCCCAGCAGCGGATTGATGATGGCCGCCACGATCACGCCCGCGCCCGCGCTCACCGTCGGCACGACGTGCACGCGCAGGTCCTGCGTCTCATGGGCGAGGTCGACGCTGCCCATCATCTGGGCGCGGCCCGGCGCGGTCAGCAGTTTGAAGTTGTCGGTGCGGCCGATGCCGTTCTGGATCTGCGCGCTGCCCGTGACGCTCGTAAAGGGCAGGCCTTCGCCGATCACGTCGCGGAAGTCCATGCTCGCGTAGCGCGCGAGGCTTTGCAGGCTCAGCACGCCCAGCAGCGTCGCTACGCCCGGTTTGATCTTGAGGATTTCGCCGTGATGCAGGTCGAGCGCGAGGCTGCCGTTGAGCGTCGGATAGTCGAGCTTCGTCGGCCCGCCGCGCCAGACGAGATTGCCGCTCAGCGTACCCGTGCCGCCCTTGATCGCATGCGCGACGCCAGCGCGCTCGAGCAGGTCGCCCGCATCCTTGATGTCGAGATGGAAGTCGAGCGCGGTGCGGCGTGGCGTCTGGGTGGCGCCGCTGGCGGTGTCGGCGGGCGCGGACTCGTCGCCCATCGCGCGCCAGTTCTCGGTGGCGGTGAAGTGACCGGCCGGATTGACGATGTCGAGCGTGTCGAGCTGCCAGACCGGCACGCCGTTTTCGTCGAAGTTGTGGGCGTTGATCTGGAGCCGGCCGAAGTCGCGTCCGCGCACGATCAACTCATTCACGACAAGGTCGATCGACGGCATGTTCTGCGCAGGCTGTGAGACCGCCTGGCCGAGCAGGTCGTTTTCCGTCGCGGCGGGTACCACGAGGCGCGCGAGGCGCGCTTCGAGCGTACCGGGCGAGCCCGGCACCGCGCCTGGTTTCCACGAGACGTGGCCCGAGACCTGGTTCGACGCGACATTGGCCTGCCACTGGTTTGCGTCGCGCGACGCGCCGACGATCACGTTTTCCCAATGGCGCTTGAGCAGCGTGAGCGTGCCGACGTGAACCGCGAAGCGTGACGGCACGTAGGACGCAAAGGCGCCGCCCGGCGCGAGCAGCGAGGCGTTGGGCGCTATCGTTTGCGAGGCGGCTTGAGGTGCGCTGGCGGTGGCGTTCGTCTGCGAAGCGGCTTGCACGGTGTTGGCTTGCACTGAATTGGCTGGCGCGCTCGCGATGGCGGCAGGCGCGCTAGCGGCACTGACTGGCGTAGCCGGATTCGCCGCCGCCGTGCCGCGCAGTTCCTGCACCACGCGCCGCCACGCGTCCGCGTCGAACGACGGCAGATCGACGGCCGCGGTCACGCCTTCCGAGGGCAGGTCTGCGGGCTTGTTCATGCCGATCGCGCCGCGCACCACTTCCGGCACATGACCGGGGTTGCGGCGTAGCACGTAACGCGCCGCCAGCGGCCCGAGCGTGAGTTCGGCGTGCTGGAACGCTGCGGCGTCGCTGGCAGAAAGCGCAGCCGATGGGGTTCCCGAGTCGTCGCCAGGACCGGGCTGCAAGGCGAAGCGCAGCGGCATCTGCGTGCCCGCCGTCTTGCCGAAAGGCGCGGGCAGGTCGATGGCCAGATCGGTCAGGTCGGAACTGGCCTTCACGTCCGGCAGATGGCCGCGCGCGCCCGTCACCGACAGCGAATAGGGCGCCGCACCCGAGAAGCGCCCGAGCACCGCCGCCGCCGTGCCGTGCAGGTTCAGTCCGCGCGCGGCATCCACGGCCACGTTGCCCGCCACGTTGACGTCGTAGCGGCCGTCCTCGCGCATGCCGCCGTTGGCGCGCAGATCGCCGCCAAGGAAATGACCGGTCAGCCGCTCGACCTGGGCGCTGTGATTCGTGAAGCGCACCCGGCCGTTGAGGTTCGAGAGCGGCGGCGCGTTGTGCGCGGTGAGCGTGTTGTTCTCGAAGCCGATCGCCCCGGCCACCGCCACCTTGGGCATCGGCTTGCGTGGAATCGTGAGCTTGAGCGCGAGCGTGGCCGGCCCTTGCGCCTGCACCTTCGCCGTGGCGTGCTTCGAGATCGCGCCGAGCGAGCTGTTGTCGGCGTAATCGAGCAGATCGGCGAGCGGCCCGCGCCCCGCACCCTCGATCACGAGATCGGAACCCTTGATGCCCAGCTCGTCGATACGACCGCTCACGTCGTGCAGCACGAAGTTGCGGTAGTGGCCGCGCGCCACGTCGAAGCGCAGCTTGTTCTCCGCGAGACGGAACACGCCGTTGATGCCGTCGAACGCGGGCCAGACATTGGGCACGCCGTTGCGCATGTTCTTGGGCGGGAACGGCGACGGGTCGAAGCGTCCGTTGGCGAACGGCGCGACGATGCGGAACTGGCCCGCGCTCGGGTCGCGCGAGTAGGGGAACTGAGCGAGATCGCCGTGAATCTCGATCGTTGCGCCCTTCGAGAGCCCGGCCTGCAGGCCGTGGCCCAGATAGGTGCGGGTCTTTTCGCTGAGGCTGGTCGGCAGATAGCGCGGAATCGCCTTGACCTGCGCCTCGTCGAAATGGGCCACGAGGTCGAGCGCGCCGCGCCCGTGACCGGGGTTGCGATAGTGCGCGGTCATCTTCGCGCGCGCGTCGGCGTTCTGTACGCCCAGCTCCGTCACGTCGACGTCGAACGCCTTGAGTTTGTCGCCCGGCTGGCGCTGCGCGGCCACGGTCCACTTCGCCGCGCCCCACAGGCGGTCGAAGCGCAGGCGCGGATCGTCGAATACGCCGGGCAGCGTGATGGCGGCGTCGGCGGTATCGAACTTGATCGTGCCGTGCGATTCGTCGGCGTCGATGCGCCCCCAGAGATTGTCGACTCCGGGCAGACCCGCGCGCGGGTGATTGCGCGGCGTGAGGCCCGGCCCCGGCTCCTGGGCCGCGACGCTGAAACCTTGCAGATCGCCCTTGAAGCGGTAGTGAAGCAGCGGTTCCGCGCTGGCGCTGCGTTGTTCGGCGGCGGCTTCACCCGATTCGGGCTTGGCCCGCTCCATCGCCAGATCGTAGTTGGCCACAAGGCCGCGCGGATTGAAGCGCACGAGCGCGTTCTGCACGCGGCTCGGCAGCGGCAGCGCACGCATGAATTCGGCGAGGATGCCGAGGTCGATGCGATCGCCGCTCACCGAGAACAACTGGCCGTTTTGCAGGGATTGCTGGCGAAACTGCGCGTCGAGCTTGGTGAGCGCGAGTGTGCGCGTGAGCGGCGTGCCGTCGTCGAGCGGCGGCTGGCCGAGTTCGGCGCGCAGGTCGCGCAGTTGCAGCGTGTAGTCGCCGGGCGAGATGCCCATGCGCCAGTCGAACTTCGCGATTGGGAGGTCGAGGCGCGGCTGGGTCGGCTTTACGCGCAGCGCGATGTTGTCGCCGCTGAGCGCGCCGTCGGCGGACACGATGCGCCCCGCGTCGAAGTTCGCCCAGATCGCGTTGTCGATGCGCCCTGCATAAGTCGTGATCGGCAGATTGATGTAGCGCGCAAGCGTAGGCAGATCGACAGGGCCGGTCGAGATATAGGCGCTGCCGGTCCAGCCGATCGGCTTGCCGGCCTGCGCGGAGCGCGCATGCTTGAACTGCGCGCGGAAGTCGAGCGGGCCGTGCAGCACGGTGCCCTCGGCGGGCGCCTGGAGCGCGACATGGTGGTCGTAGCCGTCGTTGAGAATCGCGAGGCGGATATTCGACAGGCGCAGTTCGGGCGCGTCGCGTGTGGCGTCGCGCCAGCGCAGCGTGCCGCCGCGCAGCACGATGGCCTGCTGGCGCATCAGCCAGGTGGTGAAGGTGGCGTTGCCGGTGTGGGCGCTCGGCACGGGCACGCCCGCGACGGTGAGCGTGCCGTCGTCCTCGCGCGCGATCGACACATCGGGATTTTCGACCACGACGCTCGAGAGCAGCGGCTCGAAGATCACGAGCGAGCGCCAGGCGACCGAGGCCGTGGCGTGCGGCACGTTGAGCGCGAGATTGCCGTGACGGTCGCGAATCGTGAGGCCGGCAACGTCGATGCCTGGCTGAAAACCGGACCAGTGCGGCGAGAGCTTGCCGATGCGGAAGTCGGCGTGAATCTTGTCGGAGACGAGCTTTTCGATGCGCGGGCGGAAATCGTCCACGTAGGGCAGCACAACGTAGCGCAGCCCGAGCAGCAGCACGCCGACGACGAAGTAAAAGGCGAGCGCGATGCACGCCAGCACGCGCAGCGTGTGGCGCAGGACCGGGTGATGATGTTGCGGGCCCGCGTCTGCGCTTACCCGGCTGGCTTGTCCGGTGTGAGGCGGGCCGGCGGGATCGTTACGCTCGGACATGCTGCGGCGGGTGGGGTATGGTAGCGTTGCGTTCTGACGACGAAATGTATCACACGGGGCCGTGGGACCGGCCATCCGGGGAACCCGGGTTGGCTTGCGGCGGGGCGATATAGCGCGTCGCACACACGGAAATCCTGCACGGCGCCGATAACACGGCAGGGGGCGAGGCGGCGATGTCCGTCATCGACATGCCTGCTCCAGTGCGTGCCCGCTTGTCTCCCATCCTCGCCTTCCACGCTTTCGCGCTACCAGCCTGGCCAGAGCCTTCATGACTGACATTCCTCTCCTGAGTTCCAGTTATTCGCGCTACGCGGCGCGCGTCTATGCCGCCCGAGCAGGGCTGGCAAACGAGGTCGAAACCCTCGCCGCCGCGCCGATCACACGCGAGCGCATCGTCGCGCGTCTCGACGCGTTGTGTCTGCAAGCAAGCGGCACGCCCGCCGGGTCCAGCGCGCCGCTCACGCTCACTGACGAGCAGTTGAAGAAGGCGCTGCGCCAGTTGCGCGCCGAAGTGATCTGCGCGGTGATGGAGCGCGACCTCGGCCGCGTCGCCGATGTGGCCGAAGTCACCGGCACCATGACCGATCTGGCCGAAGTCGGTATCCAGCGCGCGCTCGCAGTCGTGAGCGCCGATCTCGAAGCGCTGTTCGGCGAGCCGCGCGGCCCGAACGGCGAGCGCCTGACGCTCGGCGTGGTCGGCATGGGCAAGCTGGGCGGGCGCGAGCTGAACGTCTCTTCGGATATCGACCTGATCTTTGTCTACGAGGACGATGGCGAAACGACGGGCGGCCAGCGCTCGCCTATCGCCACTCAGGACTTTTTCACGCGCGTGGGCAAGCGCCTGATCGGCGCGCTCTCGGACGTGACCGCGGACGGTTTTGTGTTTCGCGTCGACATGCGCCTGCGTCCGAACGGCGATTCGGGGCCGCTCGTGTGCAGCCTCGGCATGCTCGAAGAATACTTTTACGTGCAAGGCCGTGAGTGGGAGCGCTACGCCTGGATCAAGGGGCGGCTCGTGTCCGAGCGCGAGAGCGAAAGCGCGCAGCGTCTCGCCACGCAGCTCGACGCGCTGGTGAAGCCTTTCGTCTATCGGCGCTATCTGGACTTCGGCGTGATCAGCGCGATCCGCTCGCTGCATCTGCAGATTCGCCAGGAGGCGCAGCGCCGCGCCATGATGCGCCCCGACAAGGCCGACGACATCAAGCTCGGACGCGGCGGCATCCGCGAGATCGAATTCAGCGCCCAGGTGTTCCAGCTGATTCGCGGCGGTCAGGACGCCGGCTTTCGCGTGCGCCCGACCCTCGCCGTGCTCGGCTACGCGGCCGCGCGCGGGTTGATTGCGCCCGAGGTCTGCAATGACCTCACGCTTGCCTACAACTTCCTGCGTGAACTCGAACACCGCCTGCAATACCGCGACGATGCGCAGACCCACGCCATGCCCGTCGACGAGACCGAACGTGCGGCGCTCGCGCACGCGATGGGCTATGCGGACTACCCCGCGCTGATGGCCGTGCTCGAAGCGCACCGCGATAAGGTGGAGCAGCAGTTCGCCCAGATATTCTCCGACAAGGTGGGCGGCGAGAGCGGCTGCGGCGCGCCCGAAGACGGCGTGGCGGCGTGGATCTGGAGCGGTGCGCTCGCGGAAGAGAGCGCCGATGGCGACCTGCTCGCGCGCCTCGCGGAACTCGGCATCGACGATCCCGCGCCGCTGCTCGCGCGTCTGCGCGGGCTGTGGCAGTCGTCGCGCTACACAGGCCTGCCCGAGCGCAGCCGCCAACGTTTCGACAGTGTCGCGCAGCGCGCCCTCGAAGCCGCGCGCACGCTGGAGCCGCGCGAGCGGCGCGGCGACACGCTCGCGCGCATGTTCGACCTGCTCGAAGCGGTGATCCGGCGCGGCGCCTACCTCGCGCTGCTCACCGAATACCCGGACGCGCTCAACCGCGTGCTCAAGGTGTTGGGTGCCTCGCGCTGGGCGGCGGGCTATCTGATCCGCCATCCGCAACTGCTCGACGAACTGCTCGACGACGAAGCGATCTCCTCGCCGTTCGACTGGCCCGAGTTTTCGCGCCTCCTGCGCGCGCGCCTCGCCGCGGCCGCCGACGTCGAACAGCAGATGGATCTGCTGCGCCACGCGCACCAGGCCGAAGTGTTCCGCATCCTGCTCAACGACCTGGCCGGGCGGCTTTCGGTGGAGCATGTGAGCGACCGGCTCTCCGAACTCGCCGACGCGGTGCTCGACGTCACCATCGAAATCGTCTGGAAGCACTTCGCGAAACGCCATCGCGAGGTGCCGCGATTTGCGGCGATTGCCTACGGCAAGCTGGGCGGCAAGGAACTGGGCTACGCGTCGGATCTCGACATCATTTTTCTCTATGACGACGAGGACGAACGCGCTGCCGAGATCTACGCGGCGTTCGCGCGCCGGCTCATTACCTGGCTCACGACGGCGACGGGTGCGGGGACGCTTTTCGACGTGGATCTGCGTCTGCGGCCCAATGGCGAGTCGGGGCTGCTCGTGACCGATCTCGATTCGTTCCGGCGCTACCAGCTGCGCGAGGGCGATGCGGCCAACACGGCGTGGGTCTGGGAGCACCAGGCGCTCACGCGTGCGCGGTTTTCGGCCGGTGATGCGGCCATCGGCAATGCCTTCGAGGCGATCCGCGTGCAGGTGCTCACGACGCCGCGCGATGCCGCGCCGCTTGCGCAGGAGATCGTCGAGATGCGCCAGCGCGTCGAGGACGGTCACCCGAACCGCACGGCGCTCTTCGACCTCAAGCACGACCGTGGCGGCATGGTCGATATCGAGTTCACGGTGCAGTACTGGGTGTTGCTGCACGCGGCGCAGGACCCGGAGCTGATCCGCAACACCGGCAATATCGCGCTGCTGCGCGAGGTCTCGCGCTTCGGCTTGATGAGCGAGCAGGAGGCCGACACTATCGGCTCGGCTTACCGGCTCTATCGCAAGCTGCAACATCAATTGCGGCTCGATGGGATGGAGACCGCACGCGTCGATCCGGCGCGCGTGGAGCATGAGCGCGAGGTCGTGCTGGGATTGTGGACGCGGGTGTTTGGGGGAGGGGAGGAGGCTTGAGGTTCAGGCTTTAGGGTTGCAAAAGCCTCTTTTCCAGGACGTCTTTCAAATCCCGGCGTGTATCGACGATCACGTGGATGTAAATCTTCGGGTCGTCGATCTCGTAGATGATGCGGTTCATGCCGCTCACCACCTGCCGATAGTGCGGCACGCCGATTTCGGTGAGTTCGGCGGGAATCTGGCCGCTGAAGGGAAAGGCTTCGAGTTGCGCGATGTCGCGCTGGATTCGCGCGAACGTTTCGCGCCAGGTCTCGCCGCCGAAACGCGCGATCACATAGCGCCGCACGTTCTGCAAATCGGCGCGCGCCTGGGGTAGAAAAACGGCCTTAATGCGAGGCCGTCGTCCTTGTCCATTTGCTCCAGTTCTGCGAAGACCTCGCTCGCGGGCGTTCCGCGGCCGGCTTCAATGTCCTTACGCCCCAATGTCAGAAGTTTTAGCAGCGCGAGGGTCTGCTGCGTGTCCTCATAGCTTTGGGCGTCCTGCACCACAACTTTGGCTTCGCCGTTCTGCGTGATCAGCATCGGTTCACCGCTCTCGGTGATTTCGCGGACGATCGCTTTGGCGTGGCTCTTCAGATAGCTGATGGGTTTGACCTGGCTCGGTTTCATGTCGGCTCCACGGGGCGGCAAGTGCAATATAGACCCGGATTCGGACGGGTAGTGCGCGGTATCCACGGCGCTTTCGCCAAATGTCAAACCGCCCGCTTTTACGCGGCCAGCATCTCCTTCGCATGCCGGCGCGTGGTCGCGGTGATCTCCAGGCCGCCGAGCATGCGCGCGACTTCCTCCACGCGCCCCGGTTTGTCGAGCGGCGTGACCGCCGACACCGTGCCGCCGTTGCCGTCGCCCGCTTTCGCCACCTGGAGGTGGTGATCGCCGCGCGCCGCTACTTGCGGCAGGTGGGTCACGCACAGCACCTGGCGCGCGCGTCCGAGCTGATGCAGCAGGCGTCCGACCACTTCCGCGACGCCGCCGCCAATGCCGGTGTCCACTTCGTCGAAGATCAGTGTGGGCGTGGGGCTCGCGGCGCTTGCGATCACCGCGAGCGCAAGGCTGATACGTGCAAGTTCGCCGCCCGAGGCGATCTTTGCGAGCGGGCGCAGCGGCACGCCCGCGTGACCCGCGACGCGGAATTCGATCTGCTCCAGACCGTGCGCGCCGCCGATCGGCTCGCCATTGCCGCTGTTGCCGCCGAGCGGCACCAGCGCGATTTCGAAGCTGCCGCCCGCCATCGACAACTCCTGCATGCCCTGCGTGACCGCGGCGCCCAGCGCCTGCGCGGCGCCCGCGCGCGCGGTCGAAAGCTGGCGGGCTTCCACGAGGTAAGCCTCGTGCGCCTTCTCGGCGGCGGCGCGCAGTGCGTCGAGATCGGAGGCGGCGTCGAGCAGCGCGAGTTGCTGGCGGCGCGAAGCGTGTTCCGTGGGCAGCGACTCCGGTTGCAGGCGGAATTTGCGCGAGGCCGAATGCAGCGCATCGAGGCGTTTTTCGATCTGCGCGAGTCGTTGCGGGTCGAGGTCGAGCCGCTGCGCATAATGCGAGAGCGAGTAGGCTGCTTCCTGAAGCTGGATCGCTGCCGGTTCGAGCGCGGCGAGCGCGTCGCCGAGCGCACCATCGACCTCGGCCAGATCGCGCAGCTTCGAGACGATCGAGTTCAGTTGCGAAATCATCGCCTCGTCGGATTCCGATAGCGCGGTGAGCGCACCTTGCACCCCTTCGATCAGATTGACCGAATTCGACAGCCGCGTGTGCTCCGCGCTCACTTCCTCCCATTCGCCGGGTTGCGGCGCGAGTTTGTCCAGCTCGGCGAGCTGCCAGGCGAGCCGTTCGCGTTCGAGTTGCAGTTCACGATCGCGCGACTGCGCGGTCTGCACGGCGTAGCGCGCATCGCGGGCGTCGCGCCAGGCGCGCGTGACGCGGGCGGCCAGTTCGAGCAGGCCGGCATGCGTGTCGAACAGTTCGCGCTGGGCGTCCGGGCGCATCAGCAGTTGATGCGCATGCTGGCCATGAATGTCGACGAGACGCTCGCCGATGTCGCGCAACTGGGCGAGCGTCGCGGGCGTGCCGTTGATGAAGGCGCGCGAGCGGCCATTACTGTCCACCACACGGCGCAGGATCACGCCGTTCTCGGCGTCGCTGTTCGCGAGCGCCTGTTCTTCGAGCCACGCGGCCACATGCGGCGGCGCGTCGAATTCGGCGGTGATGTCGGCGCGGCTCTCGCCTGTGCGAATTACGCCCGCATCGGCGCGGGCGCCGAGGGCGAGCGCGAGGGCGTCGATCAGGATCGACTTGCCCGCGCCGGTTTCACCGGAAAACACGGTGAAGCCGCTGTCGAATTCGAGATCGAGCGCGGCGACGATCACGAAGTCGCGAATCGAGAGGTGACGGAGCATGGCGTCTTGAATCTGGCGGATGGCGGCGGGCGCCGGTTCGTTGGTTCGTTGTCGATGCCTGGCGGGCTGGGCATGGACGGGATGCGGCCGGGTCCGGATCGCCGTCGTCGCACGCTCAGCCCATCCCAGCGTGCGTCAGTCGTGGGGATCGGCCGGCAGATTCTGCAGCGCGGGCGGCTCGTTCCAGTGCAGCTTCTGACGCAATGTCCGGTAATAGCTGTAGCCGACCGGATGCAGGAAGGGCACGGTGTGGCGCGAGCGGCGCACTTCGATCACGTCGTTGAGCTCCACCGCTGTGAACGACTGCATGTCGAAGTTCACGTTGACGTCGCGGCCCGCGATGATCTGGATGCTCACCTTGCAGTCGTCGGGCAGCACGATCGGGCGGTTCGAAAGCGCGTGCGGCGCGATCGGCACGAGCACGATGCCTTGCAACTGCGGATGCAGGATCGGCCCCTGCGACGAGAGCGCGTAGGCGGTCGAGCCGGTGGGCGTCGCAACGATCAGGCCGTCCGAGCGCTGGTTGTACATGAAGCGGCCGTCCACGTGCACGCGCAGCTCCGCCATGCCCGAGAAGCCGCTACGGTTCACGACCACGTCGTTGAAAGCAAGCGCGTGATAGATCGGATCGCCGTCGCGCATGATGCGCGATTCGAGCAGCGAGCGCTCCTCGCGCTCGAAGCTGCCCGCGAGCAGTTGCGGCACGATCTCCTGCATGTCGGAGAACGGGATGTCGGTGATGAAGCCCAGCCGCCCGTGGTTGATGCCGATGAGCGGCGTGCGATAGGGCGCGAGCTGGCGGCCGATGCCGAGCATCGTGCCGTCGCCGCCGAGCACCACGGCCACGTCCGCACGCGCACCGATTTCGGCGATCTGCAGCGTGGGATAGCCGCTTACGCTGATCTCCTGGGCGGTCTGCGCTTCGAACACGACGTCGAAGCCACGCTGCGAGATGGTCTGGGCGAGCGCCGTCAGCGGCTCGCCGATGCCTTGCGTATTGCTGCGCCCGACGAGCGCAACGGTCTTGAACTGGCTCTGGATCTTCTGGATCTGCATGCCGGCATTACACCATAGTCAGTGCGCGAAAAGAACCTGTCGCCACCCGCTCATGCCCAATGGGCGCGGCAAGGGCGCTGTCTGCACAGATGCCGGTGACGTGGCGTTGACATCCATGTGACGCGCGGGTGACGGCGCGCGCGATCAGCCAGGGGGCGACGGGTAGCGGTTCCCGTGTGCTAAAACCTGCTTTGCGAGCCGCTGGCGCTGCCCGTGCCGCCGTGCGTACTCGCCGCCAACCCGGCATTAGGCTAGAATTTTCAGTCATGCTAGATCCCCGCGCACAAACCCTCCTCAAAACGCTGATCGAGCGCTACATCGCCGAAGGTCAGCCGGTCGGCTCGCGCACGCTGTCGCGATACTCCGGGCTCGAACTGAGCCCGGCGACGATCCGCAACGTGATGTCGGACCTGGAGGAGCTGGGGCTCGTCTCCAGCCCGCATACCTCGGCGGGGCGCGTGCCCACGCCGCGCGGCTATCGTCTGTTCGTCGACACCATGCTCACCGTCGAGCCGTCCGCCGACGAGGACGCCCTCACGCGCGCGGTCAAGACCACGCTGCGTCCCGGCGAGCCGCAGAAGGTGGTGGCGGCGGCGGCGAGCGTGCTCTCGAATCTCTCGCAGTTCGCCGGCGTGGTGCTCACGCCGCGGCGCAGCCACGTGTTCAAGCAGATCGAGTTCATGCGCCTGTCGGACAAGCGCATCCTGCTTATCATCGTGACGCCCGAAGGCGACGTGCAGAACCGCATCATGGCGACCCAGCGCGACTTCACGCTGTCCGAGCTGATCGAAGCCTCCAATTACATCAACGCACACTTCGCTGGCCTCTCCTTCGACGAGGTGCGCCGCCGTCTGCGCGAGGAAATCGACGCCCTGCGCGGTGACATGACCTCGCTCATGCACGCGGCCGTGACCGCGACCACCGAAGAATCCGATACCGGCGAGACCGTGCTCATCTCGGGCGAGCGCAATCTGCTGGAGGTGGCCGACCTGTCCTCCGACATGGCGCGCCTGCGCAAGCTCTTCGACGTGTTCGACCAGAAAACCAGCCTGCTGCAACTGCTGGACGTGTCGAGCCACGCCCAGGGCGTGCAGATCTTCATTGGCGGCGAGTCGCAACTCGTGCCGATCGAGGAAATGAGCGTGGTGACCGCGCCATATGAGGTCAACGGCAAGATCGTCGGCACGCTGGGCGTGATCGGCCCGACGCGCATGGCCTACAACCGCGTGATTCCGATCGTCGACATCACCGCGCGTCTGCTTTCGCTCACGCTCAGCCAGAACTGAGCGCCTACACTGCGTGCGTTTTCGCGCACACCCGCCTGGCTGTATCTTCGCCCGCTGCGGCGCGTCGCGCCATTGGCCGAATGGCCAGCGTGGCTGAGTAGAGGGGAGTAGAGGGGAGTAGAGGGCCACCCCAAGGCCGCCCGCTATAATGCGCTCTCGTGCAACCGTTGCCGCGCCCCGCGCGTGGCGTCCCTGATCGCCTATGCGTTTCGACCTCGAGCGGCCCTTGCAGTCCGCCGTCGCGCATCGTGTCGCGGTGCTGCTCATCAATCTGGGTACGCCTGACGCGCCCACGCCGCGTGCCGTGCGCCGCTATCTCGCGCAATTTCTTTCCGATCCGCGTGTGGTCGAGATTCCCGCGCCCATCTGGCAGGTGATCCTGCGCACGCTGATCTTGCCGCTGCGCGGGCGTTCGTCGGCGAAGAAGTACGCGGCGGTCTGGACGCCCGAGGGCTCGCCGCTGCGCGTGCACACGCAGAAGCAGGCCGACGGCCTGCGTCATCTGTTGCAGATCAACGACTACACGGTGCTCGTCGACTACGCGATGCGCTACGGCACGCCCGACATCCCCGCGATGCTCAATCAGCTCAAGCTGGCGGGCGCCGAGCGCATTCTGCTTGTGCCGATGTATCCGCAGTACTCGGCCTCGACCACGGCCACTGCCTTCGACGCCGCTTTTGCTGCGCTGCGGCGCATGCGCAATCAGCCCGAAATCCGCACCGTGCGGGCGTACCACGACCACCCGGCCTATATCGGGGCGCTCGCGGCGCAAGTGCAGCAGTACTGGCATACCCACGGCCGCCCGGACTTCGCTGCGGGCGACCGGCTTGTGCTGAGCTTCCACGGTGTGCCTAGCCGTACGCTCGACCTGGGCGACCCGTACCACGATCAGTGCCAGCAGACCGCGTCGTTGCTCACGCACGCGCTGGGCCTCACGCCGGTCGAGTGCCGCGTGACCTTCCAGTCGCGTTTCGGACGCGCGCAGTGGTTGCAGCCGTATACGGCGCCCACGCTCAAGGAGCTTGGCCAGGGCGGTGTGCGTCGTGCCGATGTGTTCTGTCCCGGTTTCACGGCGGACTGCCTCGAAACCATCGAGGAAATCGGCATGGAAGTGCGCGACGAGTTTCTGCACGGCGGCGGCAAGGAGTTCCACCGTATTCCGTGCCTGAACAACTCGCCCGCGTGGATCGCGGCGTTGGGTGAAATCGTCGCGCAGCACTTGCAGGGCTGGCCGGTGCAACCGCCCGCCCACGCGGGCGCGGCGGCCGCCTGAGCGTCGCCGGAAGATTGTCAGCAGGACGTCACGTATGAACTACAAGATTTCGACAGAACCCGGCGCGCGGCTGCGCATCGACAAGTGGCTCTGGGCGGCGCGCTTCTTCAAGACGCGTTCGCTCGCGACGGACGCCGTCAACAAAGGGCATGTGCGCATTGGCGGCGAGGCGGTGAAGGCGTCGAAAGACGTGCGCGTGGGCGACCGCGTCGAAATCGAGATCGATCACGTGCGCTGGGAAATCGACGTGCTGGGGATTTGCGAAGTTCGCGGCCCCGCGAGCATCGCGCAGTCGCTTTATGCGGAAACCGAGGAAGGCCGCGCGCGGCGCGCGGCGGAACAGGAGCGGCGCAAGCTCTTTCGTGAGCCGGCCTCCGCGATGCACGGCAGGCCGACCAAGCGCGACCGCCGCACTATCGACAAACTTTCGCGTGAGGGTTGAAGAGCGCTTCCATCGTGGCGTGAACGCCACCATATTCCGTGGTGTTCTCGTTCACGGCGCCCGACATGCAGATGGTGGTGGTTCCGGCGATGAGTACCAGAGCGACCACCGAGATGGCAAAGGTCAGTTTCACGGTACTCCCCAGGGGATCGCTGCAAAACGGCCAGTCACATGGCCCGTGGTGTTCAGCGCGGGCCGGTTCGGTGGGGTGCCAAACCTCAGGGTAAACGCGCCGTGAGCAGCACCTGTTCCTGAGTGTAGGTCAGCCGCGCGGCGCACTCAATTTCATTTTTTCCGCGCTGCAGTAATGGTTGTAACCGGCGGTTTCGGCACTTTGACGATTGTCTAAAAAAGCGCCGCAAAGCCCTTGAAACAAGCGATCCGGCACCCATGTGCTGTCGCAATGTACGAAGCATCTGTCGCGGCTGCGCAACGCGCGCCGGGATGGCGGACTTGAGGGTCCACGCTTCGTTCCCTTTTTACTATTCAACGACGTTCAGCGACATGGAAAACACGCAAGAGAACCCGACGAGCCAGAACCCCACGCCCGCGGACGAGGCGTCGCAAGCCGCTGCCCAGCCGCAGGCTGAAGCCGCAGCGCAAGCGCCCGAAGGCGCGGACGCCGCGCTGGCCGAAGCGCAAGCAAAGATCGCCGAGCTGCAGGACGCCTTCATGCGTGCCAAGGCCGAGACGGAAAACGTCCGCCGCCGCGCCCAGGAAGACGTCACCAAGGCGCACAAGTTCGCGATCGAAAGCTTCGCCGAGCACCTGCTGCCGGTGGTGGACAGCCTCGAAGCCGCGCTCGCGCACGGTTCGGACGATCTGGCCAAGGTCAACGAAGGCGTCGAGCTCACGCTCAAGCAGCTCTCCGGCGCGCTCGAGAAGGGCAAGGTCGTCGCGATCAACCCGGTCGGCGAAAAATTCGACCCGCATCGCCACCAGGCGATCTCGATGGTGCCGTCCGAGCAGGACGCCAATACCGTCGTGTCCGTGCTGCAAAAGGGTTACGTGATCGCCGAGCGCGTGCTGCGCCCGGCCCTCGTCACGGTGTCCGCGCCTAAATAAGCGGCCCGTCACGGCCGATAACTGCCGTAACCGCCAGGCATCGAATATCGCTTCAAACGGCCTTCATGAAAGGCATTCGAAAGCGAAGGGTGGCGCATTTTCCCGAACCTCGCGACAATGCGCCGCCGATTCAAAAAAAATTGAAAAAAACTAACGAACGCATAGCCCAAAGCTCTTGAAAACGCCGTCTCGGCACTTATTTGGGCAGCAGTTCTGAATTTATTGAGCGTCACGCCAGCCAGCGGTCCCGGCGATCGAGCGGCGGACGCACAGCGGATCAAATTGGAGAATTGAGAAAAATGGGCAAAATCATCGGTATCGACCTCGGCACCACGAACTCGTGCGTGGCGCTGATGGAAGGCAATCAGGTCAAAGTGATCGAGAACTCGGAAGGCGCCCGCACGACGCCGTCGATCATCGCCTACATGGACGACAACGAAGTGCTGGTCGGCGCACCGGCCAAGCGTCAGTCGGTCACGAACCCGCGCAACACGCTGTACGCCGTCAAGCGCCTGATCGGCCGCCGCTTCGACGAGAAGGAAGTGCAGAAGGACATCAACCTGATGCCTTACCAGATCGTCAAGCACGACAACGGCGACGCATGGGTTGCTGCGCACGGCCAGAACCTCGCACCGTCGCAGGTTTCGGCAGAAGTGCTGCGCAAGATGAAGAAGACCGCTGAAGACTACCTCGGCGAGCCGGTCACGGAAGCTGTGATCACGGTTCCCGCGTACTTCAACGACAGCCAGCGTCAGGCAACCAAGGACGCCGGCCGCATCGCCGGTCTGGAAGTCAAGCGCATCATCAACGAGCCGACCGCAGCCGCACTGGCATTCGGTCTGGACAAGGCCGAAAAGGGCGACCGCAAGATCGCCGTGTTCGACCTGGGTGGCGGCACGTTCGACATCTCGATCATCGAAATCGCCGACGTTGACGGCGAAATGCAATTCGAAGTGCTCTCGACCAACGGCGACACGTTCCTCGGCGGCGAAGACTTCGACCAGCGCATCATCGATTACATCATCGGCGAGTTCAAGAAGGAGCAGGGCGTCGACCTGTCGAAGGACGTGCTCGCGCTGCAACGCCTGAAGGAAGCCGCTGAAAAGGCCAAGATCGAACTGTCGTCGGGTCAGCAGACCGAAATCAACCTGCCGTACATCACGGCGGACGCATCGGGTCCGAAGCACTTGAACCTGAAGATCACGCGCGCCAAGCTGGAAGCGCTGGTCGAAGACCTGATCGAGCGCACCATGGAACCGTGCCGCGTGGCGATCAAGGACGCAGGCGTGAAGGTCGGCGAAATCGACGACGTCATCCTCGTCGGCGGCCAGACGCGTATGCCGAAGGTGCAGGAAAAGGTGAAGGAGTTCTTCGGCAAGGATCCGCGCCGTGACGTGAACCCGGACGAAGCCGTGGCTGTTGGCGCCGCGATTCAAGGTCAGGTTCTGTCGGGCGACCGCAAGGACGTGCTGCTTCTCGACGTGACCCCGCTCTCGCTCGGTATCGAGACGCTCGGCGGCGTGATGACGAAGATGATCAACAAGAACACCACGATCCCGACCAAGCACGCACAGGTCTACTCGACGGCGGACGACAGCCAGTCGGCCGTGACGATCAAGGTGTTCCAGGGCGAGCGCGAAATGGCAGCGGGCAACAAGCTGCTGGGCGAGTTCAACCTCGAAGGCATCCCGCCCGCACCGCGTGGCGTGCCGCAGATCGAAGTGAGCTTCGACATCGACGCGAACGGCATTCTGCACGTCGGCGCGAAGGACAAGGCGACGGGCAAGGAAAACCGCATCACCATCAAGGCGAACTCGGGCCTGTCGGAAGCCGAAATCGAAAAGATGGTGAAGGACGCCGAAGCGAACGCGGAAGAAGATCACCGTCTGCGCGAGCTGGCCGATGCGCGTAACCAGGGCGATGCGCTGGTTCACAGCACGAAGAAGGCCGTGGCCGAGTACGGCGACAAGATCGACGCGTCCGAAAAGGACAAGATCGAAGCGGCACTGAAGGACCTCGAAGACACGCTGAAGGACTCGTCGGCCGACAAGGCGACGATCGAAGCGAAGGTCGAGGCACTGTCGACGGCGTCGCAAAAGCTCGGCGAAAAGATGTACGCCGACATGCAGGCGCAGCAAGCCGGTGCAGCGGGCGCAGCAGGTGCGGGCGCAGCCGGTGCCGAACAAGGCGCGCAGAACCAGGCCGACGACGTGGTCGACGCCGAGTTCAAGGAAGTCAAGAAGGACTAAGTCCAGACGCGACGGCTGCAACCCCGGTTGCAGCCGCAGCGGACGGGACAGCAGTGGCCGCATCGGTTACGATGCGCACTGCATTGCAGCGCCTGGCGGGCCTTCACGGCTCTCCGGGCACATTTGTTTTATGGAGGCTGTTCTTTTTCAGGGGCCGCAAGGGCGTGAAAGACGCGCGCGCGGGGTTCAAAAAGGACGGCTAACGGGTCACGAGATCCAGCATTCAAGAGGAGCCGGCGTGCGCGCAGCGTGCGGCCGGCGTTGAACCGATATGGCGAAACGGGATTACTACGAGGTTCTGGGCGTCGCGAAGAACGCGGGCGACGACGAAATCAAGAAGGCGTATCGCAAGCTGGCGATGAAGTATCACCCCGACCGCAATCCGGACAACAAGGATGCGGAAGAGCATTTCAAGGAGGTCAAAGAGGCCTATGAAATGCTGTCGGACTCGCAAAAGCGCGCTGCCTACGACCAGTACGGCCATGCGGGCGTCGATCCCAATATGGGCGGCGCGGGCGCACAGGGCTTCGGCGGTTTCGCGGACGCTTTCGGCGACATCTTCGGCGATATCTTCGGTCAGGCGGCCGGCGGCGGCCGCGGCGGCCAGCGCGGCGGCCCGCAGGTGTACCGCGGCGCGGACCTGCGCTACAGCATGGAAATCACGCTGGAGCAGGCGGCGCACGGCTACGAGACGCAGATTCGCGTCCCGGGCTGGAGCAGCTGCGAAATCTGTCACGGTTCGGGCGCGAAGCCCGGTACCAAGCCTGAAACCTGCCCGACCTGTCACGGTTCGGGTTCGGTGCGCATGTCGCAGGGCTTCTTCAGCATCCAGCAGACCTGCCCGAAGTGCCACGGCACCGGTTCCTATATTCCCGAGCCCTGCACGTCCTGCCACGGCGCGGGCAAGGTAAAGGAAACGAAGACGCTGGAAGTGAAGATTCCGGCGGGCATCGACGACGGCATGCGCATTCGCTCGGCCGGCAACGGCGAGCCGGGCATCAATGGCGGCCCGTCTGGCGATCTGTACGTCGATATCCACATCAAGCAGCATGCGGTGTTCGAGCGCGACGGCGACGACCTCCACTGCCAGATGCCGATTCCGTTCACCACGGCGGCGCTTGGCGGCGAGATCGAAGTGCCCACGCTCGCGGGCCGCGCGACCTTCCCGGTTCCCGAAGGCACGCAGTCGGGCAAGACGTTCCGTCTGCGCGGCAAGGGCATCAAGGGCCTGCGTTCGAGCATTGCGGGCGACCTCTACGTGCACGTGCAGGTGGAAACGCCGGTCAAGCTCACCGACCAGCAACGCGATCTGCTCCAGCAGTTCGAGAAGTCGCTGGTGGAAGGCGGCCCGCGTCACAGCCCGCAGAGCAAGAGCTGGTTCGACCGCGTGAAGAGCTTCTTCGATTGATGCGCGGCCTCCGAGGCCCTCGTGGCCTCCAGGCCCGCAGGCAGTACAGGTAGTCAGACAATGGCAGTCAATCCAGGCGGCGCGGTGTTCGCGCTGCTCGACGATGGCGACTCGACGGCGGTGAGCCGTTCGAGCCGCCTGTACACGGGGTTCGCGCGCGAGCTTGCCTGCGAGCGCGCGGCGGATCTCGACGCGGTGTGCGCGCAGGCACACGCCGCGCAGAGCGCGGGGCTGCATGTCCTCGTGCTTGGCGATTACGACTTCGGGCGCGCGCTCGTGCTGGAAAAGCACAGCGCCGCCACATCCGTCACTGAAACGCAGCACGGCCACGCCGCGCTGCGTTTTTTATTGTTCGAACGCTGCGACAAGCTCTCGCGCGATGAAGCCGATGCGTGGCTCGCCGCGCAGGAAGGCAGCGAGACGCCGCAGTCCGCGGGCATCGCGGGCGTGACGATGGGCGTCGATCGCGAGCGCTTCGAGCGCGATATCGACGCCGTGCAGCACGCCCTGCGCATTGGCGACTCGTATCAGATCAACTACACCTACCGGCTCGGTTTCGAGGCGTTTGGCGCGCCTGTCGCGCTCTATCGCCGTCTGCGCGAGCGTCAGCGCGTGCGCTATGGCGCGCTGATCGCGCTGCCAGACGACCGCTGGGTGCTGTCGTGCTCGCCGGAGTTGTTCGTCGAGAAGCAGGGCGAAACGTTGCGCGCGAAACCGATGAAGGGCACGGCGGCGCGCGCAACCGATCCGGCCGAGGATGCCGCCGCCGCGCGCTTTCTCGCCAACGACCCCAAGAATCGCGCCGAAAACGTGATGATCGTCGACCTGCTGCGCAACGACGTCTCGCGCGTGGCGCGAACGGGCACGGTGCGCGTGCCGGCGCTCTTTAGCGTCGAGTCGTACGCGTCGGTGTGGCAGATGACGTCGACGGTCGAAGCGAAGCTGCGCGAAGGCACGACTTTCGCCGATGCGATGCGCGCGCTCTTTCCCTGCGGCTCGATCACGGGTGCGCCCAAGCACCGGACGATGGAACTGATCGAGGCGCTGGAACATGGTCCGCGCGGGCTGTACACGGGCACCATCGGCTGGCTGGACGCTGCAAAGCCAGGCGAATCGTGCGGCGACTTCTGCCTCTCGGTCGTCATTCGCACGCTGACGCTCGGTGCCGCCGACGCGGCAAAGGGCGCGCTGCGCCGTGGCGAGATGGGTGTGGGCGCAGGCATCGTGCTCGACAGCGTGGCCGCCGACGAATATGAGGAGATGCGTTTGAAAGCCCGTTTCCTGACCGGAGCCGATCCCGGCATCGAACTGTTCGAGACGATGTACGCCACGCGCGCGCAAGGCGTGCGGCACCTCGAACGCCATCTCGTGCGCCTCGCATCGAGCGCGGCGTGGTTCGGTTTTCCGTGCGACGTCGACGCGCTGCGTGAGCGCCTCGCGCAAACCTGCGCAGCCTTCCCTGAGGACGATGCGCCGCATCGCATGCGCGTCGCGCTCGCGAAAAGCGGTGAGATCGCGCTGACTTCGGCGCCGCTCGCGCCGCTCGCGCAGGACACGGTTGGCGTGCTGCTGGCGCCTGATCACGGTTACGCGCCGGTTGCCTCCGCCGACGCGCTGCTGCTGCGTAAATCCACGCGCCGCGCCGAGTTCGACCGCGCATGGCGCGCGGCCGAAGCGCAGGGCGGCTTCGACATGCTGTTCTTCAATGAGCGCGGCGAGCTGACCGAAGGCGGGCGCTCGAACGTGTTCGTGAAGCTCGGCGGGCGGTGGTGGACGCCGCCGCTCGCTTGTGGCGTCTTGCCGGGCGTGATGCGCGGCGTGCTGCTCGACGATGAAGCGTTCGGCGCGCAGGAGCGCGTGCTGACCCGCAATGACGTGCTCGAAGCAGAAGCGCTGCTGCTCACCAATGCGTTGCGCGGCGCTGTACCTGCAAAGCTGATGCGCTGAGCGCCTGATCGGCACTCCATCGCTGCGCCCAACAAAAAAGCGCGTGCCACCGATCGGCACGCGCTTTTTTTACATCGTCAGGCAAGGCCGCGACGCGCCTCAGAACCGATGCTCGGGCCCCGGGAACGTGCCGTCCTTCACTGCCTTCACATAGGCGCGCACGGCCGCTTCGATATTCGGCTGGCCTTCCATGAAATCCTTCACGAAGCGCGGACGCTTGCCGGGGAAAATGCCCAGCATGTCGTGCAGCACCAGCACCTGGCCCGAGCAATCCACGCCCGCGCCAATGCCGATGGTCGGAATGCGCAGCTGCTTCGTGACTTCCGTGCCGAGCGCCGAAGGCACCGCTTCGATCACCACGAGTTGCGCGCCCGCATCCTGCAGCGCGAGCGCGTCGCGCACGAGCTGGGCCGCGGCCGCGTCGGTCTTGCCCTGCACCTTGAAGCCGCCGAACGCGTGCACCGACTGGGGCGTGAGGCCAATGTGCGCGCACACCGGCACCGCGCGCTCGACCAGCATCTTCACGGTGGGCGCGAGCCATTCGCCGCCCTCGATCTTCACCATCTGCGCGCCCGCGCGCATGAGCTTCACCGAATTGGCGAAGGCGTCCTCGGGCGTGCCGAAGGTGCCGAAGGGCAGGTCGGCGACAATCAGCGCGCTGGTTTGCGCGCGCGCCACCGAGGCCGTGTGATAGGCGATGTCGTCGATGGTGACGGGCAGCGTCGTCGTATGGCCCTGGAGCACGTTGCCGAGCGAGTCGCCGATCAGCACGGTATCGACGCCCGCGCGGTCGCACAGCGCGGAGAAGCTGGCGTCGTAGCACGTCAGCATGGCGATCTTTTCGCCCGCGTCGCGCATCGTCTGGAGCTTGGGCACGGTGACCGCGCTGCGGCTCGTTTCCTGCAGGTAAGTCATGGGGAAATCCTGGGATGATCCGATAGGAAGGGAGAAGCCGGACGGGCCGCCGCCTCGTCGACGCCTGGACGCGACTTAGAGCGACGTGCCCTTGACGAACGATTCCTTGCGGCCGCGCATCGTTTCGATACGTTCGGCGATCAACGCAAGGTCCTCGTCGGAGTCGAGCGGATTCAGATTTTCAACGCCGACCGTCAAAACCGGCGCACGGTCGTAATGATAGAAAAATTCGTTGTAGCTGTCGCACAACCCACGCAGGAAGACGTCGGAGAGGTTTTGCTCCACCGGCACCGCGCGTTTCTGGATGCGCGCGAAGAGCGCCTCGGGGCTCGCCTGGAGATACACCACCAGATCGGGCGGCGGGGCCTGCACAGGCAGGCGCGCCGCGAGCGCGTGATAGAGCGGCAACTCGTCCTCGGGCAGCGTGAGGCGCGCGAACACGTCGTTGCGCTCGGCGAGGAAGTTGGTGATGAGCGGCGTGCCCGCGCCGCGGCGTGCGGCGACTTCGTGCGACAGACGCTCGCGCTGCAAGGCTACGCTCAGTTGCGCGGCCAGCGCGTGACGCGAGGCGTCGCGGTAAAAGCGTTCGAGAAACGGGTTGTCGGCGTGCGATTCGATCAGCGTGTGCATCGACCAGCGCTCGGCGAGGCGCGTGGCGAGCGCCGTCTTGCCCGCGCCGATCGGCCCTTCTATCACGATGTAGTCAAGCGCGGGCCGGGCGGCGCGCGCCGTCACGATCGGCAGGGGTGTGCTCATCGGCAGCCGCCGGCCTTTTCGCCGGAGTCGCTTGCCGCGCTGTTTTCAGTGCTTTTTCCAGCGTTATCGGCGGGATTCTTCGCGCCATCGAGTGCAGCGCCCAGACACTGGCACAGCGGATTCATCTTCTGGATGCGCTGATCGGCGACGCCGGGCAGGAACGTGCTCACCACGCCTTGACCGGGAATCACGAGCGCCGCATCGATCTCGGCGAGCGGCGCGAGCGCGAACGCGCGGCCCGTCATGCGCGGATGCGGCACGATCAGGTCGGGTTCGTCGATCACGGCGTCGCCGTAAAGCAGGATGTCGATGTCGAGCGTGCGCGGCGCGTTGCGAAAGGGGCGTTCGCGGCCGAAGTGATGCTCGATGCGCTGGCACAGACCCAGCAGATCGCGCGCCGTGAGGCACGTTTCGAGCTTCACGACGCAGTTGAAATAGTCGTCGCCGCCCGCGTCGATTGGCGCGGTGCGGTACAGACTCGATTTGGCGACTACGGTGAGCGTGTGCTGTTGAGCGAGACACACCACCGCGTCTTTGAGGGTCTGGCGCGCATCCCCCAGATTCGCGCCAATTCCCAGCCAGGCAACCGTCATGGCTTCACTTCCTGCGGCTATCGTTGCAAAGGCGCTGCCGGCGAGCGTACTTCGCTGCGCCGGCATGGCGTCAGTCCTCGTAAGGGCCGTCGTCGCCCTGGTCGTGGTGCGCCGAATCCGTATCGGCGCCTTCGGCACCGGTTGCGGCTTCGCCCGTTTTCCGGCCCTTCGCGCCACCGCGGCGGCGGCGTTTGCGCGGCGAGCGCTCCTTGGTGCCGCCCGAGGCGAGCAGCGTTTCGCGTGCGGACGAATCGCCGCCGATGAAGTCGGTCCACCATTGACCCACTTCGGCGTCGAGTTCGCCCGACTCGCAGCGCAGCAGGAGGAAATCATACCCCGCTCTGAATCGCGGGTGTTCCAGCAGCTTGATCGCGCTACGGCCGCGCTTTTCGAGGCGCAACTGCAAGCCCCAGATTTCGCGCATATCCGACGAGAAGCGACGATGGATTGCCAACTTCTCCGTCTGCAAGTCGATCACGTCGTCCATCGCGCGATGCAGGGCCGGCACCGGCAACTCGCCCTCTGCGACGAACTGTTGCATGCGTTGCTGCACGTCGTGCCAGAGCAGCGTGGCGAACAGGAAGCCCGGCGAGACCGTTTTGCCCGCGCGCACGCGTGCATCGGTGTTGGAGAGCGCGAGCGTGATAAAGCGCTCGCCCTGCGGCTGTTCGAGCACCACGTCCAGCAGCGGCAGCAGGCCGTGATGCAGGCCTTCCTTGCGCAGCCACCGCAGGCATTCGAGCGCGTGGCCCGAGAGCAGCAGCTTGAGCATCTCGTCGAACAGACGCGCCGCCGGCACGTTGTTGATGAGGTCCGCGAGTTCCTTGATGGGCGTGCGCGTGTTGTCCTCGATCTCGAAGCCGAGCTTGGCCGCGAAACGCACCACACGCATCATGCGCACCGGATCTTCGCGATAACGCGTGGCCGGGTCGCCAATCATGCGCAGCAGACGGGCGCGCATGTCGGCCATGCCGTTGTGGTAGTCCAGCACGGTCTGCGTGGCCGGATCGTAGTACATCGCGTTGATGGTGAAGTCGCGGCGCGTGGCGTCTTCGTGCTGCTCGCCCCAAACGTTGTCGCGCAGCACGCGGCCGCTCGCGTCCACGGCGTGCGTCTTGCGGTCGAGTTCGTCGCGGCGCATGCGCTTGGGCGGCGCGGCTTCAGCGGGCGGCGCGTCCACAAGGGCGCGGAACGTCGACACTTCGATGATTTCCTGGCCGAACTGCACGTGCACGATCTGGAAACGCCGGCCGATGATGCGCGCGCGGCGGAACAGCTTCTGCACCTGGTCGGGCGTGGCGTCGGTGGCGACGTCGAAGTCCTTGGGCGCGACGCCGAGCAACAGGTCGCGCACCGCGCCGCCAACGATGAAGGCGCGAAAACCGGCTTGTTGCAGGCCTTCGGTCACGCGCACGGCGTTGCGGGAAATCAGCGCCGGGTTGATGCCATGGACGTCGGCGGAAAGAATCACGGGCGTCGTCGGGTCGTTGGCGCCTTTGCCTGCGCGCGACTTCGCGCCGGGCTTGCCTTCCTTCTTGACGGTGACGGTCTTGCGGCGGGGACGGGTGGCGGTGCCAACGGCAGCGTCGCTGTCAGCGGGCGCCGTCTGGGCGTCGTCGCCGTGCGGGCCTTGAGCGCCTTCGAGGGCGTCGGCTTCGTCCTGGCCGAACAGCTTGCGGATGAGTTTCTTGATCACGAGGCTTGGAACAAATCGAGGATGCGCCAGCCCGCTTTTTGCGCGTGAGCGCGCAGGGTGTCGTCGGGGTTCGTCGCGATCGGGTCGGTGACCTTCTCGAGCAGCGGAATGTCGTTGTGCGAGTCGCTATAAAAATAGCTGTGCTCGAAATCGGACCAGGTCTTGCCGAGCGAGGCGAGCCACGCCTCGACCCGCGTGATCTTGCCTTCGCGGAAGCTCGGCGTGCCCGTCGGGCGGCCGGTGAAGGCCGAAGCCGGATGGCCGTCCACGGTTTCGACTTCGCACGCGATCAGCTTGTCCACGCCGAAGGCCTCGCCGATGGGCGCCGTGACGAACTCGTTGGTGGCCGTGACCATGCAGACGAGGTCGCCCGCGTCCTTGTGCTCGCGCACGAGCTCGATCGCGACCGGCAGGATGGCCGGCTTGATGACTTCGTGCATGTACTGGTCGTGCCAGGCCTTGAGCTGGGCGCGCGAATGTTTCGCGAGCGGCGTGAGGGCGGCGACGAGGTACGCGTTGATATCGAGCGTGCCGGCCTTGTACTGGCCGTAGAAGTAGTCGTTCTGCTCGGTGAAGCGCTCGGCGTCCACGAGGCCGAGCTTCACCATGAAGCGGCCCCATTCGTGGTCGCTGTCGGTGGGGATCAGCGTGTGATCGAGATCGAAAAGTGCAAGATTAGCCATGGGCGCTCATTTTACTTGAAGCGGGTGAAGCCGTTGCCGCTGCCGGCTTGGGCCGGCGGGGCGGGCTGCGTATTCGGGGCGTCGCTGTCACCGGGCGCTGCGGCGTCCGGTTCGGTCGGCGAGGCGGATGGATCTGACTGCACCTGCGTGGGCGCGGTGTCGGCGGGCTCCTGCGTAGCGGCTGGCGGCAGCGTCACGGCGTTGGGATCGCTGGGATCGACGGGCACGGCGGGAGGATCGAGATCGCCGTTCAGCTCGCCGCTCATTTCATTGCTAACGTCGGCTTCCACTTCGCCTTGCAGGTCGGTGCCGAGTTCGCGGTGAACGACGTGACGGAATCTGACCCCGAGTTCGCCATCGACATTGTCAGTGGGTGGCTGGAACGGCGCTTCGCCGAGCGACTCGCGCGGCTGCAAGGCCGGGGGTTTGGGCGCTTCGTAGTCAGGGTCGGACGAAGCGTGCTCCGGCGCGTCCTGGAGCGGGAACAATTCGAGTTCGACGCCGCCTGGCGCCTGCGCGGACGGCTGGGCTGCGTCGGGAGTTTCAGGCGCGTCGGCCTCGGTGCCTTCTTCGATGATGTCCGTCACATCGGGCGGCATCGCGAACAGGGTTTCGTCGCCGCCCGCCAGTGCTTCGGGGCTCAATGCGCCTTCGCCCTTGGCGAGCATCGTGCGCAACAGCGGCAACGTCACCGCGCGCTTTTGCTCCAGCGAGAAGCGGTCGAGCGCGTCGAGCAGGCGCATCAGGCTCGGCATGTCGCGGCGGAAGTGCGTGAGCAGATAGGCCGGTACATCGTCGGCGAGATTGATGCCGCGCTCGCGCGCCGCGTGCTTGAGCACGGCGGCCTTGCCCGCGTCGGAGAGCGGCGCGAGATGGAACACGAGCCCCCAGCCGAGCCGTGTGCGCAGATCCTCGCGCACCGCGAGGCCCATCGGCGGCGCATTGCCGGTGGCGACGAGCGCCGTAGCCGGATGCGAGCGCACCTCGTTGAAGAGGTTGAAGAGGGCAATCTGCTGCGCACCGGAGAGCGAGTCGCAGTCGTCCACGGCGTAGATCGTGACGCGCGCGTCGAACGTGAAGGCGGCCAGCGCGCTCTGCGGCCCGAGATAGCGCACGTGGCCCGGCGGCGCTTCGTAGGCGAGCGCGTGCAGCAGATGCGAGCGCCCGTTGCCCGGTTCGCCCCAGACGTAGAACGTGCGGTCGGCCTTCGGGTCCACGCCCGCGGCGAGCGCGGCGTCGAGCTCGCGCAGGCGTGCGACCAGCTCCGCATTGGCGCCGGTGTGGAAGTTGTCGAAGGTCGATGGCGGCGGGGTGCCGAGATCGAGCGTTAACTGTCGCTGCACGTTATGTCTGGCCGAAGTTCCGGGTCTCTCAGTGTCTGCGTGGTGTTCAGGCCGATGTGCTCAGTTACGGTAGAGGGCGCTGGCGAGATAGCTGCGGCGCAACTCGCGCAGCGCAATCGAGAGGATCGCGCTGGCCGGCAGCGCGAGCAGCACGCCGAAGAACCCGAACAGTTGCCCGAAGGCGAGCAAGGCGAAAATCACCGCAAGCGGATGCAGGCCGATGCGTTCGCCCACGAGCCGTGGCGTGAGGATGAAGCCTTCGAGCACCTGGCCCACGCCATAGATCACCGCAACCGCGCCGAAACCATACCAGCTGCCGAACTGCAACAGGGCGGCGACCAGCGCGAGCACGAGGCCCGTTGCGTAGCCCAGATACGGAATCAGTACCGCGAGGCCCGTGAACACGCCCACCGGCAGCGCCACTTCGAAGCCTGCGATGGCGAGTGTGATCGCGTAGAAGGCCGCGAGGATCGCCATCACCAGCAACTGGCCGCGCAGATATTGCGCGAGCATGCGGTCCATCTCGCCCGCCAGTTCCATAGTGCGCGCAAACCAGCGGCGCGGCACGAAGGTCTGCACGCGCGCGAGCATCGCGTTCCAGTCGTAGAGCAGATAGAACAGCACGAGCGGCACCAGCACCGCGTTCGAGACGACTTCGATCGCCACGTTGCTGCTGGTGCGGATCGACGTCCACGCGTAGAGCGCGATGGTCTGCGCGCTGCCTTCGATGCGGCTCGTGATCAGGTCGCGCAGGCTCTGGAAGTCGAGCGCATCGTCGCTCACGCCGAGAAACGCGAGCTTGGGCTGCAGCCAGTCGTGCAGATGCGTGATCATCGCGGGCACCTGCTGCTTGAGCTGCGGCCCTTCCTTCTGGATCACGGCGAGCAGCAGCACGACCAGCAAGGTCACGACCAGCGCGAACAGCAGCATCATGGTGAGCGCGGCGAGGCCGCGCGGCACGCGCCGGCGCACGAGCCACGCCACGCCCGGTTGCAGCACGTAGGCAAGCAGGCCGCCCAGCAGAAAGGGCGTGAGCACCGGACGCAGCAGCCACAGCACGATGCCGAAGGCGAGCGCAAGCGCGGCCCAGATGAAGGCCTGACGCTGATACGGCGTGAAAATCGAGGTGTTCTGCGGCAAAACGTTGTTTTCCGGTTGTTGGGCAGGCCGGCCAGCCCCTGTGTGGGCCGTCTCCTGCCCGTTCTGGCGCACCGCTCAGCGGTTTTTGCTCCGCGCGCGCCCAAATACTCACCCTGGGCGCGGCGGCGGGGCGCCGTCAATCGGTTAAAATCGCATTTTACCGACCTTCTGGCGCTTCCCCATGAATCAACCGAAATCCGGCCCCGCTAATCAGCCCCAAGGCCTCTCTTACGCCGACGCGGGCGTGGACATGGTCGCGGGTGACGCGCTCGTCGACCGCATCAAGCCCTTTGCGAAGAAGACCCTGCGCGAAGGCGTGATGGGCGGCATTGGCGGATTCGGCGCGCTCTTCGAAGTGCCGAAGCGCTACAAGGAACCCGTGCTGGTCTCCGGCACCGACGGCGTGGGCACCAAGCTGCGCCTCGCGTTTCATCTGAACAAACACGACACGGTTGGCCAGGATCTCGTCGCGATGAGCGTCAACGACATCCTCGTGCAAGGCGCCGAGCCGCTGTTCTTCCTCGACTACTTCGCCTGCGGCAAACTGGACGTCGATACGGCGGCCACGGTCGTGCAGGGCATCGCCCTGGGCTGCGAGCTGTCGGGCTGCGCGCTGATCGGCGGCGAAACGGCGGAAATGCCGGGCATGTACCCGGACGGCGAATACGACCTCGCGGGCTTCGCCGTCGGCGCCGTGGAAAAGAGCAAGATCATCGACGGCAGCACGATCACCCCGGGCGACGTGGTGCTGGGCCTGGCTTCCAGCGGCATCCACTCGAACGGCTTCTCGCTGGTGCGCAAGATCATCGAGCGCGCGAACCCGGACATGAACGCCGACTTCGACGGCCGCTCGCTGGGCGACGCGCTGATGGCGCCCACGCGCATCTATGTGAAGCCGCTGCTCAAGCTGATGGAAACCATCACCGTGAAGGGCATGGCGCACATCACCGGCGGCGGTCTGGTCGAAAACATCCCGCGCGTGCTGCGCGAAGGCCTCACGGCTGAGCTGGATCACAGCGCATGGCCGCTGCCTCCGCTGTTCTCGTGGCTGCAGAAGGAAGGCGGCGTTGCCGATGCGGAAATGCACCGCGTGTTCAATTGCGGCATCGGCATGGCTGTGGTCGTGGCGGCGGATCAGGCCGACGCGGCAGCGGCGCTGCTGGCAGCGGCTGGCGAGCAGGTCTGGAAGATCGGCCACGTGCGCGAAAGCAAGGAAGGCGAAGCGCAGACCGTGGTGGTTTAAGACGACTGCGTCCAGGCCGACCGCTTCTAGCCGACCGCGTCTGAGCGCCCCAGTCTTTGACTGGGGCGTTTTCACATCTGAGGACAAATCGTCTTCGAAATCGCCGAGCAGCGATATCAAGCAATCCAGATTTTTGGTCTAGCGCGACATCAATAAGCCTTCGTCCATCAAAGTCCAGACTATGTCTGCCTGGAGTTGGTCCCGTCGGCGCTTGCGCGGGTCTCGATCCGGGGCTTCTTTTGCCATCCAGGTCTTGAAATCGATGAACACTTCCGGGTCAATGGTCGACATCATCGCCATTTTTCCGGTTACGGCCACCACGACCTGCTCGAATTTTGGCGCCGAAGCCAATATCTGCGCACGCCGGGCCTGTACGGGCCATAAGTCTTCTTCGTGAGCGGACAATCGGACCGGATGAGGATCATTGGCTTGTGGCGGTCGTCGCAAGAAGTCGACCTCAAAACCTTTGCTATTGATGGCTGTCTCGAGCTGGTTGTCTTTGCGTCGGAAGGTTTTATCGACACGCTGCAAAATGCCCAGCATCGAAACGTCAAGCCGTTCGATGTCCGTTAGAAAACGAACATGCCGTTGGGCATCCCAAAGCATATCGACATCCTGGGTAGCCAATGCGCCTTGCACGATGCGGACGCCGGCAGCCGCCTCATAAGCGTAAAGGGCGTGCGTACCCACCACCGTAAAGTACGAAGCGAGTCCGGCTTTCTCGATAGCCCGCAGAACATCCACAACGATAGCGGGCACCCGGCCGACCCTGAGCGCACGATTCAAGCGCTCAGCTTCAACGACTGCGGCGTTAAGGTCAGTCAACCGACCTTCGATTTCGGCCTTTTTTGAGGTGAAGGTTGCATAGATCTGCTCGGTTTCGGGCGAGCGCGGTCCGATACGCTTTTGCCGATTACCAGCGTACGTTTTCACCAGATATTCGTAAGGGCCCTGAGTCTTCCAGTACATGCCCCCGACGTACTTCGATGCCTCGACTTTCGTTCGGCCGAACTCCTCGAACACAGTGGACGAGTCGATAGCCTGACGAACTGCGTTGTCCTGGAGAGGTAGGTAATTAAGCATTGGCCGTATGAAAAGTGTTTTTCGATAATAAACGGCCAATCGTTATAATTCAATGACTTATATCATGTTGCGCCGACGAATCAGCGTCACCGTGCCCCGTCGGTGAGCATGGAAAAACGCCCCGGTCGAAGACTGGGGCGTGAGGTGCTGCCTTGTCGCTCGCGGGCCCGTCAAAGCACCGTACGCACGTGCCAAAGCTCGGGGAACAGCACGACATCGAGCATCTTGCGCAGATACGGCGCGCCATTGGTGCCGCCCGTACCCTGCTTGAAGCCGATAATGCGCTCCACCGTCGTGACATGGCGGAAGCGCCACTGACGGAACGCGTCCTCCAGATCGACGAGTTCTTCGGCCATTTCGTACAGATCCCAGTGCTTCGAGGGATTGCGATAAATCTCCAGCCACGCCGCTTCGACCGTGGCGTCATGCTCGGTCGCATGGGACCAGTCTCGCGAGAGACGTTCCGGCGCGATTGCGAAGCCGCGCCGCGCGAGCAGGCGGATCACTTCGTCGTAGAACGACGGCGCATCGAGCGTCGCCTTCACCTGTGCGTGGATTTCCGGCCGATGCTCGTGCGGCTTGAGCATCTGAGCGTTCTTGTTGCCGAGCAGGAACTCGATCATCCGGTACTGATACGACTGGAAGCCCGACGACGCGCCCAGATACGGGCGCATCGCCGTGTATTCCGAAGGCGTGAGCGTCGACAGGACACTCCATGCCTGCACCAGTTGCTCCAGGATCCGCGAGACGCGTGCGAGTTGCTTGAACGCGGGCGGCAGTGCATCGCGATGCACGTTGGCGAGCGCCGCGCGCAATTCATAGAGCGCGAGCTTCATCCACAACTCGCTCGTCTGATGCTGCACGATGAACAGCATCTCGTTGTGATCCGGCGAAAGCGGATGCTGCGCATTCAATACCGAATCGAGCCCGAGGTAATCGCCGTAGCTCATCGACTTCGAGAAGTCGAGCTGGGCGTCGTGCCAGCCTTCGCCTTGTTCCGCGGCGGCGGGCGTCGTCGCAGTTGCCGCCGTCGCCGCCGTCGCGCCGTGGCCGAACGGACAGCCGCCGCGCGGCGCTTCCTGATGCGCCTCGCGCGCCCCACCCGTGTTCTCGGGCACGCCTGGAATCTGCATGTGGTCGTTCATGGCATGCGCTCCTCAGGTCACCGCGCCGCGTGCGGCGAATTCGGGCTTGCGCCAGTACTCGGTCGCGAGCACGTCGCGCAGCGTCTCCACCGCATCCCAGACATCGACGAAACGCACGTAGAGCGGCGTGAAGCCGAAGCGCAGGACGTGCGGCTCGCGGTAGTCGCCAATCACGCCGCGCGCGATCAGCGCCTGCATGACCTCATAGCCGTGCGGGTGCTCGAAGCTCACGTGCGAGCCGCGCACTGCATGCTCGCGCGGCGTGACGAGCGTGAGGTCGTATTCCTTGCAGCGCGTCTCCACCAGTTCGATGAAGAGGTCGGTCAACGCGAGCGATTTGCGGCGGATCGCCTGCATATCCGTTTGCAGGAACACGTCGAGGCCGCATTCGACCAGCGCCATCGACACGATCGGCTGCGTGCCGCACAGGAAACGCCCGATGCCGTCGTCCGGACGATAGACGGGGTTCATCTCGAACGGCGACTTGTGACCCCACCAGCCCGAGAGCGGCTGCGAGAAGGTGTTCTGGTTGCGCCTGGGCACCCACACGAAGCCCGGCGAGCCGGGGCCGCCGTTCAGATACTTGTACGTACAACCGACGGCGTAATCGGCGTTCACGCCGTTCAGGTCGACCGGCACCGCACCCGCCGAGTGCGCGAGATCCCAGAGCGCGAGCGCGCCCTGCGCGTGGATGTGCTCGGTGAGCGCGCGCATGTCGTGCATCTCGCCGGTGCGGTAGTTCACGTGCGTGATCATCGCCACGGCCACGTCGTCGCGGATCGCGGCGGGCAGCTCGGACGGATCGTCCACGAGACGCAGTTCATAGCCGCGGTCGAGTTGTTCGATCAGGCCTTGCGCGATGTACAGATCGCTCGGAAAGTTCGAGCGTTCCGAGACGATCACGCGGCGCTTCGGGTCGCGCGCGTCCTGCACGCGCAGCGCGGCGGAGAGCGCCTTGAAGAGGTTGATCGAGATGGTGTCGGTGACGACCACTTCGTCCTCGCCCGCGCCGATCAGCGGGGCCAGCTTGTTGCCCAGACGCTTCGGCAGCGCGAACCAGCCCGCCGTATTCCAGCTGCGGATCAGGCCTTCGCCCCATTCGCCGCCGATCACGGCCTGGGCGCGCGTGGCGCTTGCCTTGGGCGGCACGCCCAGCGAGTTGCCGTCGAGATAGATGGTGTCGGGCGCGAGGTTGAATTGCTCGCGCAGTGCCGCGAGCGGGTCGGCGAGGTCGGCTGCCAGGGCGTCGTTACGGTTGTTCATGTCGATGCGGATGGGTGAAGGTGTCTCGGGCGATTGACGTGCAATCGGTGTATTTATTCGGTGCGTCTTTTACTGCGGCAGGGCGCGCAGCACGGCGCGCACGGGGCTGGCGTCGAGCGTCGCGAACTTCAGCGGCAGCGCGATCAACTCGTAGTCGCCTGCCGCGATGTCGTCGAGCACGACGCCTTCGAGGATCGCCATGCGATGTGCGCGGATACGGTGATGCGCGTCCATCGTCTTCGATTCCTGCGGGTCGAGCGACGGCGTGTCGATGCCGATCAGGCGCACGCCATGCGCGGCCAGCAGGTCGATCGTTGCGGGCGCGACAGCGCAAAACGCGCTGTCCCAGCGATCCTGCGGCGCTTGCGCGTAAGTGCGCAACAGCACGCGCGGCGGGATGCCGTCGAGCGCGGCTTCGACGTGTTCCGGCAAGACGAGCGGAGTCGCGCCCACGCAATCAATCACGCGGCACGTGCCGATATACGTATCGAGCGGCACGGCGCCGATCGGAGCCCCTTCGGCGTCGTAGTGCAGCGGCGCGTCGGTGTGCGCGCCGGTGTGCGGCGAGAGCGTCACGCGAGCCACATTGACCGGGGAGCCGGCCTCCATGCGCCAGACGCGCTCGACGTTCACGGTCGTGTCGCCGGGCCAGACGGGCGTGGCGGGATGGATCGGTGGGGAAATGTCCCAGAGGGTGTTCATCGTATTGACAGGGGTGGGCCGGTGCTTGTTCGAATGATAGGCAACCCCTCGCGAAATGTGCTTGCGAAAAAAACGCCGTCAGCTACAGTTCTTGGCACATAATTTGTTAGAAAACGGGAAAGGGGACCAAATATGAACGCTATCTCGCTTGATGCCACCGATTGCCGGATTCTTGCCGTACTTCAGAACGAGGGCCGCATCAGCAACCTCGATCTGGCCGAACGCATTTCGCTGTCGCCGTCCGCGTGTCTGCGACGGCTGCGCCTGCTGGAAGAGCAGGGCGTGGTCGAGCGCTATCGCGCCAGTCTGAACCGGGAGATTCTCGGCTTCGAGATGGAGGCTTTCGTGCAGGTCTCGATGCGCAACGACCAGGAGAGCTGGCACGAGCGCTTCGTCACGGCGCTGCGCGACTGGCCGGAGGTGGTGGGTGCGTACGTGGTGACCGGCGAGACGCACTATCTGCTGCGCGTGCTCGCGCACAACCTCAAGCACTACTCGGATTTCGTGCTCAACAAGCTGTACAAGGCGCCGGGCGTGATGGATATCCGCTCGAACATCGTGCTCACGACGCTCAAGGCGGAAGCGGGCGTGCCGGTCGATCTGATCGCGCAGCGCGGCGAGCCGAAGTCGAGTTGAGCGACTTGGGCGCGGCTGCCGCCCGGCGGTTGCGCCGGGCGTGAGGAACAAGAAGGGACTAAACGGGAGCGCCGCTCAGAGCGGATCGATCCGATGAAAGCCGCCGCCGTGGAACACGAGCGGCGAGGCCTGATCGAGATCCTCGCGCACGCCGCAGCGCTCCACTTCGCCGACGAAGATCACATGATCGCCCTCGTCGTAGCGGCTGCGGTTGTGGCACTCGAACCAGGCGATCGCGCCGTCGAGTACCGGCATGCCCGAATCGCCGGCCGCGTGCGAGACGCCCTCGAAGCGGTCGCCCTTGACGGTCGCGAAGCGCTTGCAGAGGTCGAGCTGCGACGCCGCGAGCACATTCACCACATAATGGCTGTTGCTGCGAAACACCGGCATGGACGCCGAACGCGTTGCGAGGCTCCAGAGCACGAGCGGCGGATCGAGCGACACCGAGTTGAACGAACTCGCGGTGATGCCGATCAACTGGCCGTCGGGCGCGCGCGTCGTGATGACCGTCACGCCGGTCGCGAATTGGCCGAGCGCGCGGCGGAAGGCGGCGACGTCGAAGTTGGGCGGGCTGGCGCGGCGCGTCATCGCTGCATGCCCTTGGTCGAAGCGGAAGTCGGAATGAAAGTCATGTGGAATTTCGGCGAATTGCCCCAATTTTAGCGAAAAGCGGCGCCCGGCTGGGCTTAGACACACTCGCGCAGCGGTTACCGTGAAATAAGCGGCGGATTGCGCACCAGCGCGCCCGCTTTCATCAAAGGAGAGTTGAGCATGAGTCAGACGATCGAAACGGCCACCCTGGGCGGCGGATGTTTCTGGTGTCTCGAAGCGGTCTATCTGCGTGTGGAAGGCGTGGAAGCGGTGGAATCGGGTTACGCGGGCGGCCAGACGGTCAATCCGTCTTACGAGCAGGTCTGCGATGGCGAAACGGGCCACGCCGAGGTCGTGAAGGTCGATTTCGATCCGGCGAAGATCAGCTATCGCGAGATCCTCGACATTTTCTTCGCGATCCACGATCCGACCCAGCTGAACCGCCAGGGCAACGACGTCGGCACGCAGTATCGCTCGGTGATCTTCACGCACTCGCCGGCGCAACATGACGTCGCTGAGCAGGCGATCCGCGAACTCGCGGCCGAAGGCGTCTACGACGGCAAGATCGTCACGCAGGTGCTGCCGCTCGACGGCAACTACTTCCCCGCCGAGGCGTATCACCAGAACTACTTCGCCCAGCATCCGAACCAGGGCTATTGCTCGTTCGTGGTGGCGCCGAAGGTGGCGAAATTCCGCCAGAAGTTCGCACATCGGCTCAAGGCCGATTGAGTCGATTGAGCCGATTGAGCGGCAAAGTCGATAGCCGCTAGTCGGTTCGGCTGATCGCAAACGGCGGGCGTGGTTCGACACATCGAACCACGCCCGCTTTTCTTTGCGGCGTGGGTCAGGCCGCTTCCGAGCGCAGGCGCGACACTTCCTCGGCAATCGCCTGCGCGAGCTTCTGGCAGGTGAGCGGCGCCGATCCTTCCGCCTTGTTGTTGGTCGTAATGAGCACGGGCTGGCCCGCGATCGCATAGCGGGCGGCGAGTTCGGCGAGTGCGTCGCGCGTGTGCGGGTCTTCGTCGACGAGTTTGTCGAACGGCTCGTAGCGCGCCTTGGCCTGCTCGTACTTGAAGCCGCTATGCAGGCTCCAGCGCACGATCAGCGGCCCGGCGGGCGCCTCGCCGTCCATCAGCGCGAGCGCCGCCGCCTGACGCAGCGGGTCGGGCATGCGCGCGTGCAGCCCGACGCAATAGCGCACGCCCGCCGCGCGCAGCGCGCGCACGAAACGCGGCGTGAGCAGGATGCCGTCGCGGATCTCGACCGCGTAGCAGGTCGCGTCGCCGGGCGCGGCATTTTGCGGTGGCGCGGGCAGGGGCGGCAACGCGGCGAGGAAGGCCGAAAGCCGCTCGACGAACACCGTCGGGTCGGCCAGCAGTTGATCCGGCAGCGGCGGAAACTGGAACACGAGCGCGCCTGCTTTCGCGCCGAGGCCCGCGAGGCACGGCTCGACGAAATCACGCGCGGCCAGTTCGGGGTTCAGGAAGCACGGGTTGGCCGAGACCGGCTCGCCGCGATCGCCGCGCACGCTGGCATCGGTGATGAGCGCGGGCGCTTTCACGATGAAGCGGAAGTGGTCCGGCACCTGCTGCGCGTAACGCAGATAGTCGGTCACGGTAAGCGGCGCGTAGAACGAGCGGTCGATGCTCACCGAGCGCAGCAGTGGATGCGCGCCATAGGCCGTGAGGCCGTCGCGGGCGAGCTTGGAATTGCTGTAATCCTCGCCGTAGACGATGCCGCGCCAGCCCGGAAACGACCACGATGAGGTGCCGAGGCGCACGCTCGCAGGCAGATCGGCGGCGAGGTCGAGCACGTCTTGTGTGGGTTCGGCGGGCAGCACGCCACGCGCGCGGCGTTTCGGGGCGGGGGAGTCGGTTGCCTTGGGCGGTTTCGCCAGCTCGCTTTGCGCGGTGGTGTCGTCAGACGCGGCACGCTTTGGACGCTCGGGGGAAGGCTGCGGCGGCACGAAGCCGAACAGATCGGTCTGCGCTTGGGCTTCAGCGGCGCGCTCGGCGGATGAAGTGCGGCGCCCCGCAGTGCGGGGCGCGCCGCGTCTGGCTGGCGGCGCCGATGCGCTTGAGTCGTTGTCCAGTGCCCCGAATAGTCCGTCGTCGCGTTCGTTCATGCAGGTGTCGTGGTGGCGGGCGAGGGCGGTCGGAAGAATCACGAAGCCGCCCGCCTCACTCGCCAGAGGCGCGTCAGAGCGGCTTCTCGTACATGTAACGGCGCGACCACGGCAGCGTCGACGCATTACGCCCGGCCTTGCGGCAGACGATCTGGTAGATCGAGACGTCGTCGTGCTCGAAGGCGTAGGCGCAGCCCGCCAGATAAACGCGCCAGATGCGGAACTTCTCGTCATCGACGAGCTTTTTCGCTTCCTCGGCGCGGGCCTCGAAGTTATCGGCCCAGAGGTCGAGCGTGTGCGCATAGTGACGGCGCAGGCTCTCCACGTCAACCGCTTCCAGCCCGCCACGCTGCGCCGCTTCCAGCGCGAGGCTGATGTGCGGCAGCTCGCCGTCGGGGAACACGTAGCGGTCGATGAACTCGCCGCCGCCCAGCGCGGTTTCGCCCGAATCGGCGTCCGACGACGTGATGCCGTGGTTCATGGCGATGCCGTCATCGGCGAGCAGTTCGCTGACTTTCTTGAAGTAGCCGGGCAGATTCTTGCGCCCGACATGCTCGAACATGCCCACGCTCGTGATGCGGTCGAACTGGCCCTGGACGTCGCGATAATCCTGCAGGCGGATCTCGATGCGGTCTTCCAGCCCCGCGGCCTTCACGCGTTGCGTGGCGAGATCGAACTGGTTCTGCGAGAGCGTCACGCCCACGCAACGCGCGCCGAACTTCTGCGCCGCGCGCAGCACGAGCGCCCCCCAGCCGCAGCCGATATCGAGCAGCGTCTGGCCTTCCTGGAGCTGGATCTTGGTGAGGATGTGGTCGATCTTCTTGATCTGGGCGGTTGCGAGATCCTCGTCGCCGTTCTCGAAGTACGCACACGAATAGACCATGTTCTCGTCGAGCCACAGCTTGTAGAACTCGTTCGAGACGTCGTAGTGATACTGGATGGCTTTGCGGTCGGTGTTTTTCGAGTGCGTGAAGTAGCGGCGCACGCGGGCGAGCTTGCTGGCGCTCGTGACGGTGCTGCGCGCGAGCGAGTAGCCGATGTTGATGATGTCGGCGACCTTGCCCTCGATGTCGATCTTGCCCTTCACGTAGGCCTCGCCGAGATTGTCGAGGCTCGGTTCGAGCAGGAGCGGCAGCGCCGAGGCGCTATTGACCTTGAGCGTGACCTGCGGCGCGGCGAAGTGGCCGAAGTCGTACTGCTGGCCGCTCCAGAGCACGAGCCGCGCGGGCAGGTTGGCTTTGTTGCGCACGTCTTCGACCCACTGTGCGAGTTTCTTCTCCCAGAACATGCGTTTCTCTCCGTGTCGATTGAACGGCTCCCGCCGAAAGACAAAGCGAATTGCGATGCGTGCTACGAGGCAAAACTGACTGGCGCGGCGCCGCCGTGCCGGGAAAGGCGGGCGGCGCGCATGAATCGGGTGATGCGGGTAAGGCAGGTACGGCTGACTGGCTGAGGATAAAGCCTGAAACGCAGCGGCGCGCGTTAGCCTGCACGCGCCGCTGCCGCGCCGTTCAGGGCGCGAGCCGTTCGATGCGCCACGCGGAGCCCGCCTGTGCGCTGTCGCGCGTGTAGCGGATGCGGTCGTGCAGTCGCGACGGACGGCCTTGCCAGAATTCGATGGCGCTCGGCACGAGACGGTAGCCGCCCCAATGCGGCGGCCGCGGCGGCGCCTCGCCATACTGTGCGCTGATTTCGCGCTCGCGTGCTTCGAGCTGCGCGCGGCTCTCGATCACCGCGCTTTGCTCCGACGCCCACGCGCCGATGCGCGAGCCGAGCGGGCGCGATTGAAAGTAGGCATCGCTTTCCGCATCGCTGGTCTTCTCGACGCGACCTTCGATACGCACCTGGCGCTCCAGTTCGATCCAGTGAAACAGCAGCGCGGCGTGCGGATTGGCCGTCAGTTCGTGACCTTTGCGGCTGTCGTAGTTGGTGAAGAACACGAAGCCGCGCTCGTCCACACCCTTGATCAGCAGGATGCGCGCAGCCGGACGGCCTTCGGCATCGACGGTGGCGACGGTCATGGCGTTGGGCTCGGGCAGCTGCGCGTCGAGCGCCTGCGCGAGCCAGGTCTGGAACTGGCGGATCGGATCGGCGTCGACATCGGCGGCGTCGAGCGAGCCGAGCGAGTAGTTCTTGCGGAGATCGGCGAGGGAAGTCATTTTTTATGCAGACGCTTCAATGCGGACAAGTATAACCAGAATGCGGGGCCGGATACTGCGAGCGGCCCGGCGCGCGACCAGAGGCGAAAAGAGGCCAGCCGGGTCGGGTCGAGCTCGATTGGGCGCGATCAGGCAAAATACGGGTCTTGCCTGGGCCGTGACAGTACGCGATCGGTCCGCTTTCGATTCGCTACCGCCATGTCCAGTACACCGCTTTCCGCTTCGACCGCTTCGTTCCCACCCGCGGCCGATTCCGCCGATCTTACCGCGCCCGGCGCGGCCGATGTTGCCGACCGGGCCCGCCGCTTCGGCGGTGTGGCGCGACTTTACGGCGCACCCGCGCTCGACGCGTTCGAGCGCGCGCATGTGGCCGTGATCGGCATCGGCGGAGTGGGGTCGTGGGTCGCCGAGGCGCTCGCGCGCAGCGCGATCGGCACGCTCACGCTGATCGACCTCGACAACGTCGCCGAGAGCAACACCAATCGGCAGATCCACGCGCTCGACGGCAACTACGGCAAGCCCAAGGTCGAAGCGATGGCCGAGCGCATCAAGCTCATCGACCCGGCCTGCGACGTGCGGCTCGTGGAGGACTTCGTCGAGCCGTCGAACTTCGACGCGCTGCTGGGCGGCGGCTTCGACTACGTGGTGGACGCGATCGACAGCGTGCGCACCAAGACTGCGCTGATCGCGTGGTGCGTCGAGCATCGCGTGCCGCTCATCACCGTGGGCGGCGCGGGCGGCCAGCTCGACCCCACGCGCATTCGTATCGACGACCTCGCGCTCACGATCCAGGACCCGCTGCTCTCCAAGGTGCGCGGGCAACTGCGCAAGCACCATGGTTTTCCGCGCGGCCCGAAGGCGCGCTTCAAGGTGAGCGCGGTGTATTCGGACGAACCGCTGATCTATCCGGAAGCCGCCGTGTGCGACGTCGATAGCGAAGCCGAACACGTCACGACCTCGCCCGGCCATCACGGGCCGGTGGGCCTGAATTGCGCGGGCTTTGGCTCCAGCGTGTGTGTGACCGCGAGTTTTGGTTTTGCCGCGGCTGCGTATGTGCTGCGGACGTTGGCGCATCAGGCTAATACGCGCTGAGGCGGGTGCGGCGCGCGTATCGATACTAACGATCGCGCGCCGTGCGCGAGGTTTGATCGGAATGCGCGTCATTCCTCCCCGTTCACGGGGAGGAATGATAGCGCGGACGCTGAAAGCGTCCTTCTACGGCTTCGGCGGCTTGGCGCGGTCTATCAGCGCTCTGAGCCAGTCTCGTCCGTACAGGTCGATCTTTTCCCATTGAGCGGGCGTCAGGCGAATCGAGCGCAACACAAGGCGCTCACCCTCTGGCTTTGGCGGGCGACCGCCAGGGTGTTTCGGTTTCTTGTCCATGCCAGGATCGTATACCCACTAATTGAGGCACAAAAACTGTTTGTGATGAGTATGGTTTGTGAGGCACAATATCTCAATTATGGAACGCCTTCAAGCCTTCAAGTTCGAACTCATGCCGACCGGCGAGCAGGCGCGCAAGATGAGCCAGTTCGCGGGCGCGTGCCGTTTCGTCTATAACAAGGCGCTGGCGTTCCAGAAAGAGAATCACGCTGCCGGTGAGAAGTTTGTCAGCTACGTTGGCATGGCGAAGCGCCTGACAGAGTGGCGCAATGACGCCGATACTCCGTGGCTGAAGGATGGCCCGGTGCATACACAGCAGCACGCACTAAAGCATCTCGACGCTGCATTCAAAAACTTCTTCGCCATGCGTGCGGACTTCCCTCGATTCAAGCGCAAGGGTTTGGGTGACAGGTTCCGGTTCCCCGACAAAAATCAGATCACGGTCGACTCCGGAAACGGGCGCATCAAAGTCCCGAAGCTGGGATGGCTGCGCTACCGTAAGAGCCGCGACGTGCTGGGCGAAGTCCGTTCGACTACCGTGTCACTGCGCGCAGGCAAGTGGTACGTGTCGATTCTCACGCGCCGAGAGGTCGAGCAACCCGTACCGCATGGTCCTGCCGTTGGCATCGACGTGGGCGTAGCCCGGTTCGCAACCATGAGTGACGGCAGTTTCATCGCGCCGCTCGCGTCGTTCCGCAAGCACGAACAGCGACTCGCGAAGTATCAGCGCCGGATGGCCCGCAAGGTCAAAGGCAGCAGCAACTGGAAGAAAGCGAAGTCCTGCATTCAGCGCATCCATGCGCGTATCGCGGACGCTCGCGCTGATTTTCTCCACAAGGCATCGAACGCAATCAGCAAAAGCCACGCAATGATCGCGGTCGAAGACCTGAAAATCAGCAACATGTCGAAGTCGGCGAAAGGCACGGCAAGCGTACCTGGGCGCAATGTCCACGCGAAGTCCGGACTTAATAAGGCGATTCTCGACCAGGGTTGGGGCGAATTCCGTCGCCAACTCGAATACAAGACGGCATGGCGCGGCGGCTTTTTCGTCGCCGTTGATCCACGCAACACGAGCCGTACTTGCCCATGTTGCGGCAATGTATCGAGGGACAATCGCAAGACGCAAGCGCTGTTCAGGTGCGTCGAATGCGGACACGAGGCGAACGCCGATCATGTCGGCGCGCTCAATGTTTTAGCGGCAGGACATGCCGTGATTGCTTGTGGAGGGATGGCGCAGTCGGGCCGCCCGGCGAAGCAGGAACCTGCCGAAGGTGCGCGAGCACCCGTAGGAATTCCCGTCAATTAGGGCGGGGAGGATGTCAACTCGTAGAGCGTTTGATGCCTGGCGCTTCTGCGCGAAAAGCGGAATGCGTTAGCGGTCGATGTAGTATCAGATACCGCGCTGAACCCATATTGACGACATGATGTCGAATCTTGTTCAGAGCTTTCCGCAGAACTACGGTGTGCTGATCATGGCCGCCATCACCTTTTGCATCGTGCAGGCGCTCTCGCATGTGTTCCGGCGGTATGTGGCAACGCACGCAGTTCAAGGGACGCCCAGCCGCTGCTAATCACGCGGTGCAATCGGCCGCTTATGCCGGCAGTCTGAGGCACAGCCGCAAGACCCGCCTCGGCTAGACCCGATCGCTGGCACCTTCCGGTACGTCCAGAAAAAAAGCCCGCGAAAATCGCGGGCTTTTTAGCAACTCAGCCAGGTTCAGTTCAACACCGCACTCAGCTTGCGCCGCCATTCGCTCACCAGTGGCGGCTGATGCGCGGCCAGATCGAACACCGACAGCATGGTCTTACGGCCGATATCGTCGCGGAACGTGCGGTCGCGCTTCACGATTTCCAGCAGGTGTTCAAGCGCCCCCGCGTACTTGCGCCGCGCGATCAGCGCGCTCGCCAGATCGAAGCGCGCTTCGAGATCGTCGGGATGGGCGGCGACCTGGGCTTCCAGCGCGTCGGTCGGCGGCAGGTCGGCGGCGGCGTCCAGCGCATCCAGACGCGTCTTGAGCGCATTGAAGCGCGCGTCGATACCCTGCGTGGTCTTGGGCGAGAGCAGCTCGACTTCCTTTTGCGCCTCGTCGGCGCGGTTGTCGGCGAGCAGTAGCTCGATCAGGTCCATACGCGCGTCGTCGAAACCGGGGTCGTAAGCGAGCGCGGCTTGCAGAGCTTCGTAGGCGTCCTCGCGGCGACCTTCGGCGAGCGCTTCCTGGGCGGCCTGGCGCGCGGCCTGAGCCGAATCAGGAATCAGGCGGTCGAGAAACTCGCGCAGTTGGCTCTCGGGCAGCACGCCGATGAACTGGTCCACGGCCTGGCGATCCGCGAAGGCGACGACGTGCGGAATGCTGCGCACCTGGAAGTGTGCGGCCAGCTCTTGATTCTCATCAACGTTCACTTTCACGAGCTTCCATTTGCCCGCGTATTCGGCTTCGAGCTTTTCGAGCATCGGGCCGAGCGTCTTGCACGGGCCGCACCACGGCGCCCAGAAGTCGACCAGCACGGGCGCGAGCGCCGACGCCTCGATCACGTCCTTTTCAAATGTGGCCAGAGTGGTATCCATTGCGTCCTCTTTGGGGAAATTCCGTGTTGCGAGAAGTTGGGGGCGAAGCGCCGGGCTTCAATGCTGGCTCGGCGCGCGACTCAGTGCGCTGGCTTTTTCTCGGGCAACGGAATCCATTCCGTCTCGCCCGGGACGTGCCCCATTTCCTGGCGCGTCCACGCGCCCTTTGCGGCTTCGATCTTCTCGCGGGAGCTGGCCACGAAGTTCCATTCGATGAAGCGCTCGCCTTCGAGCTTTTCGCCGCCGAGCAGCATCACACGGGCGCCGTTCGTGCTCGAAAGCGTGACGGTTTCGCTGGGCACCAGCACGGCCATCGTGTGCTGTTCGAGCGGCGTGCCGTCGATCGCGAGGTCGCCCTCGACGAGATAGACGCCGCGTTCCTCATGCTCCGAGTCGAGCGCAAAGGCACTGCCGGGCGCGAAATCGGCGGCCACATAGAGCGTGCCGGAGAAGGTCTTGACGGGCGCCGTCGCACCGAACGCCGTGCCCGCGATCACGCACAGCGAGACGCCGTTGCGCTCGACCTTCGGCAGCGTGGCGGCTTCGTGGTGGAAGAACGAGGGATCGGTGTCCTCGTGTTCGAGCGGCAGCGCGATCCAGGTCTGGATGCCGTGCATCGTCAGGCCGGTGGCGCGGTTTTCGTCAGGCGTGCGCTCGGAATGGACGATGCCGCGTCCTGCCGTCATCCAGTTGACGTCGCCGGGCAGGATCTTTTGCTCCGAGCCGAGCGAGTCGCGATGCATCAGCGCGCCGTCGAACAGATAGGTCACGGTCGCAAGGCCGATATGCGGATGCGGGCGCACGTCCACGCCCGCGCCGGGCGCAAGCGTGGCCGGGCCCATGTGATCGAAGAAGATGAACGGGCCGACGAGGCGCGCGGCCATCGCCGGCAGCACGCGGCGCACGTAGAGATTGCCGATATCGCGCTGATGAGGCTTGAGGACCGCTTTGATCGATGAGGACATGGACGCTTCCTTGATGAACCGGACGGTACGAAAGTGGGGCGCTGGCGCGCGGACAGGCGCTCATTCTAACGCTCGCTCTGTCAGATTGCGGCTAAGCGCAGATGAGGGCAGATAAGCGCCGGCAAGGGTCGCGCCCGGCGCGGCAGCGGCGCAACCGCTAAACTTACAGATTCGACAGAACAATAACCGGAGCCGGAATGTCGCCGAAGGACCTGTTGCTCGCGCTGGTCGTGGTGCTCGCGTGGGGTGTGAATTTCGTCGTGATCAAGGTGGGCCTGCACGGCGTGCCGCCGTTGCTGCTCGGCGCGCTGCGTTTCACGCTGGCGGCGTTTCCCGCCGTGCTGTTCGTCAAGCGCCCCAAGCTGCCGTGGCGCTGGCTGCTCGCTTACAGCGCGACCATTTCGTTCGGCCAGTTCGCGTTTCTTTTCACGGCCATGTACGTGGGCATGCCCGCGGGTCTCGCCTCGGTCGTGCTGCAGGCGCAGGCGTTTTTCACGCTGGTGTTCGCGGCGGTGTTCCTTGGCGAGCGTTTTCGCGCGCAGAACGTGATCGGCCTCCTGATCGCGGCGGGCGGTCTCGCGCTGATCGGCCTGCAATCGACGGGCGTGGGTGGGGCGAGCGCGCAGGTCATGACCATCGCGGGTTTCGTGCTCACGCTCTGCGCGGCCTGCATGTGGGCGCTCGGCAATATCGTCACGAAGAAAGTGGGCAAGATCGATCTGGTCGGCCTCGTGGTGTGGGCGAGCGTGATTCCGCCTCTGCCGTTCTTCGCGCTCTCGTACGTGATTGAAGGGCCGCAGCGCATCGAAACCGCGCTCACGGGCATTGGCATGCCGTCGATCGGCGCCATCGTCTATCTCGCGTTCATCGCGACGATTCTCGGCTACAGCCTCTGGAGCCGCCTGCTTTCGAAGTATCCGGCTAGCCAGGTGGCGCCGTTTTCGCTGCTCGTGCCGATCGTCGGTCTGGCCTCGGCGGCGCTGCTGCTCGGCGAGCGTCTCACTGCCGCGCAGGTGGGCGGCGCCGCGCTCGTGATGGCGGGCCTTGTCGTGAACGTGTTCGGCGGCTGGGTGACGCAACGGCTCGCGGCGGCGCGCACTTAACGCTGACGCCTGTCACGCATGCCACCATGAAAAACGCCGCGCATCCGTGAGGATGCGCGGCGTTTTTTTGCGTAGGCGACTGGCGCGCGCTTACGTCATACGGTTCTTCGCCAGCGGCGGATTGGCCGCGAAATAGCGCTTGATGCCCTTGAGGATGGCGTTGGCCATCTTGTCGCGATAGGCGTCGTCGTTGAGCTTCGACTCTTCCTCGGGATTGCTGATGAAAGCGGTCTCCACGAGGATCGACGGAATGTCGGGCGCCTTGAGCACCGCGAAGCCCGCCTGTTCGACCGAGCCCTTATGCAGCTTGTTGATCTCGCCGACTTCGTTGAGCACGAAGCCGCCATAGCGCAGCGAATCGCGAATCTGTGCCGTGGTGGACATGTCGAAGAGCGCGCGGTTCACGGCGGCGTCGGCGGTCTGCACGCTGATGCCGCCGATCTGGTCCGACGAATTTTCCTTGTTCGCCATCCAGCGCGCGGCCGCGCTCGATGCGCCGTGTTCCGACAAAGCGAACACCGACGAGCCGCGCGCGGCGGGCGTCGTGAAGGCGTCGGCGTGAATCGACACGAACAGGTCCGCGCCCACGCGGCGCGCCTTCTGCACGCGCACGTTGAGCGGCACGAAGAAGTCGGCGTCGCGCGTCATCATCGCGCGCATGTTGGGCTGCGCGTCGATCTTCGCGCGCAGCTTCTTGGCGATGTCGAGCGCAACGTGCTTCTCATACGTGCCGCCGCTGCCGATCGCGCCCGGGTCCTCGCCGCCATGGCCCGGGTCGATCGCCACGGTCAAGAGACGCGTGGTGCCGCCCTTGCCCGACTTCGGCGCGGTGAAGCCGTAGTTGTCGTCGTCCTTGCCGCCATCGTCGTCGTTGTTCTGGGCGACGACAGGCGGCTTGGGCGCAGGCTTCGGTCGCGCGATGACGGGCGGCACTGGCGGCACCGACGGCGTGGGCCTCAAAGCAGGCGAGGGCGCGCCGTCGTTCTGCGCGTAGCGATTGAAAAAGGCTTCGCTGTTGTCGTGCGCCGGCGGCGTGTTGGGGCCGGCGAGCGTGGAGGGCGTCGGCGGCGCGCTGTCACGCATGGCCTGATGCGCGTCGAGCTGTTGCTGCTTGCGCTCGGTCTGCGCGAGCAGGTCCATGAGCGGATCGGGCGCGACGGCGGGGTAGAGGTCGAACACGAGCCGGTACTTGTACGAGCCGACCGGCTGCAGCGTAAACACCTGCGGTTTGACCGTCCCCTTGAGGTCGAACACCATGCGCACGACATGTGGCTGATATTGACCGACGCGCACGGCCTGAATCTGCGGATCGTTCGGCGTGATCTTGGAGACGAGGTTCTTCAGCGCGTCGTCGAGGTCGATCCCGCTCAGATCGACGACGAGGCGATCGGGGTTTTGCAGCAGCGTCTGCGTGGTCGTGAGCGGCTGATCGGATTCGATGGTGACGCGCGTGTAATCGCGCGCCGGCCAGACCCGCACGCCCATCACCGAACTCGCCCACGCGAGGCGCGGCGCCGCCGCGGCGAGACCGAGCACCAGCGAGGACGCGCCCGCCTTCAGGATCTGCCGGCGCCGCCAGTTGTGCGTGGCGGTGGCGGCCGACTCGATCGAGCGGAACGGTTTGATTAACATCTTTCTAGACATGCCTTTCCTGATGCGCTGTAGGCGTACGCGGTGAGCACGCGGCCTTCGCCATGCTCACCGGGTTCGATCTGGAACACGAGGTCCGGCACGCCGAGCAGGCCGCCCGCGCGTTGCGGCCATTCGACGAGACAGACCGCCCCTTGCGCGAAATATTCGCGAAAGCCGGCGTCGGCCCATTCGGCCGGGTCGCTGAAACGATACAGATCGAAGTGATAAAGCTGGAGTTCCCCATCCGCATCGCCCGTGCCTGTCGGGTTCGGCGTCGGGCGCGCGACCGTGTAAGGCTCGACGAGCGTATAGGTGGGGCTGCGCACACGGCCCGTGTGGCCGAGCGCGCGCAGCGCGGCGCGCACGAGCGAGGTCTTGCCCGCGCCCAGGTCGCCGAGCAACTGCACATGCAGGCCGGCGAACGCAGGCGCGCTGGCGTCTTGCGTGCGCAGCGCGTCGAGCGCGTGCGCAAAGCGTGCGCCGAACGCATCGGTGGCGGCCTCGTCCGCGAGCTCGAAGCGGCGTTCGAGCAGAACGGGAGCAGCGGGCAAGCTCGCGTGATCGTGGCCGGGCGAATCGAGTGGATCGGACGTGTCGGGCATTCTCGTAAAATGGCGTGATGAAACCCTTGCTTTCCCCCTCGAACGAGGCGCGCACGTCGAACGCGGCGATCGTATCGAATCCATCGAACGTGGCGAACGAAGCGCCAGACATGGCGTCGCACGCTGGTGCGGCCACGCAGGAGCCGGTTGCTGCGCTCGACGAAGCGGCGCTGGCCGCGCTCGCGACGCGCATCCGCGCATGGGGGCGGGAGCTGGGGTTCGGTGCGATCGGTATCAGCGACACCGACCTGTCCCATGCCGAGGCGGGACTCGCCGCATGGCTCGAAGCGGGCTGCCACGGCGAGATGGATTATATGGCCAAACATGGGATGAAACGCGCGCGGCCCGCCGAGCTTGTGGCCGGTACGCGACGTGTGATTACCGCCCGCATGGCCTATCTGCCGGCCGCCACGCTCGCAGGCGAGGCGAGCGCGAATGCACCGGGAAAGCACGCCGAAAGTGCTTCGCAAGACTGGCGTCGCCGCGAGCACGCGCGCCTCGCCGACCCTTACGCGGGCGTCGTGTCGATCTATGCGCGCGGACGCGACTATCACAAGGTCATGCGCGCGCGCCTGCAGCAGCTTGCCGAGCGCATCGAAGCGGAAATCGGCGCCTTCGGTTTTCGCGTCTTCACCGACTCCGCGCCCGTGCTCGAAGTGGAACTCGCGCAGAAGGCCGGCATCGGCTGGCGCGGCAAGCATACGCTGCTGTTGCAGCGCGATGCGGGCTCGCTCTTTTTCCTCGGCGAAATCTACGTCGATATCCCGCTGCCGACCGATGCGGACGATCCCGCCTCAGCTAATCCAGTCGCGCCCGAGACGCCCGGCGCACATTGCGGCAGTTGCACGCGCTGCATCGACGCCTGCCCGACGGGCGCGATCACCGGGCCGTATCGCGTCGATGCGCGGCGCTGCATTTCGTATCTGACGATCGAGCTCAAAGGCAGCATTCCGCTGGAAATGCGCGAACCGATCGGCAATCGCGTTTATGGCTGCGACGACTGCCAACTGGTGTGTCCGTGGAACAAGTTTGCGCAGGCTGCGCCTGTGGCCGATTTCGACGTGCGTCATGGGCTCGATCGCGCTAGTCTGGTCGACCTGTTCGGCTGGAGCGCGGCGCAGTTCGACGAGCGTATGCAGGGCAGCGCGATCCGGCGCATCGGTTACGAGAGCTGGTCGCGCAATATCGCCGTGGCGATGGGCAATGCGCTGCGCGCAACGGGCGCCGACGATGGCTCCGGCCAGCGCGAAGCCATCGTGGCGGCGCTGCGCGCGCGTGCGCTCGACGAGTCGGCGATCGTGCGGGAACATGTGCAATGGGCGCTGGAAGCGGCCTGATTCCAGCACTGCTGGCCGCAAGGCAAGGCAGCAATTCAAGGAGAGCGGCGATGATGGGCGAGTCGGCATCGTATTCACTGTGGGACGACGCGGAAGACGCAGCGATGCGCGAAGCCGCGCATCTGCCTGCCAAACCGCCCGAGCGCGCGCTGAGCCGGCAAGCGGTGCGCAAGATCGCGCCGCGCGTGTTCAATGCGGTGATCGATGCGCCGTTCGGCAAGGTCGGCATCGTCACGGCTGAGGACGGCGTGCGCGATATCGTCTATCTGCCGGGCTCGACGCCGGGCTTCGCGCCCAATTCTGAACTGGCCGAGCGTGCCGCCGCGCAGATCGAGCGCTATCTGGGCGATGCGGCCGCGCCGTTCGACCTGCCGCTCGCGCCGATCGGCACGGACTTTCAGCGCCGCGTGTGGGACGGCATCTGTGCGATCGGGGTGGGCGGCGTGCTCACCTACGGCGAACTGGCGAAGCGCATCGGCAGCATCAACGCGCGCGCGGTGGGGCAGGCGTGCGGCTCGAATTACTTTCCGATCGTGGTTCCGTGCCATCGCGTCGTTTCGGCGAGCGGCATCGGCGGCTTCGCGCATCATGGCGGCGACGGCTTTTTCCGCGACGTGAAGCGCTGGCTGCTCGCGCACGAAGGCGTCACGATCCGATGAGCACGCGGGCACGCAAGCAGCGGCGCAAGACTTGAACGACATGAACGATCAGCACGAGATGCACGAAGAAAACGCGGAAGACGAGGCGATGGACGACGCATTCGCGGACGAACACGACGACGGTTTCGATACCGGGGCCGACCAGGAAGCCGATGATGCCGCGCTCACGCCTGCCGCCACTCAGGCGCTGGCCGCGAGCCAGCTCGCCATCGACACGTTCTGCGACGCCATGTGGCTCGAACACGGTCTGTCGCGCAATACGCTGGATGCCTATCGGCGCGATCTGCGCCTGTTCGCCGAATGGCTTGCGCGTGCGCGTGAACACGGCCTCGACGTGGTCAGCGAGAAGGACCTGAACGACTACAGCGCACGTCGCAAGGACGATAAATCGACCTCGGCGAACCGCCGTCTTTCGGTGTTCCGTCGCTACTACGGCTGGGCGTTGCGTGAGCAACGCGTGAGCGCCGACCCGACCGTGCGCATCCGTTCGGCCAAACAGGCGCCGCGCTTTCCCACGACGCTCACCGAAGCACAGGTCGAGGCGCTGCTCGGCGCGCCCGACGTGACTACGCCACTCGGTCTGCGCGACCGCACGATGCTCGAATTGATGTACGCGAGCGGCCTGCGCGTGACCGAACTCGTCACGCTCAAGACGGTCGAGGTGGGGCTGAACGAGGGCGTCGTGCGCGTGCTCGGCAAGGGCTCGAAGGAGCGCCTGATTCCGTTCGGCGAAGAAGCGTCGGCGTGGATCACGCGCTATCTGAGCGAGTCGCGGCCCGCGCTGCTTGGCCCGCGCGCGAGCGACGCGTTGTTCGTCACCGCACGCGCCGAAGGCATGACGCGCCAGCAGTTCTGGCACCTCATCAAGCGTCACGCGTTGCAGGCAGGCGTGCATGCGCCGCTCTCGCCGCACACGCTGCGTCACGCGTTCGCCACGCACCTGCTCAATCACGGCGCGGACCTGCGCGTGGTGCAATTGCTGCTCGGCCACAGCGACATTTCGACGACGCAGATCTACACGCACGTCGCGCGCGAACGCCTGCGTCTGCTGCACGCGCAGCATCATCCGCGCGGTTGATCGACGTTGCCGATGCACGCGGCGGGCATGGCCGCGCGCGTTGCGCATTAAAATGCGCGCCATGAGCAAATCGAAACACGTCTCCGAAACGCCCGCCACGCAGATGCTGCGCCGCGCGGGCGTCGCGTTCGGCGAGCATCCCTACGAGTATGTCGAGCACGGCGGCACGGAAGAGTCCGCGCGTCAGCTTGGCGTGGACGAGCACCGCGTCGTCAAGACGCTCGTGATGGAGGATGAGCACGCCAAACCGCTGATCGTCCTAATGCATGGCGACCGCAAGGTGTCCACCAAGAACCTTGCGCGGCAGATCGGCGCCAAGCGCGTCGAGCCTTGCAAGCCCGAGGTCGCGAATCGTCATTCGGGTTATCTGGTGGGCGGCACCTCGCCGTTCGGCACGAAGAAGACCATGCCGGTCTATGTCGAATCGACCATCCTCGAACTCGAGCAGATCTGGCTCAATGGCGGCAAGCGCGGCTATCTGGTGAGTCTCGCGCCCGCGGTGCTCACCACGCTGCTGAACGCGAAGCCGGTGCAGTGCGCGAGTGTCGACTGAGCCTGGGTGGCGCGCCGGGTTCGGTCCCTGCTTTCCCTGATTTCCCTGGTTTTGCCCGCAATAGCCGGGATTGTGGACGAAAGGGCGTGCGCGCTTCGGTAGAATGGGCGCGCCTTCGCGCACGCAAGCGCTGACACCACGCCCTTGCGCCGCGCGCTTCGTTCCTCTTCCTTCGGGTTTCGTGCATGTACAACCTGTTAGTCGCCGTCGCTGCCTATCTGATCGGCTCGGTTTCGTTTGCCGTGATCGTGAGCGCCGTCATGGGCCTCGACGATCCTCGCTCCTACGGCTCCGGCAATCCGGGCGCGACCAACGTGCTGCGCAGCGGCAACAAGAAAGCCGCGATCCTCACGCTGATCGGCGACGCCTTCAAGGGCTGGCTCGCCGTCTGGCTGGCCGCGTACTTCGGGCCGCGCTTCGGTCTGGGCGAAACCGCCGTGGCGCTGGCGGCCATCGCCGTGTTTCTCGGTCACCTGTACCCCATTTTCTTCCGCTTCCAGGGCGGCAAGGGTGTAGCGACCGCCGCGGGCGTGTTGCTCGCCGTGAACCCGGTGCTCGGTGGCTTGACGCTGCTGACCTGGCTGATCGTCGCGTTCTTCACGCGCTACTCGTCGCTGGCGGCACTTGCCGCTGCCGTGTTCGCGCCGCTGTTCGACGTGTTCATGTTCGGCCCCCACGTCATGGCGCTGGCGATCCTCGCGCTGAGCGTGCTGCTGTTCTGGCGCCATCGCGGCAATATCTCGAAGCTGATGAACGGCACCGAAAGCCGTATCGGCGACAAGAAGAAGGCCGCTGCGGCAAGCAAATAAGCGAGGCCCTCAGCGCCTTGGTGCGCGTTGGTCTGCTGGACTGAATCCCCTTCGCGGCCCGCCATTCGTGCGGGCCGTTTTTCATTCTCTTTCGATTGGCTTGCGAATTCATGCGCAGCGTACTTGTACGCTCGATCGTCGCGTTCATACCCCGATAAACCCTACTCAAGTCGCCCGTGCAGGACGCCGTAAACGAGACTGTCGTCCCCCACGTCAAAAGTCAGTTTTACGGTACAGCAGTCCGATTCAAACACTTCCACACGGCGTTTCCCCACCATGTTCTCCACCATCCGCGCACGTATCGTCGCGCTATGCGTCGTCATCGTCGTCGTGGCGCTTGCGGCCAATACCGCGCTCGACTATTTCGTTGCGAACTCGCACAACAAGGATTCGATCGACGCCACGCTCGTCGCGGTCGAGAACAGTCATGCCGAAGGCATCGGCGACTGGGTCACGAACCATGCGCAGATGGTCGAATCGCTCCAGGACGCCGTGCTGCAACCCGATCCCGTGCCGATGCTCAAGCAGGTCGCAGCGGCGGGCGGCTTCACCAACGTCTACGTGGGCTACGCCGACAAGACCGCGAAATTCTCGGACGCGACCGGCATCCCGCCCGACTACGATCCGACTGGCCGCCCCTGGTACAAGCAGGCCGTCGCGGCGGGCAAGGGCGTGGTGACGCCGCCTTACGTCGACGTGGGCACCGGCAAGCTGGTGGTGGCGTTCGCCACGCCCGTGGTCCGCGATGGCCAGGTCAAGGGCGTGATTTCCGGCGATGTGGCGATGGACAGCGTGATCGCCAACGTGCGCTCGATCCATCCGACGCCGGCGAGCTTCGGCATGCTGGTGGATAGCGCGGGCGGGATCGTCGCGCACGACGACGCCAAGCTCACGCTCAAGCCCGTTACCGACGTCGCGCCGGATCTGGCGGGCGACAAGCTCGCGACGCTGTTCGCGGCGGCCCGGCCGCTGCACATCGACGTGAACGGCGAAGCCTATCTGATGCGCGCGCAGGCGATCCCCGGCACCGACTGGCGCGTGATCGTCGCTTATGACCGCGCCGATGCGCTGGCGGGCATGCGCTCGCTGCTGACGGTGTCGCTGATCTCGCTGGTGGTGATCGCGGTGATCGCGGCGCTGGTGGTGGGCGCGGTCACGGCGGTGTCGTTCAAGCGCCTCTCGAGCGTGCGCGACGCGATGGACGCGATCAGCGCAGGCGAAGGCGATCTCACGCAGCGCCTGCCGGTCACGGGCAACGACGAAGTCGCGCAGATCGCGCGCTCGTTCAACGCCTTCATGGACAAGCTGCGCGACGTGATGCGCCATATCCGCGACGCGAGCCAGTCGGTGCGCACCGCGAGCGACGAAATTGCCGCGGGCAACGTCGACCTCTCGGGCCGCACCGAATCGGCGGCGGCGAGCCTCGAAGAAACGGCCGCCTCGATGGAGGAAATCACGGCGACGGTCGCGCAGTCGGCCAACGCGGCGCAGCAGGCGGACGTGACGGCCAACTCGGCCTCGACGGTGGCCTCGCGCGGCGGAGCGGTGATCAACGACGTGGTCGACACGATGGGCGCGATCGAACAGGCGTCGGTGAAGATCGCCGACATCATCGGCGTGATCGACGGCATCGCGTTCCAGACCAACATCCTCGCGCTCAACGCGGCGGTGGAAGCGGCGCGCGCGGGCGAGCAGGGCCGCGGCTTCGCGGTGGTGGCGGGCGAGGTGCGCAGCCTCGCGCAGCGCAGCGCGCAGGCGGCGCGCGAGATCAAGGCGCTGATCGAATCGACGGTGGCGAGCGTGAACTCGGGCTCGCAACTCGTGCGCCGCGCTGGCGAAACGATGGACGAGATCGTGGCGAATGTCTCGAACGTGACGACCATCATTTCCGAAGTCACGAACGCGACCGGCGAACAGACGCGTGGGATTCAGGAGGTGAACCGCGCGGTGAGCCAACTCGACGAAATGGTTCAGCAGAACGCGGCGCTGGTCGAGCAATCGACAGCGGCGGCGGCGGCGCTGCGCAGCCAGGCAGCGAATCTCGCCGATGCGGTGGGGCAGTTCAAGCTCGATTGAGGGCGTGATCGAGGGCGGCTTTCAACCCGAAAGAACGGCGCTGCGGCGCCGTTTTTTTTCGTCTGCTGTCGGCGTTCGCCTACATCGTCTGGCTGAGGTTTCAACGCAGGTGTGCGTGCTTATGCTGTGTTTCGATCGCGTTCGTCATCGGCCTTGTTCCAGCGCAAGGAAATGCGGCTGAAGCGGCCCGGTGCGACGCCCCAGAAACCCAACGTTAGGTTATTGTCGACGCCATGCCCACACTGTTTCGCGTACTCGGCGCCCGAGTGATCATTTATCCGGCTGATCATCGCCCCGCGCATGTTCATGTCGTGACTTCGCAAGGCGCGTGTGTGTTTAACCTCAATTGCCCGGGCGGGCCGCCGGTATTGCGTGATCGCTCTGAACTCGCGCACCACGTGGTGACGCGCTTCATGAGGGCGCTAGGGCCCGAAGTCAGCCGCCTGTGCCTGGATTGGCAAAGTATCGAAGCAAGGAGATCGCAGACATGGTCCACCTCACCCGCGAGGAATACGACGCCGCCGGAAGGGCGGGCGCGGAAATTCCGGTCGTCGTCGCCGCGCGCTATAACCGCACGCGCGGCAAGCTCGAAATCTCGTTTGCGCACGGTGTAGACATTGCGGTGCCGGTCACGCTCATCCAGGACTTCCACTTGATGGAGAAGTGGCCTACGGCCGCGCAATTGTCGAAGATCGAGATCTGGGGCGCGGGCCATTCGCTCTACTTTCCGCGTCTCGACGAATTGGTCTGGGCGCCGGGGCTGCTCAAGGGCGTGTACGGGACCCGGCTCTGGATGGGCGACCTCGCGCGTGGCATGGGATCGGCGAAGTCGCCGGCCAAGGCCGCTGCGTCCCGGGCGAACGGACGTAAAGGCGGCCGGCCGCGTAAAGTGATCGCGGCAGCGCTCGCGCAAACGGATGACGCGACAGCGAACGAGCCTGGCGGTATGGGAATCGTCAAATCTGCCGTCGAAGCCGCATGATGAAGGGTCGCCGCGGCGCTTGAACCGTGATCCTGGTCACGATATTTTTACAGCGGGCGGTTTGGTCAGTTCGAGCGTGCGTGAAAGCACTCGTCAATCTGAGGCGCTAGTTCGAAGCGCAAGGAGACAGCCATGACTAGTCACACAGCGGCCCACGCAGGCGAGGCAACTGATTCAGGCGAGTCGGTATTCGTCTACGTGACCTACATCCGCACGACGCCGGACGAACTCTGGACGGCGCTCACGAACCGCGCGTTCACCGAACGCTACTGGTACGGCATGCATCAGGAAAGCGAGTGGCGCGCGGGCGCGTCGTGGTCGCTGCATTTTGCCGATGGCCGGGTGGCCGACGCGGGCGAGATTGTGGAGGCGGACAAGCCGCATCGGCTCGTGATCCGCTGGCGCAACATCTTTCGCCCAGAGTTGACCGAAGAGGGCGATTCGCAGTGCACGCTGGAAATCGAGGCGGACGAGCAGGCCGCGAAGCTCACGGTCACGCATCGGATGGGGCGCCCGGGCTCGAAGTTCATCGAGGCCGTGTCGGCCGGTTGGCCGCGCATCCTGTCGAATCTGAAGACCCTGCTGGAGACGGGCGAGGTGTTGATGCCGCTCGTCGCGACGGGCGCGTAGGCCCGGTCGCAACGAACGTGTAGTCGCGAACGCTCAGTCGCGGAAGTTGTTGAAGTCGAGCGGCGTGTCGGTCACGTCCTTGCGCAGCATGGCGATCACGCTTTGCAGATCGTCGCGCTTGGTGCCCGTCACGCGCACGGCGTCGCCCTGAATGCTCGCCTGGACCTTGATCTTGCTGTCCTTCACGAGCCGCACGATCTTCTTGGCGAGGTCGCCCGAGACGCCCTTCTTCACGGTGATGAGCTGCTTGACCTTGTCGCCGCCGATCTTCTCGACCTTGCCGTAGTCGAGGAAGCGCACATCCACATTGCGCTTGGCCATTTTCGAGATCAAGACGTCCTTGACCTGGTCGAGCTTGAAATCGTCGTCGGCGAACGCGGTCAACTCGCGTTCCTTTTGCTCGACGCGCGCATCCGAACCCTTGAAGTCGAAGCGCGTGGAGATCTCCTTGTTGGATTGCTCGATCGCGTTCTTCACTTCGATCATGTTGGCTTCGCTGACGACGTCAAACGATGGCATTGCTTTCTCCCAAAGGTGCGAATGACGCAAGAAGTCACAGCTGCGGCGTCGAACCGCTGTTACTGAGACAGGCCGCGCACTCGCTATAATCACGGACCGCGCCATTTTACCGGTGCGGCCGTGTTTGCCCAAGGCTGCCCGGTGCGTGCCGCGTTTCGCGGTATTCAGTCCGGTATCCGCCCTTTTTCTGTCGCATCCGCCCCGATTTTTCCCGATGTCCGCCTCCCTTGCGCCCACCGTTGCGTCCCCCGTCTGGTTCACCGCTGGCTATCCGCTACGCGCGCATAACACCTTCGGTTTCGACGTGCGTGCGCGTGCGGCCTGCCGCATCGAACGCGAAGAAGATCTGACGAATGCGCTGCGCGACCCGCGTGCCGCCGGGCTGCGCACGCTGGTGCTGGGTGGCGGTAGCAACGTTGTGCTCACGCGCGACTTCGACGGCCTCGTGCTGCTGATCGCGCTGGCGGGCAAGCGCGTCGTGCACGAAGACGACGAAGCCTGGTACGTGGAAGCCGCCGCCGGCGAGAACTGGCACGATTTCGTGGCCTGGACGCTCGAAGCGGGCATGCCGGGTCTCGAAAACCTCGCGCTGATTCCGGGCACCGTGGGTGCGGCGCCGATCCAGAACATCGGCGCTTACGGGCTGGAGATGGCCGAGCGTTGTGCGCGCGTGCGGGCGATCGAGCTCGAAACCGGCACGCCGTATGAATTCGATGCCGCCGACTGCGGCTTTGGCTATCGCGACAGCTTTTTCAAGCGCGAAGGGCGCGATCGCTTCGTGATTGCTTCGGTGACCTTCCGTTTGCCGAAAACCTGGCGCGCCAACGCGGGCTATGCCGACCTCGCGCGCGAACTTGCACAGCGCGGTCTCGCCGAGGCACGCCATGCACGCGATGTTTTCGATGCCGTCGTGGCTGTGCGCCGCGCCAAACTGCCCGATCCGCTCGTGCTCGGCAATGCGGGCAGCTTCTTCAAGAATCCGGTGATCGAAGCCGAGCAGTTCGATGCCCTCGTTCTGCGCGAGCCGCAGGTGGTCTCGTATGCACAGGCCGATGGCCGGGTGAAACTCGCGGCGGGCTGGTTGATCGATCAGTGCGGCTGGAAGGGGCGTGCGCTACGCTCGGCGGCCGTGCATGAGCGTCAGGCGCTCGTGCTCGTGAATCGTGGCGGCGCGTGCGGCACCGACATCCTCGAACTGGCCCAGGCGATCCGTCACGATGTGTTGACGCGCTTCGGCGTGGAGCTGGAGCAGGAGCCCATCAGCCTCTAAATGGCACGCCAAGGTTTCATCGACAAGACAACGCCGCGCTCACTTGCGCGGCGTTTTGCTTTCTACGCCGCACTGTTCTGCGCGGCGAACACCGGCCCCTGCACGAAGCGCACATCGTACTGCTGCAATTGCTCGAACTGCGCGGTGTCCATCACGCGGTTGAAAATCAGTGGAATGCGCAGGCGCGCCGCATAGCTCACCAGCGGCTTGACCATCGAGTCGCGCAGCGCCGAGCTGGCATCCATCTTCACGAAATCGAGCCGCGCCATGTCCGACACCGAAAGGATCTGCCCGGCATTGGGCAGATTGCCCGCCACCTTGAATCCATAACGCTGATAGCTTTTCGTCAGATAGCCGACGAAGGTCCGATGCGCGACCGCCGCCGCCGGCAGTTCGATCACCACGCGGCCCGGATTGAGCCCGAACGACACCAGCACGTTCGAGAAATGGCGCCCATGATCGTATTTCACACTCTTGAGCAGGCGCTCATGCACGCGCAGGAACAGCAGCCCGTGTTGCTGCGAGCCGAGGAAATTGATCGTGTGCAGCGCCCGCACGCAGCGATCGAGCGCGACCAGTTCCGGATCGTCGAGCGTATCGGAGAAAGGATCGAAACGCGTGGCCTTGCCGTCCTCGTCGCGCAGCGTCACAGCCTGGAAGCCGAGTTCGTCGCCAAAGCGCGCCGCCGACGAGAGATCGGCCGTGAGCGACTGTGCGCCGCCGTGCACGCTGATGTCGTAGATCGGCTCGTAGGCGCTTAGCAACTCCACGCCGCGCCGGTGCGCGACGGCCTCGGCTTGATGCGCGCCCGTCCCCATCGCCAGATGCTCGCCGAGGAAAGGATGGCTGGCAGAGCGGGCAATAAGCTCGGGAATGGTCGGAGCGATCATGACGCGTTGGAGAGCAAGAAGGAAAGACGTGGATCAGGGGCGAAAAGGGCGAATCCCGGCTACGGGGCCGCATGGCTTGATGGTAGCAGCCCCGGACGCTCTGGCATGCACTGATTGGTGATAACGATATCCCTGCGCGAAGGCTTGCCCGGCGGGGCGCGGCACCCAAAAAAACCGGATGCTTAGGGTTTACGTGCAATTTCACTAATCATAATCCGTTTTACTATTCGTAAATCATGAGGCGAGACCAGTTGAAGGACAAGGCTGCACCCAAGCTGCGCTCGCTCGAACAAATGGACCATCCGTGCACCGTGCGCGCCAGGCGCGCCGATTCGGCACAGAACGTGGAGAGACAGTGATGAACGCACCTTTGCCCGACGTGACGAAAGCGCCCCAGGCGCCGCGCGCGCTGGTTCATGGCCACGACGGCTACATGAGCGGATTCGCCAACGAATTCGCGACCGAGGCGCTGCCCGGCGCTTTGCCCGCGGGCCAGAACTCGCCGCAGCGCTGTGCCTATGGCCTCTATGCCGAGCAGCTTTCCGGCACGGCCTTCACGGCGCCGCGCGCGCACAACCGCCGCACGTGGCTCTACCGCATCCGTCCGGGCGCGGTGCACCAGCCGTTCACGCCGCTTGCCGCGCGTGGCGAGAGCCCGCGCCTCGTCGCCGACTTCGGCGATGTGCCGCCCACGCCGCCCAACCAGCTGCGCTGGGACGCGTTGCCGATGCCCACCGCGCCGACCGACTTCATCGACGGCTGGGTGACGATGGCTGGCAATGGCTCGGCGGCCTCGATGAGCGGTAGCGCGATCCACCTGTACGCGGCCAACCGGTCGATGAAGGACCGCTTCTTCTACAACACCGACGGCGAACTGCTGATCGTCCCGCAGCAGGGACGTCTGTCGATCGCGACGGAAATGGGCCGGCTCGACATCGAGCCGTTCGAGATCGCCGTGATTCCGCGCGGCGTGCGCTTCACGGTCGATCTGCCCGACGGCGAGGCGCGCGGCTATATCTGCGAGAACTTCGGCGCGCTGCTGCGGCTACCGGATCTGGGCGTGATTGGCTCGAATGGCCTCGCGAACCCGCGCGACTTCCTCACGCCGGTCGCCAGCTACGAAGACCGCGAAGGGCAGTTCGAACTCGTCACGAAACTCAACGGCCAACTCTGGCGCGCCGATATCGGCCACTCGCCGCTCGACGTGGTGGCATGGCACGGCAATTACGCGCCTTATAAATACGACCTGCGCCGCTACAACACGATTGGCTCGATCAGCTACGACCATCCGGACCCGTCGATCTTCCTCGTGCTGCAATCGCCGACCGACACACCGGGCGTCGATGCGATCGACTTCGTGATCTTCCCGCCGCGCTGGCTCGCGGCCGAGAACACCTTCCGCCCGCCCTGGTATCACCGCAATGTGGCGAGCGAGTTCATGGGCCTCGTGCACGGCGTCTACGACGCCAAGGCCGAGGGCTTCGTGCCGGGCGGCGCGAGCCTGCACAACTGCATGTCGGGCCACGGCCCGGATGCCGAGACTTTCGAAAAAGCCTCGAACGCCGACACGTCGAAACCGCACAAAGTGGGCGACACGATGGCGTTCATGTTCGAGACCCGCACGCTGATCCGCCCGACGCGCTACGCGCTCGAAACGAGCCAGTTGCAGGCGCATTACTACGAGTGCTGGCAAGGCCTCACGAAACACTTCAATCCGGAGCAGCAATGAGCACCCCGAATACCCGCGAACTCCAGGCGACGCTCGATCCGCAACGCAAGAGCTGGATCGACAGCGCGAACGACGCAGCATGCGATTTTCCGATCCAGAATTTGCCGTTCGGCGTCTTCAGCACCGCGCAGCAGACTGAAGCGCGCGTGGGCGTGGCGATTGGCGATCAGGTCGTCGATCTGGCCGCGTTGCACGACGCGGGGCTACTGCAAGTGCCGGCCGGCGCGCAGGCGAATGTTTTCGCGCGCCCTGCACTGAACGACTTCATCGCGCTGGGCCGCGATACGTGGCGCAGCGTGCGTGTGCAGCTGTCCTCGCTGCTCGCGAAAGATACGGCCACGCTGCGCGACGATGCGGTGCTGCGCCAGCGCGCCTTCGTGAAGCTTGCCGATGCGACCTTGCATCTGCCGGTGGAGATTCCGGGTTACACGGACTTCTATTCGTCGAAAGAGCACGCGACCAACGTTGGCTCGATGTTTCGTGATCCGAAGAATGCGCTGCTGCCGAACTGGTCGGAAATGCCGATCGGTTATAACGGCCGCGCGTCGTCGGTGGTGGTGAGCGGCACGCCGGTGCGTCGTCCTAATGGGCAACTGAAGTTGCCGGATCAGGAGCGGCCGGTGTTTGGTGCGTGCCGCAAGCTCGATATCGAACTGGAGACGGGTTTCATCGTCGGGCGCGGTAACGCGCTGGGCGAGCCGATCGCCTGCGAGGATGCCGAAGCGCATATCTTCGGGATGGTGCTGCTCAATGACTGGAGCGCGCGCGATATTCAGCAGTGGGAATACGTGCCGCTTGGGCCGTTCAATGCGAAGACGTTCGCTAGCACGATTTCGCCGTGGGTGGTGACGCTCGATGCGCTGGAGCCTTTCCGCGTCGCGCAGCCGGTGCAGGAGCCGCAACCGCTCGAGTATCTGCGTCATGCGGGGGAGCATGGGTTCGATATCGCGCTGGAGGTTTTGTTGCGGCCTGAAGGTGTGGCTGAACCGACGACTATCGCGCGGACCAATTTCCGGCACATGTACTGGACGATGGCGCAGCAGCTTGCGCATCACACCGTTGCGGGCTGCAATACGCGGGTCGGCGATCTGATGGGTTCAGGGACGATATCGGGGCCTACGGCGGATTCGTTTGGGAGCCTGCTTGAGCTTACGTGGAATGCGAAGAATCCGCTTGAGCTTAAGACGGGGGGGACCCGCGGTTTTATCGAAGATGGCGATGAGCTGACGCTCGCTGGGTGGTGTCAGGGGGATGGGTATCGCGTGGGCTTTGGGACTTGTGTTGGGGTGATTTTGCCGGCCTTGAAATAGGGGGCTTGGCTGTCGCGGTGCTTGCTATTTTGGCCTTTCCTTGTGTTCGTGTCGGTTTATTAGCGTTGCCCCTGTGCGGGGCGGCACCTACTTTCTTTGCGGCGGCAAAGAAAGTAGGCAAAGAAAGCCGCTCACACCGCCAGTGTGACGCAGTCCACAAACCGCCGTTTAGGGGGAAAGGTATAGGAGCATCCGTCACATCGCACCACTAAACGAAGTGACAAAGCCGTCATACATCCGGGGGCGCTACGCGCCCCGTGGGGCATAACCGGCAAACCGCAGGTTTGCCAGGACTCGCGCTTAAGCTTTCAGAACAGCAGGTTTCCCTTGCAGACCCAACCGCTGCGCGCGTAGCGAGCAGCGGGATGAATGACTGCTTTGTCACTTCGTTTCGTGGTGCGAAATGACAGATGCTCCTATACCTTTCCCCGCGTACGGCTGGTTGTGGACGGCGTCACACTGGCGGTGTGAGCGGCTTTCTTTGCCTACTTTCTTTGCCGCGGCAAAGAAAGTAGGTGCCGCCCCGCACAGGGGCAACGCTAATAGACCGACACGAACACAAGGAAAGGCCAACGCAGCAAGCACCGCGAAAAAAAGGCCTAAGAAATACGCGACACCCGAGCGAGCCCCCGCGAGCGCTCCCACCGTAATGCGCCAAGAAAAACGAGCGCAGAGGCGAACAGCACCCAGAGCATAGAATCGCGCCCGGCATGCTCCATGAGCGCTCCGGTGACGATCGGTCCACCAAAACTGGCGGCGCTCCAAGAAGCACTCACAAGCGCGCTAGCGGAAACAAGCGCGACACCCTCAAACCGCTCCCCACAAGCAACGATAGCAAGCGTATAAATTGACCCGGCCGCTGCACCCAGCACGAATAAAAGAGGCCACCGCAGCCAGGGAAAATCCACCACGAAGGGCACAAGCGGCAGCAGCGCAGCGACGATCACCCCCATGAGGGCATGCACCCGCTCGCGCCCGAGCCGATCGGCAAGCCAGCCAATCGGAAATTGCATGGTCGTATCGCCAAGCAGCACGACTGAAGCAAACAGCACAGCGGTCTCGCTATCGATCCCATGCCCGATGGCAAAAAGCGGCAGCAGCGACAACGCGAGCGTATCGAACAGCGCAAAAAACCCGGTAGCGATAATAAGCGCGGGCATCTTCGGCAGAACATGACGCCAACTGCCATGCGGCTCATGCAGATCGGAAGTGTGCGGGCTAGAGCGAATCGCGGCCAGCATCGGCAGCGCGATCAGAAAGATCGCTCCGCAGATCGCAAAGCGCCACGCCGTGAATTCCGCGATCTGGCTCACCAGCACCGGCCCGGACATCTGAAAGAGCGTAAAGGTCGTCGCGTAGACGCCCACCACGCGACCGCGATTGGAATCGTCGGCGAGTTCGTTCACCCATGCTTCGCCGATCGTGAAGAGCAGCATGAGCGCCGCGCCGCAGATCATGCGCAGCGCGCCCCAGAGCCACAGATTGGCGCAGCACTGCATCAGCGCCGTGGCGAGCGATACGGCCAGCACGGCCGCAACGATCACCTGACGCGAGCCGAAGCGCGCAGCGATCCACGCGGTAAGCGGCACCACGACAAGACCGCCGAGCGCCTGGGCAGCCGTGAGCAGGCCGACCACGGAGGTGCCGTAACCGGCGTCGGTGAGCGCAAGGGCGGTAAGCGGCAGGGTCGCGCCGGAGCCGAGGCCAACTACGGCCACGCTCAGGATCAGCGCGAGGAAATCGCGGGTGAGGACGGTTTTCATCGGGCGCAATGCTACTACGGCAGCGACAGCGCCCGTGCTGAAACCGTGATGCTGCGGGTCAGATGACCGAAGTCGAACCTGAAACGACACCGCGGCGACGCGCGCGCCGCTCAAGCTGCGCCGATACGAACGTGAGGCCAAGCGCCGCGAGCGCCATCAGCAGCCCCACCCACGGCAGCGTCGTGAGCGCCGCGCCCGAGCCGATCGCCACGCCGCCAATCCACGCGCCGCTCGCGTTGCCCAGATTGAACGCGCCCTGATTGAGCGTCGAGGCCAGGTTGGGCGCCTCGCTCGCACGGTTGACGATGAGCATTTGCAGCGGCGGCACGATCGCGAAGGCCAGCACGCCCCACACGAAGATGGTGGCCATCGCCGCCACCTGGTCGTGCATGGTGGCCGCAAACACCGCGAGCGTCACGCCAATCATGGCGAGGAACACCAGCAGCGAGCGCATCAGCTTCCAGTCGGCAAGCTTGCCGCCCAGCGTGCTGCCAACCGTCAGGCCGAGGCCGAACAACAGCAGCACGAAGGTGACTTCGTGCGGCGAGAAGCCAGTGACGTCTTCGAGGATCGGCGTGATGTAGGTGAAGACCGAGAACAGGCTTGCCGATGCGAGCACGCTGATGCCGAGCACCATCAGCACCTGCGGGTTCTTGAGGACGCTGAATTCGTGCACGAGGCTCGCCTTCTGCATCTCGATGTGCTTCGGCAGGCAGACCTGCAGCGCGAGCGCGGCAACGAGGCCGATAGCGGTCACGGCCCAGAAGGTCGTGCGCCAGCCCGCGAGCTGGCCGAGCGCGGTGCCAAGAGGCACGCCCAGCACGTTGGCGAGCGTGAGGCCGGTGAACATCAGTGCGATTGCCTGGGCGCGCCGGTTGGGCGCAACCAGTCCCGCCGCGACCACCGAGCCGATGCCGAAGAAAGCGCCGTGGCAGAACGCGGTGACGATGCGCGCGGCCATCAGGATCGAATAGTTGGGCGCGAGCGCGCACAGCAGGTTGCCGACGATAAAGATGCCGATCAGGCGCATCAGCGCCGCCTTGCGCGGCACGTTGGCGATCGCGATGGCGACGATGGGCGCGCCGATCGTCACGCCAAGCGCGTAGGCCGAGACGAGCATGCCCGCCGCCGGAATCGACACGGACAGGTCGCGCGCGACATCGGGCAGCAAGCCCATGATGACGAATTCGGTGGTACCGATACCAAACGCGGCAACGGCAAGGGCGAGCAGGGGCAGTGGCATGGCTGTGGGACTGGAGGGTTGGCGATGCGGGTTGACGTGCGATGGCCGGGGCAGGATTGCGCCGGACTGGACGCCGCGATTCCCGCGCGCGCGGCAAGAGTCAACCCGGGATTGTACTGAAATGCGCCAGGCCGCATGCGGCACCCTTTTCTTGCGTTCTTCTTACGCAACACTGCCGTTTGGCGGATTGCCTTGACGATTTCTTCAGGTTACGTACATGGTGCGCGGCGCAGGCGAGCCGCATCATGCGTCAACGAACCAGCCCGCGCACGCCGCCGCATTGATCCGCCGGGAACTGGCCTCGTCCGCGCCGCGCATGGCGGAAGCCTTGCATGCGCTTCTTTCTCCTGGAGCGATGACATGAACACGTTAAAGACCGTACGCATCGCGGTGGCCTGCTCGGCCGCCTTCTTCGCAGGACTCGCGCTAGCCGATACGACGTCCGATCCGTCACAAGCCGCGCCGCCGGCCTCGCAGGACGTGGGCGGCATGCCCATGACCAACAGCGCCTCGGGTGGACCGATCGCGCTGACGCACGCGCAGGTGTATCAGGATCTGCTGCGTTCGGAACAGTCGGGTGAACGTGACCGCCTGAACAACGACCTCTATCACGGTAACTGAGACGGTAACTGGGACGGCAACTGGGCCTCGCCCGGCGACCGCCCCCGCGACGGCCCTCGCGCAAAGGGAGGAGGGGACCGTCGATCTTCCGGCCGGGCCGCAGCGCCGCTAGTGCGTTCGACCCTCGCCGATCAGCTTCTCGATTTTTCTCATGCGCCCGCTCGGGCGATACGGCTCGAACCACGGATTCATGCGTAGCTCGCACAGGCGCGAGCTGCGTTCGGCGAGCGCCGCGTCGAGCCAGTGAAACATCTCGTCAGGCTGCGCGAGCCGCGCGTAGATTTCGGCGATCAGCAGCGGCGAGGTGTAGTGGCTGCGCCGCCGCGCGAGCAGATCGTCGCGATACCAGTGCAGCACCGCCACGTAGCCGCCCGCATTCCATTGCGCGCGGATCGTCGCCGCGCGCGCATGCAGGTTGCACCGCACGAGCGCCTCCACGGTCGCATCCACAGCCTGGGCGTAGAGCTTCTTGACCTCGAACGCGGTCGCGAGCACCTGGTACGCAAGCGGCGAATAGTCCATGTGACCCGGCGAGAGATATTCGCTCACCACTTCTTCGTGGCGGCCCGCGAGAATCATGCCGAAGGCGCGGGAGCCCTGGAACGCGAGCGGGTCGATGCGCTCGGCCCGCGCCATTTCCACGTCGCCTTCCGCGCGGCGGCCCGCGGCAAGCAGCAGCCGCGCGTAGAGCCGGTGCGCCTCCGGATAGCTCGGGTTGCACCGCAAGGCCTCCTTGAAGCCGGTTTCGGCGCGCAGCCAGTCCCACTCGAAGAAGTAGCGCACGGCGGCGAGCGCGTGATGGGCCTCGGGCAGATCGGGGTCGAGTTCGAGCGCGCTATGCGCGAGCGCGCGTGCGATCGGCCAGCCGTCTTCGGGCGAGAACATGCCGTGCACGACCGACGCGCCGTAGTAGTTCGAGAGTCCCGCGTAACCGAGCGCGTAGTTCGGGTCGTGTTCGAGCGCGGTTTCGAAGTAGGCGCGGCTACGTGCGAAGTCCTCGCCGTCGATGCCGTGATGCGCGCAGAACGCCGCATCGAAATGCACGCGCCGATACCAGAAGTAGCGTCCGCGCACATAGGCATCGTGCGCGGCGGGGTCGACGGGTAGACGCCGGGCGAGCAGCGAGCGCTGCTGCTCGGAGAGCGTCGAGGCGAGATCCTGGGTGAGCGCGGCGGCTGCCTCCTTGAGAATGTCGAGCGCGCCGGGCGACGCGCTCTCGTAGGCGCGGCTCCAGATCTGTACCTCGTCGGCGCAGCGGATCAGGCGCGTGAGAATGCGCGCCTGCGGCCCCTCGCGCGAGAGCGAGCCTTCCAGCACGTAGTCGAGTTTGAGCTCGCGCGCGATCTCGCCGATCCCTTTGGCGGTGTCGCGATAACGCGCCGCCGTCGTACGCGCGATCAGGCGTAGCTGCTGGGCGCCGAGTGCGCCGAGCGTGGCCGAGATTTCATCGGCGAGCGCGCTGCACAGGTACTCCTGATTACCGTCGCCGGTGAGGTTTGCAAACGGCAGCACCAGCACGCGTACGGCCCGGTGTGCGCCGGGTGCATCGGCGCCATCGGCGTTCGACGGGCTCGCGTCATTCGCGCCATCGAGCCGGTAGCCTTTGCCCTTCACGGTCACGAGGTGGCGCGGCTTGAGCGGATCGTCGTCGAGTGCGATACGGATCTTGCGGATCGCCGTGTTGATGCCGTTCTCGGTATCGCGATAGGGGTTGCTGTGCCACAGCCGCTCGACGATGTCGGCGCGCGAGATCAGCTCGCCGTGGCGCGAGGCGAGCAGGATCAGCAGATCCATCGGCAGACGCTCCAGCCGGACTTCCTGGCCGTTGCGCCGGAGCTGGTAGCGCTCGACGTCGAGTTCGAAGTCCGCGAAGCGGATGAGTCGATCCGTCGGCATGGCTGGCCCCTTGATGCGGCATCATGGGTTGCGCGCGCGGGTAGTGCTGGCGGTGCGGGTCATTCATCGGATGGCCGGAGTGAGACCATCAGATTTAAATCTAGCGGCTCGCGCAGCCGCGTTCAAGAATCAATCGTCGGGCGACGTGGCGGTGGTGTCGCCGATATCGCCGGCGTCGATCGCTGCGCCGTGACGGCCCGCGCCTGCCGCAAAGCGCGCGGCCATCGCGAGGCCTCCGTCCATGACTGCGCGATAGCCTTGCGCGCCTTCGCGACGCAGCGCTTCGGCCAGATCGGGGAGCGTGCTGTTTTCCCACGCCGAGCGGCGATCGGCGAGCAGCGCGGCTTGCGGGAAGGCCGCGAGTTGCGCCGCCAGCGCTTCGGCTTCGGCGCGCGCCGTGCCGGGCGCCACCACCCGATTCGCGAGCCCGAAGGCCAGCGCCTCCTGCGCCTCGATGGCGCGCCCCGTGAGGATCAGATCGAGCGCGCGCGACAAGCCGATCAGGCGCGGCAGGCGCACCGTGCCGCCGTCGATGAGCGGCACACCCACGCGGCGGCAGAACACACCCAGTACAGCGTTTTGTTCGATCACGCGCAGATCGCAGAGCAACGCGAGTTCGAGCCCACCCGCAACGGCGTATCCTGAAATTGCGGCGATCACGGGCTTCTTGAGCAGCATGCGCGTGGGGCCGAGTGGCCCGGGGCCGCTGCCGTCGGCATGGACTTCGTTGCGGCGCGCATCGTCGCCCAGCGCGCCGAGATCGGCACCCGCGCAGAAGGTGCCGCCCGCACCGAACAGTACGCCCGCGCGCCAGTGCGGATGCGCTTCGAAGCGCGCGAAGGCGGCGGCGAGCGCGTCGGCCACGTTGCGATCGATGGCATTGCGCTGCGCGGGACGATCGAGCACGACGGTCGCGACCTGTGCGCGTGCTTCGATGCGCACGTGTTCGCCGAAGGTTTCGATACGAGTGTCGTCGGCGCGGGCGTTATCGTTATCGGTGATGTCCATCGGCTTCTTCCCTGAGCGGCCCACACCATGTGCATTCACATCGCATAGGTCACAAAAGTTTCACAGATCCCTCGTAGCTTAGGCCGCTTTTCCTCCCTGCGAGCGACGCACTATCCGCATGCCGAAGACGTCCATGTCTATGCCCTCCGAGATGACTTCGATTCCTTCGCCGCAGCAGCCAGCCGCGAATGGCGCTGTGTGGGTTGTACCTTTGCCGCGCCATCAGGCGTATGACCACGTGCAGTTCAAGCGTGTTTTCACGACCGATGGCACGCGTCACGAAGTGGTGATCGTCGATCTCCACAAATTGTTGCTCTGCGCGGATCGCGACGACACCGACTATGTGCTCAAGCCCGTCGACGACTGGCACGTGGGCAAGGTGCGCGGCATCCGCGAATTCCTCGATCCGCGCAACGAGCGCGTGCCGCAGATGCCCTACGTGACGATCACGAAGCGGCGTGGCAGCGGCGTAGCCGGCTGGCTCGGCCTCGCGCATGTGGGCGTGGTGGGTTTTCGCAACGGCCAGCATCGCGCGCGCTATCTCGCGTGGGCTGGCGCGGTGTGGCTGCCTGTGGAGGTGCATGAGCGCGAAGCGCCGTTGTTGCGTGAGCTATGCGGCGCGGCCGACGCGGGCGATACGCAGCGCGAGGCCATACGGCAGGCGCGCTAGGGGCGTGATGCTGCGCTCGAAGAAAGGGGCGCAGATGCGCCCCTTTGAAAACGACGTTGCCTAACCATGCGTGTGTTCACACGCCGCTCATCGCCTGCAGGGTCGGGCTGCCGAGGCCGCCGCTCTGATTGCCGTTCATGGTGCGCAGCGCCGCCGTGCCCGTCGCCGGTTTGTCGTCGCACGCCTGCTGGAAATGCTCGACGGTGTAATCGACGAAACGCAGGGTCTTCGCGGGCAGGTATTGTCGGCGCGGATAGACGATGGCCATGCTGCCCTGCGCATCTTCGATCTCGTAGTCGGGCAAGAGTCGCACCAGCGCGCCGGCCGCGAGATCGTCGGCGACCAGCGTGGCGGGGACGATGGCCACGCCCATGCCGGCGAGCGCCGCGAGCCGCACCATCAGCATGTTGTTGACGGCGTAGCCCGGTTGCAGCGTGACCTGCTGAGCGCTTTCGCCTGGGCGTGCGAACTGCCAGCTTACGCTGCGCTCCTCAGGGGGCAGCGTCACGGCCGAGTGTTGTTCCAGTTGCGCGGGCGTGAGCGGTTCGCCGTGCTCGGCGAGCCAGGCGGGCGACGCGCAGGGCACGAACGCCGTGGTGCCGAGCGCATGTTCGACGAACTCGCCCTCGCGCGCGCCGGCTGTTCCCGAGGCGCACGCCGCCCCCGAGGCCGCGACGATGCCCACGTCGAAGCCGTCGTCGAGCAGGCCAGTCTGCTTCTCGGCCACCGTGAGACGGACGTTTACGCGCGGATAGAGGCGGCGAAAGCCGTCGATCAGCGGCGTGAGCGTGGCGAGCGACAGCGCGCCCGCGGCCATCACGCGCAGCGTGCCGCTTGGCTCGCGCTCGGTGTGCGCGAGCGAGTCTTCCAGGTGATCGAGTTCTTCGAGCACGCACTTGCAGCCTTCGAGGTAGCGCAGACCTGCTTCGGTCAGCGAAAGATTGCGCGTGGTGCGATTGATGAGGCGGGTATGCAGATGCGCTTCGAGCATCGCAACCGAGCGGGTGACGAGCGCATTCGAGACATCGAGTTGCTGCGCGGCGCGGCGAAAGCTCTGTGATTCCGCAACCCTGACGAAGACGCGCATGGCGTGTATCTGGTTCATCGAATTCGCCTCGTAGGCAGGTGCATGTGCCGGTTCAATGGACGTTACGCGGATTTTCACGGCAAAACGCCGGGTATCCAATGTAACGCGTCTTCCAGTAGAGCGAACAGCGATCGTGCACGAAAATAATATTGACAGTCGTTAAGAATTACAATATCTATCTCAAACGGCAACGCTGTTTCACGCTTGTAAAAGATTCAATGCGCGACTGGCATGAGAATTGAAAGAAGCGTTTTGCCGCAGTTTCAGTTGTACTGGCGTGTCTATTCGAATTTCGCACATGCTGGGAAAAAGGCGCTGATAGCGCCAGTCGTACACCTTCGATACAGCATTTGTCCGGGTCTGATAGTTTATCCGTCTGAATACGTTTGTTTTCAATGCATTGCCGGTGTGGCGCAGAACGGCTTCACATTTTTAACATAAACGAAGAATAACGGCGGTTCTGGAATTTATTGCGCGTTGCGCAAATATGCGGCAAGGCGCGGAACTAAAGGCGTGCATGCCATCGGCATGTATTTTTCAGCGCTTTTGGCAAAACGAAAACGTAAATCGGCAGACCAGACATGATCGTCGAATTGCTGAAGTCGCAACCCGAGATTGCCCTGTTCGTCAGTCTTGCACTCGGTTATCTGATTGGTTCAATCCGTTTTGGGCCGATATCGCTGGGCGGTGTATGCGGTACGTTGATCGTCGCGCTCGTCATCGGCCAGACCGGTGCGCGTATTGCGCCCGATCTCAAGAACGTGGCGTTCGCGCTTTTCATTTTCGCGCTGGGCTTCACGGGCGGTCCGCAGTTTTTCGCGAACGTGGGGCGCGGCTGGCGTTATGGACTACTGTCGATTGTCGAAATCGTCTCGGTCATGACGCTCGTGATGATTGCAGTCGTTGCGATGAAGCTCGATGCGGGCACGGCCGCCGGGCTGCTGGCTGGCGCGGCCACGGAGTCCGCCGTGATCGGCACGGCGTCGGAAGCCATCGCGAAGCTCGGCGTGAGCGACGCCCAGGTGAGCACGATGCAGGCGCACGTCGTGACCGCCTATAGCGTGAGCTACCTCTTTGGCCTGATTACCATCGTGCTGTTCACGAGCCAGATCGCACCGCTCATCATGCGCGTGAATCTGCGCGAGGAGGCCGCGCGCCTGTTTCGCAAGCTCGGCGGCGACGGCGTGCTCGACGAGGGCCAGCGTTTCGCGCTGCCGCCGCTGGTGGGGCGCGCGTTCGAGGTGGGGCCGGCCGCGGGCGTCCAGGTCTCGGCGTTCGAGGCGCGCTTTGGCAACAACATCACGATCGAACGCGTCCTGCGCGATCAGCGTCAGATCGACGCGCAAGCGCAGTTCGTGCTGCAACCCGGCGACGTCGTGTTCATTGCCGGGCGGCGGGAATCGATGGTCGAAGCGTCGGCGAGCCTTGGCGCAGAAGTCTCCGGCGAAGGCTTCACGAAGCTGCTCGCGCAGCGGGTCGACGTGATGCTGACGCGCCGCGACGCCAACGGCCTCACGCTCGCGCAACTGCGCGAGCGCGCCACGCCCGAAGATGGGCGCGGCATCTACGTGGGCGCGATCACGCGTCTGGACACCACGGTGCCCGCGTTGCCCGGCACGGTCGTGCATCGCGGCGACGTGCTCACGCTGCTCGGCGCCCCTTCGGATGTCGCGCGCGGTGCGAAGCGCCTTGGCTACGTCATCCAGCAGACCCAGAAAACCGACTTCGTCTATCTTGGCCTCGGCGTGCTGGTGGGCATGCTGATCGGGCGCTTGGGCGTCAACGTGGGCGGCGTGGCGCTCGTGCTCGGCACGGGCGGCGGGTGCCTGCTCTCGGGCCTCTTCTTCGGCTGGCTGCGCTCGCACTTTCCCGTGGTCGGCTCGCTTCCCTCGGCGGCGGCGCAGGTGCTCAAGGACTTCGGCCTGGCCACCTTCATTGCGGCCGTGGGCCTGTCGGCCGGACCCGACGCCATCAAGCTCGTGCGCGAATACGGTCTCGCGCTGCCGCTCGTCGGCATCCTGATGGTGCTGATTCCGGGCCTTCTCTCTCTCTGGATCGGGCGCATGTTTCTCAAGCTCGAAGCGCCGATGCTGCTCGGCGCGATTGCAGGTCAGCAGTGCAGCACGCCGGCGATCAGTGCGCTCGTTGGCGTCACCGGCAATTCGACGCCGGTGATCGGCTACACGATCACCTATGCGCTGTCGAATATCTTGTTGCCGCTCATGGGGCCCGTGGTGGTCGGGCTCGCGACGAAGTTCGGCTGACGCGGAACGGGTCCGCGCAGCCGTCCTCTTGAGACGGCAGCAGAGCGTCACTCCTACCAATGCGAGGGCACGATGGAATGGCTGCATGACATCTTTCACAAATCCCCGGAAATCGCCTTGTTTCTCTCGCTGGCCGTTGGTTACTGGATCGGCCAGATCAACTTCGGCAAGTTCCAGCTAGGCGGCGTGGGCGGGTCGCTGCTCGCCGCGGTCGTGATCAGTCAGGCGGGTGTGACGATCGATAACGGCGTGAAGTCGGTGATGTTCGCCGTCTTCATCTACGCCGTGGGCTACGACTCGGGGCCGGGCTTTTTCAACTCGCTCAATCGCAAGACCTTGCGCGAGATCGCCATGTCCGTCTTCATGGCGGTCGCGGGCCTCGCCACGGTGCTGGTGTGCGCGAAGCTCTTCCACCTCAACAAGGGCCTCGCCGCCGGTCTTGCTGCGGGCGGCATGACGCAGTCGGCCATTATCGGCACGGCGGGCGACGCGATCGCACGTCTGGGCCTGCCAGCCGATCAGGTCAAAGCCATGCAGGCCGATGTCGCGATCGGCTATGCCGTGACCTATGTGTTCGGCTCGCTCGGGGCGATCATCGTCTGCGTGAACATCCTGCCGAAGTTCATGGGGCGCAGCCTCAAGGACGCCTCGCTCGACGCCGAACGCGAAATGGCAGGGGGCGACGCCTCGGCGGGGCCGGGCCAGGTTTCCGCGCTGCCCGAACTGTTCGGCCGTGTGTTCCGTGTCGAAACCGCCGCGGGCAAGACGATCAAACAGCTCGAATCGGCCGAGAAAGATCTGGTCGCGATAGAGAAGGTGCGGCGCGCGGGCAAGGTGCTCGATTCGACGCCCGACTTCGTGTTGAGCCGCGACGACCTCGTGCTGGTGGTCGGCCGGCGCGAGCAGATGGTCGAAGTGGGGGCGCTGATCGGCCCGGAAGTGCCGGATTCGGGCGGCATGAGCCTCGTCATGCAGACGCGCCAGCTCGTCTTCACGAAGAAGGGCATGAACCACACGACGATCGCCGAGGTGCGCAAGAACGTCGATCACGACATGCGCCACGGGGTCTATATCGAGAAGATCGAGCGTGCGGGCCAACCGGTGCCGGTGCTGCCGCAGAGCACGCTGGAGCACGGCGACGTCATCACGATCTACGGCACGGCCACCGACACGAAGCGCGCGGTCCAGGAAGCCGGTTACGAGCTCGCATGGAGCAACAAGACCGACTTCATCTACATGGGCGTGGGCCTCGTGCTGGGTCTGCTGGTCGGCCTGATCGTCGTGAACGTGGCGGGCATTCCGCTCACGCTCGGCTCGGGCGGCGGCTGTCTGCTCGCGGGTCTGGTGTTCGGCTGGATGCGCGGCAAGCATCCGATGTATGGCGTGATGCCGCCGGCCGCCTCGCAGTTGCTCAAGGACTTCGGCCTTGCCGCCTTCGTCGCGGTGGTGGGGCTGAATTCGGGCCTGCAGGCCGTGGTGACGATCAAGCAGAGCGGCGTCACGATCTTCCTGCTCGGCGTGGTGGTGACCATCGTGCCGCTGATCCTCACGATGCTGTTTGGCCGCTACGTGCTGAAGTACAACAACGCGGCGATTCTCGCGGGCGCGCTGTCCGGCTCGCGCAGCGCGAACCCGGCCTTCGGCGGCATTCTCGACAAGGCCGAGAGCGCCGTGCCAACGGTGCCGTTCGCCATCACCTACGCGATCGCCAACGTGCTGCTCACGCTGCTCGGGCCGCTCGTGGTGGGGCTTGCATGAGATGAAGTCAATGCGGGCCGCGTGTGCTGAACCCGCACGCGCCGGTCCGCCCGGATCTGTGTCGAAACGCGTGCCGGCCTCGTGCGCTGTGCGCAGCGCAGGCAACGGCGGCACGCTCAACGTCTTCCACTGGAGAGCACCATGGCAAAAGGTAAAGGCAACGGCAACGGTACGAAGGAAAAGTCCGGCATCGACGCACTGAGCCCGTTCGAGCTGAAGGACGAACTCATCAAGGCAGCGGGCGGCGGCGCGACCGAGCGTCCGGCCAACCTCTCGATGCTCAACGCCGGCCGCGGCAACCCCAACTTCCTCGCGACGGTTCCGCGCCACGGCTTCTGGCAACTGGGCCTCTTTGCGATGCGCGAATCGGAGCGCTCGTTCTCGTACATGCCCGAAGGCGTGGGCGGCTTCCCGCAGCGCGCGGGCATCGTCGAGCGCTTCGACCAGTTCCTGCGCGAGAACAAGGGCCAGCCCGGCATCGAGTTCATCGGCGGGGCGGTCTCGTACGTGCGCGATCAACTGGGGCTGTCGGCGGGCGATTTCCTCTACGAGATGTGCGAAGGCATCCTGGCCTGTAACTATCCGGTGCCGGATCGCATGCTCAAGCTATCCGAGATCATCGTCGGTCAGTATCTGCGCCGCGAGATGATCGGCAAGCATCCGTTCGTGGGCGAGTTCGACGTGTTCGCGGTGGAAGGCGGCACGGCGGCCATGACCTACATCTTCAACACGATGAAGGAGAACTTCCTCATCAAGGCCGGCGACACCATCGCGCTCGGCATGCCGATCTTTACGCCCTACATCGAGATTCCCGAACTCAACGACTACCAGCTCAACGTGGTCCATCTGGACGCCACCGTGGAGAACAACTGGCAGTACTCGAAGAAGGAACTCGACAAGCTGCGCGACCCGAAGGTGAAGGCGTTCTTCCTCGTGAATCCGAGCAATCCGCCTTCGGTGAAGCTCGACGACGAGAGCCTCGAATACATCGCCGAAATCGTGAAGGAGCGCCCGGACCTCATCTTCCTCACCGACGACGTGTACGGCACCTTCGCCGACAACTTCGTGTCGCTCTTCGCGCTCGCGCCGAAGAACACGATTCTCGTGTACTCCTATTCAAAATATTTTGGAGCCACGGGCTGGCGTCTGGGCGCCGTTGCGACGCATCGCGACAACGTCCTCGATCATCTGCTCGCGCAACTGCCGAAGGAAGAGAAGAAGATCCTGCACAAGCGCTACGAGTCGATCACCACGGACCCGGACAACCTCAAGTTCATCGACCGTCTGGTGGCCGACAGCCGCACCGTCGCGCTCAATCACACGGCGGGTCTGTCGACGCCGCAGCAGGTGCAGATGGTGCTGTTCTCGTTGTTCTCGCTGATGGATACGCCCGACGCGTACAAGAACGCGCTCAAGCGCCTGATCCGCAGCCGCAAGCGCGCGCTGTTCGAGGCGATGGGCACGACTTACGACGAAGACGATCCGAACCAGGTCGACTACTACACGATTCTCGACATGGAGTATCTGGGCGAGAAACGCTTCGGTCGCGACTTCGTCGACTGGCTGCTCAAGCAGGTGAAGCCCAACGAACTCCTGTTCCAGCTGGCGGCCGAAGCGCGTGTGGTGCTGCTGCCGGGCAAGGGCTTTGGCACGGCGCATCCGTCGGGCCGCGTGTCGCTTGCCAACCTCAACGAGTCGGACTATCGCAAGATCGGGCGTGCGGTGGCCAAGCTCACCGAGGAATACGTGCAGCGCTACAACGAGGCAACCGGCAAGAAGCTCGATCCGGCTACGGTGAAGAAGTAAGGAAGGGGATGGGACCGGCGTGGCGGCGTTCGAACGCGCCGCCACGCGGAAGTAGACGAACCGCATCGGGCGCGCTGCCCGGTGCGGTTTTTTGTTTTACTGCGCTTCGGTCGTGACCGGCTGGCGCGCAGCCACTTCGCGCACGCTCTTGCGATGCAGCGAGACGGACAGCGCCACGGCGGCTGCGGCGGCAATGGCGGCGAACAGGAACACCGAGGCGTAGCCGAACACATTCGCCACATAACCCGCGAGCGGCCCGGTGATGCCGAGCGACAGATCGAGGAACACCGAATAAGCCGAGAGCGCCGCGCCGCGGCTCGCCGCCGGCACGAGGCCGACCGCCTCCACGCCCAGCGCGGGGAACACCAGCGCGAAGCCGAAGCCGGTCAGCGCCGCGCCCACGAGCGCGACGTGCGGCGTGGGGGAGAGCCACAGCAGCAGCAGGCCCGCGCATTCGAACGAGAACGAGGCGATGGCGACGCGGAAGCCGCCGAAGGTCTTGATCGTGTTGGCGAACAACAGGCGTGCGCCGATGAACATCAGGCCGAACACCGTCAGCGTGAACGCCGCGTTGGGCCAGTGGCGCGCGGCGTAGAACAGCGTGATGAAGGTGGCGATCGAACCGAAGCCCGCCGAGCCGAGCGCGAGGCCCAGGCCGTGCGGCAGCACGCGCGTGAACACGCTGCGATACGACATGCGCTCGCCGTGCACGAGCGGCACCGGCGCGATCGGACGCGCGAGCCAGTAGCCGAGCGCGGCCAGCGCGATCACCGAAATGCCGAGCATCCAGTAACCAAGGTAGTGCGCCATTTCCACGCCGAGCGGCGCGCCGATGGCGAGCGCGCCATAGGTGGCGATGCCGTTCCACGAGATCACCTTGGCGTTGTGCGCCGTGCCCACGCGGCCGATGCCCCAGAGGATCGCGCCCGTGCCGCACAGGCTTTCGCCGCAACCGAGGAACAGGCGGCTCGCGATCAGCAGCGTGAGCGAGAGCGCCGGCCAGTGATCGACGAGGGTGGCGAGCAGCAGCATCACGCCGCTCGCGCCGCAGATCGTCAGGCCGATGCTGACGGTCTTCTTGGGGCCGAGCGTGTCCGCCGAGCGACCGGCGAGCGCACGCGAGCAGAGCGTGGCGATGTACTGCACGCTGATGGCCGCGCCGGCCACGACGGTGCTGAAACCGAGGTCGTTGTGCACGTAGCCCGGCAGCACGGCCAGCGGAATGCCGATCGTCAGGTAGCAGAGGAAGGTGAAAAAGACGACCGGAATGATCTGCATGGTCGTCGAAACCCCGTTGAGCGGGGGCGCTATATCAGCGGACATGGGGAAAACGCGGATGGATAACGGCGGGAAAGGCGTGATTGTCCCATGGAACCGGTTCTTATGCAGATGTTGAAAAACCAATCCGTTGGGCGTATCCCACGGTTTTTGCGCACGCCAGGTACGTCCGTGGCACGCAACTGGCGTGTCAACACGGAGTCATCCGCGTGAGCGGAAATGGGCGAAGTTGGACGCGCGATGGCCGGATTTGAAGCGCGCTGTGCATGCACTACGCTGAAAGAATGGGCTGCTGCTGCTTCATGGTGCATGGTCCGAACGATGTCTGTGTCGCATTCGCGTCAAATTATTCATCTGATGCGCGAATCGGCCATCACACCATAAGCCTCGCACCACCGCGAAGCGTCGATTTATCGCCGCGACGATATATCCCCCATGCTCTTGCGGCTATGGGTTCTCAATATTGGTGATGATAATTTTCGAATCGTTCACTGAAAGAATACGCGGCGAGCGTCCGGAACCCCCGCAATCGCCCTCCAGCCCGCCGCAGAAACACGACGAGACAGACATCATGAGTCAGCCGATCCGCTTCTATCACCGCAACGCGATTCGCGAAGTCAGCGACGCGGGCGTCACCCGCACCGTTCTCCAGTATCTGCGCGAGGACGCGCGCTGCACCGGCACCAAGGAGGGCTGTGCCGAAGGCGACTGTGGCGCCTGCACGGTCGTGGTCGGCGAGCGCAATGCCGAGGGCGGCGTGAGCTTCAAGGCCGTCAACGCCTGCATCCAGTTCCTGCCGACGCTCGACGGCAAGGCGCTCTTCACGGTCGAAGACCTGCGCCAGCCCGACGGCTCGCTGCATCCGGTGCAGCAGGCGATGGTCGATTGCCACGGCTCGCAGTGCGGTTTCTGCACCCCGGGCTTTGTGATGTCGATGTGGGCGCTCTACGAAAAGCATGGTCACGAGCACGGCGCGACGCAAGGCGCGCCGGGTTGTGCGGGCAAGAGCGGATGCAGCGTGCCGTCACGCGACGACATCGCCAACGCGCTCACCGGCAACCTGTGCCGCTGCACCGGCTATCGCCCGATCCTCGACGCCGCTGAGCAGATGTTCAGGCTCGACGGGCCGAAGGCGCCCCTCGACGTGAAGGCGCTCGGCCAGACGCTTGGCACGATCGAGCGCAACGAGACCTTCCACTACGAGCACAAAGGCCAGAAGTACGACGCGCCGCGCACGGTCGAAGCGCTTGCCGCGATCAAGGAAGCGAATCCGAACACGCGGATTCTCGCGGGCAGCACCGACATCGGGCTGTGGGTCACCAAGCAGATGCGCGAGTTGGGCGACATCGTCTACGTGGGCCAGGTCGACGCGATGCGCGAGATCACCGTAGGCGACGACTTCATCGAAATCGGCGCGGGCGTGACGGTGGAGCGTGCGTACGCGGAACTCGCGAAGCCCTATCCCGAACTCTTCGAAATGTGGCAACGCTTCGCCTCGCTGCCGATCCGCAATGCGGGCACCATCGGCGGCAATGTGGCGAATGGCTCGCCGATCGGCGACTCGATGCCCGGCCTGATCGCGCTGGGCGCGCGCGTGGTGGTGCGCGGCGGTGACATCGAGCGCGAGATGCCGCTCGAAGACCTTTATCTGGCCTACCAGAAGAAGGACATGGCTGAACACGAGTTCGTGCTCGCGCTGAAGGTGCCCACGCGCACCGGCGCGCGCGCCAACCTCAAGTTCCGCACCTACAAGGTGTCCAAGCGCTTCGACTCCGATATTTCGGCCGTGTGCGCCGCGTTCGCCTTCATCGCCGATGGCGAGACGATCCGCGAACCGCGCATCGCCTTTGGCGGTATGGCGGCCACACCGAAGCGCGCAAGCCTGACCGAAGCGGTGCTCGCCGACGCCCAGTGGCACGAAGCCACGGCGCAGGCCGCGATGATCGCGCTCGGCAACGACTACGCGCCGCTTTCGGACATGCGCGCGACGAGCGACTATCGCCTCGAAGCCGCGAAGAACACGCTGTACCGTTTCTGGCTCGAAACGCGTCCGCACAACCCGCTGGCCGCCGAGGCCGTGAACGTGCGCGCCGTGGCGGCGGAAACCGCCTGATCGACCAGGAAACGGATAGAAGAGATACGGAGAACGAAACCATGAACCAGCAAGCCGAACCGTTCCTGGACGAAGTGAAGGCGCGTGAACCTTTCGCACAGGTGCACGTCTCGCGCCCGCATGAATCCGCGCATCTGCACGTGAGCGGACGCGCCACCTATACCGACGACATCCCGACCGTGGCGGGCACACTGCACGCGGCGCTCGGCATGTCGCAGAAAGCGCATGCGCGCATCGTCTCGATGGACCTCGCCAAGGTGCGCGCGACGCCCGGCGTCGTGGCCGTGCTCACGGCCGAGGACATTCCCGGCGTGAACGACTGCGGCCCGATCATCCACGACGACCCGGTGCTCGCCGACGGCATCGTGCAATTCGTCGGTCAGCCGATGTTCATCGTCGTGGCGACCTCGCACGACACGGCCCGCCGCGCCGCGCGCCGCGCCGAGGTGCAGTACGAAGAACTGCCGCCGATCCTCACGGCGCAGCAGGCACGCTCCGCCAACCAGTCGGTGCTGCCGCTGATGAAGCTCGCACGCGGCGAAGCCTCCACGCGCGCCGCGCGCGCGGCGCATCGCCATGAAGGCGAGATGCTGCTGGGCGGTCAGGAGCAGTTTTACCTCGAAGGGCAGATCGCCTACGCGGTGCCGAAGGACGACGACGGCATGCACGTCTGGTGCTCGACGCAGCACCCGAGCGAAATGCAGCATCTGGTGGCGCACGTGCTGGGCGTGGCCTCGCACAACGTGCTGGTGGAGTGCCGGCGCATGGGCGGCGGCTTCGGCGGCAAGGAATCGCAGTCGGGCATCTTCGCGTGCTGCGCGGCGCTGGCAGCGTGGAAGCTGCTGTGCCCCGTGAAGCTGCGCCCGGACCGCGACGACGACATGATGATCACGGGCAAGCGTCACGACTTCCACTACACCTATGAAGTGGGCTACGACGACGAAGGCCTGATCGAAGGCGTGAGCGTCGACATGACCTCGCGCTGCGGCTTCTCGGCGGACCTCTCGGGCCCGGTGATGACGCGCGCCGTCTGCCACTTCGACAACGCCTACTGGTTGCCCGACGTGTCGATCTCGGGCTTCTGCGGCAAGACCAACACGCAGTCGAACACCGCATTCCGCGGCTTCGGCGGCCCGCAAGGCGCGTTCGCGATCGAATACATCATGGACGATGTCGCGCGCTCGCTCGGCCTCGATCCGCTCGACGTGCGCAAGCGCAATCTCTACGGCAAGACCGAGAACAACGAAACGCCTTACGGCCAGACGATCGAAGACAACGTGATTCACGAGTTGATCGACGAGATCGTGGAGACGACCGGCTATCGCGCGCGCCGCGCCGCCATTCGCGAGTTCAACGCGAAGAACGAGGTGCTTAAGAAGGGCATCGCGATCACGCCGGTGAAGTTCGGCATCGCGTTCAACGTCACGCACTTCAACCAGGCCGGTGCGCTCGTCCATATCTATACCGATGGCTCCGTGCTCGTGAACCACGGCGGCACGGAGATGGGGCAGGGGCTCAACACCAAGGTCGCGCAGGTCGTGGCGCACGAACTCGGCATCGAGTTCAGCCGCGTGCGCGTGACGGCCACCGATACCAGCAAGGTTGCGAATACGTCGGCAACGGCGGCATCCACCGGTAGCGATCTGAACGGCAAGGCCGCACAGGACGCCGCGCGACAACTGCGCGAGCGGCTCGCCGCGCTGGCGGCCACGACCTGGGGCAAGGGTTCGGTCAACGCGGCGGATGTGCGCTTCGCCAACGACTGCGCGATTGTCGGCGACGAAGTGGTGCCGTTCGGCACGCTGGTGCAAAAGGCCTATCTCGCGCGCGTGCAACTCTGGTCGGACGGCTTCTATGCCACGCCGAAACTTTACTGGGATCAGGCGAAGCTGCGTGGTCGCCCGTTCTACTACTACTCGTATGGCGCGGCGATTTCGGAAGTCGTGATCGACACGCTCACGGGCGAGTCGCGCGTGTTGCGCGCCGATGCGCTGCACGACGTGGGCGCTTCGCTCAATCCGGCGCTCGACGTGGGGCAGGTCGAAGGCGGCTTTATTCAGGGCATGGGCTGGCTCACCACGGAAGAGCTGTGGTGGAAGGCGGACGGCAAGCTTATGACGCATGCGCCGTCCACCTACAAGATCCCGACCGTGAACGACACGCCGCCTGAATTCAGCGTGAAGCTCTTCAACAATCGCAACGCCGAGGACAGCATCCACCGTTCGAAGGCCGTGGGCGAGCCGCCACTGCTGCTGCCGTTCTCGGTGTTCTTCGCGATCCGCGACGCCGTGGCGAGCGTGGCCGACTACCGCTTCAACCCGCCGATGAACGCGCCCGCCACCGCCGAGGAAATCCTCAAGGGCGTGCGCGCGGTGCGCGAGATGGCGCGCGGCTGATCAGGCGACAGGAGAGGAGTGCGAGATGCTGAGTCATCCGAATCATTGCGTGAATGTCGATCGTAACGGCCGCGTCGTCATCGGCCGGCGCAGCACGCCGGTGCCGCAGTATGGGCCGATGCACGTCGTGCTGTTCGGCGCGGGGCACGTTGGCCACGCGCTGGCGACGCTGCTCGGCATGCTGCCTTGCGTCGTGCAGTGGGTGGACGAGCGCGATGAGTTGTTCCCCGACGAAGTGCCGGCGAACGTGCAGGTAGAAGCCACCGACACGCCCGCCGCGATCGTCGATGAAGCGCCGCCCGGCGCTTACTTCATCGTGATGACCCATAACCACGCACTCGACTTCGAATTGTCGGAGCGCATCATGCGGCGGCGTGATTTCGCCTGGTTCGGCTTGATTGGTTCGAAAACCAAACGCGTGAAGTTCGAGCGCAGGCTGATCGAGCGCGGCGTGGAACCGACCCGGATGAGCGAGATGACGTGCCCGATCGGCGTGACCGGGATCGTGGACAAGGCACCGTCTTCGATCGCTGTGGCCGTGGCGGCGCAGTTGATGCAGATGCGGGTGAGTTTGCCGGACGAAGTGAAGCGCGAGGCATTCGCACAGGCGTAATGCAACGGAAAGGCGAACGCTTGAACACGCCAACAATGTAGCAAGCGCATCAATTTGCTTTTGGACCTTGCAGGGACTTCAATGAATTGGGCGGCCCATGTGCCGCCCTTTTTCCTTGCTGCGCGGCAGTCAAAGCCGGGGAGGTCCAAAATGAAATTCCTGCTCGCAAGCCTCGCGATCGCCATGCCGGCGCTCGCTTCATCCCCCGCGTTCGCCGACGGCACCACGCCGCTTACGCACGACGAACTCCAGCAGCTCCTGCCGGGCGCGCAGATCCAGATCACCTATGCAGACGGCTCCACCACGCTCTGGAAGGACGCTGACGACGGCAGTGTCGATGCCGTCCTGATGTCGGGACTCACCACGTCCAAGCATCACTCGAGTTCAGGCAAGGGCAGCTGGAAAATCTCCGACGATGGCAAATTTTGCAGCCATGTGGAATGGCGCAAAGACGTTACCGACTGGTGCCGCTCGGTCATCAAAACCGACGACGGAGACTTCGTGCTTGCCGGTCAGCCTGACTGGAAAATGAAAGTGTCGAAATAGACCCGAAAATATGGCGTGAGCGATGGATTTTTCATCGCTTCGCAATCCGAATGATGCTGGAAGTCGTCAGGCTTCTTCGCGCGTCGCGACAGGCGTATCTTGCGTGCGCGACGCGTTGCGCTTACCCGCAGCGCTCGTGCGACGACCGCCGCGCACCGTGAGCGAAGCCGAGACTCCGTCGATCAACTCGCGCAGCCAGCCCACGTCGCTAGGCCGGTCCGGTTGCGGATGCCACATCTGATAGCAGTGGATGCGTGGAAACGCGAACGGCGGCTCCGCCACGGCGATCGGCAATAGCCCCGCATAGTGCGTGGCGAAGCGGCGCGTGGTCGTGAAGATCAGGTCCGATTGCAGCAGCACTTGCGGCACGAGGCCGAAGTAGGGCAGCGTCGCGACGATGCGCCGGTGCGCGCCGGCCTTCGCGAAACCGATGTCCACCGGGCTCGCGTTCGCGCCGGTATAAGGCGTGGGCGCGAGATGCGCCGCCGCGAGATACGCCTCGCGTGTGAGCGGCGCGCGCGCGAGCGGATGATCGGCGCGCATCATGATGACGATCTTGTCCGTGAACAGGTCGCTGCGCGCGAAACGGGCGTCGGGCTTTGGCCAGTTGCCGATCACGATGTCCAGTTCGCCCGCCTCCAGCGCCGCATGATGATCGAGCGTGGGGGAGAGCGACAGGATCTCCAGCCGCGCCGCCGGGGCCGCCTCGCGAAACGCGGCGATCAGCGTGGGCATGAAGAAGTCGTTGAGGTAGTCCGGTGCGGCGAGGCGGAAGGTGCGCTTCGAGCGCTCCGGGTCGAAGTCGCCGTGCGGCGTGGCGACGAAATCGACATCGCGCAGCACGCGCTGGGCGTGCGCGAGCAGCGACTCGCCGTATTCGGTCGGCACCATGCCGGCCTTGCCGCGTACGAGGATGGGGTCGCCCAGGATCTCGCGCAGGCGGCGCAGCGCCGTGCTGATGGCCGGCTGGGTCTGGTTCAGCCGTAGCGCGGCCTGCGTGACGCTGCGCTCGACCAGCAGCGTGCGCAGCACGCGCACGAGCCAGATGTCGAGGGAAAGGGCAGTGTCGTCCATGGCGATGCAAAAGCGTGGGGGGCGGGGCCGTGCTGCGCGCGCACGGCGTCAGCCATAACCTTATGCCGCCGCGCGCGAGGCCGCCATAGGGCGCACGGTATGGCCGGCATCAGCGCGGCCGCGCGGCTCGCCGCGCACCGTCGCGCTTAGGAATGTCAGGCCGTTTCCGGCTTGACCAGCCCCGAGGGCAGCGTGCTGATGCGCTTGACCTCGCGCGAGTCGAGCCAGTTCGGCGAGCGCGCGCAGTAGAGCACCATCGGCAGCGCGTCCTCTCCCCAGAAAAGCTGCTTGTTCATCCAGAAGGTCGGCACGCCGAACACGCCCATGCCGATCGCGTCGTTGGTGAAACGGCGCAGTTGCGCGCGCACGGCTTCCTCTTCGATCAGCGCCTCGCCATGCGCGATGCCCACGCGCTCGCACAATTGCTCGAAACCTTCCTCGGTCGACGGGTCGCGCCCTTCGCGCCAGATGAAGCGGAAGATCTCGCGCACGCAGGCAAACTCGCCGCCCGCCGCGATCGCCAGCAGCATCGGCTTGACCGAGTCGAACGGATGCGCGGGCGGCATCTTGAACGGAATGCCGAGCTGTTCTGCGCGAAAGAGCGCGTGCCGGTAGGTGAAGAAGCGCTTGGAGGGAATCGCCCCGCCGTACGGCGTGCCCCAATGGCGGTACAGGTCGTTGAGCATGACCGGGGTCGGCACGAAGTCGAAGCCCGGCCATTTGTCGTACTGCTCCAGCAGCAGGTACGAGAACGGCGACACGAAGTCGTAGAACCAGGCCGGCTGGTTGGCGTCGATGCCGCGGATCATGCTGTTCCTCCGAAATGGGCTTCATGCGGACCGCACCGGCGGCCCGTCGTTCGAGTATTGATCGTATTCGGTCCTGCGTGCTGCTTTTTTCCGTGCCTGCTTGCCAGGGCTTTCCAGTCTTTTCAACGCTTACGCGCGGCTGGCCGGCTCGTCGCGTGGCGTGTCGGTCGCTTCGCCGGCTTGCGGGTTGGTCGCGTCCTTCGCGCCGTCTTCGCTCGCCTGTTCGCCGCTCGCGCCCGCTTCTCCATGCGTGGCCTCGAGCCGTTCGCGCACCGCCGTCAGCCGCTCGCGCACAAAGCCGATGTGCTCGCGCAGCACGTAGAACTGTCCTGCGTAAGCGAGCGGCATCTTCATGCCGTTCACCGATTCCTCGATCTTGTCGAGCTGACGCATGAGGGCGCGCCGCTCGTCGGGCGTCGTGTCGGCTTGCGCCGCGCGTTCAAGCGCGATGAGCGAGCCGTACCAGCGGTAGATCCGCGATTTTACCCGCCAGGCGTAGAGGCCAGGCACGAGCCTCAGCCCTGGAATCAGCACGACGATGATCGGCACCAGCACGACCAGCAAGCGATCGGCGAGGCTCGCGAGCCAGAAGGGCAGCACGCGGTAGAGGAAGCCCTTGCCCGATTTGTAGTAGCGCGCGGCATCGTCGCTGATCGGGAAGTCCTGCGCGCGCGGCGCCGGGAATTCGCCCGCGCGTTGCAGCAGCGTCGAGCGCCCGTGCACTTCCTTGGCGGCTTCGACGAGCAGGTCGGAGAGCGCCGGATGGAGCGAATCGCGCGCGACCAGTTCGGCCGTCGGCGCAATGAAGTGCAGGGGCGCGGCGGGCAGGTTGCGGCCGAAGTCGAACGCGCCCATCGGGATCGTGATGGCCGTGAGGTAGGGGAAGCGTCGCGCGTAGGCGTCGGCCTGGGCGAAGTCGAAAAAGCGCACGCCGGGCATGCGCATGAGGCGGCCCATGACGGGCGGCTGCGCGGAGTCGCCCGCGAGGAACGCCGCGTCGATCTTGCCCGCCACCAGCGCGCGCGCGGCATCGTCGCCGGAGAGCGGCAGCAGTTGCGTCTTGCCGCCCGGCTCGATGCCGTTGGCCTTGAGCAGCGTGAGCACGAGTTCGCGCGTGCCGCTGCCCTCGGCGCCAATGGCGAGGCGCTCGCCCTCGAACTGGGACAGTCGCGTAATGGGCTGGCCGTGATAGAACACCGCGAGCGGCACATAGGCCACGCTGCCGAGCGAGACGAGCCCGTCGGGCACCTTGGTCGACAGGCCGTCCTGCACGAACGCGACATCGACATGCGAGGCCGGGTCGGACAGGCGCGCCAGATTCTGCGCCGAGCCTTCCGACTCCAGCACGTTCAGCGTGATGTTGTTGCGCGCGAGGATCGTTTTGTACTTCTCCGCGGCATTCCAGAAGGTGCTGCCCTTGGGGCCGGCGCTCATCGTCAGCGTGCTGGGCGGCGCGGGCTGGATCAGGCGCACGGCGAGCCAGATGGCCGCCACGCTCACCAGCAGGATGGGACCGAACGAGACAGCGAGGTCGCGCCACGAAATCGCCACGAAGCGCGCGACGAGACGCGGGGGAGGTTTGCGGCCGGAGGGGGACTTCATCGGGGAATGGCGGGCCTCGGGAGGTTCGAATCGTGATGCTGCGTTGCGGGTACGGCGGCTGAAGGCGCTGCGCCGCACCTCCGCCCGCCGATGGTACATGAGATTCGCCGCCGCGGCGGCATGCAGGCGGGCGTGGCGCGCACGCCGCGCCTGGCCGCTAAATCCTTTGCGCTCGCGCCCCGCCCAGGCTAAATTGTGGGTCGCTGCGGCGCGCTCAGGCGCGCCGCGCATAGAGTCGAACGAATCGACCGCTATCCATTACAAGCTACATCATGGCAATCGACGCAGACGCGCCCGGCGCACCGGCCAACCCGGTGGCGAAACGAGCCGCGCTGCCGTTGCCCGCGCGGCATCTCGCGCGCAACCGAATCCTTGCCTCTCGCCGCAGCGTGTCCTGACCATGGCAGTGTCTCGACGCGCGCACGCGCTCGCACGCCTGCCCGTGGGTGTCGTAACCGAAGCCGTCAGACCGGCCGGACGGACCACTTCGTCCCGTCGCCGGAAGAGGCGGTCCATTTTCGCCACGTGGCTTGGGCCATGAGCGAAGTACAACGTGTGAAGCAACAACGCGATAGCAACAAGGAGAGAAAACATGAAATCGGTCGCTTTTCTGAAGACTCTGGCCGCTGCGGCCTGCATGACGGTCGCCTTCGGCGCGTATGCCCAGGACAACTCGGCGGCAAGCGGCGCAGCCGCCACGACCTCGGCCGCTCCGGCGCCGTCGGCCAAGAAGGTTGACCGCAAGCTCGGCTACACCGTGCGCAAGGCGCTCTCGAAGGCACAGGGCCTCGACGTGTCGAACATCACCGTGCGCTCGCGCGCCGGCGCCGTCACCCTGACCGGCACGGTGCCGAGCCAGGGCCAGATCGACCAGGCAGGCCAGGTCGCGCAAGGCGTGGCAGGCGTGAAGTCGGTCGCGAACAAGCTGACGGTCATGCAACAGTAAGCCGGCTGGCCGCTTCGCCCAGGCGAGGCGGCATGCAAAGCCGCAAGAACGGGCCCCCGCCATGTGCCGGGGCCCGTTTTTTTCGGACTATCTGGATTGGGAATGGCGGATGCGCGCCAAAAATGTGGACTGACACACAGCTATCCCGCGATTGGGGGTATACGTTGGAGACATGCAGACCCCACGAGGTCCTCGTGGCTCCTTGCCGGACACTGTCATGACTATCCACACCTACACCGACTTGCCGCTCGTCGATCGCGCGGCGTTCGAGCTGGCCTGCGCGCGGCATGGCTTCGCCCCGATTCACTTCGACGTGAGCGGCGAAGCCGATCCCGACGATCCCGAGCACGGCGAGTTGCTGATCGTGCGACGCGGCGCCTGGGCCCAGGCCTACCGCATCGACGCACGCGGCCAGTGGCTGCGGCAGTTCGAAATCGACCTGAACGGCCGTTTCTTCAGCCGGGCGCCGCACGCCTGAACGGGCAGAGCGATGCGGGGCGTGCCCCGCCTGGGCGCAATGCGTTTGCGCCGAACCGGCTCACTCAGGCCAGCACGAGCCGTATGCCGACGAGCGTGAGCGTCGCGGCGAGCAACACGCGCAGCAGCTTTTCGGGCGCGCGCGAGGACAGCATGCTGCCAACGGCGATGCCCGGCAGCGAGCCGCACAGCAGCGAGAGCAGCATCGACCAGTCGATCGAGCCGAGCAGCCAGTGCCCGGCGCCCGCGAGCAGCGTGAGCGGCACCGCGTGAGCGATGTCGGAGCCGACGATGCGCACCGTCGGCAGCGTCGGGTAGAGCAGCAGCAGCACCGTCACGCCGATCGCGCCCGCGCCCACCGAAGTCAGCGATACCAGCGCCCCGAGGATCGCCCCCGTGAGGATGGTGAAGAACAGCGTGCGCGCCTCGCTCGGCCCGTGACGATGGCGTGCCGCGTAGGCCGCCAGTTGCGGACGGAACAGCAGGGCGACGGCGGTGATCAGCAGTGCCGCGCCCAGCACCGACTGGATCAGATGCCCGGCGCGCGGCGTATCCATCCCATAGCGATGCAGCAGGATCAAGGTGATCGTGGCGGCCGGCACGCTCCCGGCCGCGAGCCGCAGCGTCACGCGCCAGTCCACCGAACCCTTGAGGCCATGCACCAGCGTGCCCGCTGACTTGGTCGCCGCGGCATAGAGCAGGTCGGTGCCGACGGCGGTGGCGGGGTGGACGTTGAACAGCAGCACGAGGAGCGGCGTCATCAGCGAGCCGCCTCCCACGCCAGTCAGGCCGACCAGGAATCCGACTGCGAGGCCGGACAGCGAATAGAGCGGTTCGATATGGGGTAGGGACATCGCGGCGACGCGGAAACGCGCGCGGTGCGCGAATCTCGCGTGAAAAAAGTGCAGGTCTAGCGACATGCCTCGCGGATGACGCGGCGGCGCTGCGCGCACCTGCATGGAGCTAATCAGGCGTTGCGTCAGGCTGGACAGCGGCAAAGGCTGGCGGCGAAAATCCGCTATTGTCGCAAAACCGGCGAATCGGCGCAGGGTAAGGATGAAATCTTCCTGAAATTTTTGTGGCCCGCTTCGCGACTCAAGCCTCAAGCTGCCGGAACGGCTGAACCGCTTGCCGCCGCCGTGCGCGTGAACCCAATCCATACGCCTATGAATTCCGGCATCGCCTACGCCCTGTCCGCCTTCGTGATCTGGGGGCTCTTCCCGATCTACTTCAAGACGCTTCACCAGATCCCCGCGCTCGAAATGCTCGCGCATCGCATGGCGTGGTCGCTGGTGTTCATTCTCGGCGTGCTGATCGTGCGGCATCACTGGAGCTGGCTGCGGCCCGCCCTGCGCAACCGCCGGCTCGTGGCGCGTTTCGCGGCCAGCGCCGTGCTGCTCTCGGCCAACTGGGGCATCTATATCTGGGCCGTCAACGCGGGGCATATCGTCGAGGCGAGCCTGGGTTACTTCATCAATCCGCTCATCAACGTGGTCTTTGGTTTCGCGTTCCTGCGCGAGCGGCTGCGGCCGCTGCAATGGTGCGCGGTGGCGATCGCGGCGCTCGGCGTCGCCTGGCTGACCTGGCAGAACGGCACGCCGCCGTGGATCAGTCTCGCGCTCGCGGCTACCTTCGGCGGCTATGGATTGCTGCGCAAGACCGCCCAGCTCGGCGCGCTCGAAGGGCTCACGCTCGAGACCTTGTTGTTGTTTCCCGTCGCGATTGTGTATCTGTCGATCATCGGCCTCGCGGGCGCGAGCCATTTCGGGCACGCGTCGCTCGGCGTGCAGTTGCTGCTGGCCGCGGCCGGGCCGGTCACGGCGGTGCCCCTCCTGATGTTCGCGGCGGCCGCGCGGCGCATTCCGCTGTCGATGCTCGGCTTGATCCAGTACGTCACGCCCACGCTGCAACTGCTCACCGGCGTGCTGATCTACGGCGAGCCGTTCGGGTCGGTGCAGGCGGTCGGCTACGGCGCGATCTGGGTCGCGCTTGCGCTCTATTCGCTCGAAGGGCTGCGCGGCACGCTTGCGGCGGCGCGGGCCGCGCGCACGGCACGCGCCGCCCGTTGAATCGTCCGGCGCGCGCCGGGCAGGCGGGCGCACTCATGTCAGGACTGGTCGGCGTGCCGGGCGTATGCGACGATGTGCCGATATCGGATACGCAAAAACGGAGACACCCGCGCATGAACAACGAAGCCGTCCATCGCTTCGAGGAGGCATTCGCGCCGCGCATCGCCGCGCGGCTGGCGAGCCAGTTCGGCCCGACCATTCAAGTCGATGTCGTGCCGAACGAGGGACACGGGCATCCCACGCGCGTGCGCCTGCGCGGCGAGCCTGGCGAGGCGCGGCATCCGTATGCGTATGCGCTGAACCTGTCGCTGACCTGGGACGTCGACGAAATCGAGCGCCTCATGGAGCCCGGCGGCGAGACCCGCTTCGCGCACTACCTGGAGGCGACGGTGCGCAAGATGGCGTCGTGGGAAACGGCGCGTCCGGTGGACTTCGCCACGCGCACGCAGGGCGAGCCGGAAATTCTGATCGGCGGGCTGGATTTCGAGGGTTGAAGGCCCGGGGGCGTCAAACCGCGCGCATCGAATCGCTCAAACGCTGCCCGCGATGACGAGCGCATGCACGGCCTTCACGGCCATGCCCACTGCCACGCAGCCCGCGAACATCGCAAACGACTGTTGCAGCCGCGCGCCGCTCACATGGCGCGCGAAGCTGCGGCCGATCAACATGCCCGCGAGCGCGCCCGCTGCGAAGGGCAGCGCATTGAGCCACAGCATGTGACCGCTCGCCGCCGAGGCCGCCACGCCCGCGCTCGACACGAGCGCGATCACAGCCAGCGAGGTGGCGACGATGCCCTGCATCGGAATATCCGACGCGCGCTTGAGCGCCGGCACGATGACGAAGCCGCCGCCCACGCCGAGCAAGCCCGAGAGAAAACCCGCGAACGCCCCCGAGAGCGCGAGCGCCCGTGCGCAGGGCGCGGTCCAGTCGAGCTTGCCGCGTTCGAGGTTGAGGCGGCAGGGCAGGTCGGAGGGACAGGCTTCGCCGCCGCCATGCAGATCGTGCGCCGTCGTGCCCGAGGCGGGTTGGTGGAACATGCGCCACGCCACGCGCGCGAGCACCAGCGCGAAAAGCAGCATGAGCGGCGCATCCGGTACGCGATGCGCTACCCACAGCCCGGCGGGCGAGATCACCGCACCGGCCACGGCCATCAGCGCGGCGGCCTTGTAACGCACCTTGCCCTCGCGCAGCGCGAGCAACGCGCCAATGCCCGCCGCCAGCGCCACCGCAAAGAGCCCGATAGGCGCGGCCTGCGCTACGCCGAGACCCAGACCGAACACCAGCAGCGGCACCGCGACGATGGCGCCGCCCGCGCCCGTCAGCGCGAGGATGAGCCCGACGACCGAGCCGAGCGCGGCGCTCACGAGCGTGGTGGTGTCGATCATGCGGGGTCTCCTTTTTATCGAATCGGCTTGTGGGACCGGCTCAGCCTTGCGCGTCGCCCGGCGTCGCGCCCGTGAACCACTCGCGGCCCTTGAGCATGCCGCTCCAGTAGAAGCGCGGCAGCACGCTGGCCTTGAGGAACCACATCAGGCGGCGCGGTTGCGTCGGATCGAGCGGGAAAGTCGGCAGCAGCTTGCCGCCGTAGCCGAACTCGGCCAGCACCACCTTGCCCTTTTCGACCGTGAGCGGGCAGGAGCCGTAGCCGTCGTAGCGATAGCGCATTTCGGCGTTCGCGCGTGCGGCCAGCAGGTTTTCGGCGATGATCACCGCCTGCTTGCGCGCCGCCGCGCCGGTCTTCGCGTTGGGCGCGGAACACACGTCGCCAAGCGAGAACACATTCGGCCAGCGCGGATGTTGCAGCGTCGCGTGATCGACTTCGCACCAGCCGGCCGCATCGGCGAGATCGCTCTCGCGGATGAAGTCGGGCGGCACCTGGGGCGGCACCACGTGGATCATGTCGAAGCGCTTCTCGACGCGCGTGACGTTGCCGTCGGCGTCCTTGACCTCGAAGGTGGCGCGGCGCGCGGGACCGTCGATGGCGACCAGGTTCGAGCTGAATTCGAGCTGCGCGTTGTAGCGCTTCACGTACTCCATGAGCGGCGGCACGAAAGTCGGCACACCGAACAACACCGCGCCCGCGAGATCGAATTCGACCTTCACTCTGGCGAGCACGCCGCGCTTCATCCAGTGATCGCAGGCGAGATACATGGCCTTCTGCGGCGCGCCCGCGCACTTGATCGGCATGGCGGGCTGGGTGAAGAGCGCGGTGCCGCCCTGCATCTGCTGCACGAGCTCCCAGGTGTAGGGCGCGAGGTCGTAACGGTAGTTCGAGGTGACGCCGTTCTTGCCGAGCGTTTCCTGCAAACCGGCGATGCGCTCCCACGCGAGGCGCAGCCCGGGTGCCACGATCAGTTGCTTGTAGGCGAGGGTCTCGCCGTTCGTGAGGCGCACGCGGTTTTGCGCGGGCTCGACGCGTTCGGCGCCGGCGCGAATCCAGGTCGCGCCTTGCGGCATGACGCTTGCCATCGGGCGACGCGTCTTCTTCACGTCGAACGCGCCGCCGCCCACCAGCGTCCAGGCGGGCTGATAGTCGTGGTGATCGTTCGGTTCGACGATGGCGATGCGCAGATTGCGCTGGCGGCGCAACAGGCTCGCCGTCGTGCTGATGCCCGCCAGACCGCCGCCGATTACGACGACGTCCCACGCTTCGGCGCTGTTCGAAGCTTTTGCCTTAGACCCGCTCGGCGCGACCAGCGGCGCCGCCACGGCGCTCGCTTGCGCGAATTGCCAGAGATTGGTCGAACGATTGCCGGTGCGGCAGTAGGCGAGCACGGGCGCGGGCAGGTCGGCGAGCAGTTGCGCGAACTGCGCGACATCGTCGGGGCCGATCTTGCCAGGCGTCACCGGCAGGTACGCGAACTGGAGCCCGAGTTGCTGCGCGGCTTCGCGGATGTCGTTCGATGCCGGCTGCGACGGGCCGCCTTCGCCATCGGGCCGGTTGCAGATGACCGAACGATAGCCGGCGTCGGCGATAGCGGCGAGATCGGCGGGCGTGATCTGGTCGGCGCTCGCGAAGCGCGCGTCGTGTTGCACGAGTTGCATGGGCTCGATGACTCCTGGACTGGCTGAATGAAATGACGACGGCGACGTGACGCGACTGCCTTCGAGTTAAGCGGGACGCGCCTTGAGGCGGCCGCAATAGAGGCTGGACAGCGTCTGCATCACCTGGATGACTTCATGGCTTGCGAGGCGGTAGTAGATGTACTTGCCTTCGCGGCGCGTCTCGACGAGGCCTTCCTCGCGCAGCACGCCCAGGTGCTGCGACAGACTGGGCTGATGCACGCCGACGAGCGCTTCGAGCTCACCCACGTTGCGCTCGCCCTCGGTGAGCTGGCAGAGCAGCAGCAGGCGGTCTTCGTGGGCGAGCGCCTTGAGCAGCGCGCAGCACTTCTCGGCGGACTCGCGTAGCGCGCCGAGCGCCTCGGGTGTGAGAGGAGAGTTCATGGTCGGTAAAGGATGGACGTAGCGATGAACGAAGCCGTGCGCGACATCATGGACTGGCTGACAGTTTGTTGACAAACATTATATCGATTCATAATATGTGTTTCAATAGAACAAGCGCCGTAGGGAGCTTCCGATGTCCGAGCACGTTATCCGTCAGTCCGCCGAAATCAGTCCCGCTACCACCGCGCTTGTCGAACCCTTCTTCGATCCGGTCACGTCCACGGTCACCTACGTCGTGCACTCGGGGCGCGACTCGGCGTGCGCCATCGTCGATCCGGTGCTCGACTACGATCCGAAATCGGGCCGCACATCCACGGACTCGGCGCAGCGCGTGATCGCCTTCGTGCGTGAATACGGACTCACGGTGCAATGGCTGCTGGAGACGCATGCGCACGCCGACCATCTGTCGGCGGCGCCGTTTCTCAAGCAGGAACTGGGCGGCACGATCGCGATCGGCGAGCACATCCGCAGCGTGCAGGGCGTGTTCCGCGCGGTCTTCAATCTGGCCAGGACCGTGGCCGCCGACGGCAGCGAGTTCGACCATCTGTTCAAGGACGAGGAAACGTTTCAGGTCGGCCCGCTCGCGGCGCGCGCGATGCATGTGCCGGGCCACACGCCCGCCGATCTCGCCTACCAGATCGGCAACGCCGTGTTCGTGGGCGACACGCTGTTCATGCCCGATGTTGGCTCGGCGCGCTGCGATTTCCCGGGCGGCGATGCTCACACGCTGTATCGCTCCGCGCGCAAGCTGCTGGGCCTGCCGGACGACACGCGCCTCTTCATGTGCCACGACTATCCGCCCGCGTCGCGCGGCCCGAGCTTCCAGACCACGGTGGCCGCGCAACGCCACGGCAACATCCACTTGCACGACGGCGTGAGCGAGGACGCCTTCGTGCAGATGCGCAGCGCACGCGACAGCACGCTCGCGATGCCGAATCTGATCCTGCCGTCGATTCAGGTGAACATTCGCGCGGGCCGCCTGCCCGAGCCCGAGGACAACGGCGTGCGCTACCTGAAGATCCCGCTCGACGCGCTCTGACCCAACCTCGATTGAGACACCCGGAACGGCCTGCCTTCGCGCAGGCCGTTTGCATTGTCGGGACGTGAAACCCGCCTTGTCCGAAATTCGAAAGCATCTGTCCACTCAACTGCGTTTCGGCAATCTAGACTGGCTTCATGTTGAATCCCTGACCTAGCGGAGCCCCATCATGAAAGCCATCCAGTTCAAAACCTTCGGCAAGCCCGACGTCCTCGAACTCGTCGATCTGCCGACGCCCGCGCCCGCCGAAGGCCACGCGCTCGTGCAGGTGAAAAGCGCATCCGTGAACCCGAGCGACGTGAAGAACGTCTCCGGTCACTTCGATCACACGGTCCTGCCGCGCGTGCCGGGCCGCGACTTCAGCGGCGTGGTGGTGGCGGGTCCGGAAGAATGGATCGGCGCGGAAGTCTGGGGCACGGGCGGCGACATCGGCTTCACGCGCGATGGCACGCACGCCGAATTCATCGAGATCCCCGTGGCGGCGCTCGCACGCAAGCCGCGCGCGCTCACGCATGCGCAGGCGGCGTCGATCGGCGTGAACTTCGTGGTGGGCTGGCTCGGCACCGTCGATTACGCACAACTGGCGGCCGGCGAGACCATCGCCGTGATCGGCGTTTCGGGCGGAGTGGGCGGCGCGGTTACGCAGATCGCCAAGGCGCGCGGCGCGCGCGTGATCGGCATCGGCCGCGAGGCGCCAGCCGAGGATTCGCCGGCTGCGCGGCTGATCGACGCGTTCGTGCCGATGGACGAACACACCGCCGAACGCGTGCGTGCGCTCACGGACGGAGCAGGCGTGGAAGTGGTCTATGACGCGGTGGGCGGCGTGGCCTTCGAGCTGGCGCTCTCGCTCGTCAAGCGCCGTGGGCGGGTGGTCGAGATCAGCGCCACGGGCAAGCGCCGCGTGGAGTTCGATCTGATCGACTTCTATCACAACGAGACGCAGCTGCTGGGCGCCGACAGCGCGAAGCTCGGCGTTGCCGAAGCCGCGCCCATCATGCGCGCGCTGGCCGAGGCGTTCGATGCCGGGCAATTCGCCGCGCCCGTGGTGGCCGAGCGCTTCCCGCTCGAGCGCGCGCAGGACGCTTATGCCGCCGTGGCGGCGGGTACGCGCGGGCGCGTGGTCATCGACATCGCCTGAAGCGCGACGCCTCAACCTTCTCGAATCCAAGGAGCCCGCCATGAAGGCGTATCTGGTATCGCTGGCCGTGGGCACGCTCGCGGGCTTGCTCTACAGCGTGCTCGACGTGAAGTCGCCCGCGCCGCCCACGATCGCGTTGATCGGCCTGCTGGGCATGCTCGCCGGCGAGCACGCCATCGGCTTCGTGCGCAGTTGCATCACGCATTTCGCGGGCTGAGCGACTCGTTTCACCTTGCCCCGGTCTCGCCGAAAAGCGCTCAGGTCTGCGCGCGCACCAGCCGCTCGGGAAAGTGCGTGCGTAGCGTGCGCGGGTCGAGCAGGGCGAGATCCTTGTCGAGTTCCAGCGTGACGAGGCTCTTGGTCTGCGCGTCGAGCGCCTTGCGCAGCGCACCGAGAAACGCGGGCGGCGCGGCCAGCACAAGCGTGCCGTAGCGGCCGTCGTTGCGTGCCTTCGAGAGCGTGCCCGCGACCTCCGCCGCAAACACCGTGGATTCATGTTCGTGATGCGCCGTGTCGGGGTCGCTCGCCTGGCGGCCCGCGGCGGCGCGCTCGGTGCGGCCCGAGCGATCGCTGACAAGACTCTGCTGCGGCACGCGGCTTTCCGGATGGAGCAGCGTCTGAACTTCCTCGATGGCGCCAAGCGGACTTTCGGTCGCAAAAATGCGCGCGGTCACGCGATTGGCGACGACGACCCAGATCGACTTCGACATGCTTGCCTCCCTGCCGGTGCGCAGGCGTTGTGCAACGCCCAAGCGGTGAGTGGACTCGCGCGGCGCGGCGCGAATTTCAAGGGTAGCGCTTTCGCGCGGGAGGGCGAGGCGAATTTGCGCGTTTGCGCTGGCTGGCACGATCTCGCGCAGATCGAAACGCGAGCAGGAGCGGAACCGGAGGTGCGCGCCACAAAAGGGGCCGCAAGAACGGGAGGGCGATCAAATACGGGGCGGGAAAGCAAACAGGGCCGCTCACCCACATGGAGTGACCGGCCCTGGCGGCGTGAGGCAAGGCGCGCTTACTTCGCCTTGTCGGCCGAATTGGTGATGGCGTTGCCGCCCTTCGAGATATCTTCGCCCGCGCCGGCAATGGTGTTGCACGCGGCGAGCGTAAGCGCGAAGAGGGCAAGGGCAAACGCAAGATAACGCTTCATGTGGCTCATGTCGGCTCTCCTTTTGACGGAATCCCCAGCAACGAACGCTACGAACGGTAAGGTCGATCAGGTCGATACGGCGCTGCCCACAAGCCACCTGCGGCTTCGATGCCCGGCGCCGCGCGGCCATCGAAACGATTCTACGCGCGAACCGGGGCCACATGCTTTGAAGGCTACGGTCCCGATCCGATGAATCAGGTGCGCCGCTGTTTGCGCACCACGAGCCATTTCGGCGAGCGAAAACGCACGATGCTCACGTAGAGCCACACATAGGTCAGCGCAAAGACCACCACGAAGCAGAACAGGTGCAGCGTATGGCGCCAGAACAGGGTGGCCGGAATCACGGCGATCAGACACAACAGCCACAGGTACGGCGAGGTGAGCGAATTGCGGCGCGTGAGTTCGCGTGCGGTGCGCGCGCCGACGGCCCAGCGCATCAGCCGCTTGTACACCAGCATGTGCAGATGCACGCCGTCAGGGATGCCGGGCGACATGCCTCGCACGAACTTCTTGCGATAGATCGAGAAACAGGTCTCGAAGATCGGGTACATGAACAGCAGCACCGGATACCACGCCGAGACATCGCGGTTGCGCATCACCAGCAGGATCGACAGCTCGGCCAGCATGAAGCCGATGAAGTACGCGCCGCCGTCGCCCAGAAAGATCAGACCGGCGGGGAAATTCCACATGAAGAAGCCGAGCACCGCGCCCATCATGATGAACGACGCCGACAGCACGACCGGATCGTGCACCTGGAAGGCCACGTAGGCGAGCGAGGCGAACATCATGAACGCGACCATCGAGGCGAGGCCGTTGAAGCCGTCGATGATGTTGACCGCGTTGGCGAGCGCGGCGACCGCGAGCACGGTGACGGCGCACGAAATCGCCGCGTAGGAGAGCAGGAAATCGAGCGGCGGGACGCTGATGCGCGTGACCGCGATGCCCATCAGGAAATACGCGAGCCCGGCGGCGGCCATGGTGCAGATCAGGCGCGCGAGCGGCGAGACCTTCTTGGTCAGGTCTTCGACGAGGCCCGAGCCGAACGCCGGCATGCCGCAGGCAACGATGCCGAGAATCCCGCCCGAGACCGCCGGGTACGCGCCATGCAACTGCACCGCGGCCACGACGAGCCCAGCCAGGATGCCGGTTCCGCCGATGCGCGGCACGGGCCGCGCGTGAAATTTCTGCACGCCCGCGAGATCCGAATCGACGGAAAACCTTTCATGCAGATGCGCATAACGCACGATCAGCAGCGTGACCAGCAGTGAGACGATGAAGCCGAGTGCGAAGCTAAGCATGAAAGGTAAACGCAGGGCGGAAAAGGGGAATGCGGGATTATACAAAGGCGGCGCGACGCGCCTGCGGCGTGGCCACTTGTGCGGTGATTTATTGTGTGGGCGAGACGCCGCTGCGACGGGAAATGTTTGGACAGGACGACGTTTCTGGCCTGCGGGGGCCGCATGATAGTATGGCCGCCCGCGGCGTCACGAGCCCGCTCGTGAGACCGAGCCCACTTTTACGTCATGCGCCTGAGTGCTCGAAGTGACCAAGGCGCGCGCATTGCCTAGCCAATGATTCAGGATAACGGACAATCCGACCACGCCACCCGCGAAGGGCAAGCCGCGAACGAGGCTTCGCGTCCGCTCGTCTCGATGCTGCTGATCGCCTATAACCAGGCCGGTGTGATTGCCGACGCCGTGGCGGGGGCGCTCGCGCAGACGTATTCGCCGCTCGAAATCCTGATCTCCGACGATTGCTCGCCCGACGGCACCTGGGCCGCCATCGAAGCCGCCACGCGCGACTATCGCGGCCCGCACCGGATCGTGCTGAACCGTAACGAACGCAACGCGGGCATCACCGCGCATCTCTCGCAGCTTGCAGCGATGAGTCACGGCGAATTGCTGGTGGTCACGGCCGGCGACGACGTCTCCGTGCCGCAGCGTTGTGAGCGTCTCGTCGAGTGCTGGAACGGGCTCGACCGGCGCGTCGATCTCATCGCCTCGGATCTCGTGGAATTCGAAAGCGCTTCGCCGGACGCGGGCCGCATCGCGCCCACCGACCTCGGCCAGTACCGCAGCTTCGACGACTGGGAGCGCGAGCGTCCCTGGGTCGTGGGCGCCTCGCATGCGTGGTCGCGACGTCTGTTCGAGCGTTTTGGGCCGATGCTGCCAGGCGCGATGGCGGAGGACCAGATCATGACGTTCCGCGCGGTGATGACGGGCGGCGCGTACAGCCTGCGCGAACCGCTCGTGCGCTATCGGCGCGGCGGGCTGTCGGGCAAGAGGCGCTATCGCACCGTCGACCAGTTCATCGCACGCGTGAAGCTCACGACCGCGTTCGGGCTGGCGGAGTCGGAACAGTTTCAGCGCGACGCGCAGACTGCCGGTGTCGGCGAGCGTATGCGCGCGTTGCTCGTGCCCAAGCTTGCGCGCGAGCACTATGCGCGTGACGTGTTCGCGGTGGATGGACTGGGCGCAAAGCTCGGTCTGCTGCTGCGCACGAAGGAGGTCAAGATGGGCTTCAGGCTGCGCATGTTCCTTTATGCCGCGTGCCCGGGTATCTATCGGCCGTTTTTTGCGCTGCGTGCGCTCGTCAAGAGCCGCTAGGCGAGCGCGTTGGCGGGCGCTTAGCGATAAAACACCGCTGCCGCCGCATTGATCGCACGCACTTCGCCATCGGGCGCGATGTTTTCGATGTTCGCCTTCGCGTCGAGCGGCACCAGATCGATCGTGACAGGCCGGTTCGGCGCGAGATGGAACCAGTCGCGGCGCGCGCGATAGTGCGCATCGGCGATATGGACGCAGCGCGCGAAGCGCCGCGCCTCCACCACCAGTTGCCAGCCGTGCTCCGCGCGCTGCGGCGTCGCCACGATGCCCAGATCGTGCCGCTCCAGCGCGCGCCGTTCGGGCAGGTGAAAGACCTCGGAGATCACCGCGCCGCTTACCGGATCGCGCAGCGTGACGATCGTCACATCGTGCGCGCGCGGCCCGAAGCGGTACGCGTGCGTGAAATCGAAGAAGCGTCCGAGCAGATCGGCGGCGCTCACGCGCTGCACGCTGCGCGGCGCGAGTTCGATGGCGCGCGTGGCCTGTGCGACGCTCACTGCGCCGTCGCGCAGGCAAACCAGTTCGAGTTGTAGCGCGAGCGCCTCGGCGCGTTCGTTGACGAGGTGGATATCGAGCCCGTTGAGTCCTTCATCGGTGATGACGGCCTGCACTGGGTTGAGCACCTGGGCGAGCGCGTGCCACGCACTCTTGGGCCGCCCGCACGCGTCGATCGTGCCCCAGCCCGCGCCCGCGCGCAGATCCTGCAACTGCCATACGAGACCCCCGCCACACGGCGATCCCGCGCGCCGCCATTCAGAGAACACGTCGATCATCAATTCGGCGACCACGGCGCGCGACAAATCCAGATAGCGCTGAGGATCTTCGTAGCGCACGGCGGCAGGCTCGATGCCGAACAGCGCGCGCACGTAGTGATCGCGCACATCGTCGAAATCCCAACCCGCGCCCGGGTCGCGCGGCACCGCCGTTTTCCAGCGCGGATCGTGCGCGTGGATCGTGCCGAGCGCGTCGTGCAGCGTGGCGTCGTCGGGCACGTTGGCGAATGCGAGGCACTCCGATGCAAAGCGAACCTGCGAGCGGCGCACATCGTCGAGCGGGCGTTGATACGCGCTTACGCCGTAGTAGTGCGTGACGCCCGTGCGCGTCGAGAACGGCCACGTGCCGCCGGATGGCGAGTTGGGCACATAGGCCACGTCGGGCCGTTCGCGCGCGACGATGCCGGGCAATTGCTGCGTGAAGAGCGTCTGCTCGCGCATCTCGGGCGGCAATCCGAACATCGCGCCTTGCTGGTCGGCTTCGCTGCCACCGCACAGCACGGCGAGCGCGGCGTAGCGGCGCGTGCGCGCGAGAAACTGTGTGGCTTCCGTCTCGACGGCGGCGGTGAAGGCCGCATCGGTCGGATAGTCGAAATTGGCGAACGCGAAGTCCTGCCAGACGAGGATGCCGTAGGCATCGGCGAGCCGGTAGAACGCGTCCGATTCGTAGACCATCGTCCCGCCCACGCGGATCATGTTCATGCCCGCGTCGCGCGCCAGTGCGAAGGTGTGTTCGAGCTGCGCCTCACTGCCCGCGAGCGTGACGAGATCGGCGCTCGTCCAGCAGGCGCCGCGGCAGAACACCGGCGTGCCGTTGATGCGCAGGGAGAAGCCCGCGTCGTCATCGGCGTTGAGGTTGCGATCGACTTCGATAACGCGAAAGCCCACTTCGCCGAGCGATACCGCATGCTGTGCGAGTTGCAGCGTAAGCGCGTGGCGCGTGGGCTTGCCGTGCGTGTGCGGCCACCAGGGTTCGACATTGGGCACACGCAATGTGCCAGTGAGCGTATGCGCGTCTTGCCAGGTCAGGGCGATTTCAGCGCCGGCGCAATGGAGTGTCGCCGCCTGCATGCCGTCGTGTGCATGCACGAAGCGCAGCGTCACCGTGACGACGCCGTCGTCGCCGTCCATCGCAGTGGCGAGATCGACGTCGCGCAGCGCATCGGGCGCATCGCTCAGCACGTCGATCGGACGCCACGGCCCGGCCGCGTGCAGCGACGCACACCAGCCTGGCATATGCCCGAGCAGGGTGGTGCGCACGTTGCGCAGCGTGGGCGGCGAAACAAGGCGCGGACGCCAGCGCGCCCGCGTGCGCCGCGCGCCGAGCGCGGCATCGAGCGAGCGGAAGCAAAGCGCCAAGGTCGCAGAGCCCTGCAATTCGAATTCGATGTCGTGCGCGACGAACATCGACGCCGATTCGAGCAGCAGCGTGTCGTCGAGCCAGACTTCGGCGATCGAGGCGAGGCCATGCAGGCGCAAGCGCCGCGTGCCGTGGCCACTCAGCGTCGTGCGATACCAGTGATCCTGCGAAGCGAAGGCCGGTGCGCGCTCAACGTCGAGCTTGCCCGCTGCGCGCCAGGCGGACGCGACGGTGCCCGGCACCGGGGCATCGAGCCAGTCCGCGTCGCGCGTCGCCGTATCGAGTGCGCCCGGCGTCGCGCAGGCGAAAGCGGGCGTCGACACGCAGCGCCACTGTGCGTCGAGCGGCACAGGCCAGAGATCGTCGCCCGTGCGCGCGAGCGCAAGAGACGACGCGCTCGCGCCAAGGTCGTGTAACTCGTTGGGCAGATTACGCACGCAGTGTCCCCCGGCGGATTGTTCGCCTCGCGCCTTCCATCATGAACATCAAGTCATCAGAGCGGCGAGCGGCTCCAGCGTCTGCGCGTAGTTCGCTTCCAGCACGTCGAAGCAGTCGTCACAGGTGTCGCGCCGGTTGCGTGCCATCGCGCGCACGAGGCGGAACTGCATCACCATCGCCTCGGAAGCCACCTTCTGCGCCGCTGTCGCAATCTCGTGTGGCACGGCCACGCCCTGCGCGTCGAGCCAAAGCAGATACTTCGACAGAAACTCGAAGTTCGCGCCGAGTTGCCGCATCAGATTGAACGAGTACGGATGGAAGAACGGTTCGCCGCGTTCGAGCAGCGTGTCGAGCTGGGCGGGAAACGCCGCGCGCCACTCCGTCACCGGATTGCGCGTCGGACGGCGCGCGAGATGCGCGCGCAGCAGCGCTGCGGACTCCTGCGCGAGCGCGTGGCCTTCGAGCGGGACGCGCACGCGTTTGGCGAATTCCACATACGGGAACAGCAGATCGCTTTGCCCCGCGAAGCGCGGCAGCTTGCGGAATACGCCGTCGTAGTCTTCGCCGTCGAGCGTGTGATAGCCCGTGTTGTGAAAATAGCCGAGCCGCTTGCCCACCGGATCGATGAAGTCGATGCCCACGCTGGTCTTCGGGTGCTCGCGGCGGTACGAGGTCGCGCGCGTGTTCGGCAGATAGAAGCCGTCCACTTCGACGAGCACGGTATGACCGCGCTGCGTTTGTGCGTGCACCCGGTCTTCGAGCGAGTCGTAGATCGCCAGTTCCGTCACCTGGGTGCCGTAGAGCCGTTCGATGTCCTCGAGCGGAAACTTGAAGAACGTGAACTGATCGCCCTCGAAATCCTGCGTCACGGTGAAGGCGAGCGCCGCGCGCGGATCGAAGCCCATGCCGTGCAGCAGCTCGATCCACAGATCGACATAGCAGTTGGTCTCCACCCACACGCGTTCGCCCTGGTGCAGCGCATGCGACTCGTGCACGCGCGGGGCGCTCTGAGAGCCAACTTCGGTGACGGCCGCGTTGGCGTTTGGGGCGTTCATACGCCGGTCTCCGCGAGACCGCGCTGGATGCGTGCCTTCGTGTCGCCCCACAGGAGCGCGCGCACGTCGTCGGGCCACGCATTGACATCGAGGCCGTGATGGCGGAACAGCGCGAGCGTGATGCGCTCCATGCCGAAGCCGACGCAGCCCGTATGCGCGGTCGAGCCATCCTCACATTCGATCTTCCAGATGCCGCCGAAATGATCCATGTGATAGTTGAACGACAGGCACGCGGTCTTGCTATCCGGATTCGCCACAGGAATCAGCAGTTCGAACTTGAGCGCCTGGGCGCGCTGGCTGTCCGCGACGATCTTGCCGCCGCGCCCGAAGAACGGGTCGTTGGCGAGATCGACATCCACCGGCAGTTCGAGCAGCGAAACCAGCAGCGAGCCACGCTCGATCCACATCTGGCGGAACGCCATGACCTGTTCGGGATTGCCCAGACGCACATATTCGCGCTGGCGGAACATCTGCATGCGCGCGGGGTCGAGCGAGGGCTCGTGACGGAAGCAGTACGACAGCACGTCGATCGTGCGGCCGTTCGCGGGCAGCGGGCCGCGCCGCGCCATCACCGGATAGATCGGATAGCAGGCCGCTGGCGTGAGCACCACGCGCGTCGGCTTTTGCTGCTCCATCCATGCGGTGTCGCGATCGTCGTCGCTTTTCTCCATCGCGTCGTCGAGGCAGCGCAGCAGGCGCATCTGGCCCGACTCATTGCCGCAGAACGAATGGATCGTGCCCGCCAGTTGCGGGAAGTTCTTCAGGTACTCGCTGTCCTCGAAGTCGGTGCGGCGCATCGCGGGCGGAAAGCGCAATACTTCGGCATCCTGATCTGCGCCAAGGTGGGTGATCGCTGCATTGAGGCGATCGACCACGTCCTCGAACACCTGGCTGCGGCCGTAGAGGCCGTTCTCGCCGGTGTCGATCAACAGGCCGCAGGCGATCAGTGCGTCGCGGAAGGTCGGGGCGGGCGCGTCAGTCGGTGCGCCCGCAGCGGCCAGGGCGGCGGTTTCGGTCATCGTGTTCATCTCAGGCTCTCCCCGGGCCGGTCGGCCGCTGCGCGAGCAACAGGCTCGCGGTGTTCTGGGCGATACGGTCGTTATTGATCATGAGCGGCGCCGAGTGCAGGTCGCGCAGATGGCGGCCCACGCTGTATTCGGTGCCGTTCTTGTAGCCGGCCATGCCGCAGATCATCAGCACTTCCTGGACGACGAGCAGCGCCGTCGCGGAGATGCTGGTCTTCAGCGTGTTCATGTCCGACGCGTAGTGCAATTGCGCGGAAAGCGGCGTGTCGGCGTCGCGGCCGGCTGCGCGCGCGAGATGGGCCGCGTGCGCCGCATCGAGCGCCACTTTCAGACGCGCCTGCATCATTTGCAGCAGGCCCACGGCTTCGGCCAGACGCATGCCCGCAGGCGGCACCGAACCGGGCTTGGCGCGCGCCTGGGCGCGGAAGAACGCCTTGGCGCGATTGACCGCGTCGCTCGCCACGCCGGTCCACACGGCGGCCCACAGCGTGTGCGAGACGGGCAGCATGGTCTGGTCGGAGATCTCGGCAAAGGGCGTCGGCAGGATCTGCTCGGCGCCGCCTTCGGCGACGAGGCGAAACCCTTCGCTACAGGTGCCGCGCATGCCCATCGAGTCCCACGTGCCGCGCTTTTCCAGTTCGAGATCACCCAGCAACGTGACGATCAAGACCTGATCGGAGGCGGGCGATTCGGCAGTGCGCCGCGCGGTGACGAGAATGCCGTCCGCGTGCGCGCCATACGAGATCGTCGGCGCCATTTTCTCGATGTGAAAGCGCCCGTTCTGCACGTCGACCGCGCAGGCGCTCGTGCGCATGCTGCCGCCGATATTCTCTTCGGACGTGGCCGAAGCGAGCAGCCATTGCTGCTCCACGAGCTGCGTGAGCACATGCTGATGCCACGGCACCTCGGCGCCGTGCTCAAGGATGCAGGCCACCTGGATCTGGTGCATCGCGTAGATCATCGCCGTGGATGCGCAGCCGTGCGCGAGCGTTTCGCTGATCGTGGCGATTTCCGCGAGCGAGAGGCCGGGTCCACCGAAGCGCGGCGGCACCATCACGGAGAGCAGCCGCTCGGCTTTCAGCGCATCGAACGCCTCGACCGGAAAGCGTGCGTTGCGGTCCACGTGGTCTGCATACTGCGCGGCGACTTGAGCTACGCGCTGCGCAGCTTCACGCCAGGCAGCAAAAGTATCCAGTACCTGGGAATCCGTAGCACTTGCCTGGGCGGCCTCTGCAAGCGCGCGACGTTCTGGCTCGACGGCCGCGTCGGTGAGCGGCGCGTTCATGCTGCCGCCTTCGCCTGTTGCAGTTCTGTGACCGCGGCGGCGAGCGAGTCGATGCTCGAAAAGAGACGGCGGGTGAGCATGCGATCCGGAATCTCGATGCCGAACTCGTCTTCGACGGCGAGCATGAGGTGCACCGTCGCGAGCGACGAGAGGCCTGCGGCATAGAGATCGGCGTCATCGGCGAGGGTGTCGACCGGCACGTCGAGACGGGCGGATTCGGAAACGATACGTCGCAGAGCAGTTTTCATGGAGCGGCGCCCCTCAGGTTAGTGGCATGGGAACAGGTGGACGGTTCCGGCATGAAACGGAACGCTTGCATCCGTGGCCTCAATTTAACGAAAGGCAACGCGCCCTCGTCGGTGCGTCAGCGCACTCACGCGCTGTGTACGATCGTTGGGTCAGACAATTGGACGACGACGTGACGCGACGGCAATCCGTAGGGAGAATGCCGTGCTTCGCGGGTAAGCGTGTGTGTGCGCGCGTACAGTCCCAACAAGACGGTGTGAATTCAGGCCGTTTTCTCATCGCTTACGCGAAGGGGCGGGCGAGAAGCCAGCGAAAGCCGTTGCGTGTCCAGTGTGTCCGCGCGCACGCACGCCGCGGCACGCTCCTCTTAAACTGATTTGCATCGCGGACGATCCGCTCTACCTGTGTGAAATCATGAAAGTAGCGATTGTTCATGACTGGCTGGTTGTTCCGGGCGGCGCGGAGAAGGTTCTCGAACAGATCATCCAGTGCTTTCCAGATGCCGATCTGTTTAGCCTCGTCGATTTTCTGGAAGACCGCTCGCTGGTGTGCGAAAAGCCGGTGACGACATCGTTCATCCAGCATTTGCCGTTCGCGCGGCGCAAGTATCGCGGCTATCTGCCGCTGATGCCGCTTGCCGTCGAGCAGTTCGACCTGTCGGAGTACGACCTCATCATTACGAGTTCGCACGCGGTGGCGAAGGGTGTACTCGTCGGGCCCGACCAGATCCATATCAGCTATGTTCATTCGCCGATGCGTTACGCGTGGGATCTTCAGCATCAGTACCTGCGTGAGGCACGTTTGACGGTCGGCCCGAAGTCATTCGCCGCGCGCCTGCTGCTCTACTACATGCGCAGCTGGGACGCACGCTCGGCCAACGGCGTTGACCGGATGATCGCCAACTCGCAGTTCATCGCGCGCCGCATCATGAAGATCTATCGGCGTCGCGCGACGGTCATTGCGCCGCCGGTCAACGTGCATCAGTTCGATCTCTGCGCAGATAAAGAGGACTTCTATCTGACTGCGTCGCGACTCGTACCGTACAAGCGCGTCGATCTGATTGTCGAAGCGTTCAGCACGACGCCGCATCGCAAGCTGGTGGTGATCGGCGATGGTCCCGAGATGGCGGCGATCCGTGAAAAGGCCGGACCCAACGTGACCATCCTCGGCTATCAGCCGTTTGCGGTATTGAAGGATCACATGCAACGGGCGAAGGCGTTCGTGTTCGCCGCCGAGGAGGACTTCGGCATTGCCGTGGTCGAGGCGCAGGCCTGCGGCACGCCGGTCATCGCTTACGGCAAGGGCGGTGCGCTCGAAACCGTCGTGCCGGTCGGCGAGGAGCAGCCCACCGGCGTGCATTTCGCGAAGCAGACGATCGACTCGCTGCTCGAAGGCGTCGACTTCTTCGAGCAAAAGGGAACGTTGATCACACCGCAGGCTTGCCGTGCGAACGCGGAGCGCTTTTCGGCAGCGAACTTCCGGCACGCGCTGATGATCGAGGTGATGCGCACTATGAGCGCCGCGAGTGCGCGATTGCAGGGCAGACGCGAAGCCGATCTCCTCGCGCAGCATGAATTGCGCAAGGCGCCGGGGTTACCGTGACCCTGCCATAAAAAAAGCCGCGCAAATGCGCGGCTTTTTTTTCGCACTCGATGCCGCGTGAGCGCGCGGCTTCCCTGCTCAATACTCGATGCCGCGGATGACTTTGTTCATCTGGGCGATATAGGCATTGAGCGAAAAGTCGCGCTTCACGTTGATCAGCCCCTTCGCAGCGAGACGCTGGGCGAGGCCGGGATCGGCATACAGCGCTTCGATGGCTTCTGCCAGGGCCGTCGCATCGCCTGGCGACACCAGCCAGCCATTTTCGTGATGCTGCAGGATCTCGACGACGCCGCCCGCCGCTGCGGCGATAACCGGGCGTCCGGCCGCCATCCCTTCGATGATGACGCGCCCGAACGGCTCAGCGACCGTCGAAGTGTGCAGGACCATATCGACCGCTCTCATCCATTGCGGCATGTCGTCCTGAAAGCCGGCGAAATGGACGCGATCCTCGATGCCCAGCCTGACAGCCTGTTCCCTCAGCGACTTCTCGTAAGCCTGCTCGCCGAAAAGCGCCGAGCCGACCAGGACGAGATGCAGCCCCGGGATCTGCGCCAGCGCGTCGATGGCGACATGCTGGCCCTTCCACGGCGCGATCCGGCCGAACAGGCCGACGAGGCGCGTATCGTCGGCGAGGTTGAGGAGGCGGCGCACCTCTTTCGTCCGTTGGTCGTCCACCTGATCGAACTCGCCCGCATCGACCCCGTTGTAGACCACCGGCACGGCCGACGGGTCGCATTTGATCAGGTCTGCGAGAGCGGCGGCCGTGGCATGCGAATTGGCCACGATATAGTCGACCGCGTAGCGCGTCGCCCATTTGACCACGAGGCGCTGCAGCGGGCCGAAGTGGTCGGGGCTCATGATGTCGCGCAGATGCCAGACGATTTTCCGGCGATGCAGCGGCTTGCCGAGCGCGCCCAGCACCAACGCCTTCTGCGTGTTGAGAAAGAGAATGTCGAAGCGTCGCGCGTGGCGCGCAATGGCCTGGATCTGCCGGACAATACCTGGTAGTGCGAATAGCCAGCTCAGATGCACAGCATCCTTGTTGATCCTGGCCACGCGATCGTCGATCGTGAGATGAACGGTGACGTCCATCGATTCGAGGCGCTGCCGGAAGGGGCCGTCGGTGAGCAGCAGCACTTCCCGCCGGGTCGCCAGCATGGTCACGAGCGGCAGCAGCGACAGCTCTGCGCCGCCGAGCTGCCCGCTCTGATCGACGAACAGCACGCTCGGTCCTTCGGCGCTACCCGCCGCAAGAGGAGCCACCGGAAACGGCGTTGTGCACGTCGCCTCGATGCTGACTTTGTTGACACTGGACATGGTTCGATTCACCGGCGTTCGATCCTGAAATTGAATCAGCTCGACTCATTATTCTTGGCGAATCGCGGAGTTATTGTTCGCAGTCGCACTTACCGCGACTGACATGAATGTTACGTTCTACTTTCTAGTCATTTAAGAACTGTAAGCGTGCACGATTCACCAGGCCGATATTGCTCGTAGGCGATGTGTCCAGACAACAGCGAGGCGCACGATGCCATCAAGCAAGCGCTGCCCTCAACGTCGTGCGCGCGCGATGATGTGCGTCACCTGCTGGAGGTAGGCGTCGAGCGCGAAGTGCTGCTGGACGTCATGGACGGCGCGATCGGTCATGCATTGCACGAGATTCGGCGTCGCGCGCAAGGTTTCTATCGCGTCTGCCAGCGCCGCTACGTTGCCCGGTTCGATGAGCCAGCCGTTCATCCGATGCTGGACGATCTCGGTCACGCCGCCGGCGCCCGATGCGACGACGGGCCGCCCGGCCGCCATCCCTTCGATGATCACCCGTCCGAACGGCTCGGGTTTGAGCGACGTGTGCAGGATGACGTCCATGGCCTTCATCAAGACCGGCACATCGTTGCGGGTGCCGACGAAGTGCACGCGGTCTGCCACGCCCAGCCGGGCGGCAAGGCAATGCAGTTCCTTCACATAGTCATCTTCGCCGAAGAGCGCGCCGCCCACCAACGCGAGATGAACGTCTTGCAGTCGCGTGAGGGATTCGATTGCGACGTGTTGGCCTTTCCACGGTGCGAGACGCCCGAAGAGGCCGGCGAGCCAGGCATTTTCAGGCAGGTTGAAGCGTCGCCTGAGCGACTGTGCTTCGACCGGGTCGGCGTGCATGAACGCATCCACGTCGATGCCGTTGTGCACGACGGGGATGGCCGAGGCCGGCAGGCCGGTCAGCTCGATCAACGCGTCTGCCGTTGCCTGCGAGTTCGCAACAACCTGATCGATCGCATGGCGCACCAGCCAGCGGACGATGCGCAATTGCATCTTGCCGAAATGGTCGCGCGTCATGACGTCATGCGCATGCCAGACGATCGGGCTGCGGTGCAGCGGCTTGCCAAGCGCGCCTAGCACCAGTGCCTTTTGCGTGTTCAGAAACAGCACGTCGAAGTATCGGGCGCGCGTGGCGATCGCCAGTATCTGCCGGTACATGCCGGGCAGGGCGCGCAGCCAGGAAAGCCGCATTCCGGCGCGCTTGATCGCGGATACCTGTGCGTTGCTTTTGACGATGACCCGCACGCCTTGCGCTTCGAGCAGTTCGCGAAATGGTCCATCGGAAAGCAGCAACACTTCGCTGTGCGCCGCATGTAGCGCGGCGAGCGGCAGCAGGCAGAGTTCCGCCCCGCCGGGCTGTCCGCTCTGGTCGACGAACAAGGCGCTTGGCGGGCGTCGCCGGCTCGGCTTGCCGGTGTCGTCGACCAGGGCGTCGGCGGCAATGGCCGGCACCGTCTCGACTGACGGAAATTGCCGTGTGAATGGTCGTCCGTTCATCGTTGGCGTTCGCGCGGGCGGAGAAGAATGTAGGTCAGCTCTAGGTGACCGGTTAACGCCGATTATTGACGCTTTGGACGGCCACCAGTGTGGCCGTCCGCACGTAAGGCAACTGACAGACGTCGCTCCCCGTTTACTCAATGTTGCGCGCGTCGCCGCTTGGCCGTGGCGGGCGCTGGCACATCGTCGGCGGTGTAAAGATAGGCATACGAATAATCGGATGCGCCGTACCGCCCCGCGCTCTTCTGCGGCACCGCGTTGAGCACGCCGCCGATCAGGCGGGCCCGCGCGCGGCGCAGTTTCTCGAGCGATTCGGCGATATTGCGCTGGGTATTCGCGCCCGCTCTCATCACGAGCACCGTGGAACCGGCGATGTTCGCGACGCTGGCTGCATCGGGCACCGCGAGCAGCGGCGGCGTATCGATGATCACGAGGTCGAATTGCCGCTCGAAGTGCTCCAGCAATTCGCTAAAGCGCGCCGACGAAAGAATTTCCGAAGGATTGGGCGGGTACGCACCGGCCGCGATGAAGTGCAGGCCTTCAACGCCGGTCGGTTGCGCGATGACATCGAGATCGCCCTGACCGGTCAGCAATTCCGTGAGCCCGCCCTTCGACGAACGTCCGAGGTAATGCGCGAGCCGGCCGCGGCGCAAGTCGGCGTCGATCAACAGCACGCGGCGGCCCGTCTCGGCGAGCAGCGCGGCAAGATTCGCGCAGAGGAAGCTCTTGCCGTCCGAAGGCGCCGGACTGGTGAAGGCCACCACGCGATTCGGCGCATCGAACAACCCGAATTGCAGCGTCGCACGCAGCCCGCGCAATCCTTCGATCGACGGGTCGAACGGATGCGTTTTGGCCAGCAGGGGTCGCGCCGGCGCAAACGGCGCGTGCGCGCCCGGCATGCGCACAGCGGCGCTGCTTTCCATTCGCGACGGCCCGACGACCTCTGGCGAACCCGGCAGGGCGGCGGCGTGGCTCCGCGCTTCCAGCGCCAACTGATCGGCCTGGTTCTGCTGCGCGCTGTTTGCGATGACGCCGAAGATCGGCATGCCAAACCGCCGTTCGAGTTGCGAAGCGTCGGAGATGCCGGTGAAGAGCGTGCGGCGGCAGACCGCAAAGGCGATACCCGCCATGATCCCGAGCACGGCGCCCGCCGAAATGATCATGCCGGGCTTCGGCTTGATCGGCGACGAGGGCACCAGCGCTTCGTCGATCATATGGACATTGCTGACCGTCCCGGCGCGCGTGATCGACAGCTCCTGGATGCGGTTCATCAGCGCGATGTAGATCTGTTCCGCGACCTTGGCGTCGCGTTGCAGGGACAGCGCTTCGCGTTCGTTCTGCGGCATCGTGGCGTACTGGCTCTCGAAGCGAGTCTTCTCGCCGATCATCGCGGCGAGCTGGGCGTCGATCGACTTGACCTCCGGGCTCTCGGCTGTGTACTGGGTCAACAACTGGGCGCGCGTGACGCGCATCGTGGCGATCTGCTTCTCGTACTCGATTTCCCCGCCCAGATACAAACTGGCTTCAGAACTGGGGTGAAAGGAACCGCTGTGAGACTGGTATTCCGCCAGCGCGGTTTCGGCGCGATTGACTTCGTCGCGGATGCGGGGCATTTCGCTGTTCAGGAACGACAGCATCCGGCTGGCTTCTTCCTGCGCACGATCCTGGCGTTGCTTCAGGTAGGAGTTGCCCACGGCGTTGACGATCGCCGTGATCAGAACGGGATCGGTACCCATGAAGGAGAGTTGCACGATGCCCGTGTCAGTACCTTTTTCCGCGACCTGAAGGCCTCCCGCGAGCCCACCCACGGCGTCGAGCTGATTGAAACGCGTCACGAAGAATTCCGTGCCGGGCCGTGCAACAAGCCGTTTCACGAGAATCGAAACGCCATCACTGCTCGCCATCTGGCCAGCGACGCCGGTAAGCAGCAACCAGCCGGATTGACTGCGCAGTTCGTAGCGGCCTTGTCCAAGCGCGTGCAGCGTCAGCGTTGTGCCCTGCAGCTCGGTTGGGACGGTGATGGATTCGACGCTGAACTCCTCGCCGCCCCATGCATAAGACGTCAAACCGAACGGTGCGCCAATCGGGTGCCCCGGATGCGCAAACATCGAGACGAGATGGCCCAGATACGGCATGGTCTTGGGCCACGCGGAAAAATTCAGCTTGAACTGCTCGACAACCGGCTCGACGACGGTGCGGCTCCTCAGAATCTCGATCTCGGCGTCGGTGTGCGTGCCGCCGGCGGGCGCGAGCGCCGCAAGAGCCTGCGCACCGCCCGGGGTATTGCCCGAACTCGACTCGACCTGGATCAGCGCATCCGCCGAATAAATACGCGTCGCGGACTTCGCGTACCAATAGGCTCCGAGCGTCACGCACGCCGCAATCGCGATGACCCACCAGATCTGTTCGAAGATCATTCGCAACAGATCCCGAACCATCGCGTCTTCATCGTTGCCAGGGGCTGGGGCTTGCTCCAGCATGTCATAGCTACCCATGTTCGTCTCCGTACGCGATTTAGTTGTCGACCAAGGCCTTGGTAAAGAACAGGAGCTGCAAAGTCGGCGTGATCTGGTCGAGCACCCGGTTGAAGCGAGCCGTGTTGGACACCTGGACGTAGACGACGTCCCGTGGCTTCAACTCGAACTTTGTCATCAGCAGCACGGAGTCCACCTGAGTCATGTCGAGCCTGAAAATCTCCGGCTTGTACGACTTGTCGGCGCCACGGATCACATAGATCAAGCGCGGATCGCTCGTTTTGGGATCGATGCTGCCGGCATCGGTGATCGCATCGGCAAGCGTGAGGCGGCCGCGATTCATCGGCAGCGAGGTCGGCTTCGAAATTTCTCCGAGCACGAATACGCGGCTGTTGGCGCGATTCGGCACGTCGACGATGTCGCCGTCCTGTAGCACGACGTTCTGATTCTGGTCGCCGGTTTCGAGGATCGACGCCACGTCGACCGTGTAGCGCGTGCCGCCGCGCATCACGCCGATGTTCTGCAGGTCGGCGTCGTCCAGCGAGCCGCCCGCGCGATTGAACGCGTCCAGGATCGTCAGCGGCGTGTCCGTGATCGCCTCTGCCTGCGGGACATGAACCTGGCCCGTCATCTGGATCGACTTGCTGTTGAATCCCGACACGCGTACGTCGACCTGCGGCTCGCGGATGGTTTTCTGCAGCCCCTCTTTAACGGCTTCCCGGACTTCCTGGGTGGTCATGTCCACCACTTTCATGCGGCCGATACGCGGAAAGAAGATCGTGCCGTCCGGCGCGACGCGTACCTGGAATCCGCCGTTGCCCGCGGTTTCGCCGCTTCCGCCGCCGGAGCTCGCACCACCGGTGGTCCCGCCGCCCTGACCGAACGACGTGCCGCCGGCACCCGTACCGGAATTGCCCTGAGGCGGCAGTGGCGGCATGACTCCGCCGCCCATGCCACCGGCGCTGGCCAGTTCCGGGTGGTTCCAGACAATGATCGTGAGTTGATCGTCGATGCCGATCTTGTAGCGATAGGCCTTGCGCGTGTCCTTCGTGAAGCACGTCAGCGGACACACGGACGGCACGATCTGCGCCGACTGGTCCTTGAACCAGGTGACGTCGATCGGTCGCACCGGATAGGTCGCCTGCTCAACGACAGGCTGGGCCGTCTGGTCGAGGCGGCTGGCATCGAGGTAGGGCCCCGGAATGAAACTGCATCCGGATAGCCAGGTCGCTGCGCTGCATAAGAGCAGTATTCTGGTTTTCATCGTATCGGTCCTTGCGTTGCAAGCGCGCCGAGGCAGGTCAGCGCGCGGCCTCCTGCCATGCCCCGTGCATGGCGCGTAATCCAATCCACCATTTGCGCAGTGCGAGCGCGAGACCTTCTCCGTCGAGCGCCAGCAGCAGCGCGCGCGCGAACCCCGGATCCGCGCGTGTGCCGATCAGCGTCGAATACGTCACGAACGCCCAGCGCTGGAACGCCGGAAGGTGTTCGCACATGATCAGACGCAGGTTGAATGAAGCGTTGAAAAAGGCGGTGGCGTTGAAGACGCTGCGTTGGTCCTCGTCGCCACGCTGTGCCGGGTAGTGCTCGACGAGCAGCGCGGGGTCGTAGACGAGCGTCCAGCCGTGACGGCAGACCTCGAGGCTGAATGCCATTTCACAATGCACCTGCGCGCCCGTTCCGCGCAGGCGCGGATCGAAGCGCACACCGGCCACGGCTTCGCGGCGGAACGCCATGTTGACGCCCTTGAGCACCTGGACGTTGCGCGGCGGCCCGTCGCCGATGTGATGGTTGCCGATCGCGCGCCCATACCAGCTTACGAGCCCGACCACCGACTTCTTTCCCTGAAGGATGCCGCCGCGTTCGTGGACGATGTCGCGCCCGCCGATTCCACCGAGCGCCGGGGCATGCGTGAAGGCGCTGGCGATGCGCTCGATCCAGTCGGGATGCGGCGCGGCATCGTCGTCGGTAAAGCACACGATGTCGCCGCTCGCGGTGTCGAGTCCGCGATTGTAGGCAGCGACCACACCGGGCTCGTCGACGATCGCCACCGTGACGCGGCAGTCGTGCGTCGCCACGGCGTGCGCGTCGAGCCATGCGAGCGTCGCAGTGTCCTCGCGCCGGGCAATCACGACGATTTCGTCGGCGTGCCGATGCTGCGCCTCGAGCGCCGCGATGCAGCGCGCGAGGTCTACAGTCCGCCGATAAGTCGGCACGATAACCGATACCTTCACAATCAAATCCCCCGAGATGCGGATCACTGCTAGCTCAATACGCGTTGCGGCCGACGAAGCCCTTGAAAATCGTGACGAACACGATTCGCATGTCGAACCAGAACGACCAGTTATGGATATAGAAGAGATCGAACTTCACGCGCGTTTCCATCTTCTCGATCTTCGTCGTGGTTCCGCGGTATCCATTGACTTGCGCCCAGCCGGTGATGCCGGGCTTGATGCGATAGCGATGCATATAGCCGTAGACGAGATCCTTGTAGAGATCGTCGTGCTCGACGGCATGCGGACGCGGTCCGACTACGGACATCTGGCCGAGCAGTACGTTGAGGAACTGCGGCAGCTCGTCGAGGCTCGTGCGGCGCAGGAACGCGCCGATCTTCGTCACGCGTGCGTCGCCGCGCGCGGCTGGTGTGACGAGGCCCTCGCTCTCGCGATGCGTCGTCATCGAGCGGAACTTGTAGATCATGAAGGGATGGCCATCGATGCCCTTGCGCTTCTGTGTGAAGAACACGGGACCCGGCGACGTCAACTTGATCGACAAGGCAATCGCGGCGAACAGCGGCGACAGCAGGATGAGCGCGACGAGCGCGAAGAGACGATCGAAAATCAGCTTCGGCCACATCGACAACGGCGAAATCGGCGCGGCGTTCAGGTTGATGGTCGTGAGGCCGATGACGTCGACGAGCGCGTGATTGAACAGCGCGAGGCTGCGCACATCCGGAATGAAGCGCAGATTCACGAAGTCATGCTGGAACGCCCGCTTGAAGCGATAGATCGTGTGCTCCTCGGAGAGCGGCAGCGCGAGCCAGACCTCGTTGACGCGCTCCTCGCGTACCTTCGCCGCGAACGCGTCGATGTCCGTGAACACCGGCAGGCCGCCGCGTTGTCCTTCGAAAATGTCCAGTGCCTGTGCGTTGGTGTCGAACAGGAAGACGGGCTTGAAACCGGCTTGCGGCGCGCATTTCAGATGGGCGAGCAACGTGCGCGAGAAGCCCGGCGTGCCGACGATCGCAACCGTGCGGAAATTGAATCCGCGGCGGCGCGCCGTGCGCAGCGCAAGATGCGCACCGCACTTCGCCGAGACGATCAGCACGCCTGAAATCAGCGTCGAATAGCCGAACCAGAGGCGCGAGACCGCGTCGACGCGATGCAGCGTGAAGACGAGCACGAGGCTCGCCGCCACGACGGCGAGCCATGCCGCGAGGACGCGCCCGAGCATGGCCGGCAGAGACTGGCCGCGCCATGTCTCGTAGAAGCCGAAGCCCGGAAACAGCAATAGCACGAGCGCGCAATTGAACGCGGTGTGCAGCCGCTCATTGTCGTCGAGAAAAACCTCGGCGCCCGGAAAGCGCAGGGCGTGCGCAATGAGGGCACCCGCGATCACGAAGATCACGTCGAGGCAGCGAGCGATGACGTTGGACATGATGGTTCATCCGCCGAGCGCGATCTGGTGTTGACGCGGCACCATCCTGCTGGATTCGCGACCGTCGCCCCGTCTCGGGAGCATGGAGATAACCTGGCGAATGAGAATCGAATCGCGCCGGATTGTCCGTGCGCCATCGCACAGTGTCAGTCCGGCACCTGAATCAACCCGTTGGAGATGACGATTGAATGCCTGCCATTTTTCTGAGGGCAGCACCTCTGGCAGGGGCTTGCCGCGCAGGTCGCGTTGGAGAGTCAGCATTTCCAGTCCTTGATGAAGCCGCGCGAGGTGCGATGCGCGGTTTCTCTTCTATTTACCTGACATGGTGCGCGCGACCGTCGAATGAAATCCGGTCGCGGTGCACCCATGTCGGCCCCGTTTGCTGCGCGGCTTGCGTGACGTTTGGCCGTCACTGGCGAGCGCGCTATTTGGTCTGCGCTGCACTAAGCGAAGAGCGTGCCCGTGCGGTCAAATCGAGTGGGGATGCGGGTCTGCCGCCGATGACGGAAAAGAGGACGGCGGCAAGTGCCGTTTTTTGTTTCAGAAATGCACGATCGGTTCGATGGCATCTGGCCCGATGCTTCGTGCCAGATGCCATCGAGATGGCGGGTCCCGCCTGTGCTTGTCGCATCGCGCCGAGGGTTGCCGATTCGTGTGAACGGAATCGCACCGCCCACAGGCGGTCATTGCGGGCGCCGCGCCGCGCGTGCGGAACTGATTCAGAAGTGTCACGGCAATTGTGTGCGGGTTCGCACGGAACCGATTTTGGCGCTGCAGGCCCGGTGAATCCGTTGTGAGGCGTTGCGCTGGAGAAGTCCCGCGTGCAGCGATCAAAGCGCTACGCGCAGGGGGAATCGGCCACGACGATGCCGCATTACGTTGCGTGAGCAACGACATCGATGCCGTTGTGCCGACGAATGAGTTTGGGTTTCATCACCACGCTCGCGAATGTTTCAACTTTGAGACATGCGAATTGGCGCTGCCGCGCCTTGTCATTCGCCCGTTCGGCAGTTGGGGACGACAGTGCGGTGCCGCACCGATGCGGGCTGGGTTGGCAGCGTACCTTTTCCCCATGCTGACGGATGGACTCAGCCGACATTCGCCAAAGGAAAAACGCGATGAACTGGAAAACGCTCGAATTCGACCAGCTCACGCCACGCGATCTGTATCTGATCATGCGGGCGCGCAGCGCGGTGTTCGTCGTCGAACAGGCGCACGTATGCCTCGACGCCGACGGGCGCGATGAGCAGGCACTGCACTTGTTCGCCATGCAGGAGTCGGGCGGCCCGATGCCGCTGATCGCTTACGCGCGGCTTCTGCCGGGGGACGCCGAAGATCCCGAAGTGATGATCGACAAGGTGCTCACGAGCCCCACACGGCGCGGAGACGGCACGGCCGAGCAGTTGATCGAACACGCGTTGCGTGTCATCGCGCAGCGTTGGGCGGGCATCACGGTTCGCGTGTCGGCGCCGGTTGGCCTGAAGAGTTTTTACGAGCAGTTCGGCTTTCGCAAGACCGAAGGCCCGTTTCTCGAATATGGCGTCGCGTACATCGGCCTGACCCGCCGGCAACGCGGCGCGCAGGTTTCGTCGGGCAGCGCGCGCAATCACGGCCTGTCGCTCGTCAGCACGTACGAGCTCTTGTGAGCGGCGCCTAAGGACATGAAATGCGCATCCACAAAGGGGATGCGCGCTGACGATGCGGGAACGGGCGTGCCGGCTAACGGTGCCTGCACGTTTCTGCCGGGGGCAGGGGCATGCTGAGAACACCATCGTTGACCGCACAGATGGACGGTTCGCCGCGCGGCGTTGCGCGCGGCGTGCCTGCCGTGCGCAAGCGCAAGGAACGTAACCCGATCGTGCTGCCAGCGGCGTTGTTTGGCGTGACGCTGCTGCTGATCGTCGCGCACTTCGCGAAGCTCGCTGAGCTGGTTTTCCTGGCTGGCTCGCTGAGTGTCGCTTTCGTGCTGTATCGGCGCTCGCCGACCCACTACATCAGCTTCGTCTGCTGGCTGTTTTTTCTGTCGCCGCTGCTGCGAAGACTGGCGGATTTCATGAGCGGCTCGTTCAACAACACAAGCCCGATCATGGTGGCGCCGCTCGCGGCTGTGAGCCTGTGCGGGCTGTCTCTTGTGCGTAATCTCGACAGCCTTGGGCAACGCCGTGCGATGCCGTTCGTGCTGGCCGTGATCGCCATGCTCTACGCGTTCGTGATCGGCATGACCGAGGTGGGGATCGCGGCGGCGCTGTTTGCGTTCATCAACTGGATTTTTCCATTGCTCGTTGCGTTCCATATCTCGGTGACGTGGCGGCACTATCCCGAGTATCACCGCGTCATGCTGAAGACCTGGGTGTACGGCGGGCTCGTGATGGGCGCCTACGGCGTTTGGCAGTACGTTCAACCGCCCGCCTGGGACGCATTCTGGCTTCTCCAGACGAAGATGGTCGCGAGCGGCAAACCGGAGCCGTACGCGTTGCGTATCTGGAGCACGATGAATTCGACCGGGCCGTTTGCGATGACGATCATGTACGTGTTGCAGATGGCGTTCGCGACACGCGGAAGACTGCGCATACTCATGGCCATCGTCGCGGTTCCCGCACTGCTATTCACGTCGGTACGCTCCTGCTGGGGCGGGTTGCTGATCGGTCTCGCGTATCCGCTCCTGTCGCTTGATGGAAAAAGTCGGCGCAGGCTGATTGCAGGGGTGCTCGGCGTAGCGGTGCTCTGCACCCCGCTCATGATGGTCGACCAGGTGTCTAATTCGCTGGCCAAGCGCTTCCAGACCTTCGACGACATTTCCTCCGACAACAGCTATCGATCGCGTGTGATGCTGTATGAGTGGCTCCTGCCCACCATGCTCGACAACATTGCGGGCCAAGGCATTGGTTCGACGGGCGGCGCCATGAAGCTTTCGGCCGACGGCAACTCCCCCGCTGGGGGGCCGGCGTTCGACAGCGGCGTGATGGAGTTGCCATACGTGATGGGGTGGCCGGGCACGCTGTTGTACGTCGGCGGCGTCATGATGCTGATGTGGCGCGCATTCAAGGCCACCCGGCTGTTGCCGAACGACCGCTTCGCGATTTGCGGGTTCGGCGTGTCGCTTTCGATCTTCTGCATGATGGTGATGGTCAATACGCTGGTGTCCTTCTCGGGCATGCTATTTTTTATCGGCGTCATGATGCCGTTGATCGGCTTGCGCCATGCGCGGGAGCAGGCAGGCGTGAAGTCGGCGCGTGCCGTGAGTGCGGCGGGCCGCCCGGCAGCCGGCAGCAGGGCGGTGTCCGCGACTGTTCCGCGCGCGGCAAAGGGGACGGCATGATGAAAGAGCGCTTGCGCATCTTGATCGTCACGCATCAGTTCGCGAAGAACGATGGCCAGGGCCGTGTGAACTACGAGATCGTGCGCGCCGCGCTGGCCGCAGGTCATTCGGTGACGATGCTGTCATCGAGCGCCGCCGACGAGCTGTCGCGTCACCCGCGCGCGCGCTTCGTGAAGATCGAGTCGAGCCGCGCGCCGACCCGCCTGTTGCAGTACCAGGTATTCGCGTGGCGCAGCTGGCGATGGATTCGCGCGCACCGGGACGAATTCGACGTCGTGCACGTGAATGGCTTCATTACGTGGGCTACTGCGGACGTCAACTCCGTTCACTTCGTTCACGACGGCTGGTACCGCTGCGGCTTCTATCCATTTCGTTTGTTTCGCAGCGCGCGTGAGGCCTATCAGGTCATCTATACCCGACTCAACGCGTATCTCGAGGCCCGTGCTTTCAGACAGGCTCGCGCTGTCGTGGCCGTGTCGGGCAAGGTGCGCGACGAAATGCGGGTGAGCGGCGTGGACGCGCGACGCCTCCAGGTCATCTACAACGGCGTCGATATCGACGAGTTCGCGCCAGGTCCCGCCGAGCGCAGCCGCTTCGGTTTGCCTGACGCGCCGTTCCTGTTTCTGTTCGCGGGCGACCTGCGCATCGCGCGAAAGAATCTCGATACGGTGCTGCACGCCTTGCGCGATGCGCCGGCCAACGCGCATCTGGTGGTGGCCGCCGATCTGCGTGGCAACCAGCGCTATCCGGCGCTTGCCGCGGAGCTAGGGGTGGCGGAACGCGTGCATTTCCTCGACTTCGTACGGGACATGCCTGCACTGATGCGTTCGGTCGATGCATTCGTATTTCCTTCGCGTTACGAAGCCATGAGCCTCGTGTTGCTCGAAGCGCTGGCTGCCGCGTTGCCGGTCGTCACCGCACGCACCACGGGGGGCGCGGAAGTGGTGGGCGCCGACTGTGGATTGGTGCTCGAGAATCCGGATGACGTCGCGGGCATCGCCGCGGCAATCGACTATCTGGCGAGCGACCCCGAGCGCTCGGCCCGAATGGGGCAGGCCGCGCGCGAGCTCGCCAGAACACTGGGATGGGATGTGATGGCGCAGCGCTATCTTTCGTTATACGAACATGTTTGTGCGACGCGAAGCGTCGCCTTGCCCGAAGCGGCCGCAGCCGTGGTGGTGGACTCATGAGCGGGCCGATCGATTCGTTGCAGATCGGCATGCACTGGTTCGGCGAGCGCCAGGGCGGTCTGGATCGCATGTTCATGGAAATCGTCGATGTGCTGCCGTCGCAGGGCGTGAATGTGCGCGGGCTTGTCGCGGGCAGCCCGGCGGTCGAGCAGGCGTCGGGCGGCACGATCCACTCGTTCGCGACGCCGCAGTCGCCGATCGGCACGCGGCTGCGCGGCGTGCGCTCGCTGGCTCGCCGGCTCAAGCACGCCCAGATGCCGGATGTCGTCGCATCGCATTTCGCGCTCTATGCCGCGCCGACCGCCGGGCTCTTTCGGCGCGTGCCGCACGTCGTGCATTTTCACGGCCCGTGGGCCGACGAGTCGTTCGCCGAGGCGAGGCGACCGCTCAATCAGGCGGTTCGCCGTTCGCTGGAGCGTCACGTCTATCGATCCGGGACACGGCATATCGCGCTGTCACGGGCATTCGGCCGGCTGCTCATCGAGCGCTACGGCGTGAGCGAAGAGCGTATCCGTATCGTGCCGGGTTGCGTGGATGTCGATCGATTCGATATCGGCGTTTCGCGGCGGGAAGCGCGCGAGCGGCTGGGCTTGCCGCAGGACCGCCCGCTGATTTTCTGCTTGCGCCGCCTCGTATGGCGCATGGGCCTCGAGAATCTGATCGATGCGATGTTCCTGGTCAAGCGGGAGATGCCGGACGCACTGCTGACAATTGCCGGTCGCGGGCCGCTCGAACCCACGCTGCGCGCGCATGCCGCCGCTCGCGGGCTCGAAAACCACGTGAATCTGGCCGGCTTCGTGCCGGACGACATGTTGCCGCTCTGGTATGCGGCGGCCGACCTGAGCGTCGTGCCCACGGTCGCGCTCGAAGGGTTCGGGCTCACGACGATCGAATCGCTCGCCTCGGGCACGCCGGTGCTCGTGACGCCGGTGGGCGGTTTGCCCGAAGCGGTGGCGCCGCTCTCGCCGGATCTGGTCTTGCCGGCGGGCGGCTTTCACGCGATCGGTGCGGGTATCGTGGACGCGCTTCGCGAGCCGGGCAGGTTGCCCGATGCGCAAGCGTGCCGTGCCTATGCACGCGCGAATTTCGATCGCCCGGTCGTGGCGGGGCAAGTGGCGCAGGTCTATCGTGAAGCGATCGAGGCGTTTTGATCATGAGAATCCTTCATCTGGCGAATCACGCACACAACATCGGCAATGGCATTGTCAACGTCATGGTCGATCTTGCGTGCATGCAGGCGCGTGCGGGGCATGAGGTGACGATCGCATCGTCGGGCGGCGGATTCGAGCCGCTGCTGGCGCGCGAAGGCGTGCGTCATGTGCGGCTGCCACAGGCGCCCAAGCCTCGCTACGTGCCGGCGATGGTGGCCGGCTTCAATCGTCTGCTGGCCGAGCACGATCCGGAAGTCGTGCATGCGCACATGATGTCGGGCGCGTTGATTGCGCGCTTTGGCGTGTTGCGCCGCCGTTTTGCGCTGGTGACGACGGTGCATAACGAGTTCCAGAAGAGCGCCACGCTGATGCGCGTTGGCGACCGTGTGGTGGGTGTCACCGAAGCGGTGGCGCAATTGATGGAGCGGCGCGGCATTCCCGCGCACAAACTGGCGGTGGTGCTCAACGGCACGATCGGCACGCCGAGACTCGCAGAAACGCCGTTGCCGAAGTCGCCTGCGCTCGGGCGGCCAAGTATCGTGACGGTCTGCGGCATGTATTACCGCAAAGGCATTCCGGAGTTGCTGCGCGCGTTCGCGCGTCTGTCTCCTCGCTTTCCCACGGCCGAGTTGTATCTGGTCGGCGATGGACCAGATCGTGAGCAGTTCGAAGCGATGTCGCGAGAGCTGGGTGTCGACGCGCGCGTGCATTTCACGGGTTTCATCGCCGACCCGCGCGGGTATCTCGCTGAGGCGGATGTCTTCGTGCTGGCTTCCCACCGTGAGCCGGCGGGGCTCGTGCTAAGCGAGGCGCGCGAGGCCGGAAGCGCGATCGTGGCGACGCGCGTCGATGGTATTCCGGAGATGCTCGATCACGGCGAGGCTGGCGTGCTAGTCCCGGCGAACGACGACGCAGCGCTCGCTGAAGCGATCGAAAAGCTACTCTGCGATCGCGAGGCACGCGAGGCGCTCGTCGCGCGCGGTCGGCGCAACCTCGAGCACTTTCACGTACGCCGTGTGTGCGATGAATACCAGGCGATCTACGAAGCCGCGTGCGATGCGTTGCATGCGCGCAGGCGTGATCTCCAGGCTGCGGGCGTGGGCCGGGATCGTGTAGCGCATTGACCCGTTTGCATGCCAGGCGGCCGGACACGGAGCTTTGTCGGCTCTCGTCGCTGGCCGCTTTTGCGTCACTCCTCCCCGTTGGTACTTGAACCGCGCGCCTGGACTCACGCCGTTTCGGTGACGCCGGAAGCAACCCGTTGTTGACGCGCCCATCGATTGAACTGGTCGCGGAACGGCGCTTCGATGTATCGGTACGTCAATCCGGAAATCAGCAACAGCGTCACCGTATAGACGAGCAGTGTCGCGAAACCGGTTGCCGTTCCCGTCAAATGCCGCGTAGCGAACCCGAATCCCTTGATCAGCACCGGATGCATCAGGTAGATCGAATAGGAGCAGCGGCCGAGTAGCTGTGCCGGTGCGGTGTTGAGCGCGCGGGCCACGTATCCGCGATCGGACGACAGGGACAGGATCAGCACTGCGAAGACGAGCGGACACGCGAAGGCCATGACCGGCACGCGGTCGGTGGCGGCGAATACGCCGTAGACGGCCAGCAACGCGCCAATCTGCAACGCGTTGCCATGAGGGCGCAGGCGGCGTGCGGTGTAAAAGGTCAGACAGCCGAGAGAGAACGACGTCAGGCATCGCGTGAGGCCGAAATCGTAGGTGATGTTCAGGCAATCTCGCGTAGCGACGCAATCGTGCAGCGTGAGGCTGGCCCAGCAGGTAACGGCGAAGGCGACGGCGCTCACCGTCGCGAAGAGCATGATGCGCGCGCGTCCGGCCACGAACAGACACGCCAGCGCGAACAGCATGTACGTGTAGAACTCGGTGCTGATGCTCCAGCTCACGAAGTTCAGGATCGCCTTGTCGAACATGCCCAGACCGTGCGTCATCGTCAAGGTCGCGACGATCTCGGCGAGGGAGGGCACCATATGGGGTACCGGATGCGGATCGTGGAACAGGTTCGCGTGCCCGAGCATCACCGCCGCGTGCTTGGCGAGTTCGTAGAGATTCGGCACCAGCACGAAGGCGATCGTGGACGCAATCAGCAACGGAAACAGGCGGCCGAAGCGCCGGATCGCGAAAGTCCACAGATCGTTGACGGTGACAAGGCGGGACTCGTACGAAGCACAGATGACGTAGCCGCTGAGGACGAAAAACAGATCGACGAACAGGTAGCCGTTGCGCACCACGACGGGGTACGGCAACGCGAAGCTGAAGAGTAGTGCGAAGTGGTAAATGGCGACGAGCAGCGCCGCAACACCGCGCGCGCCTTCGAATGCACCAATGGTCTTGCGCTCGAGCATCGCTTATTTCCTCGCGCCGAACAGTGAGACTTGTGTACCCGAAAAGTCGACCGACGATTCCGGTAGGCCTCGTTGCCGATACAACGTGTCGGTGACGACGTCCAGTTTTCCGTTCGGACCCTGCCAGGCGCCGATCAACCAGACCCGGCCGTGCGACGCGACCAGTTGCTCGAGGGGTGCGCGATCGGCTTCGACGGCTGCCGGAACGCCGCGGTTGCTTTGAAGATACGGGCGCTGCAAGCCGACGGCGGGATACGGAGCGGGCAGCGCGACTACGCCGAGCCCTTGCGGCAACTGTCGCGCGTAGTAGTTCAGCCCGACTTCGAGTTCGTTCGGATAAACCACGATCAAGTCGCCGGGTTGGCGCTGCGAGGCCAGATAGCCGACGAGTCCGCGAAGGTCTTCTGTGCCGGATGTGTAGTAGACGCGGTCCTGAACCAGGCAGAGGACAATCACGAGCGGGATCAGCAAAATCCGCAAACGCGCGGCGCGGCCCGCAGCGAAAACGCCCAGGGCGGCGAGCAGCAGCGTTGGCGGCGCCATCCATTCGAAGGTGCGCACGACGAAGACGGGCTTGATCAGATAGGACACGGCGAATACGGCGGTCATCGGGATGAACAGCATGCCGAGTACGTACCACGCCGCGCCTTTGCGGGTGCGATAGAGCGTGCGCAGGCCCAGTGCGAACAGGACGGCGACGGGGAAAAACGCGAGCTTGCCGCCCGTTGCGAGCGTGAGCGGCCACGTGAGCATTTTTGGCGAGATCGTGGCCCAGAACGCCGATTGCACGGTTCTCGACTGGATCAGGATGATCGGCACGCAAGGCGCCCAGACCACCAGACCGATCGCCAGGGCCTTGATGGACACGGCGAGATCGTGGCGCCGATAAGGGGAGAACACGACGATAGCGGCAAACAGCCCGAGCCAGTTGCCGAGCACGATGAACGGGCTCGTGTCGTGCAGCCAGAGCGTGATGCCCGCGAACAGACCGGCCGTGATGCAAAGCGGCCATTCGCCCGGCAGCGTGCGGGTGTGCCGGGTGGTTGAGAGCATCCTGTGCAACAGCGTGGCCGATGCGAGCACCATCAACGTGCAGGACAGGGTCTGGAGCGCGTAGGGCCTCGCCTGCTGGGCGTATTCGATATTGCCCGCATTGAGCGCGAGCAGCACGCCCGCGAGAAGGCCCACGCGGTCATAGCGCTTGCCGAAGCCGATCAAGCGCGGCGCGAACGCGGTGATGCCTATCGTAGCCAGACTCGCAGTCACGGACAGCGAGCGCATGCCGATTTCCGACGATCCCGCGACGCTCATCCATAGTTTCAGCAGCGAATAGTAAAACGGCGGATGCGTTTCGTAGAACGGGGTCTTCGTCCACAGGTCCGTCCACGACAGGCTGGCGAACCAGAAGCTGTACGCTTCGTCCATCCAGATGGAGCGGCTGCCGAGTGTGGGCAGACGGCAGATCAGGCCGAGTGCCAGCACGCAGACGACGGCTGGCAGGAACCCGCCGATTGAACGGATCTCGAGCGTCTTGTTCTTGGTGGGCGGCGGCCAGCCTGACGACACGATGGCATTCGCAGCATCCTGAGGGACACGGGCAGCGGCGGTCGCTTTCGCGCGATCGGAGCGAATCATGCTGGTTACCTTCTGGCGCTGTCGAGCGAAGCGGCAAGTGCGTCGCGCGGCAGGCCCATGACGGGCGAGGGTGACGTGCCAGTTCGCGCAGCACGATCGGTAATCAGACGGTTGCGCACGAAGCGCGCGCGGGCGCGATTGGCGGGACGGTCGACGTACAGCGTGATCAGGATGGACAACGCGTACGTGACGGCAATGACCGCGCATACCCCGAGTGCGCGCTCGATCCGCGGTGCCTGAGCGAGACCCGGCAAGTAGAGCGCGACAAGCTGGTGCGGAATCCAGTGAAAGAGGTAGAGCGAATACGAGAGGTCGGCCATCAGCTGATCGGCTTTGCCGCTGCGGTTTCTGACTGTGCCCAGCGCGAACGGCAGGCACGTGAGCGTGACGATCACGTTCAGCAATTCGTTGTATCGATAGAGCGGCCCAGGATGCGTGCCGCCTAGCAGCAGAGAGCGCAATTCTGGTATGAGCAGTGGCGTCGCGATCACCGCGACAGTCGCAGCCGCCGACGCGATGACATAGCGCTTGCCGTTTGCGAGATCCGGGTAGCGCGCGGCGTACATGCCGGCAACGAAGCAGGGAATGGAAGTGGCCAGCGTCGGGTGGCCGTGCAGCGCGGAAAAGACCGCGCCAGTCGCAAGCGTCAGCACGAAGACGATGGCGGGCTTGCGCTTGAGGGCTGCGAGCACGAGCGGCGCGACGAGATAGTATTGCATCTCAATGTCGAGGGACCAGGCGGGCAGCAGGGGGGTGAACCACGACGAGTTGTAGCCCAGCAGGACGAGACTCGGCAGCAAGGCCCAGAACACGTGATCGAGGGGCGCGCTTTGGGCCGGTGCAGTGTGCGGAAGCTGCGATACCTGCACCCAGACCATCGCGCAAGCGAGCGCGCTGCACAGCAGGAAGACCGGAGCGATTCGCCACGCGCGCGACAGCACGAACGTCAGATACGGATGGCGGGTGCGGCTATATTTGTGCTCCCACATCTGGCAGACCCAATAGCCGCTGAGCACAAAAAACAGATAGACCGCCGCGTGGCCGAGCGACAGGCTGCTGTAGTGGAAGATCACCACCACGCTCGCCAGCAACAAGCGGAAAAGCCCCGGCCCCATTCCTGTCCCCTTTGGTGAGCTACGACTCATTGTCGAGCGGCGGGATTCCGGGCGTCTGTTCAATGGCGCACATTCGTCGGGCGGCCGAACGGCCGCCCGACGCGTGCGCGAGCGTGCCTTTCGCTTGTGTGATCGACCGTACAACGCGCGGGGGGGCGATGACCTAGTATCGGGCGAGGCAACGCAATCATGACCTCCATAAACGCGAAGACCGACAAGACCAATGAGGCCTGCGAAACAATGAATATCCTGTTATCCATCCACCACGGGCTCGACCATAGCGCCGGCGCGCCGGGCGTGACGGTCAAGCTCGCCGATGCGTTGTCCGGACGCGGTCACGCGGTCAGGGTCATTTCGTTCGACGATTTGAAGCGGCTGCCAGGCAAGCTGCGCGGCGTCGTGTTTCCCTGGATGGTGTTCGCGCATGTGCTGAAGCATCCGGAGTACGACGTGCTCGATCTGTCGTCGGGCGACGGCTGGGTCGTCAATGTCGCGCGGCGCGTGTTTGGGTGGCGCAGCAAGATGTTGACCGCGACGCGCAGCCACGGGCTTGAACAGCTTGCGCACGAGATGCTGCTGCAAGGATGCCGCGACGGCATCTTCACGAAGTCGTGGAAGTATCCGCTCTACAACGGCAGCTACCGGCTATGGGAGTGCCGCAAATCGTTTCAGATGGCCGACCTCCTGTTGCTGCTGAATGAGACCGAGCGTCAGTATGCGAGTAAGCGCTTCGGCGTCGACGCGCAGAAGATCGCGACGGTCGGCAATGGCATCGACGAATGCTTTGCGGGCGTCGCACGACGCCTGATTGCGAACGACGAGGAAGCGTTGCCGGATCTGCCGGTCAATGTCGCGTTCGCCGGGCGGGCCACGTTTTGGAAGGGCTTTCCGTTCCTGGTCGAAGCCATGACCGCGGTGCTCGCGCGCTATCCGCAGATGAAACTCGGCTTGTTCGGCACGGGTGGAACGGAGCAAAGCGTGCTGGCCGAGTTTCCTGAATCGCTGCGCGCGCAGGTCGTCGTGATGCCGCGCTACGAGAATCACGCGTTGCCCGAACTGCTGGCCGACTATCAGATCTTCGCCTTTCCGTCGCTGGGTGAACCGTTCGGAATTGCACCGCTCGAAGCGATGGCGTGTGGGCTCGTGCCGATCGTCGCGGAAGCGCCTGGACCCGGCGAATATATCCGCAACGGCAAGAACGGGGTCGTGGTGCCGCCGCGCGATTCAGCGGCGCTCGCGCGCGCGATCGTGGAGATGGTCGAGGATCGCGAGCGCCGTCTTGAACTACGCCGCGCTGCGCTGCGCTCGGCGCTCTGGTATTCGTGGGGCGATCTCGCTGCGCGTCTGGAACTCGTCTATTGTCAGCACCGCCAGAAGAGCCACTCGTTCGAGGCCATCTGAAATCGGGCGGAGGCGATTTGCTTAAACCAACCCGGATTGGCATGCAGCGAGATGGAGCGACACGCGAGCGAATCCTTGTCGCTCGCGTGTCGTTACGATTTTCGCTGTAGAGAAGCCGCTTCCGGCTCGCTGCTGCTCACGCGGCGATCGCGAACCTGCGCCAGCACGAGATAGAGGTCCTTCAGCAAGGCGTGATGGGCCGGTCGTATCGGATTGAAACGATACGAACCGCGTAAGCACAGGCTGGCAAACAGCGCCAGTCTCGACCCAAAGCCGTGGACGCTATATAGCCGCGCGCGCGCGAGCAGATAGGCATGCGTGCGGCGATAACGCACGGCCGCGCGTTCGAGTTGCGCCTTCCACGGCGCGCACGCCGGTGTGTTGGCGAGACGCTCGAATGTCGCGCCGTATTGCGATGCGAGATCGGCGTTCGCCTGATAGCTTGCCGCGCCAGTCGCGACGGATTGCTTCCATCGGTGTTCCAGATCGTGTTGCGCGACGCCGCAGGTGTTGGCGCCGTGCTGTCGATACAGGATCAGCGATTCGCGAATGTACCTGACGGCACCCACCGCGTCCGCGATCGAACACACCCACTTGTCGTGTGCCGCTTCGTAGGCGTGGTCATGGGCGTCGGGAAAGCGCGGGCGCATCAGCATGAGCGGTAGCAGTGCCGCGTCGAACGCGGTGCACAGCCCGGCGAAATAGCCGAACGGAGGCAACCGTTCCGGCCCGTCGCCACGGCGCACGCGGCATTCGGCTGCGCGCCCCGACACCGGCCGGAGTTCGGTGTCCACAGGCTGGATGCGGTGGACAACCATCGATGTGCCGGGCAGGCTGGCCGCGCGCGCGACCCGTTCGAGCTTGTCTTCGCGCCACACGTCGTCCTGATCGCAGAATGCAATCCAGTCGCCGGTGCACAGCGATGCAGCGCGCAGGAAGTTGCCCGCGAAATTCAGCCGCTGTGGATTCGCAGACACATGCACCGTGAACGGCGCACGCTCGGCGAACCGCTCGACGATGGCGAGCGTGTCGTCGGTCGAGCCGTCGTCGGTGACAACGAGTTCATACGGCAGCAGCGTCTGGTTTGCCAGGCTCTGCAATTGTTCGAGGATGTATTTGGCCCCGTTGTAGGTGGCCATCGCGATCGAGATACGCATGATTTTTGTCCCGCAGAGTCGTTAGATCCAGTCGTGACCTGGCGCTCACGACCGGCGCCACCGATAGCTGAGAGCCGTCGACATGGTTGCGGCGGCACGCGCGCGAACAGCCGGTTCGACGCGAAGCACCCACAGCAGCGACGCACCGACCAGCCCCGCCCACGCGGCGAAGTACGCTACCGTCTGCCACGGCACAAGCAGCGTGACGACGAAAGCGGCGATGACGAGCAAGCCCGGCGTGACCAGATGGCGCGCGAGTTGCGCACCGAAGCGCGCGGCCCAAAACAGCAACAGCATGTCGATCGCCATCCTGCCGCTCCACACCAACGCGGCGCCGACCAGTCCTGCGCTGTGCAGGGCCCACCACAGGCAGCCGACGAACGGCAGGATCTCCAGCGCATGAAAGCGCGCAACGAGATCGGGCCGGCCAATCGCTTGCAGATGACTGTAGGGGATGTACGCGAGCGCGTTGAACCATACGCCCACCAGAATGGCCTCACCGATGGAGGTGGCGTTGCTCGCGAACACAGGCCCGGTCCAGAGCGTCAGGAACGGCTGCATCAAAAAGATCCCAAACACGATCAACGGCGTCATCGCGGCAGCGAGCCCGCGTAACGCGCGGCTTGCGAGCGCGCTTGCACTTTGCGAGTCGAGCGAGGAGAGCCGCGGGAACAGCGTCGTTGAAATCACGCCCGGCAAGATGCGCACGCGAATCGCGAGATTGAACGGTACCTGGTACCAGGAGACCGCCTGGGGCCCGAGCACGCTGCCGATCAACAAGCGATCGGCGGTTTCGAGCAACGGGCTCGCGAGATTCGTGACGGTGACCCATGCACCATACGAGAACAACGGCTTGATCCAGCGCCGGGTCGGTCCCGCCGCGAAGCGCAATGGAAACACGCGAAACACGATTACGACCTTGAGCAGCAGCGCGAACGCGCCGCCGGCGATCGCCGCGCCGATCACGTACTGGAGGTCAGGCTTGAACGCGATCGCGACTAGCAGCGGCACGACCTGGAAGATCAACACGCCCGCAAACTGCACCGCATTCAGTGCTGCGAACTGCTCGCGGCCGATCAGTGCGCCGGAGAACACGCCAGCGATCGTTGAGAGCGGCACCGAGCAGGCAATCCAGGGCAGCACCGCGAGCACTTCGGCATTCAACTGCGGCGTGAAATGAAACTGCGCGAACAGCAGGTGGCCCAATCCATACAGCGCGACGCCGCCAAGCAGGCCGAAGCCGGCGTTTAGCGCGAGCGCCGTCCACAGCACCGACTCGCGCTCGGCGGGTGTGCTGTCGGCGAGCTGCGCGATCCGATTCGACGTTGCTGCCGCAAGCCCGAGATCGAAGTAGCCGAAATAGCCTTGCAGCATCCACACGATCGCGAGTACCCCATAGCGGGCTTCTCCGATGTGCGCGAGATACATCGGAACAGTGACGAGCGAGACGATCACGGGCGCCACACTGCCGGTGAAATTGATAATCGCGTTTCGCTTCAGGCTGGGCTTGGTGGTCATGGGCACGTCGCGGTCAGACGATCGAAAGGGCACGCCTGGTGCAGCGCGGCTCGACGAGTGGATGCCGCAATACTGCACGTCGGACGGTCGTCGGGTCGGTGGCCGGACGCACACACGATGAGGGTTGCATTCGGCAGTCTTCGACGCGATCCAGGTGGATTGCCGATGGCCGACGGGCCGTCACGGCAGGCATGAGCAGCGCTCAAATCCAGACCCACGGGGCGAAAATCGACATCACCCGGCGTACCAGATACTTTCGCCGTCCCCGGGTGTTGTGATAGGAGGCACCGTCGGCTCCGCGCACGCCAACCAGCCGGGGCGTCCTTTTAAACCGGTAGGGACCTGCGAAACGACGCTCGGTCAGCTGTTCGCGCATGAGAAGCTCGGCGCTCACGAAGCCTCCCTCGCGTTCCTCGATGAGCTTCGTATAGACGCTGGCTAAATAGGTTCGATACGACGCCGGTGTCCAGGCCATCAAGAAGAGATCCATCCAGCCCTTTTGAGGGTAATCGCGAAAGTTGCAATACAGCGCGGATTTCCTCGGCCTGGTATCCATCACGTTGTGCAGGTTCTCGACGATATATCGTCCCGTGATCTTCCATATCACGGTGTCGTCGTGCGCTTCGCGGACCATCTTCGACGTGTTCATTACATGGTCGACGATCTTGAATTCGCCATAGCCACGTCCGTAGTGCGGAGGAAAGTCGTTACCCTCGAAACTCAGAAATTCGATTTGGTCCTGCTTGTTCATCCGCTGTGCGATGTCTTTAAGCGAGCCCAGATCCGAACCGGAGTTCTCGCAGAAGACGATCTGTTCGTTTGGCCGAAGCAGTGTCAGGTAATGCTCGAGCGCGCGCTCATAGTCGCGCAGGCGCTTTGCGGGGTCAGTGTAAGCCAGCTTGTTGATGCCATTGAGCGGCGTGATCGTGGCCGTCAGCAGCAGGATTTGCTGCCCGGTGTGTCGCTTCATGCTGAATCCCCTTCGCGTTTCAGTCGGGTGAAACCGCCATCGGGCAAGCGTAGCGTCGCCTTGAACCAGCGCGAGCCAGCGCATTCGGGGGCGATCTGCCGTCCCTGTCTGGTCCCATTCGTCGGTAGACTCTATAAGCGTGTCGTCGCGAGCTCCGTTCGCTGGGCCACCGATTCAATCTGGATGGCTAAATATCAGTCGCCAATTGATGACTTGCGCCATCCCCTTTCTGCCGACGTGTAGCGATGATCGTTCGCGACGTCACCGCGAGACCGCAGGCAAACATCACCAGCAACATCCACCCCAGCACGCGGCCGGTATCGGAGTGGTCCATCAAACGGAAGGTCCAGAGGTCGGGAAAACGGCGCGCGTTATCGTGCAATGCTTCCGGCGCAGAGTTGGCGAAGATCGTCGGCTCGCCGCGCACGCCTTGTTCGAAGCCTTGCCAGATCCCTTCCAGCAGCTTCGGTTGCGGATTGTCCTGAAGGATCGCGCCTGGGAATTCGGCCACGACCGCATGCCAGTTCGTCAGCGCGGTTGGCACGTTGAACAGCATCGCGGCGAGAACCAGTGCGGCAGCGGCGCCGCTCGAGCGGCGCGCCACGGCAATGAGACACGGAGCCAGCGCCAGCATTGCCACGGGTAACACCGGCAGCATATAGCGCGCGCCCCATCCGAACGCGCCCCAGTAATTCATCTTCGCGATGATGAGCACATACACCAGCGAACCCGGCAGCATGGCCTCGATCATCCGCTTCTCGCCTTCGCGCAGTGTCTTCCATACGAGCGGCAGGAACAGGCCGAGCAGCAGTATCGGCGAGTAGACGAAGAAGCCTCGATTCGGCGAGATCAGCAGGCCAACTAGCCCCGTCGGGATGTCACCGTGCAGTGCTGTCCCTGTCGTCAGATAGAAGTCGGTAGCCGTGGCAGGACGCAGGATCGAACCCGTCCGCACCGCGTTGTAGATGAATGTCGGCGTCAGCCCCACCACGAATGCCGCGCCCAATGCAACGTAGCGCACGAATGGTCCGCGCGTGCGCCAGAAAAGAATGACGAGACCGGCCGCCATGCCGGGCGCGAATGAATATCGAAAAGCGGCTACTACGGATAGCGACAACCCCGCCGCGATAAACGTGCGTAGCGTCGCTTGTGGACGCAAGAGCCGCTGCACATAGTAGAGGAACGCGCACGTCGCAGCCGCGCACGGCGCGACATCCCAGCAGACCTTCGCGTAGGGCAGGAAATAGGTGCCGGCTGCGAACGTGAAGCTCAGGAGGAACGCTTCCCGCACGGAGTAAGACGCGGCGAACAGCAGAAACAGATAAAGGCAGCCGAATGCGCAGACTATCGCGTAGGTGAGCGACACGCTGACTTTCGCGATCAAGGGAGGATTGCGAAACATCTCATCGGGCGAAGCGTGCGACAGTTTTGCGCCCAGCCACGCGCTCGGCAACATTAGCGCGATCGCACCGATGTCATGCGGCTCGTAGACCTTGCCGTTGGGCGATGGCACCCAGTAGTGCGTCATCGGTGGATCGTTCGTGCCGAGTTGACCTTGGGTGACGGCCAGCATCGTCGCCGATAGTTGCTGGCCCGCGTCGCCGCTGCCGATGCGTCCGCTCGACATCAACAGAAAAAAGCAGACGAAGAAGGCAAGCACGTTACAGCGGGAGCGCCATGACGGCTTGCCGTTCGAGTGGTCGAAAGCCATCCTGTTCTCCCTTTGCGTAACGTTTCCCCGGATGCCGGTCATGCGCGTGGCCGGCATGACGGCTGGGAGGTTGGAGCGGAAGCGGTATATTCGATGGGATGTCGCGTGCCGGCGGGTGCAAGCGCGCGCGCCAACCCGGCCGCCTGGGGCGGACAGCGCCGGATCTGGGCAGCTACTCTCGCGGTCGCCCGTGTCGCCCGTGTCGCCATTGGCGAGTGGGGCAATTGATCCGACGCAATCCTACGAATATGACGGGTTGGTTTCTGTGCGGCAACGCACTACGACGCACGTTAGTCGAGCGCGGACGCCACCGTTGCCTTACCGGGTGGGCGTCTCCGGGACCGTCTGTGTTCGATCGCACAGACGCCGGGCGAGCAGATCGGGAACGTTTTCACGCAGGAAAGATCCAGGTGCGATGTGTGTTCTCGCCAACGGAAGCATGCGCGCCGATCACTAGAATGGGCCACGTTCGTGACGGCTGAACGCATTGCCGTATACGCCCTGTGTGTCGCAACCGCGCACGCGCACCGCGTCCAGGCTGGACGTCGACACCTTGATCATTGATTCAAGGGCCGACTGGCCGACCGTTTCTACGTTCTTCCGTCTCTGTGCTGCCCGGGCACGTTTGTCCATAGCGTTTATCCGCATCTGCAAGGCTACTACCTATGAGCGTCGTGCCCAATGCCACTAATGCCCCTAATGCTCGCAATTCGAATATCGGCTGGATTTCCGGTGAACGACTGGACGGGCTGCTTTTATCGTTGACCGTCGCGATAGCCGGAATCCTGTTCTGGATTGCGCCGCGGCCCGCCATGGTGGATGTCCCGCAGCACGCAGCGCAGGTAGCGCTCTTTCGCGATCTGATTGCCGGGACATCGCATTGGAGCGATCTGGTCAGGATCAACTATTTCACGCCCTACCTGATCGGCTATGGATTGGCGCTGGCACTTTCGGTCGCCATGCCGATCCTGACTGCCATGAAGCTTGTCATGATGCTGGCGTTCTTTGGCTACGTGGCGGCGGGCTTCAAACTGTGCGACGAATTCAAGGCCGACAGACGTTTGCGCTGGCTATGCGTGCCTGGCTTTTTCGGCTTCGTTTACCAATGGGGTTTCTACACGTTTCTGATCGCGACGCCGCTTGCCTTTCTGTTCCTGATCGTCGCGCATCGGTTTGCGCGTTCGTCGGGAATTTCAGGCGGTTTTCTTCTTTGTCTCGCGGGAGTCGGCCTGTTCTTTTCCCACGGACTCGTATTTCTGTTCGCATGCGCGGTTGGCGCCGCGTTCATCCCGTGTTTTCGCAAAACGCCTGGGCAGATCGTCGCGGCGCTGGCGCCGTATGCGGTCCTTGGGCTATTGGCACTGACTTACTTCGTCGCACTTCACCATAACGATCTCCTGGTGCCGGAAGCGGTTGGCGACGAAGTCAACGGAGCGGCATGGGACTGGAGCGACCCCTATGGCTGGCACCGGAGCTTCACGTTCCTGGGCTATACCGTCGCGACGACAGCTCAGGATTGGTACTTTTCACTGGGGGCGGTATTTCTGCTGGTGGCGCCCTGGTTGATGGGCGCCAGATTGAACCGGCGAGATCCTTCTGCTTTCGCCATGATCGCGGCGCTCGTCATCATCTGGTTTGGCGTGCCGGCCGTTGCGCTCGGGACGGCGGCGCTGTATCACCGCTTTGCCATTTTTCTTCTGCCCGCGTATGCACTGATATTTCGTGAGCCCACACCCGATGAGAAGCTGGCTTCATCGAGGCGGCCCCAATGGCTCGATCCAGCGTCGTTTGTGCGTACCGCTGTCGTGTTGTTCTGCTGGGCCTATCTCTGCGTCCTCGGTGTACGCGAATATCAGTTCGCGCAAGAAAGTGCTCCCTTCGAGACCGTGCTTGACGCGGCTGAGCCTGACCAGCGCGCACTCAGTCTTGTGCTCGAGCCGGGAAGCTCGGTGATACACAATGGCTATACCTACCTTCACTATCCGCTCTGGTATCAGGTGGAAAAGGGCGGTTTCGTGGATTTCAATTTCGCTGTTTTTCTGCCGGAGATTGTCCGCTTCAGATCGGATCGACTGCCGGCACAGATGCGTCAGTTGATACTGGATCGTCCCGAGGCATTCGACTGGTATGCGGTGCAGGGACGCACGTATCGCTACTTTTTCGTCCACCATACCGAGCCGCTTCCGGCTGGCATGTTCAAAAACGACGAGTGCGAGGTCGCGCTTGTGAAGGGCGCGGGCGAGTGGTCGCTTTTCGAGCGGCGTGCTTGTCGATGAGCGCGGGTGAGTTTCACAATCCGCTCGCCGGCCGTTATGCGTGAAACGCATGCACCGGGGAGGCGCCGCCCTCACCGCTGGCTCTCAGGCCGCCGACAATGTGCGACCGGGCACAGACTGCTGCGTTTGCGCACCGCAATATGCCCACGTTGTCGTCGTCACGCCACGCACGCATTCGGATCGCACACCGCAGGCCGATCGGTGCGACCGTCGCGCTGTATCGCCTGAACTCGTCTGAGCCCACGCCTTTCGCCGACCATGTCCCAACCCATCGATGCCATCTCGCCGGATCTCGGGCGCCGCGTCATTCAGCAGGAATCGTCGCCCGCGTGGCCCGTCTGGCTGTGCATAGGGTTGACGGGCCTCGCGGTGCTCACATACCTGTTCCTCGTTCTGTCCGGGCCGACCATGCGCGGATGGGACACGTATCTCTCGTTCTCGCATCTCTACGTGTGGACGGCGGAGCTCAAGGCCCACGAACTGCTCTCCACCTGGACGCCGCTCGATGCGAACGGATATGGGTCGCCGCTGCCGTTTTTCTATCACAAGCTCTTCAATCTGGTCGGCGCGGCGCTGACCATCGCGAGTGGCGATATCGTCACGGGTTACCGGTTGACGATCCTCGTGTTCTCGGCGGTGCTTTTTGGCGGTGTCTACCTGTGCGCGCGGCGCCTGGGGGCGAGTACGCTTTCGTCTCTGGTCATGGCGGCCGTCTCGCTGTTCGCGCCGTATTACATGCTCAAGATCGGCATTGGCACCATTGCGGATTTCAGCGGCGCGACACTGATTCCTCTTGTCCTGGCGCCGGTTATCGAAGCCTTCAAGGGCCGTTTCGGGGTAAAGGATGCCGCGGCGTTGTTTGCGATGCTGGTGCTGGTGATGCTCGCACATGTCCTCGTGGCGGCCATGACCTTCGGCGTGGTGGTGCCGGTGGTCATCTATCTGTCTCTGGTTGCGCGCCGCTCGCATCTCGCACTGATCGCGACGGCGCTTGCTGCGCTCGTCTACGTCGGGCTGTTCTATGTTCCATTCAGTTTCTGGAGTGCCAGGTTTTCGCCCGCTCAGGCTTTCATTGGCGGTGGGGTGGAGAACCATCTTTCCAGTCTGCGGGACGTGCTTTCGTACTCGCCGCTTTCTCCGGTCGGCTGGCCATTTCTTGCATTGATGGCCTGCATGGCGTTTTGCGTTTTCCGTGGCGACCGGCGTGGCGATTCTCGCGTGCGGATTGCCTTCGTGCTCGGTTGCCTGAGCGTTCTGCTTGTGCTGATGACCACATGGATCGCGCGGCCTTTCTGGGCGCTGGGTGGACCGCTCGAATTCATCCAGTTCCCGTTTCGGCTGATGTCGGTTGCCACGCCGTTATGCCTCGTCGCCATTGCCGGGTTGCTCGCCCAATTCCCGCCGCGCACGAGGAGCTACGCGCAAGCCGCGCTTTTGGTCGTTGCCCTGGTGATGGGCGCTCGCACGTCGAATATCTTCCTGCACGCGAAGTCGCCTTATGCGCCAGCCACGCCGACGATTTCATATGCGGAATTGAATCGTGATGTTCCGCCGCGCCAGGTGATTGGCCCGGACGCCGGGGGCGAGTACCTGCCGGCGTCGTACCGTCAGGCGCTGGCCGGCATCGATGTGTTCAAGACCCCGGTCAGCGCGATCCTGCCCGCGCCGGGGCCGTTCATTGAAGCGCAGGGTTGCCGTTTTCCGGTTATGGCGCATCCGGCGACGCTGCACGTACTGCAATTGCCGGTGAGTTGCGCCGCCGACGGGACGCTACGCATCAATCAGTTTTCTTCACCGATGCTCGAGAGCGTAGCAACGAATGGTGCGGCCACGGTTTATCCGTCGCAGGCCAGTCCATTCATCGAATTCGCCCTGCCAGCCGGGCAGTGGACCATCACCGTCAAGCAGCGCAACTGGCTCGATCTGGCGGCGCAAGCCTGGCGCGCAAGGCTTGCGGCGCTTTTCGGTTGAAGCACGCATGCGGCGCTCCTGGTGTGTACCCGCACTCCGTGTGGGCGGGCGAACAGAGAACGGCGGCGAGCGTTGGTCTAATAAGTTCGACAGCGGACGTGCGTCGACCGGTCTACGTGTGCACCGGGGACGACGGCCGGATTGCAACGGTTCCTCCTGGCGCATTCGGGTGCCGGTTATCGCGTATGAGGACTTTCGATGAAACCAGTCGTATTCGACGGGTGCTTCGGGTGGCTGCATCCCGCACCGGGTGATCACGGCGTCGTGCTGTGCAATCCGTTCGGCTACGACGCGCTTTGCACCCATCGCGGCTGGCGCAAGCTGGCCGAGCGGCTCGCCGCAGCGGGCATGCCGGCGCTGCGTTTCGACTATCCCGGCACGGGCGACTCGGATGGCAACGAAGACGATCCGGGGCGTATCGTCGCGTGGATCGACAGCATCGTCGCAGCGGTGCGCTATTTGCGTGGATCGACGGGCGTGGCCCGCGTATCGCTTGTCGGCTTGCGGCTCGGTGGGACGCTGGCCGCGCTCGCGGCGCAGCGTCTGGGCGATATCGATGGCCTTGTGTTGCTGGCGCCGCCTATTGCTGGGCGTGGCTATATCCGCGAGTTGCGCGCGCATCGCCAAAGCTGGCTAAGCACGCCGAGCGGCTTGAATGCCGATCCGCTTTCGGATGCCGACCAGTATGTCGAAGCGTTCGGCTTCGGCCTGCATGGTGAGGATATCGCCCGGCTCTCCGGGATCGATTTGCAGCGTGATACGACGCACCCGGCGCAACGGGTGCTCGTGCTCGATTCGGCTGACCGCAATCGCGTGTCGGCGCTCGTCGAACACTATGTGGCCCACGGCGTCGACGCGCAGCGCGACGGGTTTGACGAGCGCGATACGTTTGTGATCGAGGCGCTTTACAGCGTGGAGCCGGCCGAAGCGTTCGCAAAGGTTGCCGCATGGCTCACACGAGGTCCCGCTCTCAGCGGTGGTGCAACAACAGGACACGCGAAAGCGGTTGACAGGGATGCCTCAGGGTTGCGGATCGCCGAAGTCGCCGCAACGGAGCGGCACGTGGTGTTTGGTCAGTATTTCGGCATCTACTGCGAACCGGATCATCGGCGAAGCAGCGGCGACGCAGACGCTCCCGCCGTGCTGTTCTTCAATACAGGGGCGAGCCATCACATCGGTGACGGGCGCATCTTCGTGCTGTTCGCGCGCCGGCTCGCGGCGCTCGGCATCGCCTCGTTGCGCATGGACCTGAGCGGGCTGGGCGACGCGATGCCCGCAGCCAGCGAAATCACGCTCGATACGATCTACTCGGAGACGTCGTGCCGCGACGCAATGGCGGGTGTCGACTGGCTGGTCGCACGCGGTCATGCGCGAGTCGCTACGTTCGGTGTCTGTGGCGGGGCGTTCGTCGGCTTGCAGGCGTGCGCGCGCCATCCGGCCATCATCGGCTCGTACGGCGTGAACCTTCAGAAGTTCATCTGGGACGGTGCGGGTCGAAACCCGGGCGAACACGGCTTTGCGTCGTCGAAGGTGTATATGCGTGCCGCGGCGACGCCAGAGAAATGGCGCCGTGCATTGCGTGGCCAGAGTCACCCGTTGCGTGTCGCCCGCGTGCTGGGTCAGCGCATCGCGCGCAGGGCGTGGCTCAACGCAACGGGCTGGATCGAGCAGACAACGGGCTTGCCCGTGAAGACCAACGACGTGCGCGCGCTGATTCGTACCGTGCACGAAAAAGGGGTGAACTTGCGGCTCGTCTACGGCGACTTCGATGTCGGCCTCGATGAAGCCCGCGTGCAGTTCGGCAGCCGTCTCGGCGCGTTGCGGCGGTATGGCAGCGTACAGGTCGCGACCTTGCCGAAACTCGATCATGCGTTGTTCACCCGCAAGGCGCGGGAAACCACGATGGCCGATGCGCAAAGCTGGTTATTCATGCAATTGATGCGGCCCGCGCCTCGTGCCGGTGCTGCGGTATCCGAAGCAAAATCGCTGCCGGTCTGGGTTCGCTGACCGGAGATGTCCTACCAAGACCTCCGACGTGAGGCGATCTTGACGGAGTGCCATAGTGAGTCATCAATCCAAGCTGGATCGCGTCAATCGTGTCGCGTGGACGACGCGCGATGCCCTGCGCGAGTTCACACTAGAGAAGCGGTATACCGATCGCGGCGAACAGGCCGCGTTCGAGTGGCTCGCGCCACGCTGCGCAGGGCTGCCGCTGCTCGACATCGGCGTTGGTGCGGGGCGTACGATCGGCCTGATGAAGTCGATTTCGAGCGACTACGTGGGTGTCGATTACACGGAAAAACTGATCGTGCTCGCGCGCCAGCGCTTTCCGGGCACCGACCTGCGACATATGGATGCGCGCGATATGCGCGAGCTTCCGTCCAGTCATTTCGGCCTCGTGGCGTTTAGCTGGAACGGCATCGACGCCGTCGACTACGAAGGCCGCGTGCAGATTCTCAAGGAGATGTATCGCGTGGTCCGGCCAGGCGGCTATATCTTCTTCTCGTCGCACAACCGTAATGGTCCGGGCTACGGCGAGACCATCTGGAAGCTGCTGCCGCGCTTCACGTTCAATCCGGTCAAGCTGGGTTGGCGTGTCGCGCGCTCGGCCGTGCGTCTGCCGGTCGCGGGGTTCAACTACATGCGGCACGCGCCCATGAACCGCGATTTCGAAGGCTATTCGATCATGACGGCGGCTGCGCACAACTTCGGCATTGTCATCGTCTACACGACGTTGCGAGAGCAGCGCCGGCAACTCGCGGAGATCGGCTTCGAAACCGATGCGGTGTTCGGCAGCTGCGAGGGCAATCGCATTGCCGACAACGCGGAATCGAGCGACGCCTGGTGGCTGCATTTCATCGCACGCCGGCCGCTCGACCCGGACTGACTGATATTCGGCAGCACGCACGGAGCCGACGATGAACGCCCGCACGCTACCCGCAAGTGATGTGTACCCGCATGAGCACGACGCCTTCGACGAGCGGCGCTTTCGCTACGCGCTGGGCCGCTTCGCGACGGGCGTCGTGCTGATCTCGAGCGGCAGTGGCGACACGCTGCATGCGATGACGGCCAATGCCTTTATGTCGGGTTCGCTCAAACCGCCGCTTATCGTCGTATCGGTGGGCCATCAGGCGCACATGCATGAGCGCCTGATGGAGCGCTCGCATTTCGGCGTAAGCGTGCTGTCGGCGCATCAGGAGCAGCACAGTCGTCATTTCGCCGGCGACGTGCAGCAGGCCCTTGCCCCACAATTCGCGGCGGTGGACGGCCTGCCCGAGATCGCGCTGCTCGATCGCGCGGTGGCGCGTTTCGCTGCGCGCGTGGTCGATCGTCATCCTTGCGGGGACCATACGCTCTTCATCGGCGAGGTCCTGATGTTCTCGCTCGACGAGCATGCGCCGCTGGTGTTTTTCGGTGGCCGTTATGCGTCGGTGGCGGTGAATGGCGAGAGCGCGTAGACGCGCAACGCCCGCAATCGACGAGCATCCGGATGCAGGGCCCGATGTTCGCAGGCCCTCGCTCTTCGACGCCCTCTCTCAATCTCTCTCAATCGACAATCGGCGCTCACGTCGCGATCGGGGTGGCTTGTGCCTCCCGCGCGCCCCGGGATTGCCGGAGCTTGCCCAGCACATGGCGGCCGAGCTGGATACCGGGTGCCTCGATCAGCAGGAAAGTCAGCGTCGACACACCGATCGTGACTATGGCGGCCAACAGGACGGCTAGCCAGTATTGCGTGATCGACGCGAACGCGAAGGTGCGGATCGGCGCGATCGAGAAGACGACGTGCAGGCAGAGGCCGTGCATGAGGTAGATGCTGTAGCTGATCGTGCCGAGTCGCTGTGCTGCACGCGATTTCAAAAGCCCGAAGAGGTCGCAGCCGCTGATCACCAGATAGAAGAACGCGGCAATCCAGACGAGCTGGAAGCCGGAGCGCGGGCCGCCGACGCCGAAGTAGGCGAGCGCGATCAGCGCGGCGGCGACGAATGACCCCAGCGGCTCTGGCAGCTTGCGCAAGCTCATGCCGCTGGCGGTGCGGGTCGCGAAAATCATCCCCATGCTGAACAGCGCGATATAGAAGCCCGTGGCGATGTGCCAGTGCAGGCCGGCCACCAATGCGATGGCCAGCGTGAGTGCCGGGGCGATCAGGCGAAGTGTCCTGGAGAACGCGAGCAGCGATAGCGCGGCGAGGGAAAAGTAGAAATACCATTCCCACGCCAGCGTCCACACCATGCCGACGGTCACGGGTGGCGTGTCGGAGCCGTTGATCCAGACGCTCGCCCCAAGCCCGAGCGGCAGCCAGTTGATGATTTCCTTCGCGAAGGCAATCGGACTGACGACGAGGCGAAGCCCCGTCGCCGAGAGCGTGAGCACGATCATCGTGCCAATCGCGCAGTAGTAGAGCGGGGCGATGCGGAAGAATCGGGCCACGTACAGCGACGTCAGGTAGCGCCGGTATTCGGCCGGTTCGTGAATACGGCGGGTGGCGGCGATCGCTTTGCCCCAGAACAGAAAGCTTGTGATGATGAAGAACAGGAAGACGCCAACGTCGCCGAGCTGGTTGAAGAAACGGTTCGGTCCCGGTCCCCAGGTGCTGGTCGTCATGTAGATGTAGTAGCCGGATGCGTGGGCGAAGAAGACGCCCAGCGCGAGAAAGGCCCTCAAACCGTCGATCGTGCCCGAACGGGACTCGCCTGGCGCGGCCGGCTCGTCGAGACATCGCAACGGGCGTGTCGAGAACAGCAGCAACAGCAGGACGACGATAGGAACGATGCGCCAGGGCTCGTGAACTTCCAGGTTGGTCAGGGATGGGCCCATCGTGTACCCCTATCGTTGTGAGCGGTGCGAATCGAACGGTTGCGTCATGTGAAGCGGTCTTCGTTTCGATTCGACGTGGCGACACTGCGTGGTATCGCATCGGATGCCAGCCTGCTCGATCATGCCGGGATTCGCGACGTCGTTCTGTACTCTGGCTAACGGTTGGGATGGTCTGAAGATTGGCCGGCACTTGGGGGCATTCGTCGCCAGACCGCGCGACTCCTCACTCAGTGTGGGCGGACCCACAAACTGTGCCGACGTTCTGGACTACATTGCCTCCAGAGGTGGATTGGCTGCGCGCGGGCGAACCCATGCGGCGCGATGTTGCTATCGCTTGTGGCGCGGCTCTATGAGGAGCGTTGGACTATGAACTTTATCGGCCGTGAACCCTTGTTCGACGCACCGCTGCTGCGTGAGCGACGCGTGGCCCCCGCGGGTGCCGGCGACGATTTCGCGGTGACGCGTCTCGCGGCAAGCGCGGCGCAGGACCCGACCGCGCTGCTGTCGCTCGTCGTGCCGTTCTACAACGAAGAAGAGATGATCTCGACGTTCTTCGACGTCACGCTGCCGATCCTCGAATCGCTGCATGGCTTGACCTTCGAGATCGTCTGCGTCAACGACGGCAGCCGCGACAACACCTTGAGTCTGCTCCTCTCCCGCGCGCGCGCCGACGGCCGCATTCGCGTGATCGATCTCACACGCAATTTCGGCAAGGAAGCCGCATTGTCCGCCGGGCTCGACGACGCGCGAGGCGACATCGTGATTCCATTCGACGCGGATTTGCAGGATCCGCCGGCCGTGATCTCCCAGCTCATCGACAAGTGGCGCGAAGGCTACGACGTCGTGCTCGCGCGGCGCAGCAACCGGGATTCGGACTCCTTCCTGAAGCGGCGGACAGCGTCGCTGTTCTACCGGATGCACAACGCCGTGTGCGACACGCACATTCCGGACAACGTCGGCGACTTTCGGCTGATTACGCGTGAAGTCACGGATGCGCTCAAGCAGTTGCCCGAGACCCGGCGCTTCATGAAGGGGTTGTTCGCATGGGTCGGCTATCGCACGGCCGTGGTCGAATATGTGCGCGAGCCGCGTGCGGCCGGCAAGACGAAGTTTTCTGGCTGGAAGCTGTGGAATTTCGCGCTGGAAGGATTCACGAGTTTTAGCACGTTGCCGCTGCGCGTATGGACGTATATCGGCTCCGCGGTGGCGATGACCGCGTTCGTGTACGCAGCGATTATCATCGCGAGAACCTTGATTCTGGGCATCGCGGTGCCGGGCTATGCGTCGATTCTCACGGTGACCCTGCTGTTGGGCGGCGTGCAGTTGATCGGCATCGGCGTACTGGGCGAATATATCGGGCGTATTTACGCCGAGTCGAAGAAGCGTCCCGTCTATCTCGTCAGAAACCGCTATCAGGTGCCTGCCGCGGTGAATGCCGTCAACGTCGTCAGCGCTGGCAATGTTTAACGTCAGGCGCGCCGCGCGGTTCGTCACCTATGCGGCGATCGGCGCGGTCGGCACGCTTGCGCAATACGCCGTCCTCGTCGGCGCTGTCGACCTTCGCGTTGCGGGGCCGGTTGCTGGATCGGTGGCCGGGGCGGTCGTCGGCGCGGTCGTCAATTACGCGCTGAATTACCGCATCACGTTCAAGTCGAACGCGCGCCATACGGCCGCGTTGCCGAAATTCGCCATGACCGCAGGCGCGGGGATTCTGGTCAATGCGCTCGTCATGGCGTGCCTCACTGGACCCGTCGGCATCCACTACCTCATTGCACAGTTGATCGCCACGGCCGTGGTGCTGCTTTTGACGTTTTCGGTCAATTCCGTCTGGACGTTCAAGGCGCGCGAAACTAGCGCGGGCGTCGGCCAATAGATCTTTAGCGAGGTCCATCACGCTGCCGCGTTTGCGACGGCGGCATCGGGCGTTTGCTCGATGCGGCGGCTTAAGCGAGATGCGGGTTGATACTGGCGGACGGGAGGTGTCGTTCGCGGCATTCAGGAGTGCGGCAGGATCTCCGGCCGTTCAAAATTTCCCGCTCCATGTGTGGAGCTTTCTGCTCCACGCCATTCCCACCAATTCCATATAGGTCCGTTGCCTGACCCGGATCACCCATTCGCCGGGTGAAAGCGGCAGCGTAATGAATGGCGTCCCGCCTTGCGGCCGGGAAATTGCGCCATTGTGATCGCTGGCCGTGACGTCAAGAAACGGTGTGTCGAACTGATTGACCGTGACGACGCCAGCCGACTGGCAACGGACATCGATCCGTAGCTCCCGGAAGTAATTGACGGGCGCGAGCGTGCTAAACGTGCAGTCCCCGGTGCTTTCGACCAGCGGCCGGCGCGCGGGCAGGACGGCGTTCGCACCGACCTTGAACAGGTCGGGGAGCGCGGAGAGTTGTGCCTGGTAGCGCGCCGGCAAGTATTCGCCGCCCGCATCGGGCCCGGGACCGCCCGTCGGAATCTGATGCCTCAGTTCCGCGACCGGAATCAGCGTGAACACGCCCTTGAGCGCATGGAGCAGGCCGGCGGTGTTGATCAGGGTGATTGCAAGCAGCGCGATCTGGACTTTGCGCTTCGTTGCAGGCTTGAGTTGCTCGATCACCCCGGCGAACGCGACGAAGGCGATCGGCGAGATCAAGGACAGCAGCCGCCACGGGAACTGGATGAATCCGAAAACGGGGAATTGCCGCCATAGTGGCGAAGCGAGTTGCGTCGTCATAACGAGCAGCACGCAGGCAATGGCGCCGGTTGCGATTACTGTGGTCGAGCGCGGGTCGCGCCGGCGTCGCATCTGGAGTGCAAGTCCCACCACCAGCATGGAGACGGGCCACCCGAACCATGATCCCGGATTGGGCGAGAAGATGCGATAGAACGCGACCGCGTTGTCCGCGGTGAGTCCGTGGATGCTGGCCTGACCCGGGCAGAAGTAGGCGCTCCAGATCACGAATGGCACATAGATCAGCACGACGAATGCGAGCACGGCGCTGACGCCGACAGCCAGTAAAGGCAGGCCTTGCCGCGGCGAGCGCAGTAGCAGATACAACGCGCACAGGATCAGCAGACCATCCGCGAAGACGAAGGTCACGACATGCGCGGCGGCGATCAGCAGCAACTGGATGAGGAGCACGATCGCGTGCCAGGCGCGCGCCCGCTTGTTGAAGAAGTCGAGGGTCAGCGCGATGCCGTAGGGTACGAGGGTCATCGCGGAATATTCGGCATACGCGCCGCGCAGCGTTACGCAGAGGACGGCGTAAGGAGACAGGACGCTTGCGATCGCGATGATGTGTCGGGAGCGGGCATCGGCGCCCAGTCGGGCCGCGCACTGCGATGCACCGTAAAACATGAGTGCCGCAAAGAACAGGATTGCGAGCCGGGCGCCCGTCACGACGTCGCCCGTCAAAAGCGTGAATACCGCGGCGACGATATTGAACAGCTTGTGATAGAAAAACGGCACGGGCGAGCCAAAGCCGTTTGCATCGGCAGGCGTCCAGATCGACACCAGATCGCCCGCGCGAAGCGCATTCACCCATATGTCGATATGGGAAAAAGACACATACGTATCGTGGCCGTTGACGATGGGGCCGAATAGCACGCCGGCAACGTAGATGACGATCACGGATGCGGTAAACGCGTCCGGGAGCATCGGGACGTCGGGGGTCTGCCGGAGGCTGGGGGCGGGTTGTCCCATGGTGGCTGGAAGAGGTTAGAGGGCAATTATGTGGTGACAGCCCGACCGTATGATCACCAGGGATTTTGCCGATCGACTGGAGCCGGGTCTGTGCGTATTCGCACTTTCAGTTGCGCTCGTCAGGATTGAATCTGACCAGGTTATTGGGATCCACTGTGTCATTGGCTCGCCCATGACGCAGACCAATGAGGGCTTGGCAACACTCCCGCGCAAGTGGTTGATGTCCTGCCTGGAAAGAAGGGTATGCTCGTTCCGGTCCGGCGTTAATTTGACTTTCCCAAAAGGTCGAATCGAATGTTCACCCCTACTAGTCCACTGCCCGTCATTGCGGCGATATTGCTTGCGCTAGCGACTGTCAAACTTCTGTCCTGGCGGTTTGGTGGTGCGAACGAGGAGGGACGCTTTGTAACCATTGATGGGTTACGTGGCTATCTGGCTTTTTTTGTATTTATACATCATTCCTGTGTCTGGTATTTTTATCTAAAAACGTCGGAATGGCAAAATCCTCCGTCGAATTTTTTTATTCACTTTGGACAAAGTAGCGTAACGCTGTTCTTCATGATTACCGGATTCTTGTTTTCCACGAAAATAATTGAGGATAGAAGAAAAGGCATCGACTGGGTCAAGCTGTATGTTTCCCGAATCTTGCGTCTTGCACCCTTGTACTTGTTCACAATGGTGCTGCTTTTCATGATGGTTGCCGTGATTTCCGCATTCACGCTGAACGAATCGCCTGTCGCACTTGCAGCCGGCGCATTGAAGTGGCTAGGTTTTACGATCTTCGGTGCACCGGATCTGAATGGAGTCGATGGAACGGCAGGTATCGTTGCAGGGGTAACGTGGTCACTCTGCTACGAGTGGATGTTCTACCTCTGCCTCCCGCTGCTATCCGTTGCCTTTGGTGTCATTCCGCCAATACCGGCACTGCTCATCGCGTTGATTGGTGTTTGGGGATTCGCAACAATGCCTGGGTCGCTGGTGCACGTCATGGCGTTCGTTAGTGGGGCCGTTTCGGCGTTGCTTGTTCGTCAGCCTGCTTTTACCCGGATTGCTGCCAGAAGATCTTCGTCTGTCGTGGTGATTGTCGCACTCGCCATAGCGATCACGTTTTTCCCGACGGCGTACTCACGATTCCCATTCATACTGCTCTCGGTGAGTTTTGCTTTGGTTGCGGGTGGTGCAACGTTATTTGGTGCATTGAGCAGTACGCTCTCTCGCACACTCGGCGAGATGGCATACAGCCTGTATCTCCTGCATGGGTTTGTCTTGTTCACTTTCTTTAATTTCATCATCGGAAGGCGACATGCGTCGCTCTTGTCTCCTTCTGGGTATTGGCTCTTGATTCTGGCTGTAACACCGGTCCTCGTGGTGATCTGTTTTGCGACTTTCAGACTGATCGAGAAGCCCTCGATGCAATATACGGCGAGGGTTACGGGATGGTTCCGTCAACTGATGCTCACCCGGCGGGGCGGCGTAGAAGAGTCGCTTTGATTCGATGGACATGGCGCAACCCTGGCCGTCAGGCCGCTGCCGTCGTCGGGGTGACCGTTGAAAATCGTCCGACAAGACGAAAGTTGCGCGCGGTATCGCACGGAATTCGGCAACTCCAGAATTTATCCTTCATTACAAGTTGTCAACTTGGGGGTTTGCAGGTTGCCGGGGAGGAGGGAAGCGGCGCGACCGGTTCTCTGGAAAGAGGGTGACCTGTGAATATCGTCGATGGATGACAGGGGCGCATGCCGCAGACGCCTTGGCGTCGTATTGCGGTCGCGGTCCTCGTTTTCCCGGGAATGACCGAGGTCGTCAGATGTTGCAAACCTATTTTTTTGATTCTGCCGCGAGCGAACCGGACAGCCACGCGCTACTGGTCAATGAGCGTCTGTACAGCTACGGCGAAATCGAAATGCGGGCCCGTCGCGTGTCTGCTGGACTGGCTACGGTTGCACGTTCCATCGACGCCAACCGCTGCCTGCTGTTCGCGCATCGCAGCGTTGCCGCCTACGTCGGTATCCTGGGCATACTCGACGCAGGCATGGCTTACGTCCCGCTTAGCCCCAACGTTCCGGCCGCACGGCACGCCGCCATCATCGAGCAGTCCCGCGCGCCGTTGATGCTGGTCGATCGAAAATGCGCAGCACTGCTCGATGAAGTGCTGGCGTTGCTCGAAGAACGTCCACAGATCTTCCTGCTGGACGAAGAAGCGGATGGCTCGCCTTTGCCCGCCATGAGTGCGGAATGGCATCTACTGCCCGCTGCACCGTATACACAACATGGGGGCAGCCTGCACGACGCCGCGTACGTGCTGTTTACCTCAGGCTCGACCGGCGCTCCCAAGGGCGTGTCGATCTCTCATGCGAACGCCGAAGCGTATGTGAGCGGCCAATTGCAAATGGGCGATAAGGTGCGCGATGCTCGCTATATCCAGTTTTGCGAGCTGAGCTTCGATCCCTCCGTCCATGAAATGTTCGTCTGCTGGGCGAATGGCGGTTGCCTCTGCGTTCCTGCCACGGTCGATCCTCTCTACAACGCGGACTTCATCAAGCGTCACGCGATTACACACTGGAATAGCGTGTCTTCTGTCGCTGGCCTGTTGCAGCAGATGCGCAAGCTGACGCCGGGTGCATTCCCGAGCCTTCGGGTTTCCACGTTCGGTGGCGAACCGTTGTCGCGTTCGCTGGCGCAGGCGTGGATGAACGCCGCGCCGAATAGCCGGCTCCTCCATATGTACGGGCCGACCGAGGCCACCATTGCCTGCACGTGCTTCGAGGTCGACGCCGCATTCCTCGGCGATGAGCAGCAGACCGCCGTGCCGCTCGGCTCGGCGCTACCCGGCGTGGAGCTGATGATCGTCGATGACGAACTCGAACCCGTCGCAATCGGATTGACGGGCGAGTTGTTGATCGCCGGACCCCAGCTCGCCTCTGGCTATTTGTCTCGCGATGAACCCGGCAATAGCCGGTTCATCGCGAAGACGTTTCCCGGCCGACACGCGCAACGCTGGTATCGAACACGCGACGCCGTGAGCATGAGCGAGCAATACGGAATCGTGTTTCAGGGGCGCTTCGATACGCAGGTCAAGATTCACGGCAACCGGGTCGAACTGGAAGCGGTCGAGCATGTCGTGCAGGCGTGCAGCGAGGCCGCGTTGTGTGCGGTAGTTCCGTGGCCGGTCGATGAAGCGGGGCGCTCGCTCGGCCTTGTTGCTTTCGTGACGAACGCACGGGTAGAGACGGGGTTGATCTTGAGGGCGTGTCGGCAGCGCTTGCCGGCGTGTGCCGTGCCGCAGCGAATCATTGTCGTCGGTGCTTTCCCGCTCAATGCCCACGGGAAAATCGACAGAAAAGCGCTGGCTGGATTGTGTGCACGCGGGCTGGTCGCCGCGTGAGGTTTGTTCCGGGGAGCCTGGCGGGGGAGCTTTAGCGCCAGGAAAAACGCATGCAGAACAAGCCTGACGAACAGGCATGGAAAGGGACCCATATGAAGGCTGAATTGCGCCGCATTATTTCGGAGACCGCTTGCATCGATGTGGCGGTCGAAACGTTGAGCGATACCGACGACCTGTACGCCGCCGGTCTGTCTTCGTTCGGGACGCTTCGTGTGATGCTGGCCATTGAAGACGCGTTAAGCGTGCAAATACCGGAAGCGCTGATTACCTTTGAGCTGTTTCGATCGATTGATTCGCTCGCGAACGCGCTCGCCCCACTAGTGCAGGAAAAAAGCCTGGCTCACAGGCAGTATGCCGCTGCGTCACGATAGTCATGAACGCCAAACCTGTGATGCGTCCCGTTACCTTCGACGGGTGCTATGGATCGCTGCATCTGCCGGCAGGAGAAGCCGCCACGACCGGTGTGGTGTTGTGCAATCCGTTCGGTTATGACGCGCTATGCGTGCACCGCGGCTGGCGGGACTTTGCGGAAACCTTGTCGGTGGCGGGCGGTCTGCCTACGCTACGTTTCGACTATCCGGGCACGGGCGATTCGCAGGGCAACGAGGAAGACCCGCAGCGCTTTCGCGCATGGATCGACAGCATCAAGGCTGCAACGCGTTATCTGCGCGACGTCGCCGGTGTGACTCGTATTGTTCTGTGTGGCCTGCGCCTTGGCGCGACACTGGCGGTGATGGCGGCCGAAGAACTAGGCCACGTCGATGGACTGATCCTGATGATGCCTGTCGTGTCGGGCAGGCGCTATATCCGCGAGCTGGGCATACAGCACCATAGCTGGCTCAAGACGCCGGGCAGTTGCGCCGACGGCCCGGTAGCGGGCGACGTACGGGCCGTGGGAGCGTTTGGATTCCAGTTGCATGGCGACGCGGTCGAGCAACTCGCGGTTGTCGATCTGATCCAGCGCGAGCGGATTCCCGCGTCCCGTGTGTTGATCCAGGAGACTTGCGACAGTCCGGCGACCAAACAGCTGGTCGAGCTGTATCGTCGCGGCGGTGCGAGCGTGGACGTCCAGATTCTTCCTGAGTACGACCGCTTTCTGGTCGACCCGCGATTTAGTGCGCCGCCGCTACGGGCTTTCGGCAGCGTCCTCGAATGGCTCGGCTTTCAGTCCGGGGCGACGCCGCTGCCAGTCGCGGAACTGCTCGCACCGGCCGCCGATGCGCGGATCGATATTGCGGCAGGGCATGAGCGGCCCGTGGTGTTCGGTAACGGGCGCTACGTCGGGGTATTTTGCGAGCCGCGTGGCGCGCATGAGCGGGCTCCTGCGGTGCTGATTGTCAATTCGGGCGGCGCTCATCGCGTCGGTGACGGGCGACTTGCCGTGCTGATGGCGCGGCGTCTGGCGGGGCAAGGTATTGCCTCGCTTCGCATGGACCTGGGCGGTATCGGTGACAGCCTGCGTCACGAGGAGTCGCCGACGCTCGAAGACGTCTATTCCCGTCACGCGGTCATCGACGCGATAGCGGGAGTGGAGTGGCTGGTGGCGGCCGGGCATGCGGACGTCGTCACGTTCGGCGTCTGTTCGGGCGCATACGTCAGCATTCATACGGCGTTGGCGCATCCTGGCGTGGTCGGCTGCATGTCGATCAACTTGCCGTTCTTCTTCTGGGGCGGCCCGCAAACCAGGCCGGGCGCTCACTTTATCGAGTCCAGTCGCGTGTACTGGAAGTCGATATGGACTCCCTATAAATGGATGAGGCTATTGACCGGTCGCTCAAATGGCCGGGCGATTGCTATTGAACTGGCGCGCCGCGGGTTCGTGCGATTGAGCGCGCTTGCCAGCAGTCGGTTCGGACGCAGGCTGGACGTCAAGACTTCGACGGGGGCGATCCGGCAACTGTTGATGAATCTCGAGCGCAAGCGTGTTCGAACGTCGCTGGTGTATGGCTCGCTCGATGCGGGGCTCGACGAACTGGCGAGCCACTTTGGGCGCAATGGGAGCGACCTTGAAACGTTGATGAACGTTAAGGTAAAGATACTTGATGATGTCGATCACGCGCTGTTCTCGCGCGGGGCGCGTGAAGTCGTGATGGCTCATTTCGAAGGCTTTTTACGCGAGAAGATGCCGGATACCGTGCGAGTCGACGTTCCGGATACGGTGGCGCCCCGCGCGGGCTGGTTGCAACCGCTGTGGGTCCGCGCCAGTCGCGGCAAAGTTGTGCGCTGACGGTGGTTGGGCGTGAATGGGGTGGCGCTGCGATCAGGCTGGCTTCCCTGATGCCCGGCTGAGTTCCGCAATCCTTGTATCGATTTTGAGGCGCTCGCCGACGGGCAGCGCTTTTTCAACCCACTGTTTGTAGCTCAATAGTTCGCGCAGGCGCACTTCGGCAGGGCTGTTGTCCTGGTCAATGAAAAGCGCGTCGTGTGGCGTGATCGCTCGCAGGACGAATGCCGGGTGCGGGCTGCGCATTGGCCGGAATGCCTTCGAGTGGACTCCTTCAGTTTTGCTTAGAGGGTGAAATTCGCCAATCATCAATCCGGCTGCCATGAAGCCAGGCTTTGTCAATGAGTGCGCATCGTCGATGTATTTAAAATATTGTTCTTCTTTTAGATTGTCTACGTGGATGTAGACCGAAAAGAAACGCGCGTCGAGACGGCTTTGGGTGAGGATTCGATAATAAACCGCGGGCAGGCTATTTAATATTCTTAGAAACGTGTCGAACGATAGGTCCTCTGCATTCCAGGCACAAAAGACCAATGACCCTCTGTAGTGAGCCGGCTTGGCGAACGGACATACTTCTCCCCGTCGGCCTAATTCAGCGTGGGGCTTCATGACAAAATTTTCAAGCCAGGCAAGACTCGATTCAAATACCTTTCTGGTGGATTCGTCCGGGATCGATGCGATGTCGACCGACCGGCATGCCGATCGCTCTATTTTTTCAATCTCGAGGTCAAGCATTGGCGCGAGAGTTTTGCATGCTTTATTTTTCATGATCAAGGCGATCAATCGTATAAATAAAATAGCAGTTTTATTCTCCCATGGCGTTTTGTTTTTGTACGTTGGCTGTCGAACAAAATAAGGCCCATTACAATTCGTCTCTATTCTGCTTTCTTGATTATTTTTTCAATTCGTAAAATTCATTGCAAACAAGCGTGTTTCGTCATTTGTGTTGGCGGTCGACGTGAAAATTTTGTTCGTCAAATAACTTGAATGTTTATGCAATGCAATAACACCTTGATTGCTATTCAGATTTAGCGGCGATGGATGAGGTTCTTCGGAGGAGCCGACCGCGTCTACTAATAGGCAGAGTCGCTCGCCTTGCACGGTTCGCGGGCTTTCGCCGTTGCATGGACGAAGTCAAGGTCAGGGGGCAATCGTCGAATTGACCCGAAGGTGTTTTGGGGCGTATCGGACTGGCACGCTATCAGGCCCCAATTATTTGAGGCAGCGTGCGGGAATTCCCCAGGTAAGGCCGCATCGGTTGTCGCACGGTGAGAGGCGAGCCTGCCGCGACGCTCGATCGACGCCCTGCGAGGGCCACAGATGCAGCCTTGTGGATGCCTTAGTGCGTTGTTTATTAAGGGTAAATGTTCTTCTTGGAGAGCGATCTGGCCGTTCGTCGTACGCGTGATCGAGCACCAAAATTCCCACTTCGGGGCGCTCAAAAAAACCCTTTTGCCCCGTTCTTGAATTTGTCACTACCCGTCCATATAATTAGCACTCACCGCATGAGAGTGCTAACAACGCTCGGTGCACAAACATCTCTGGCTGGCGGTCATCGGCAGCCAGGTTTTCTTGAATCTCTTCAAGTCCCAATCAAGAGAGAGGATCTATCCATGAACCTTCGTCCTTTGCATGATCGCGTGATCGTTAAGCGCCTTGATCAAGAAACCAAGACCGCTTCGGGCATCGTGATCCCGGACGCAGCCGCAGAAAAGCCGGACCAGGGTGAAGTTCTGGCGACGGGCCCGGGCAAGCGCGACGACAAGGGCGCTCTGATCGCACTCGACGTCAAGGTCGGCGATCGCGTCCTGTTCGGCAAGTACGCTGGCCAGACCGTCAAGGTCGATGGCAACGAACTGCTCGTGATGCGTGAAGAAGACATCATGGCTGTGGTGAACAAGTAAGTTCAGCCCACCGCTTACATTCAAGAATTCCCAGGAGTTAAAAGATGGCAGCTAAAGACGTCGTGTTCGGCGATTCCGCCCGTTCGAAGATGGTTGAAGGCGTGAACATTCTCGCCAACGCAGTGAAGGTCACGCTGGGTCCGAAGGGCCGCAACGTGGTCCTCGAGCGCTCGTTCGGCGGCCCGACGGTCACCAAGGACGGTGTCTCGGTCGCGAAGGAAATCGAGCTGAAGGACAAGCTCCAGAACATGGGCGCGCAAATGGTCAAGGAAGTCGCTTCCAAGACCAGCGACAACGCAGGCGACGGCACGACGACGGCAACCGTCCTCGCGCAATCGATCGTCCGCGAAGGCATGAAGTACGTCGCATCGGGCATGAACCCGATGGACCTGAAGCGCGGCATCGACAAGGCCGTCGCAGCAGCAATCGAAGAGCTGCGCAAGATCAGCAAGCCTTGCACGACCAACAAGGAAATCGCGCAAGTTGGCTCGATCTCGGCAAACAGCGACACGTCGATCGGCGATCGCATCGCTGAAGCGATGGACAAGGTTGGCAAGGAAGGCGTCATCACCGTCGAAGACGGCAAGTCGCTGCAAGACGAGCTGGAAGTCGTCGAAGGTATGCAATTCGACCGCGGCTACCTGTCGCCGTACTTCATCAACAACCCGGACAAGCAAGTCGCCGTGCTGGAAAGCCCGTTCGTCCTGCTGTTCGACAAGAAGATCTCGAACATCCGCGATCTGCTGCCGGTTCTGGAACAAGTCGCGAAGGCTGGCCGTCCGCTGCTGATCATCGCTGAAGATGTCGAAGGCGAAGCACTCGCAACGCTGGTCGTCAACAACATCCGCGGCATCCTGAAGACCGTTGCTGTCAAGGCTCCGGGCTTCGGCGACCGTCGCAAGGCGATGCTGGAAGACATCGCGATCCTGACCGGCGGTCAGGTCATCGCTGAAGAAACCGGCCTGACGCTCGAAAAGGCAACGCTGGCCGAACTGGGCCAAGCGAAGCGTATCGAAGTGGGCAAGGAAAACACGACGATCATCGACGGCGCAGGCGAAGCCGTGAACATCGAAGCGCGCGTCAAGCAAATCCGCACGCAAATCGAAGAAGCGACGTCGGACTACGACCGTGAAAAGCTGCAAGAGCGCGTTGCCAAGCTGGCAGGCGGCGTTGCAGTGATCAAGGTTGGCGCTGCGACCGAAGTCGAAATGAAGGAAAAGAAGGCACGCGTGGAAGACGCGCTGCACGCAACCCGCGCTGCCGTTGAAGAAGGCATCGTCCCGGGCGGCGGCGTTGCGCTGATCCGTGCTCGCGTTGCAGTTTCGGGCCTGAAGGGTCTGAACGCAGACCAGGACGCAGGTATCAAGATCGTCCTGCGTGCAATGGAAGAGCCGCTGCGCCAGATCGTCACGAACGGTGGCGAAGAAGCGTCGGTCGTCGTGGCAGCGGTTGCTCAAGGTTCGGGCAACTACGGCTACAACGCAGCGACGGGCGAGTACGTCGACATGGTTGAAGCTGGTGTGGTCGACCCGACGAAGGTGACGCGCACCGCACTGCAAAATGCAGCTTCGGTCGCTGGCCTGCTGCTGACGACGGACGCAGCTGTCGCAGAAGTGCCGAAGGAAGATGCACCGATGGCTGGTGGCATGCCCGGCGGCATGGGCGGCATGGGCATGGACATGTAATTGCGATCCGGAGTTGGCGCTTCAGCACCTACTCCGGTCCCAGGCAGAGCCAAGGCTCACGCCCGATTACATCGACGTGCGGGAAATACGCCGCGAGGCGTGTTTCCTTGCCCGAAAAGAAAAAACCCGCAGAAATGCGGGTTTTTTTATGCGCGCTCGATTTGTGTCAGGCCTGCGTCACGCATCGCGCCCGTATCGGCGGCGAATCACATAGAGCGGTCGGCGCTTCGATTCGATATAGATGCGGCCGATGTACTCGCCGATCACGCCGATGCCGATCATCTGCACGCCGCTGAAGAACAGCAGGGACACGAAAATCGACGCGTAGCCCGGTACGTCGATGCCGCGCACGAGTGTGCGGATCACGAGGTACGCGGCGTAGACGAACGAAGTCGCGGCAACGAACAGGCCGAAATACGTCCACATGCGCAGGGGCAGGGTGCTGAAGCTGGTAATGCCTTCAAGCGCGAAATTCCACAGCTTCCAGCCGGAAAACTTGGTTTGGCCTGCCACGCGCGAGTTGCGCACGTAGGTGACCTCGGCGGTGCGAAAGCCGACCCAGGCGAACAGACCCTTCATGAAGCGCCGCGACTCCGGCAGCGCATTGAGCGTGTCGACCACCTCGCGGGTCATCAGGCGAAAATCGCCGACGTCTTCGGGAATTTTCAGGTCGGCCAGCTTGTTGTGCAGGCGGTAGAAGCTCATTGCGGATTGCCGCTTCAGGTAGCTGTCCGAGCTGCGATCCGAGCGCTTGGCGAGAACGACGTCAAACCCCTCGCGCCATTTGCTCACTAGTCTCGCGATAACTTCGGGTGGGTCCTGCAGATCGGCGTCGAACGGGACGACGATGTCGCCGCGCGCCTCCGCAAGCCCGGCGGAGAGCGCCGCTTCCTTGCCGAAGTTGCGTGAGAGATCGATGACGCGCACGCGCGCGTTGGTTTCGGCGATGCTCACGAGCAAGGGCAGCGTTCCGTCCTTGCTGCCGTCGTTGATGCACACGATCTCAAAATCGGTTTCGTCGATGGCTTCGAGGGCTGGGACGACTTGCGAGAAGAACGTGGAAAGGGCGTCTTCTTCGTTGTAGCAAGGTACGACCAGCGACAAAAGTGTGCGGGACATGGGTAGGCCGTCAGTCAGAGGGCTCCAGGGTCGCTGCCGCGGCGGATGCCGTCGGTCGCGAGCATGTGGGCCTCCTGTGCGCTCCTTGCATGGCCTTTCGGTCTGCGCGGGCGGTTTTATGTTGTAGGGAGGCCGGCAGTATACCGCTCGTAATTATTTGTAAATTGCGATTTGCATATTGCGTTTCGTGTCCTGTGGCGGCCGCCGGGCAAACGCAATGCGCGGGCTTGACGCCCGCGCTTCCCCGCTCAGTGCCGGGCCTCGCCCGGCGGCGGCGCATCGCCCGCATCGTCTGGCGCATCTTCGCCGTCCTCGGCGTCGTTGCTGCGCGCCCAGAAGAAGCGGTCCGGCACCCACGCGCCCATGCCGGGCCGGAAGGCGCTCTGGATGGCCTGATAAAGATATTCCTGCGCCTCGCGCACGGCTTCGGCCGGCTCCTGGCCATTGGCGAGCAGCGCCGCGATGGCCGTGCCGAGCGTATCCGTCACCCCCATCATCGGCTGGCTCGTGCGGTCCCAGAGATCCTGGCGCACCTGGCCTTCCTCGCTATAGAGCGTGTTGATCACGCGATGCGAGCCCGTTTCCATCGCTAGGATGTATTCGCAGCCGGTCGAGAGCAGGTGCGAGATGGCCGCGTCGATGCTCGGCGGTTCGGAATCGCCGTCGGGTTGCGCGAGCGCGAGCAGCACCGAAACATCGGCGACGAGCAGCGTGGTTTGCGGCACCAGCAGGTCGGTGACGGTCTCGCGAAGTTCGTCGGCGGCGAGTACGTGCTCGTCGTCGAGCGTGAAGTCGGGCGCCAGCACGAGCGGCACTTCGTCGTAGTCGGCGACCACTTCGGCGATCGCGCTCACCACTTCGGCGCGCGCGCCTGCGCCGACCTTGAAGGCCGCCACCGGCATGTCTTCGAGCAGCATGCGCGCCTGGGACGCAACCGTCTCCGGGTCGAGACCGGTGACTTCATCGCAGCCCGCCGAGTCGCGCACGGTGTAGCCCGTGAGGACGCTGACGCCGTGACAGCCCATGCTCGCGAGCGTCAGCAGGTCGGCTTGCAGGCCGCTGCCGCCGGTCGGATCGGAAAGGCCGAAGGAAAGGACGATGGGAGGGGTGTCGCCGGGCATAGACGTTGACGGGAAGAGAAGGGTTGGCTCGTTGCGCTGCGATTGCTGGCGGTGTTGCGGTGAGCGTTGTGTTCAGGATGCGCTTGCGCGCGAGCTATCGCCGCCACTTTGCTGCAATGGCAGCGCACGTCTACGGTTCATTATGCCGTCTGGCGGCCGAAGCGGGGGACGGATGACCTGGCGGCCGCGAGAGATTTTTGCGTCTTGATGCAAAGTCAGGCGAGCGACCTGGCCGTGTCACGGTTGCTAGGCATAAAAACGGCAACACGGTACCATCATGGCTCTCATGGCCAGGCAGTTTTCCTGGCCGATTCCCAGGCAGTTTTCCCGACCGTCCGCGTGCGCTCCACCGAGGGCAGCAACGCGCGGTTTTTTGGACTTTTCGACGCGGCATAAGAATGGAATATAGAAGCTGGATGTGCCTGATCTGCGGCTGGATCTACGATGAAGAAGCCGGTTTGCCAGACGAAGGCATTGCGCCCGGCACGCGCTGGGAGGATGTGCCGATTAACTGGACTTGCCCCGAGTGCGGCGCACGCAAGGAAGACTTCGAGATGGTCCAGATCTGAGGCCAAGCTCGATCCCGCCGGGGTGGCGCGCGGCATGAGCCCGGCGTTTGCCGCTTCGGCGTTGGTTTGATTTCTCAAGCTTTCTCTGGCGAGCGCATACCGTTCGCGCTGTGATCTATCGGGTGCGGACTGCCGCAGGGCATGGCAAGCCGCACGCCGTTTCCAGATGTGCTGTTTGAACGTTGCGTCGCCATTCGTGCGAGGCGTGCAAATTGCTGGCGGCGCGCTGCATGCGTGTATGCAGGGCGGCTGGCCAGCCGGGCGCCTCGATGACGCGAAATCTGTCATTGTCGGGTGTTGAAACCCGGTTGAAACCCGCTTGAAGCCCATCAGGGCCGGCATCGCCCGCAGTCGTCCGCCACCGTGCGCAACCGTTTACGGCGCCGTCTTTGCATCATGACTCCTCTTTCATCGTCAGTCGCCCGCTTCGAAGCGCTCCCCAATCCGCGCGGTGGCCATGTGCCGTTCGCACACGCCGCGCTGGCCCAGGCAGGCGAGGCGCTCGACGCCCAACGCGACGTCGCGCGCCCGCTGCGCCAGGCAGCGCGCACGCTGCGCGATGCGGGTTGGCTCGCGGCGGCGCGTTTTGCCGACACCCTGTTGCTCGCCTCGCCGCTCGCGCTGGCGGCTTACGTACCTGTGCCGCCACCGCCCGGCATGCAGCCGCGCCCCGCGCACGACCACGATGCACCCGACGAAAGCGACATCCGCGACGCGTTTCGCGACGCCTTGACCGAGCTGGCGGCTGCGCTCGAACGTCACAATTTGCGCGAATTGGCCTGCTCGCCGGCGCTTTACGAGCGTCAGCGCGCCCTTGTCGATGCGCTCGCCGAGTACGCGCCGGGCGTGTCGCTCGCCTATGAGGACGTCGCGCTGCATGGTCGGCCCATCGTCGCCGCGACACTGCGCGCGCAGCCGGCGCAGCGCCTCGCTCGCGCCCGTGCGCGTTTCGAGGCTGCGCTCCTGCCCGCGCTGAAGACACGCCAGTCGAATGGCAACCGCGCCGCCGATGCGCTCGCCCAGGCCGCATTCGGCGAAATGGACGCCTGTTTCGCCGAACTCACGAGCTCTGATCCCTACGACTTTTGGCGTCTCGCCTCTGCATGCGGTCGCGTGTTGCGGCGCGGTGCGACGTTCTGGGGCGACGAAGATGTCCGCCGTTTCTATGCGCGCTGCAACCTGCTGATCGGCGAGCACGCGCACGGCCTGCGTGTTGTGCCGCAGTCGTTCGTGCGCACGGCGCTCGCGCTGCTGTGGCGCGATTACGCGCTATTCGGCGCGGCGGCCGAAGACACTGCCGACGTCGAACTGCTGCACGACTACGGCCTGACCGTCGACTGGCATGTGGCGGGCACGCAGGCATCCGAGGCGCTCTGGGAAGCGGGCAGCGCGCGCGCCGATGCGCTGGCCACCCGCGTGGCGCCGCAGCGCGATCTCGGTGCGCTCGTCGTCAACGGCAATGCCTACGAAGATTTCCTGCAGACCGCCGACGCGGCGATGCTCGCGCTCGGCACCCAGACGCGCGCGCTGTCGCTGCGGCTCCCCGGGACACCGCCCGACGCGGCCGCGGCGCTGGTGGCGGCGGAAGCGGCGTACCGCATCGGCTCGGCGGCATGGGCGCTGGGCCTTGGCCACGTCGGGCTGCTGGCCGATGCGCTTGGTCTGGCGTGGCGGCGCACGGCGCACGCAGCGGTTGCGCTCGGCAGCCAGAACCCGATATTTGGGGCCGCACGCGAAACCGCCGTAGCTGCGCCCGACGCCGATGCGATCGAACACGCGAACGAAGCGCTGCGCGCGATGCTGCACAAGGTCGCGGCGGGCGTCGCCCAGCCCGACGCAGGCGCGGCCGTACGCACGCTCGGCGCGGCAATTGCGAATAGCGCGGGCGCGACGGCGCCGCTTGCATCGCGCTGAGCACCCAAAAGGCAGGGGCAAGGCCGCGTCAAGCTCGGCCGGAACTCGCCAAAGCAGCGTTTCAGGTGCGCCCCGTCAGCATGTTAGAGTGACTCATTCCCCGCGCTACGGGGCGCCCGGCAGCTTGAGCGCCGGGCAGGCCGCCGCCATTCCGTATCGTCTTTGCTAGAATTCAAATCATGTCTAAAAGTAACGATCGCATCAATCTGACCAATCAGTTCCTGATCGCCATGCCGAACATGGCGGACCCCACGTTTTCAGGAACGGTGGTCTACCTTTGCGATCATTCCGAGCGCGGCGCGCTCGGGCTCGTGATCAATCGTCCCACGGATATCGATCTGGAAGCGCTGTTCTCCCGCATCGACCTCAAGCTCGAAATCGAACCGCTGCTGCACGTGCCCGTCTACTTCGGTGGTCCGGTGCAGACCGAGCGCGGCTTCGTGCTGCATCCGCCCAAAACCGACGGCAGCTATACGTCGTCGATGTCGGTGCCGGGCGGCCTCGAGATGACCACGTCGAAGGACGTGCTCGAAGCCGTCGCCAACGGCAGCGGCCCGGCGCAGTTCCTGCTCACGCTCGGCCACGCCGGCTGGGGCGCGGGGCAACTCGAGGACGAAATCTCGAAGAACGGCTGGCTCACCGTGGAAGCCGACCCGAAGATCGTGTTCGACGTGCCGGCCGAAGAGCGCTTCGAAGCGGCGCTCGCGCTGCTCGGCATTTCCTCGACGATGCTTTCGGGCGAAGCGGGTCACGCATGAGCGTGGCGGGGCGAGGCGCCAACGAGGCGACCCTGCTGGCCTTCGATTACGGCGAAAAACGCATCGGCGTGGCGCTCGGCAATGCGCTCACGCGCAGCGCCCGTGCGCTTACCGTGATCCAGAACCGCAGCATCGACTACCGTTTCGAAGCCGTGAGCGCGCTGTTGCGCGAGTGGCAACCCGACCGGCTGGTGGTCGGCCTGCCGAGTCATCCCGACGGCACGCCGCACGTCATGACGAAGCAGGCAAAGCGCTTCGGCAATCAACTCAATGGCCGTTTCAATCTGCCCGTGGTGTGGGTGGACGAACGTTATTCGTCCGTCGATGCCGAAGCGCGTCTGCGCGAGCGCGGCGAACGCGCCGAGCATATCGATGCCGAAGCCGCCTGCGTGATCCTCCAGCAATACCTCGACGAACTCCCTCCCGCCTGAGCGCCGCCAAGGTGATGCGCGCTATCCAGGCGGACTCGCCATGCCGGACACCTTTTGAGATTGACCTGGCAAGACATTCGAGCAGGACTCCAGCAATGAACACACAGCCCACGCCCGCTTCGGCCGCCGCCTCCGATGCCGCTGACAAGCGCTTTCGCTACGGCTTCCTGAAGGGCAATCCGCAACTCACGAAGAACGGCGAACTCAAGCATCTGCTCTCGATCGAGGGCTTGCCGCGCTCGATCCTCACGCATGTGCTCGACACCGCCACGCAGTTCGTGAGCGGCCCCGAGCACGACGTCAAGCAAGTGCCGCTGCTGCGCGGCAAGTCGGTATTCAATCTGTTCTTCGAGAACTCGACGCGCACGCGCACCACGTTCGAGATCGCGGCCAAGCGACTGTCGGCGGATGTGCTGAACCTGAACATCAACGCCTCGTCGACGAGCAAGGGCGAGTCGCTGCTCGACACGATCGGCAACCTCTCGGCGATGCATGCCGATATGTTCGTAGTGCGTCACGCGTCGAGTGGCGCGCCCTATCTGATCGCCGAACACTGCGCGCCGCACGTGCACGTGATCAACGCCGGCGATGGTCGTCACGCGCACCCGACGCAAGGGCTGCTCGACATGTACACGATCCGCCACTACAAGCGCGATTTCACGAATCTGCGCGTGGCGATCGTCGGCGACATCCTGCACTCGCGCGTCGCGCGCTCGGACATTCACGCGCTCACCACGCTCGGCGTGCCGGAAGTGCGCGCGATCGGCCCGCGCACGTTGCTGCCGGGCGGTCTGGAGCAGATGGGTGTGCGCGTGTTCCACAACCTCGACGAAGGTCTGAAGGATGTGGACGTCATCATCATGCTGCGCTTGCAGAACGAGCGCATGAGCGGTGCGTTGCTGCCGTCGGCGCAGGAGTATTTCAAGAGCTGGGGCCTCACGCCCGAGCGCCTCGCGCTCGCCGCGCCCGATGCAATCGTGATGCATCCGGGGCCGATGAATCGTGGCGTCGAAATCGACTCGCAGGTCGCGGACGGCCCGCAATCGGTGATCCTCGATCAGGTGAGCTTCGGCATCGCGGTGCGCATGGCGGTCATGGGCATCGTCGCGGGTACGAGCGAATAACGGCCGATAAAGGCTGATAACGATTGGCATTGGTGGGAATAGGGCAGCGCATGAAGATCCATATTCAAGGCGGCACGCTGATCGACCCGGTGGCGGGCACCGAACAGCAGCAGGACGTATTCATCGAAGCGGGCAGGATCGCGGCAGTCGGCGCGGCGCCCGCAGGTTTTCAGGCGGACAGGACGATCGACGCGCGCGGCCTGATGGTCGCGCCGGGCTTCGTCGATCTGAGCGCGCGTCTGCGCGAGCCGGGCTACGAGCACAAGGCGACGCTCGACTCGGAAATGCATGCTGCGCTCGCGGGCGGCGTGACGAGCCTCGTGTGTCCTCCGGACACCGACCCCGTGCTCGACGAAGCAGGTCTTGTCGAAATGCTCAAGTACCGTGCGGGCAAGCTCGAACGCGCGAACGTGCATCCGCTCGGTGCGCTCACGGTGGGCCTCAAGGGCGCCGTGATCACGGAGATGGTCTCGCTCACCGAGGCGGGCTGCATCGGCTTCACGCAGGCCGATTCGCCGATCGCCGATACCCAGGTGCTGCTGCGCGCATTGCAATACGCGAGCACCTACGGCTACCCGGTGTGGCTGCGTCCGCAGGACCCGTTTCTGTCGAAGGGCGGCGTGGCTGCGAGCGGCGCGCTCGCGTCGCGCCTGGGGCTGTCGGGCGTGCCGGTCAGTGCGGAGACCATCGCGCTCTTCACGCTGTTCGAACTGATGCGCGTGACGGGCGCGCGCGTGCATGTCCAGCATCTGTCGTCGGCGGCGGGCGTGGAACTGGTGCGCGCGGCGAAGGCCGAAGGCCTGCCCGTGACCTGCGACGTCACCGCGAATCATCTGCATCTGACCGACACGGACATCGGCTACTTCGACGCGCAGTTCCGGCTCGACCCGCCGCTGCGTCAGCAGCGCGATCGCGAAGCGATTCGCGCGGGCGTCGCCGACGGCACCATCGACGCGATCTGCTCGCAGCACACGCCCGTGGACGACGACGAGAAGCTGCTGCCGTTCGCTGAGGCCACGCCTGGTGCGACCGGGCTGGAGCTGCTGCTCTCGCTCACGGTGAAGTGGGCGCAGGAAGCGAACGTGCCGCTGGCGAAGGCGCTCGCGCGCATCACCTCGGCGCCGGCTACGGTGATCGGCAAGGACGTGGGGCGTATCGCGGTAGGCGCGAGCGCCGATCTTTGCGTGTTCGACGCGCACGCGCATTGGCAGGTCGAACCGCGCGCGCTCCGGAGCCAGGGGCACAATACGCCGTTCCTCGGCTACGAACTGCCCGCCGTGGTGCGCGCGACGCTGGTGGCAGGGCGCATCGGCTTCGAGCGCCACTGAGCACCACCGACGCACGTTGCGACCGACATCGATACTGACCCAGCCATGAGTCTCTTCTTCACCAAAGCCCGTCTGCTCGGCCATCTGCTGCGCGGCGCCTGGACCGTCGGCGTGCGTTTTCCGCGCGCCACGCCGGAACAGCGCCACGCCATGAACCGCGCCTGGTCGCTCAGGATGCTCGCCCTGTGCGGCATGAAGCTCGTCGTGCATAACGACTCGGCGCGCCTCGATGCAGGCGCGCTCGTCGTCAGCAACCATATTTCGTGGATCGACATCTACGTGATCAACGCGTGGCGGCCGACACCGTTCGTCTCCAAGGCCGAGGTGCGCCAATGGCCGCTTATCGGCTGGTTTGCGGCGAATCTCGATACGGTGTTCATCGAGCGCGAGAAGCGTAGCGAGGCGCGCCGCATCATGCACGAACTGGCCTCGCGGCTGGAGCGGGGCGAGCTGATGTGCGTGTTCCCGGAAGGCACCACGACCGATGGGCTCGGGCTCAAGCCGTTTCACTCGAATATGTTCCAGGCGCCGGTGTCGGCGGGGCGGCCGGTGCAGCCGATCTGCATCATGTATGAGGATGCGCAGGGCCGGCAGTCGACGGCGCCCGCGTATATCGACGATCTGTCGCTCAAGGACTCGCTCGATGCGATGCTCAAGAGCGGACCGATTACGGCGCATGTGTATGTGGGCGAGGCGCTAGAGCCGGGCGACGATCGGCGTAAGCTGGCGGCGCGTGCGCAGGAAGCGGTGGGGGCGGCGTTGGAGGGGATGCGGGGGACGGCTATGGCTGGCAGCGCATTGCCCGATACCCGACTGTCTACCGGGGAGCTGGAAGCTGTTTCGTCGCGTGTGCGTCCCTGAAGCGGCGAGTTTGCATTGACCGGCATATCGCCGGTCGTCGTGCAGTCAAGAGTCTGTTAGGAGAGTTGAGTATGACATCGCGATCTGGTGCGCCCGTCCGTACCTTGGTGACAGGCCTGCGAGGTTTCACGGGCGTCTATCTGGCGGATGTACTGCGCGCCGCCGGTCACACGGTGGTGTCCGGCTCGCGCGCCGATGCGTCCTCGGTCGATTCGCAAGGCAGCGGGTTCGATATCACATCGCTCGAACAATGTCGGCGCGTGATCGAGGAAGTTCGGCCCGATTACATCGTGCATCTTGCCGCGATCAGTTTCGTCGGCCACGCCAACGATCTCGAGTTCTACCATGTGAACGTGCTCGGCACGCTCAATCTGCTTCAGGCGTGCGAGGACGTGGGCCACACGCCGCGCAAGATCCTCATCGCCAGCAGTGCGAACGTCTACGGCAACGTGGAATCCGACGCGATCGACGAAAGCTTTCCGCTCACGCCCGTCAACCACTATGCGGCAAGCAAGATGGCGATGGAGGCGATGGTGCGCACGTGGTTCGAGCGTTTGCCGATCGTTATCACGCGGCCGTTCAACTATACGGGTGTCGGGCAGTCGGAGCGTTTCCTCGTGCCGAAGATCGTGTCCCACTTCCTGCGGCGTGAGCCGGTCATTTCGCTTGGCAATATCGACGTGGCGCGCGATTTCTCGGACGTGCGCTTTGTCGCGCAAGTCTATGGCGCGTTGCTCGAATCGGAGGTGGCCGGTGAAACGTTCAACGTCTGCACGGGGCAGCCGTATTCGCTGGCGCAGATCCTCGCGCTGTGTGGCGAGTTGACCGGCCACGAGATTCGCGTCGAGGTGAATCCCGCGTTCGTGCGCAAGACCGATGTGAAGACGCTGGTTGGTTCGCCGGCGCGGTTGCTGGCCAAGGTTCCCGAGGCGCAACCGATTCCGTTCGACGATACGGTGCGCTGGATGCTGGGCCTTGGCCCGAGTCTGGATGCGGCTGAGCGTAACTGAATACCACTGCGCGTTCAGCGCAGTGGGTCGCTCAGTTGCTGACCCGGCAGGTGGTGCAATCGACCTGGGTGAGCGTGCGCTCGGCGGATGAAGCGGCGAGACGCACAGCGGAAAGGCGCTCGCCCCAGACGCAGCCCGAGTCGAGTCCGATCAAATTGTCGCGCAGCGTAAGGCCGAGCGACGCCCAGTGGCCAAACACCACCGTGATGTCGCGGGTCTTGCGATCCGGCACGTCGAACCACGGCATCTGACCCGCAGGCGCCGAGCCGAGGCCACCGCTCGTCGAGAAGTCCATTTCGCCCTGCGCATTGCAGAAGCGGATACGCGTGAGCGCGCTGCACGTGACGCGTAGTCGCTCGATGCCCTTGAGTCGGTTAGACCAACGATTAGGCTGATTGCCGTAGAGTCCGGCGAGCGTTTCCTTCCAGTTCGGCGCGCGCAACGCGCGCTGAAGCTCGTCAGCGAGTTCGAGCACGAGGTGCACGTCCCACTGCGGCAGCACGCCCGCATGCACCATCAACATACCGTTTTCGTAATGCGCGAGCGGCTGGTGGCGCACCCAATGCAGCAGATCTTCGGCGTCAGGCGCATCGAGAATCTGGCCAATCGTGTCGCCTTTCTTGGAACTGCGGATGCCAGCGGACACCGCGAGCAGATGCAGGTCGTGATTGCCCAGCACGGGCACCGCGGATTCCCCCATCGACATGACGTCGCGCAAGGTGGCGAGCGAGTCGGCACCGCGGTTGACCAGATCGCCAGCAAACCAGAGCGGCGTGCCGGCCGGCGGGGCCGCCTTGATGAGCAATTCGCGGAATTGGGTGTGGCAACCCTGCAGGTCGCCGAAAGCGAGCGGGACGAGGCGTGTTGAGACGTTGTCTTTCATTACGATTCGGCGCGGCCGCAACGGCGCGCATGGACAGGGCGGTACTAGGACAAGCGAGCCATGTTACCCGCTTTTGGGGAATTGCTTGTGAATGGGGGAGCCGTGCTGCGAGCGCGGTGCCAGCTATCTTGGGGGCGGATCTGGGGGGAGGCTTTCTCGTTTGCGAGAGGCAATGCCCACCAACAAAGAATCTGTGGGATGGCGTACACAATCAGAAAGATTTTATGGAATTCGCATAATTGCGAGTTATCTTGTCTCGTTATGTTGCAGGTTGTGAGCAGGCTGGTATTTGCCTGGCGCCGCTTTATAATTCCTGCTACCGATTAAATCATTCGTCGGCGGAGGGGGAATCCGGGTGATTCTTGCCGTGTCAGACAAAGAACATCAAACGCTGGCGTACTTTCCTGCGGCAGTACCTGAAAAAGGAACCTCATGATTCTGGTAACGGGCGGCGCCGGTTTTATCGGCGCCAACTTTGTGCTTGACTGGTTTCGTCACTCCGACGAAGCTATTCTGAACGTAGACAAGCTGACCTACGCGGGCAATCTTGGGACCTTGCAATCCCTGAAGGACAATCCGAAGCACGTGTTCGCGCGCGTCGATATCTGCGATCGCGCAGCCCTCGACGCCCTCTTTGCCGAACACAAGCCGCGCGCGGTGCTGCACTTCGCGGCCGAAAGCCACGTCGATCGCTCGATCCACGGTCCGGCAGACTTTGTTCAGACTAATGTGGTCGGCACCTTCACGTTGCTCGAAGCGGCGCGCCAGTTCTGGAACACCTTGCCGGAGGCCGAGAAAACCGCCTTCCGCTTCCTGCACGTCTCCACCGATGAAGTGTTCGGCTCGCTGTCCGCGACCGATCCGCAATTCTCGGAAACCACGCCCTACGCGCCCAACAGCCCGTACTCAGCGACCAAGGCCGGTTCCGATCATCTCGTGCGCGCGTACCACCATACCTACGGTCTGCCGACGCTCACGACGAACTGCTCGAACAACTACGGTCCGTACCAGTTCCCCGAAAAGCTTATCCCGCTGATGATTGCGAATGCGCTCGCGGGCAAGCCGCTGCCGGTCTACGGCGATGGGCAAAACGTGCGCGACTGGCTCTACGTGGGCGACCACTGCAGCGCGATCCGCGAAGTGCTCGCGCGCGGCCAGAACGGTGAAACGTATAACGTTGGCGGCTGGAACGAGAAGAAGAACCTCGAAGTCGTGCATACGCTGTGCGACCTGCTCGACGCACAGCGACCGAAGGCCGCAGGCTCGTACCGCGACCAGATCACTTACGTGACGGATCGCCCCGGCCACGACCGTCGCTACGCGATCGACGCACGCAAGCTCGAACGCGAACTCGGCTGGAAGCCTGCAGAAACCTTCGAAACCGGTCTCGCGAAGACGGTGCGCTGGTACCTCGACAACCAGGCGTGGGCCGACGAAGTCGCCTCGGGCGACTATCTCAAGTGGGTCGACACGAACTACGCGCAGCGCACGTAAGGGCGGATCAAATGGCACGCAAAGGCATTATTCTCGCCGGCGGATCCGGCACGCGGCTCTATCCGATCACCCATGCGGTGTCGAAGCAGTTGCTGCCGGTCTACGACAAGCCGATGATTTACTACCCGCTGTCGACGCTGATGATCGCGGGCATTCGCGACGTGCTCATCATCTCGACGCCGCAGGACACGCCGCGCTTCGAGTCGATGCTCGGCGACGGCAGCCAGTGGGGCATGAACATCCAGTATGCGGTGCAGCCGTCCCCGGATGGCCTCGCGCAGGCGTTCATCATCGGCAAGGAATTCGTCGGCAACGATCCGTCGGCGCTGATTCTCGGCGACAACATTTTTTACGGTCACGATCTGGCGAAGCAGCTCGAGCGCGCCACCGCGCAGGAGTCGGGCGCGACGGTGTTCGCCTATCACGTGCAGGATCCCGAGCGTTACGGCGTGGTCGAGTTCGACAAGGGCTTCCGCGCGCTGTCGATCGAGGAGAAGCCTGCCCAGCCGCGCTCGAACTACGCGGTCACGGGGCTGTATTTCTACGACAACCGCGTGTGCGACATCGCGGCGGACATCAAGCCGTCGCCGCGCGGCGAGCTGGAGATCACCGACGTGAACTCGCGCTATCTCGCCGATGGCGCGCTCAATGTCGAGATCATGGGCCGTGGCTATGCGTGGCTCGACACCGGCACGCACGATTCGCTGATCGAGGCGGCGACGTTTATTGCAACGTTGCAGAAGCGTCAAGGTCTCGTGGTCGCGTGCCCGGAAGAGATTGCGTATCGCCAGCAATGGATTGACGCAGAGCAACTCCAGAAGCTTGCAGCACCGCTCTCGAAGAACGGCTACGGCAAGTATTTGTTGAACCTTCTTACGGATCAGGTCGCATGGCCATCACGGTAACGGCAACGGCACTGCCGGAAGTCAAGATCATCGAGCCGAAGGTGTTCGGCGACGCGCGCGGCTACTTTTACGAAAGCTTCAACGGTCGCGAGTTCGCCGAGTTGGTGGCGCCGGGCGTCGAATTCGTTCAGGACAACCATTCGCGTTCGGCGAAGGGCGTGCTGCGCGGTCTGCACTATCAGATCCAGCACGCGCAGGGCAAGCTCGTGCGCGTGGTGGAAGGCGAAGTGTTCGACGTCGCCGTCGACATCCGCAAAAGCTCGCCGAACTTCGGCAAATGGGTCGGTGTACATTTGTCGACGGAAAACCATCGCCAGTTGTGGGTACCGCCTGGTTTCGCACACGGTTTCGTCGTGCTGTCGGAATCGGCGCAATTCCTCTACAAGACGACCGACTACTGGTATCCCGAGCACGAGCGCAGCATCGTCTGGAACGATCCGGCCGTCGGTATCGAATGGCCGATCGACTTCGAGCCGCTGCTGGCGGCCAAGGACGCGGCGGGCAAGAAGCTCGCCGAAGCCGAGTGTTTCGCGTGAGGGGTGTCATGGGAACGTCGGAACAAAAGACGATCTTGCTGACCGGCATCAACGGTCAGGTGGGGTTCGAGCTGGAGCGCAGTCTTCAGGGGCTCGGCAAGGTGGTCGCTCTTGATCGCAGTCGTCTCGACTTGTCGCGCATTGACCAGGTGCGGGATGTCGTGCGGGAGGTGAAGCCCAGCCTGATCGTGAATCCGGCCGCCTACACGGCCGTCGATCTGGCGGAGTCCGATGTCGCGGGCGCCACGCGTCTGAACGCCGAAGTGCCTGCTGTGCTGGCCGAAGAGGCGAAGCGCATCGGCGCGGCGATGATTCACTACTCGACCGACTACGTTTTTGCCGGCACGAAAGACGGTGCCTATGTGGAAGACGATCCGGTCGATCCGCAGAACGTTTACGGCAAGACCAAGCTGGCCGGCGAGCAGGCTATTGCGGCATCGGGTTGCTCGCATCTGATCTTTCGTACGAGCTGGGTGTATGGCGCGCGCGGAAAGAACTTTCTGCTGACCATGCTGCGCCTGGGCGCCGAGCGAGCGGAGCTGAATGTCGTCGCGGATCAGATTGGCGCGCCGACCTGGTCCAATACGATTGCTACCCTGAGCGCCGACGTGGTGTCGCAGGCAATTGGCGCGGGTGCGGCTGGCCAGGACGAGTGGTGGCAGGAACATTCGGGCGTTTATCACCTGTGCGCGTCCGGATCGACGTCGTGGCACGGCTTCGCCGAGGCGATTTTCCGTCTCTCGAAACTCGAAAAAAAGCCCACGGTGAAGCCGATTCCTGCTAGCGCGTACTCCACGCCAGCAAGCCGTCCGGCCAATTCGCGCATGTCGAATGCGAAGCTGATGCAGCACTTCGGCTTGCGTGCACCGGACTGGGAAGTCGCACTCGATCTCTGCATGAGGGCCATTTGACGCGCGGCGCACAAGCGGAGCGCACGGGCGCGATCGTCGTTTTCTACCATCCTGACGACGCGTGCGTGGCACGCGCGAACCGGCTCGCCGTGAAGACGCGTTGCGTCGTGATCGACAATACGCCGGGCCAGTATGCCGTGGCGGGTCTGGATCCGTCCGTGCATTACGTGCCGAACGGCGAAAACGTCGGCGTGGCGACGGCGCTCAATCAAGGCGTCGCCGCGTTGCGGGAGATGGGCTGTGCGCACGCGCTTCTGTTCGATCAGGATAGCGAACCGCAGGATCAGCTCATCGAACAACTCCCCATCGTACTCGCCGGTCTACTCGCTCGCGGCGAGTGCGTTGCGCTCGTGGCCCCGGCTTACGATGACGCGCGTCTGGGCGGCGTTGCACCCTTCGTACGTTTTCGTCCGTTCAGTCTGAAGCGTGTGGCCGCCAGTGGGACAAGCCCGATCGACGTGGATTTCGTGATTACGTCGGGGTCGTGCATCGCGCTCGACTGCTGGGCCGACGTCGGTCCGATGGACGATGCGCTGTTCATCGATTTCGTCGATCTCGAGTGGTGTATTCGTGCGAAGCGGGCGGGCTACCGGCTGCTCGGCGTGCCGTGGATCACCATGGCGCACGAACTGGGCGGCGAGCCCGTGCGCATCTTCGGTCGCCCGTATCCCATGCACAGTCCCTTGCGCCACTATTACCTGTTCCGCAACGCAGTGGCGTTGTTTGGCAGGGCTTACGTGCCGTGGTCGTGGAAGTCGACGGAGATGGTCAAGTTTCCGGTGCGGCTGATGATTTATCTGTTCCTGCCCTCCGAGCGCAGCCAGCATCTCCGCATGGCGTTTCGTGGCATGTGGGACGGACTGTGCGGGCGTCTTGGATCCTTCGCAGATCTGCACGGGCGCCAGCGCGGTAAATAAAATTTCACAACGCCGATGTGTGACATGTCGGGCCACGACACTTCGTGCATCGAGTGGTCGGCGATCAACTATTGGCTTATGAATTCTGACGACAATCGGACCGAGGTATCGAGTGAGGCACTCGGCGCGCAACGCACCGAGTGCACGGAGTCGGGCGCAGATGCGGCACGTATTGCTCAACTCGAAGCTCAATTGCGCGATGCACTCAGCGAAGCGGAGGCCGTCTCCTCGTTGACCTATCGCGTCGCAGAACTCGAAGTCGAGATTGCGGCAATGCGCGAATCCTGGTCGTGGCGAGCCACTGCGCCGCTGCGGAAAATCTCGCGAGTGGCCGCGATCGTGCGAAGCGTCTCCGATATGCTGTCGCGGCAAGCACAGGTGCGTGGAGGCTACGCAGGGGCGATTGCCTGGTATGGCGGGCTCGTACGGCGAGAGGGCGCGCAAGGTTTGATTCGACGCCTGCGAGCACTCGGGCGCGGGGCCAGCTTTGCGGAAGCGCCGCCGCCTGAAAGCGTTTACCGGGACTGGATCGAGCAGTACGACACCGTCACGGACGCGGATCGCACGGTGATCGATGCCGCAATCGCACAGTTCCGGCGTCGTCCGCGTATTTCGGTGCTTGTGCCGACGTTCAATAGCGACGAGCGCTTGCTGCGCGAGATGATTGGTTCCATGCGCGCCCAGTTCTATGCGAACTGGGAGCTTTGCATTGCCGACGATGCTTCCACTGACGAATCGGTGCGCCGCGTTCTACGTGAAGAGGCGGCGCGCGACGATCGGATCAAGCTAGCGCTGCGCGACATCAATGGACATATTTCTGAGGCCAGCAACAGTGCGCTGGCGTTGGCGAGCGGCGAGTACGTCGCGCTGCTCGATCACGACGACTTGCTGCCACCCCATGCCTTGTACATGGTCGCGCGCTATCTTGATCTACATCCCGACGCGCGCATGCTCTATAGCGACGAGGACAAATTGACGCCGGAAGGCGAGCGCAGCGCACCGTTTTTCAAGCCAGACTGGAATCCGTTGTTGTTCCTCACGCGCAATATTTTTTCGCATCTGGGCGTGTTCGAAACGGCGCTCGTTCGCGAGGTCGGAGGCTTTCGCAAGGGGTTTGAGGGCAGTCAAGACTATGACCTTGCGTTGCGGTGTCTTGAGCGATGCGGCAATGATCGGGTCGTTCATATCCCTCACGTGCTTTACCACTGGCGTATTGTGCCGGGCAGCACGGCGGGCAGCGCTGATGAGAAGCCTTATGCGCTCATGGCGGCGCAACGCGCCGTGCAGGAGCATCTGCAGCGCCTTGGCATCAATGCTACGGTGGACATTCAGCCCGACGGTCCACGTTTGCTGCGCGTTCGATACGCTGTGCCTCAGCCGCAACCGCTCGTTTCCATTGTGATCCCGACGCGGGATGGCTTGCAGCTCACTCGGCAATGCATTGAAAGCATCTTCAATAAGACGTTGTACCGCAACTACGAGATCATTCTCGTCGACAACGGTAGCGTCGAGGCGCAGACGCTGGCGTACTTCAACGAGCTTGCGCAACGCCCGAACGTCACGGTGATACGCGATGATTCCCCTTTCAATTTTTCTGCGCTGAATAATCGTGCGGCGAGTATCGCGAAAGGGACTTATCTATGCCTGCTCAACAACGATATTGAGGTGATTTCGCCCGACTGGCTCAACGAAATGGTCGGCCTTGCGGCGCAGCCGGGCGCAGGGGCGATCGGCGCCCGGCTCTGGTATCCGAATGACACGGTACAGCATGCGGGTGTGCTGCTCGGACTGGGCGGCATTGCTGGACATCTGCATCTCGGCGCCCGCCGCGGATATGCCGGGTATTTCGGGCGGGCTGTTGCGGCGCAGAATCTTTCCGTTGTCACCGCTGCGTGCCTCGTTGTAAGGAAGTCAACGTACGATCTCGTCGGCGGTCTCGCTGAGGAACTGGCCGTCGCTTTCAATGATGTTGATTTCTGTTTGCGTTTAATAGAAGCTGGCTATCGAAATGCATGGACCCCGCATGCCGATCTATATCATTACGAGTCGGCAAGCCGCGGATCGGATATGGATCCGCGCAAGTACCAACGTTTCGTATCCGAGGTGCGCTGGATGGAGGAGCGCTGGGGAGCGCTGCTTGCTCATGATCCTGCATACAACCCCAATCTTTCGCTAAGCCTCGATCAGCCGCAATTCTCACTGGCGTCGCCACCGAGGGTTGGTAAGTTAGCGTAATGTAAGGAAAAATCCTTCGAACCGTGCTTGCAATCGTTACGCGTCTTTCTGTTTGGTAGCATTTGTTAGCAACGGTAAAGCTATGGTCGGGAGAAGGGCTGCGGCGTTGGAAGATGAGGTTGGGGACGTTACAATTCTTGTTTCGCTTGAGCGGAGCATGTTGGTCTTGTTGCCCCCTCGTCATGTCGCAGACGCGCTGGAGTCGGGCGCGCGGCCATCAAGTCACTGCCTCATTCATATGAGGCAAGTCGCGAATCAGCGTTCTTCGACGCTTCGAGTTTCATAGGATTTCAGATGAATATAAGCGTATCGGCTAGCCGAACCGCCAGTCGTACATCCATTGCCTTCCGCGATATCGTTGATGGTGTGACTGCGTGGCCTGTGTGGTCCGCTCTGGGCTGGCAGGACATCCGCCAGCGCTACCGCCGCTCGGCTTTGGGACCTTTCTGGATCACGCTCACGATGCTTGTGACGATTGCCGGGATGGGGCCGCTCTACGGCGCGTTGCTCAAGCAGGATGTGCGCAGCTTCGTGCCGTATCTCGCGCTTGGCATTATTACCTGGGGGCTCATTTCAACGCTGATCCTCGAAGGAGGGTCTTCGTTTGTCGCATCGGAAGGCATCATTCGATCCGTCAAGCTGCCCTTGACGTTGCATATCCTGCGTGGGATTTATCGCAACCTCATTATTTTCTTCCACAATGTCCTGGCGTACGTCCCGATCATGCTGTACGCGGGGATCGTGCCGAAACTCGAATGGCTGCTGGCTATTCCGGGGTTGCTGCTGATCGTTGTCGCGGCGTTTCCCGCCGGTATTATTCTGGGCATTTTCTGCACGCGCTTTCGCGATATGCAACCTATCGTGGCCAGCGTGGTGCAACTGGCGTTCTTCCTCACGCCTATCCTGTGGAAGCCCGAGGCGTTGGGTACGCGTGCCTACATCGCGCACTTCAATCCGCTTTATATGTTCATGGAGCTCGTACGGGGCCCGATCTACGGGACCTTGCCGGATAGTTCGGCATACCTGGGAGCAATCCTCGTCACGGTCGGCCTTTATGTGGTTGCGATCCCTCTGTTCATTCGTTTTCGCTCGCGTGTGGCGTTCTGGATTTGATCTATGGCTTATTTGCGTTTGAATGACTGCAGCTTGCATCTGCCCGTCTACGGGGCTGGCAATCGCTCGCTCAAGCAGATGGTGCTGTCGGCGGCGACCGGTGGTCGCATCGCGTCGAATAGCCGCCATATCACGGTGGTTCAGGCACTGCGAAACGTTACGCTCGACATCAACGCGGGTGATCGCGTGGGTTTGGTGGGTCACAACGGCGCGGGCAAAACGACGTTGCTACGCATGCTTGCGGGTATTTACGAACCGACCTTCGGCAGCTTCATGCAAGCCGGTCGCGTGACGAGCCTGCTAGACGTGACATTGGGGCTCGACTATGAAGCCACGGGCTATGAAAACATTTTACTCCGCGGCCTGATTCTCGGTGCGACGAAGGCTGAAATGAAGCGCCTCACGCCGGAAATCGCCGAGTTTTCAGAATTGGGCGATTATCTCAGCATGCCAGTGCGCACCTATTCGAGCGGTATGGTGCTCCGTCTGGCGTTCTCGATCGTGACGAGCGTGCCGGCGGATGTTCTCCTGATGGACGAGTGGCTGAGCGTCGGCGATGCGTCTTTCATCCAGAAAGCCGAAGAGCGGATGAAGACATTTGTGGGTCAGGCCAGCATCATGGTGCTCGCGTCGCACAATCCGAAGATCATCGATGAGTTGTGCAATATGAAAGTCACGCTTGAACATGGCGAGGTGAAGGACGTTCAACGCGTCGATCTACAGCGAGCCGGACAACAGGCTGCGGCCTGATCCCGCACGATTCGTGGTCACCCGAATTCCTGTCTGAATCTTTTAGCGGATACCGCCGACACGTATGAGCCTGTCCAAAATTACTGACGTCACGACTGCGCTGGAACCTGCCCCGACTGAGACGGAGTCGCAGGAAACCGTCTTCGGATCGATGGTGCAAGCCCTTTCCGAGCCGGCCCTGGCGCCGTTGTTCTGGTCAGCCGAGCGGCTCGATCGGGCAAGCGCGTGGTTTGGTCATATTCCGTTCGCGCACTGGGTGACCTGGGCGGCGCGCCCTCGCACGTTTGTCGAACTCGGCACTCATGCGGGCATCTCGTATACCGCGTTCTGCCAGGCAATTGAACGTCTCGATCTCTCTACCCGTTGCTTCGCTATCGATACGTGGGAAGGCGACGAGCATGCCGGTCACTACGACAATTCGACCTACACCGATTGGCAGCGATTTCACGATCGCCGGTTCGGCTCGTTTTCGACGTTATTGCGCCGCCGCTTCGACGACGCGCTCGAAATGTTCGAAGACGGTTCGGTCGACCTTCTTCACATCGACGGGTTGCACACGTACGAGGCGGTGAAGCACGACTTCGAGAGCTGGAAGCCGAAGCTTTCCGATCGTGCGATTGTGCTGTTCCATGACACGAACGTACACGAACGTGACTTCGGTGTGTGGCAACTCTGGGCGGAGCTTTGCGAGCAGTATCCCGGTTTCGAATTCCTCCATTCGTTCGGCCTGGGTGTGCTGTGTGTGGGACGCGACGCGCCGCGCCATGTGAACGAGCTGTGCTCGCTGCGCGAGCCCGGCAAGATTCACGCCGTGAGAACGACCATCGAAACGATTGGCAAACGCTGGCAGCTCGACGCCACCGAACGGGAATTGCGCGACGCGCTCAATGCCCGCGATGCGCATATCGTTGAATTGAATCGCGTGCGCGCCGCGGAGGGGGAAAACGCCAGCCGGCTCAATTCCGATCTGGGCGCACAGTACGCGGAATTGGCCCAGCAGAACGCCGATCTCAATGGGCGTATCGCTACGTTGAACGAAGCACTCGCGGCACTTGAAGCGCAGCGCCATCAGGCTCGAACTCAGGCCGATACGCATCAGGAAGATGAGGAGCGCCTGGCCAACGCACTCGCGCAAGCGCAGAATCTTTCGGCTGAAGTGGCACGTTTGACTTCCGTGTTGCGCGGTTCGGAGCAACTCGCTCGCGACGCCGTGCAGCAGCGCGACGCGATCGCGGCTTCCACGATCTGGCGCGCGACGCGTCCGCTGCGCAGTGTCGCTGCGCAGATTTCGCCGTCGTTGCGTCATCGTGCACGCAAGGTAGCAAAGGCGGCCTACTGGGCCGCGACGCCCTGGAAGATGGGGGCGCGCGCCCGGTTCCTCGAACAGCGCAAGCTGTCCGAGGCGCAGCATGGCGGCAGCGCCGCCGCTCGTGTGGGTTCGGCGGCAGGCGCGGCGCTGATCAAGCGCGCAACTTCGGCAGATTATGCGCAATGGATTGAAGAACGCGAGCAGCAGGACTCTCGCGTCATCGTCAGCGCGCAGGCAGCGCAGGAGGCGGGTTTTGCCGTGACGTTCCTGGTTGCGGCTACCAGCATTACTCAGGTTTCCGATCTCGCGCGGAGTATCGACTCCGTGCGACGGCAACTGCTACCGCAATGGGGCGTGCTGGTTGGCCTCGCCCCCGATGCGGACGCCGGCGTTCGTAACGCGCTCAAACAACTGGCAGACGGCGACGAGCGCATCCGGAGCGTCGAGTCTCGGGCGGGCGACAAGGCTGGCGTGCTGGCGGACCTCGTCGGCGAAGCCGATGGAACGTTTGTAGCGATTATCGACGCAGGTGATGTTGTCGCGCCCTATGCGCTGAACGATCTGGCCGCGGTGGTTATCGACGATCCGCTTGCCGATGTGTTCTATGGCGACGAGGACGTCATGTCTGCAGTCGGCGAGCGCGGCGAACCCTTTTTCAAGCCGGGATGGTCGCCGGACCTGCTGTATGCATTCAACTATTTTGGCCGCCTGACCTTGCTGCGCCGCACCACGGTGCTCGAAGCCGGCGGTATCGCTGCCGACGCAGGTGCTGCTGCCGAATGGGATCTGAACCTGCGAGTCACATCGCGTACCGATTCGATTCGCCGTGTTACTCGAGTGCTGTGTCATCGTTCGTCGAATTCGGATCGGGATCGCCCGCGTCCGGGAACGGGTAACGCGCACGCGCATGAACGCGCCATCAAAGCATTCTGGTCGACGCAGGGGATCGACGCGACCGTAGAGACACTGGCGGATGGCACGCAGCGTTCGACGTGGGACATTGCGCAAGCGCCGCTTGTATCGATCGTCATCCCGACAAAGAACAAGCACGAACTGTTGCAGATGTGCGTTGACGGCATCTTCAACCACACGGCTTATACGAACTGGGAACTTGTCATTGTCGATACGGGCTCCACGGAGGCCGAGACATTGGCGCTATACGAACAGTGGCGAGGCCGGCCCAATGTGCGCATCGTTCACTTCAACAAGAAGTTCAACTATTCGGCTGCCTGCAATTACGGAGCCACGTATGCGCGCGGCGATCTGCTGCTGTTCCTGAACAACGACATTGAAATCGTCTCGCCGGACTGGCTTTCCGAACTCGTGCGATTTGGCATGCGGCCCGGCGTGGGCGTGGTTGGAACCAAGCTCGTGTACCCGAGCGGTGAGCTCCAGCATGCAGGTGTCGTTGTCGGCATGCATCTCTGCGGGCTCGCGTTCCGCAGTGCCAACGAGACGGAGTGGGGCGTTTTCGGTTCGCCCAGTCACCCGCGCAACTGGCTTTCGATCATGGGAGCGTGCCAGCTCGTGCGCCGCGAAGTATTTACGCGCGTTGCCGGGTTTGACGAGGCCTATGACATCGCGAATAGCGATGTAGCCTTGTGCCTGCGGGCGTGGAGAGCGGGGTATCGGACTGCGTATGCACCATTCGCACGACTCGTACACCATGAGGGCGCTACGCGGGGGCACAGCAACCCGACGGACGATCTCAGGCGCAGTGCATTCGACATCCGCCGTCTGGGTGTCGAAGACGATCCGTATTTCCATCCGGGATTGAGCGGCACCTTGGGTATTCCCAGCTTGCGTCTCGGTTCCGACCCGACGACGACGGAGAGTTTCCGCCGTATCGCTGCCGATTTGCTCCAGACCCAACTCGTGCGGCCCGAGCTCGACCTATTCGACGACTACGCGGTCACGTCCCTCGCCGATCTGCCGCATGCTGCGTTGTTCTGGCCGCCGCAGCGACACGATCAGATCGTCGACAAATGGTCGGCTGTACGTTTCTGTGTCGACCTGCTGCGCAGCCGTCTGGATCTGCGCCAACGCTTCCCGCATGCACTTTCCGCTGGTGCTTCGGGGCGTTTCGCCAAATGGATCGAAGCCGAGGGCGGCGATGAATTGCATCTCGCGGCGAACGCGCGCAAGCAGATCGCGGCGGCGTTGGCCGAAGATCCGGGCCGACGCGTGCGTCAGTGCTTCCTTGCTCGCGAGGATCTGCGTGCCGCACATCCGCTGGGCTTGACACCGGCCGGGCGAAGCGGTCTATTCCGTTGGGTGGCGCGCAATGGCCGCGTGGAAGACAAGCTCCGCCTTGAAGAAATCTGGTGGTTCTTCCTGTCGGGTGCGGAAAACCCGGCCGCGGAACTGGTGCGGACGTGGCAATTCACGCCGGCATGGCAAGCCCTGTATCCCAATGGCCTGACGGTATTTGGCCGTAAGGCATTCGCGACGTGGTTTGCGGAGCGATATCAGATTGCCGCGCAGTGGGCGGATCCGTATGCCTGGCCTGTCGACCTGACGCCGGCGCAGCAGATTCGTCTGACGTACTGGATCCGCGAAGACTGGCAAGCGGAGCATCCGGACGTGCTCACCGATCGCGAGGCGGCGGAGCGGTTTGTCTCGTGGCTGAAAGCTCCTCAGGCGCGTCTTGACGACGACGTGCGCGAGTGGATGCACTCGTGCCCCGTCGCAGAAACCGCACAGGAGTTGTCTGGAGATGGCCTGAACATCATCGGTCACTTCTGCTATCCGTCGGGCCTGCGCACCTCGGTCGAAGCGCTCGAAGCGGGTCTACGCCACGCGGGTGTGATGACTTCGTTGCGCGACATGCGAACCGACAAGAATGACGACCCGAATCACGCGGCGTTCGCGGGTATGGAGTTATTCGACACCACGCTGATTCACGTGCAGCCAGAGCCGTTCTTCCAGCGCGCCTACGCACGATCGGACCTTCATGAACGCGGTCCGCGGACCTATCGCGTCGGCTATTGGTACTGGGAACTGGAGCAGATTCCGGAGGTGTGGCTGCAGGAAGGTCGAGGCGTGGATGAACTCTGGACTGCGACGCGCTTCGTGGCGGAAGGCCTGAAGGCACGCTTTAACGTTCCGGTTCACACGTTCTTCCCCGGCGTGCGGCTTGGTGCATTCAAGAAGCGCAGTCTCGCGGACTTCGGTGTTCAAGCCGAAGGTAAATTCACGTTCCTGTTCACGTTCCATATGATGAGTGTGATGGAGCGCAAGAATCCGCTAGGCTTGATCAAGGCATTCAAACAGGCGTTTTCTGGTTCGGAGCGTGCTGCTCTCGTGCTGAAGACGTCTTTTGGCGATCGACATCCGGTGCAGATTCAGGAGTTGCGTGAAGCCGCGAAGGGCGCGGATATCACGATCATCGACAAGGTCTTTTCGCAGGACGAGACACTTTCGCTGATGGACGCGTGCGACGCGTACGTATCGTTGCATCGCAGCGAAGGATTGGGGCTGACGATGGGCGAAGCCATGCTGCTTGGCAAGCCCGTGGTCGCGACGCGCTACTCCGGCAACCTCGACTTCATGGACGACAGTAACAGCCTTTTGGTGGATTACACTCTGACGAACGTTGGAGCGGGCAAGCCGCCTTATGACGCGCGAGCACAATGGGCGGAACCGTCGGTCGAGCATGCGGCAAAGCTCATGCGTGGCCTGTACGACGATCAGGCCAAAGCGGCCGAACTTGGGGCCAAGGCTCAGGCCGATGCGCGGATTCGCCTCTCGGTTGAAGGCGCAGGCGAGCGTATGAGGGAGCGCCTCAAAGAAATTACGGCGCAGCGTCAAGCGAACCGTAAGGCTCGTGCGAATTAACACAAGGATGACCTGAGGTATGGCAATCGACACTCCCAACATTACGCCGGTCGTGCTGTGCGGTGGCAGTGGCACTCGCATGTGGCCGCTTTCGCGCGGCGGCTATGCCAAGCAGTTTCTTTCTCTCGTTGGCAACGAGAGTCTGCTTCAGCAGACAGTCCTGCGCCTGGCGTCGCTCGAGAATGTTGAACCGCTGATTCTGATTGCTAACCAGGATCAACGTTTCATGGTTGCGGAGCAACTGCGCTCGGTGGGTGTCGAGCGCGGCCGTATCGTTCTGGAACCTGTTGCACGTAACACCGCCCCGGCCGTCGCGGCCGCCGCGTTGCTCGCGCAGCGCTCCGACGAACGCGCGATCATGCTCGTGCTGCCGTCCGATCACGTCGTCCAGAACGCCGATGCATTTGCACGACTCGTGCAGACGGGCCGGCGTGTGGCCGCGATGGGGCGGCTCGTTACGTTCGGCATCGTGCCGGATCGTCCGCATACGGGCTACGGGTATATCAGGCGTGGCGAATCGCTCAATGTGGATGGTATTGCCTACGCGGTAGACCGCTTCGTCGAGAAGCCGGATCGCGAACGCGCCGAGCGCTTTCTGCAAGAGGGCAATTACAGCTGGAACAGCGGTATGTTCATGTTCCGTGCGGATGTCTATCTTGCGGAACTTGAACGCCATCACCCGCAGATGCTTGCCCAGGTTCGTGCGGCCGTCGAATCCGGCCAGCTCGATCTGGACTTTCTGCGGCTTGACGCGCAGGCGTTCGACGCGTGTCCTTCCGATTCGATCGATTTCGCCGTGATGGAGAAGTCTGACAAGACGGCGCTCGTCGAGGCGAACGAACTGGGCTGGAGCGACATTGGCTCGTGGGAAGCCCTTTCGGAAGTGACGCCCAGCGATGCTGCGCGCAACAACGTCATCGGCGATGTGCTGGTGCACGATGTATCGAACTGCTATTTGCGCAGCGAGCATCGTGTAGTCGCGGCAGTCGGCGTGAGTGATCTGGTTGTCGTGGAGACGGCCGACGCAGTGCTGATCGCGCACAAGGATTCGAGCCAGGATGTAAAGAAAATCGTCGAGCAACTCAATGGCGCAGGTCGTCGCGAGTCGGTCAGCCACCGGAAGGTCTACCGGCCGTGGGGCAGTTATGAAGGTATCGACGAGGGCGATCGCTTTCAGGTCAAGCGTATTATCGTCAAGCCGGGCGCGTCGTTGTCGCTGCAGATGCATTTTCACCGGGCGGAGCACTGGATCGTCGTCAAGGGCACCGCTCGCGTGGTGAACGGCGACAAGGAGATTCTGCTCGCCGAAAATCAATCGACCTACATTCCGCTCGGCGCCATGCACCGTCTGGAAAATCCCGGCAAGTTGCCGCTCGAGTTGATCGAGGTTCAGTCCGGTGCATATCTGGGCGAAGACGATATTGTTCGAGTTCAGGACAACTACGGCCGCGTCGCGACAACGTCGGAAAAATAGGCGAGTAGAAACCAGCGCGATGGAGAGTCGCCAGCGCCGGCTAGCCGGCAGATTTGAATGAATAGTGACAGGGGAGTAGCCGCAAGGCCGACCGTGTCCAATTTGCGAGGAATTCGAGTTGACTAGTGCAGTGATTACCGGGATTACCGGCCAGGACGGTGCGTATCTTACCCAACTGCTCCTCGAGAAAGGCTATGACGTGTATGGCACGTATCGCCGAACGAGTTCGGTCAATTTCTGGCGTTTGCAGGAACTGGGCGTGCTCGACCATCCCAAGCTTCAGCTTGTCGAACACGATCTGACCGATCTGGGCGCTACCATCCGCATTCTGGAAAAGGCCAAGCCGCAGGAGGTGTACAACCTCGCGGCGCAAAGCTTTGTTGGTGTGTCGTTCGAGCAGCCTGCAACCACCGCGGAAATCACCGGCGTGGGGGCGTTGAATCTGCTGGAGGCAATCCGCATTGTCGATCGCAGCATTCGCTTCTATCAGGCATCGACTTCAGAGATGTTCGGTAAGGTGCAAGCGATTCCGCAAAAGGAAGACACGCCGTTTTATCCGCGCAGCCCCTATGGCGTGGCGAAGCTTTACGCACACTGGATCACGGTCAATTACCGTGAGTCGTACGACATTTTCGGTTCGAGCGGTATCCTGTTCAATCACGAGTCGCCGTTGCGTGGTCGCGAGTTCGTGACGCGCAAGATCACCGACTCCGTGGCAAAGATTCACCTCGGGCAATTGGACCGCATCGAACTAGGCAACCTCGATGCCAAGCGTGACTGGGGTTTCGCGAAGGAATACGTCGACGGTATGTACCGGATGCTGCAGGCTGACGAGCCCGACACCTTCGTGTTGGCAACGGGGCGTACGGAAACCGTGCGCGATTTCGTTGCCATGGCGTTCCGCGCCGTTGGCGTGGACGTCGAATGGCGTGGCCAGGGCGAATCCGAACACGGTGTCGACAGCACGAACGGCAAGACGCTCGTGAGCGTCAGTCCGAAGTTTTATCGTCCCGCAGAAGTGGACCTGCTTGTTGGCGATGCGGCGAAAGCGAAGGACGTGCTGGGCTGGGTCGCGACCACGTCGCTTGAAGATCTGTGTTCGATGATGGTCAAAGCCGATATCGAAAGGAATAAGGTCGGTTTTTCGTTCTAAGGAACGGTTCGACGTCGTGCGCGCCGCATCACGGTCGCGCACGGCGAGGGTTTCTGTTTATCTGCGAGACAGTCCATGCAGGTGTCCGGGGGCAGTGCTCCCCGAACGCACTGCACTGGGTCGACCGTGAAGTCCCGAGTGGGATTGCTGCGATTGCGTCGTAACGGGCTAGCAAGTCACAGCGGGAGTCAAATTGGCGCCACCGAGATGACGGGTTGTTCGATGCACTAAATTAGCTCGACGGATTGCCAATCGGACAAAACTCACCGCCGACATACGCAAACGGACGAACAGCGTGAGCGTCCTTCTCAACAAACCCGACCCAGCCTGAATCGTGCGGCGCATCCGGAATGAGTTTCCTGATGTCGGGGCGTTTTATACCTGTCACACCGTATCCGACAGTATTACCCTGCCCATCGGCCAGGACAATGAGCGTTGACGGCTGAGCGTATTGCGTCGCGACGACCCAGCCTACAGCCGTCTGTCCTGCCGTATCGGGTCGGATAGCGTCCATCGATCCGATGCATAGCGATGGGTCGATCCTGGTCGCATCAAACTTGACCAATCCCGCGTCGTGCAGCCATCCGGAGCGATAAGGGCCGATCTGATACAGGTTGGCAGTTGTTGCCCGTTTCTCGAACGCCGCCAGTTGGTTTAGCGGATAGACGTACTGGACGTATTCCGGATGCACAAGCCCGATTTTCTGGCCGAGTACCGCCATCTTCTGCCCAAACAGAATCGAATTGTCTCCATATGCGCGCAGGCTCGACGGAGCGAGCGCCGCCACCACAACGGACAAGGCGAACATGACATAAAAACGACGCCTTGACGTTGTCTCGGTGATATCGATCAAAAGAAAACCGAGGACGGACATCCCGAGCAGCGTAGGCGTCGTATAGCGGCTCGAAATCGATGAACTGAGGTCTAGCATCCAGCGGCTATGGGTTGCACCAAGCGCCGTTACCAGGACGAAACCATAGCAGCCAATCAGGAAAGCGCGAAATGGCGTAATTTCGCCTGTGCGATATAAATTGAGCACAGTAAGACTTGCGATCAGGAATGTGGCCAGCCCAAAAACGAAGGCAAGGTGGATATTCGGAATCGAGTAAAAGATCGCATTGCCCAAGAACGAGAAGAAGTACTGGATCTTGGTGCGAGTTGCGTGCTCCGGAATGGGCCCCAGAAGCTGAAGCATTGGCCGAGTGTAGTCGTGGAAATACAGGGCTGCCGTGAGCGCGCCGGAAGCGCAAAGCGCAAATATTCTGCGCCAGCTTTGCCTTAACAGAAAACACTGGATGGCGCCAACGGCAAAGACCGCTATCCCGTTGCCCATACTGATGGTGGCAAGCACGCTGAATACGAGGGCAGCGGCCAGGTTGATGTTTTTGGGGTCGTCCCGCGACAGCCTCGCAAACGCCAGTATGGCGAATAGATAAACGAGCAAGCATTGGCTTTCGAAGCCCCAGGTGAGGTTCTCACGCTGTGCCCAGGACAAAGCAAGCGCGATGGCGAATGCAGCGGTGAAAAGGCGGGTTACCTGCGAAGTCCATACGCGCCGGCTTTCCACGATGATCGCGAGGGCGATGCCTGCGCATAGCAACCAGTTGCCGCCGATCGTTGACACATTCATGCCGCCAAACCACGCGATGTCCATCCAGAATAGAACGCGCGAAACGACGATCCGGTGCTCGTTATGTTGAGCCCAGAATGCGCTCAGGGCGTGCCCTTCTCGGACTGTCTGATAGAAACCGACGAATCCGTCCCATTGATCAAAGAAGGGGATAGGTGAAAAAAAGTGGATGCAGCCGACTATGCTGCTTATGGCGACAAATAGGGATATTGCGGTGACAAAAACCGTTAGCGCGCGCTGCAATGAAACCTCCATGACTGTTCCGGCAAAACAACGGCATCATTTGCACCGAGACCGCGTCTTTCGTCGCTCCTCTGCGTGGGTCGCAGAGGGGCGCGACAGCGTTGGGTGAGGCGGGTAGCTTGCGAACTTGTCTTAGCCACAATCCGTCCCTCGGGACGGATCTGGCATCGAAAGCCTGCCGCTCGCAGTGTCAATGGTGAAAACTGAACTTCTTGTGCCCGATATAGCTGCTGAAAACCGGCACGATAACCCCAACCAGATGGGCGATATCCCGGTCATGCCAGTTCATGCCAATTCGCGGGAACAGGTAGTACGCGAGCCCGACGCTCACCGCCCAGGTCTGAGCGATTGCAACAAGGTTCACGAGCGTAAAAAAGAATGCCGAGCGATGGGTCGATTGCTTGCTATCAGTAAACACAAACATCTTCGCCAGCACGAAGGCCGTGACCATCCCGGTGATATAGGCCACGACGATCGCGGCCGAATAAGGCATCCAGTGGTTATAGAGGATACGGCTGCCCCAGTTCACTGCGGCTGCGAAGCCGCCGGTCAACAGGAACATCAGAAACTTCTTCGAAACGAAACCGTTCCTGGCGGGTGCTTGCGCCTGCGTCATACCATTCTCGCCATTTTGCGCGACAGCCCGATACTTTCCGAGATACCTCGGTCCTCGGGGTAGTAATACGAGGTGTCCGCCACGAGCAGTCCTTTTACTGGCAACTGGATCGGCGGCAGGCGATCCAGATAGCCCGGTTCGCAAATCGGTTGTGCAAAACGATAACGGCTTGCCCGCACATCGATGAAATCATCCGGCGTAAGCGCGGGATTGATCTTCATGAGGTAGCGCTTTACCTTGTCGATGAACGCGGAATCCGGTTCCTGATACTTGGGGTGTTCACCGGGCACGTAGAACGGCACATAAACGACGTGTTCGTCGAGCGGGCGCAGGTTCGTGTATTCGACGATGCCCGGAATGTCCATCTCGGGATCGTTGGTGTTGAGCCAGAAGTTCTCGGTCACGCGTTTCTTCAGTTTCGCGATGACGCATACGACCGCGACGTTCTTCTTGTTCCGAAATGCATCGAGGATGTCGGCCGGCAGGTCAGGCATCACGCGCGGCACATAGGGCAACGGAATCGTGCTGATCACTTTGTCGAAAGCATGGAATTCGCCGCCTGCCTCGACACCCTTGACCGCGCCTTGCTCCATCACGACCTTCTGAACCGGCGTCCCCAGACGGAACTCGCCGCCGTTTTCCTCGATATAACGACGCATGCCATTGAGGAGCGTGTCAGAGCCGCCTTCGAGATAGCCAAGCTTTTCGCGGAAGAGGCTATAGCGTGAGCGTCCGATCCGGCGGATGCGGCTCCAGATCCACGCAGCGGAGAGATTGTCTGCGTAGTTGTAGAACTTGTAGTCGAACAGGCGACGCCACAGCACTTCCCAGGCTTCCTCGCCGATCCAGCGGCGGATCCAGCCCGTGGCCTCCATATGATCGAGTGGCTTCCAGTCGTCGCGTTTGGTCGAGAGGAACGCATGCAGGCCATAGCGGAACTTCGCCGCGAAACTCAGGCCCTTGAACTTGAGGAGCGCGACGGGGTTGCCCCAAGGCTGGACGCTGCCCTGGTAGAAGTAGCCCATCTTCGTTTCGCACCACTTCATCTTGTCTTCGATGCCGAGTTCGCGCAGTACCTCGAAGAAGGCGTGATCCGAAATCGCGTGGAAGTGGTAGTAGCGTTCGATCGACAGACCGCCGAAGTCGAAGCAGGCCGCCATCCCCCCTACGCGGTCGTCGGCCTCGAAAATAATCGGCTTGCGGCCGTCCTTGACCAGTTGGTAGGCGGCGCCCAGCCCCATCGGTCCCGCGCCCAGCACGGCAATACGATCTGCACTCATCTTTCTCAGAACTCCAGGGCGATGTGGCTATAGGTGGGATCGTTGAACGTTTCGTCCATAGCTTTGGCGAACGGCGTGGCACGAATGCCAAAAATGCCTTCCCAGTCGATCACCTCGAATTCGTCGCCGGCCGTCAATGCCTTGAGCTGATCGGCCGTAAACGGCGGGTTCTTGTCGAACAACGCGTAGATCTTTAGCAACACGTAGAACAGGTCGTAAGGAATGCGAACGATTGCGCAGCGTGCCTTCGTCGCACGTTTGATCTGACGAATGATGTCGATGTAGTCGACGCGTTCGAGACCGCTGATGTTGTAAGCCTGGCCCTTGATGCGCGACTCGATGCTGCTGATGATGACGTTGCAGAAGTCGCCCACATAGAGGGGCTGGCGCATGAATTTGCCGCTGCCGGGAATCGGGAAGACGGGTACGCGTTGCATGAAACGCGAGAGCCAGCCGAGGTGCTTGCGGTCGAACCAGCCGAACATCAGCGTGGGGCGCAGCACGACGCATTCAATGCCGGACGCGATCACGATTTCTTCCTGCTCGCGCTTGGTTTCCGTGTACCAGTCGTCGGCGACTGAATTGACGACGGACGAACTGATGTGGACCGTATAGGGAACCTGGTGCTTCTTGATGGCGTCGAGCACGTGGCGCGTCGCGACGATGTTGTTGCGCACGAATGGTTCGCGGGTGGGCGCGCCGATTTGTGCCTGCAGCATGACGACGACGTCCGCGCCGTCAAAATATTTTGCCCAGTCGCCCGGTTCGGCGAGATCGGCGTGGATCGCCGTGACGTCCGGATGAACGCTGCGCAGAACCTCGAGGTTTGACTCGCGCTTGTCGAGGACGACGAGATTGGAGTAGCCGCGTGCCTTGAGCCGGGCGACCAGGTTCTGCCCAACCAGTCCGGCGCCGCCGGGAAGAAGAATTCGAGTCTGATTCATGCGATAGCGAGAATATGAATGCGCTTCGTGAACTGGCGCAGGCGCACTTAAAGTGAAGCCCGTTTGAATGCGAATTTCGGCACGGACCGGATGATCAGCATGATCAGCGACCAGAACCACGGCGTGTAGAGCACGTCCTTGTTTTTCTCGATGGCGCGTGTGATGTCCCCGGCGACCTTGTCGGGCGTCGCGACGAGTGGACCTGGCAGCGGCAGGCCTTCGGTCATCGGCGTGGCGACGAAGCCGGGCTTGATCGTCACGACATGAGCGCCCGCCTTGAACAGGCGGGCGTTCAGGCCTTCGCAGAAGGCCGACAGTGCGGCCTTTGCGCTTCCATACAGATAGTTCGACGGACGTCCGCGGTCGCCTGCCACTGACGAAATGACCGCAATCGTACCGTGCCGCTGGGCTTCGATCAGATTCGCGATCGGCGTCAAGAGACCGATAATCGACGTGACGTTGGTATTGAATTCGCGCATGGCGACGTTGGCGTCGGCCTGGCACTGCGCCTGGTCTGGGAGCGTCCCGGGCGCGACGAGGACGATATCGAGCGTACCCAGCTCGACCTTGCATTGCCCGAGCATGGCGGCGTGGCGCTCGACGTCGTTGACGTCGAGTTCGTAGCACGTGGCGCGCGTGGCGCCACGTGCGACGAGGTCGTCGGCGACCTGCCGGAGGCGTTCGCCGTTACGGCCGACAAGGAAGAGATTCGCGCCTTGCGCGGCCCAGCGGCGGCCACACGCTGCCGCGATAGCCGAGGTAGCACCGATGATCAGAATGTTCTTCATGTTCGAGTTGTTCGCTCCCAGAACCGCGACAACATCGCGGGATCTCGCAGGTTTTCCAATTGTTGCCATTGCGGATAAGCCGCCCGGAAATCACTGCCGGACATGTGTGCGTCCTTGGCAGGATACAGTCGGCCGCGTGCTGCGGCGACGATCGCATCGAGGCGTGCGAAAAGCCGGGTGTTCTGTGCGTCGCGCTGAGGAAAATCGAGCGCGAGCGACGTGCCCTCACGCGGAAACGATAGAAGTCCGGGTGAGGGGATATCGCCGCAACGCTTGAGCACCGCGAGAAACGAACCCGTGCCGCTCGACGCGATCGCGTCGAGAATCTCTCGCGTCGCGTCGCGCGCGGCCTCGGGTGGCACGACGCACTGATATTGCTGAAAGCCGCGGCGACCGTAGATGCGGTTCCATTCGAGCAGGCTGTCGAGCGGGTAAAAGTACGCATCGTAGCTGACCGTGCTGCGAGTTTCGCCGCGCGCCTGACGGTGGTAGTACATCCCGTTGAAGGCGCGCAGCGTGAGCGGATTGAAGATGGGCACTGGCAGAGTCATCGGCACTGTGCGCTTTTTGCGCCGGTCGACTTCGAGCACTCCCGCCGTCGCGTGATCACCCACCATGAAAATGCCACGGCCGAGCGCCGATCCGCGGCTCTGGCAGTCCACCCATGCCACGCTGTATTCGTGCAGCGGATCGAGACGCTCGGAGAGTTCGAAGAATTCGTCGAGGTTGTCGAAGCGCAGCGTCGTGACGTCCATCTGGCTCGAGCGGACCGGCATGAGCTGGATCTCGGCCCACAGGATCAGGCCGGTGAGTCCCAGTCCGCCAATCGTTGCCGCATAGAACTCGGCGTGCTGATCCGGCGCGCATTCGAGCACGCTGCCGTCGCTGCGCGCGAGGCCGAAGCGGCGGATATGGCTTCCAAACGTCCCTCGCACATGGTGATTCTTGCCGTGGACGTCGTTGGCGATTGCGCCGCCAAGCGTGGCATATTTGGTTCCCGGCGTGACAGGCAGCATCCAGCCGCGCGGAATCGCCACGTCCAGAATCTGTTCGAGCATTACGCCAGGTTCGGCGCGTAGCACGCCGGTAGTCCAGTCGGCCGAGATCAGACGGTCAAGGTGCAGCATGTGCAAGACGTGCCCGGAGGCCGCGAGACAGCTATCGCCATAGCTGCGACCATTGCCGAACGCGAGCGTGCTGCCGTGTGCGTCGTGCAGATCGCGCCACACCGCAGTCGCGCGGTCACGCCACGCTAGCGCGTGTGCCTCTTGCGGATAGACGGGATAACGTCCCCAGGACAGCACGGTGTTCATCGTTCAGGTCGCGGCCCAGAACACGACGGCGCAGAGCAGCACGACGGCGAGGCTCACGCGGTCGCGCGCGGCGAACACGATGGGGTCGTCGTGCATCTGGCCGCGGTGCGCAATGATCCACGTCCGGCTGACCCAGTAGAGCAGCAACGGACACGCGAGCCAGATGAGCTGGGCATGGCGGTAAAGCTTGGCGGTGTTGCCGTCCTGGATGTACATCGCCAGCACGAGTACGGAAATGTAGCCCGATGCCGTGCCCAGCGACGAAATGAGCGGCAGGTCGCCTGATACGTAGCCGCGTCCGCGAGTCTTGACGAGCCCTCGTGCCTGCATCGAGTGCAACTCGGCGTAGCGTTTTACCAGCGCGAGGCTCAGGAAGATAAACATCGAGAACGCGAGCAGCCAGAAGGTAAGATGCGCGCCGATAGCGGCCGTGCCCGCCACAATGCGAATGGTGTAGAGCATCGCCAGCACGACGACGTCCACCATCACCTGGCGCTTGAGGTACATCGAGTACGCGAGCGTGAGCGCGTAGTAACCCAGCAGCACGGCGGCGAACCGCCACGGAAGGAAAATCGCGGTCAGCAGGAAGGCGCCGACGAGCAGAACCGGGAGGAGTCCGATCCCCCAACTGAGCGGTAGCGCACCGGAGGCAAGCGGGCGCCTGCGCTTGGTGGGATGGTGTCGGTCGTCCTCGAGGTCGAGCAGGTCGTTGAGCAGGTAGACGCTCGACGCGCAAAGGCCGAATGCCAGAAAAGCGAGCAGCGCCGCCACGACAAGTTCAGGATGAGTGAGCTTATGCGCGGCGAGCAGTGGCACGAAGATCAGCAGATTCTTCAACCACTGATGCAGGCGCAACGATTTGCTCAGCGTCCTGAGCGTCGGCGGCCGCGATTCGATCACGCGCTCGACGTTGCCGATCTTGCGTGCGGCGCGCTCGACACCGCTCGATGGATTGACAACATAGGCGCGTGCTGCGGATTGCCACACAGCAATGTCGTCGTGCGAGTTGCCCGCGTAGTCGAAGTTCTTTTCGCCGAATTCGGCGACCAGCTTGTCGCGCTTGCGGTGCGCGGAGAGGTTGACGCCGTCCGCGGTCGCGAAAGTCTGCTCGAACAGGCCGAGATGGTCGGCTATTGCCTGTGCGTAGCGCTCGTGGCTGGCGGTGGCGAGTACGAGCGCACGCCCCGATTCGCGCTCTTCACGCAGCCAGTCCAGCACCTGCGGGTCATACGGCAAGACCGTGACATCGACATTCGTATTTTCCGCCAGGCCGGCCTTCAGGGCTGGCTTGCCGCCGCGCGCCAGCCAGAGAAGCGGGCGATAAAATCGATGCGGAGCGGATGTCAGGTAGGCAAATCCCGATTCGATTAGCACATCCGATCGAATCAATGTGCCATCCAGGTCAACAACGAGTGGTCTGCTGCTCATATGGTTGGCCAGTGGGCAACTTGATTTACGTGGAAAGGTCTATTGGGCGTGTACCCATGCCAGTCTTACGCCATCCGCCAAACCGCCGAATTTTACCTGCATATTGTTGGCGTTTAGAATTTTCCCGAGTCATTTCTTTCGCGACCTTGCAATGCGGTGGATTGCTGGTGATCAAAGGTTACGATAGCGCCTTCACGTGTGAGGCGCCCTAATAAGTTGGGGCGACAATCCTGAACGCATTCGCTTGAGAAGTGACACGAATCAGCCCAAGCCTAATCTCACCGGGCACTCGGACATTGCTCGTGGTTCCGGGCGTTGAGCCCCCTGATGTCCCGACAATGCGGCCGTTGGGCAGTTGGTATCGGCGATTACGGTAGCAGGGAAGTAGTGCATGCCGTCTGCATCGTACCCCATTCGGTAGCGGCGAATCGATGTGGTGATATATCTCGATTGCGTCGCGGTTTGGAACCTGAGACCTTCCTTCCTGCTGTGGCGGCCATTGCGTCTGCGCAATTAACACGGCTGTGGCGGGCCGTACAGGTGCAATGGCGATGCGGCACTGTAAGGATATCTAAATCGCATAAAATCAGCCGGGACGCATTTCCGTACTCCAAACCGTTTCGAGCTTTGTCCCGCGGCTGGCCCTGGTGTCACAGGGCGAGGGCGGCTACGAAGGTAAGTGCCCACCGGCCGCGGTCATGCGTAATGACAACCATTTGCAATATGCACGTCAAAGACTCGTATAGGGCATCAACGCAAAAAGCGCGTCGAAGACGATGATGGCAAAGAGGTCGAGTACCTTGCGTCAGCCCGGGCCGCGCGAGTCTGGATCCAGTGTCCTCGTGAATGAGGTTGCCCCCGGTTTTCGTTGACGCCCTTGTGTCGCGCGTGCGTCGTCTCATCAGCGGGGCACGCATGTCGGAGCTTTGATGCCAGTCGCGAACATGCCTGGACAACTTTGCAGCATCGAGACTTGTCTGGATTGTTACGTCTGACCCTCGTAACAAAGGGAAAAGCGGGTTGCCGGGAACAGACATTTTCAGCAAACTAGTGGCTTTTACCGACCCCGTTTAACCAGATGGCGCCGAGTCTGCGCCGCTTCGTCGCGTTTCCAGATGACAGTGAGTGCAGTGAGTGCGGTATCTAGCATGGACCACGGCGTGGTGTCCGTATCGGTGGTCGTCTTTTATCCTGATCAGCAGCTTCTCGAGCGCACGTTCGACAGTCTTGCTGAAGCCGGTGCGGCGTTGGCGCGAGGTAGACCGGGGCTGTCGATTCACCTGTATCTGGTCGACAACGGCGGTATGCCTGAGATGCGCAGCTGTCTTGACGCACTGTCGCAGGCCGGCATCGATCACACGGTTGTCAGCGGTCAAGGGAACGTAGGCTACGGGCTTGGCCACAATCTGGCGATCAGGCTGGCATCGAGCCGCTATCACCTGGTGCTCAATCCCGATGTGGATATTGAGCCTGGTGCGTTGCTTGCGGCCTTGACTTTCCTTGATGCGCATCCGGAAGCGGGCTTGCTCACACCGGCCATCGTTGACGATGCAGGTCGGCTTCAGTATCTGTGCCGCCAGTATCCGACGCTCCTGGATCTGTTCGTGCGCGGTTTTCTGCCAGCCGCCGCAAAGCAAGCCTTCGCAACGCGACTTGCACGTTACGAGATGCGCGAGTTGATCAACGAGCGCGACATTATCTGGGATCCGCCCATTGTCAGCGGTTGCTTTATGCTGTTCCGCACGGACGTGCTCAAGCGGCTACATGGTTTTGACGCACGCTACTTCCTTTACTTCGAGGACTACGATTTGAGCCTGCGTGCCCACGAGTTCGCGCGCGTGGTCTACGCGCCGATGGTACGCGTTCTGCATCACGGCGGTGGCGCGTCGCGCAAGGGGCTCGCGCATATCCGGATGTTCCTTGCGTCGGCGTTCAAATTCTTTAACCGATTCGGGTGGAAGTGGCTTTGAGTAGCATTTTGGTGACGGGCGCGAACGGATTCGTCGGTCATGCAGTATGCCGTGCATTGAGCGGTCGCGGACATGTTGTGACCGGACTGGTGCGCCGAGGCGAGGTCGAGTCGGACGGCGTTCGCACATGGCGTCATGATGTGGCCGACTTCTCCGGCTTGCGGGAGGCATGGCCCAAAGATTATTCGCCTGAGTGCGTCGTGCATCTTGCCGGACGAGTGCATGTCATGCGCGATGACGCACCGGATATACAGGCAGCCTTTAACGCAACCAATGTCGATGGTGCCTTACGTGTGGCGCAAGCGGCGCACGCTCGCGGCGTGCGTCGCCTCGTTTTTGTGAGCAGCATCAAGGCCGTTGCGGAAACTGATGGTGGCATGCCGCTGGATGAATCGACGCCACTTGCACCTCTGGACGCGTATGGCCGCTCGAAACGAGAGGCAGAGGAGAGGCTACGTCGGTTTGCTGAAGAGACTGGGTTGGAACTCGTGGTCGTTCGGCCGCCGCTCGTGTACGGCCCAGGCGTCGGCGCGAATTTTCTCCAGATGATGAACGTCCTCTGGCGAAGATTGCCGCTGCCGTTGGGTGCCGTCGATGTGCGACGGAGTCTCCTCTTCAATGACAATCTGGCGAGTGCACTCATGCATTGCGCTACCGATGCGCGTGCGGCCAATTCATGCTTCCACGTCACAGACGGGGAAGATCTCTCGGTGACTGAGTTACTGCGCGAATTGGGCTGTCATCTATCGAAGCCCGCACGCCTGTTTCCTGTAGCGCCGAGCCTGCTGCGCGTTGCCGGTACACTCACCGGCCGCGTGGCCCAGATTGAGCGATTGACGATGAGCTTACGAGTCGACTCGTCGCACATTGGCGAGCGACTCGATTGGCGACCGCCATTTTCCGTGGAAGAAGGGCTGGCAGCGACTGCAAGCTGGTATCGTGCGACGCATTGAACGCGTGGAGATCGTAGACGTTGATGTTGTTTTCCCCCAACTCGTTATTGGTGTCCGGTGCGTCGATCGCGCTGATTTGCGGTGCGCTGTGCGCAGTCGTACTCGCATTTTTGCTAAAGAGCGGACTCGCGTGGCGCCTTGCAACCGACGTACCTAATGAACGCTCGCTTCATGTGCGGCCGACGCCGCGCGTCGGCGGTTGGGGCATGATTCCAGTGGCCGCGCTCGCGATCCTGCTGCTTGCGCCTTCGTTGTGGCTGATTGCTCTTGGTGCGGTATTTCTCGCCGCGGTGTCGCAAATCGACGACCGGCGCGGGCTTCCCGCGCGCGTGCGGTTTGCTGCGCATTTCGTTGCAGTCCTCGCGCTGATTGTCGTCTACCCGGTCCCGGTTGCCTGGTGGTGCGTGCTGGGCCTGGCGTTTTTGATGTTGTGGCTCGTGAATCTCTACAATTTCATGGATGGATCGGACGGCCTTGCGGGCGGCATGGCGCTGTTGGGCTTCGGGGGCTACGCGGTGGCGGCGCTCGCCGGGCCGCACGCGACGCCTGACCTGGGTTGGGCGAGCGCTGCGATCGCGGGCGCTGCGGCAGGATTTTTGCTTTTCAATTTTTATCCGGCGAAGATATTTCTGGGCGATGCCGGATCGATTCCCACAGGCTTTCTGGCTGGCGCCCTCGGTTATTGGGGCTGGCGCAGCGGCACTTGGCCGATCTGGTTTCCCGCGCTGGTGTTTTCCCCTTTCATCGGCGACGCCTCCGTCACACTGCTCCGTCGGCTCTTGCGCGGCGAGAAGTTCTGGCAAGCCCATCGTGAACATTATTACCAGCGGATGATTCGCGGGGGGGGCGGGCATGCTGCAACAGCATTGAAGTGGTATCTGGTAATGTTTGTCGGCATACTACTTGCTCATTGGGCTTTGGATCGTTCCATCGCCGTGCAGTGGGGGATCGTTGCAGGTTGGGCTGCCGTTCTTGTTTTGATGGGGGCGGCGATTGACGTGCGCTGGCGAAATTTCCAGTCCATTACCAGACAACCTGAGGTCGACGCTGATGCTCCGCAATAAAGCCTCCTGGCTCTCGTTCAGCGCTTTTCTATTCGATGTCAGCGCAGTGGCCGCTGCCTGGCTGACGGCCTATCTTCTGCGTTTCAACGCGTCCGTTCCCGCCGAGTTCTGGCGCGGCGCCGTTAGCACACTGGTCTGGGTACTGCCTGCCTATGCCGTGATGTTTCGCATCTTTGGCCTGTATCGCGGCATGTGGGTCTTCGCGAGCCTGCCCGATCTGATGCGTATCTCCAAGGCGATCATTTCGGCGGCGCTGATCATCATGATCGTGTCCGTCATGTTGCAGCCGACGCCGATCATTCCGCGTTCGGTGCTGATCGTCTCTCCGCTCCTCTTGTTCTTTGTCATGGGCGGTTCGCGCGCACTCTATCGCGCGACCAAAGAGTTCTATCTCTACGGCGGTCTGGTCGCGCAGGGCAAACCGGTGATCGTGGTTGGCGCGGGCGGCGCAGGTGCGAGTCTCGCGCGTGAACTGTCACGCTCGGCGGAGTGGCGTCTTGTGGGCCTGCTTGACGACGATCCCGCCAAGCAAGGGCGCGAGATCTACGGCTACAAGGTGCTTGGCCCGATCAGCGAAATCGCGCGCTGGGCGGAAATACTGCGTTGCGAGTTTGCGATTATCGCCATTCCTTCTGCTTCCGCGGAGGTGCAGCGACGTGCCGCCACGCAATGCGTGCGCGCGGGCGTGAAGGCGTTGATGTTGCCTGCCTTGACCGAACTCATGCCGGGGCGGGGCTACCTCTCGCAGGTCCGCAACATCGATCTCGAAGATCTGCTCGGTCGCGATGCCGTGAAGATCGACACGCCGCACGTCGAGGCGCTTTTGGGTGGGCGCGTAGTCATGGTGACAGGCGCCGGTGGCTCGATCGGATCGGAACTTTGCCGTCAAATTCTGCGTTTTGCACCAGCGCAACTCGTTGCGCTGGATCTGTCCGAATATGCGATGTATCGGCTGACGGAAGAAATCCGCGAGCGCTTTCCCGAGCTTTCCGTCGTCCCGATCGTTGGTGATGCGAAAGACGCACTGCTGCTAGACCAGGTGATGGGACGCTATACGCCCCACATCGTGTTCCATGCCGCGGCCTATAAGCACGTTCCGCTAATGGAGGAACTCAATGCGTGGCAGGCGATCCGCAACAACGTGCTGGGTACCTACCGTGTTGCGCGGGCTGCAATCAAGCATCAAGTTCGGCATTTCGTGCTCATTTCCACCGACAAGGCCGTCAATCCGACCAACGTGATGGGTGCAAGCAAGCGTCTTGCGGAGATGGCCTGCCAGGCGCTGCAGCAGACCAGCGAGCGAACCCAGTTCGAAACAGTGCGATTTGGCAACGTATTGGGCAGCGCAGGCAGCGTGATCCCGAAGTTCCAGCAACAGATCGCGAAGGGCGGACCTGTGACGGTCACGCACCCAGAGATCACGCGCTTCTTCATGACGATTCCCGAAGCGTCGCAACTCGTGCTTCAGGCCTCAAGCATGGGGCGCGGTGGAGAGATCTTCATTCTTGATATGGGGAAGCCGGTCAAGATCGTCGATCTCGCGCGTGACCTGATTCGCCTGTATGGCTTCTCGGAGGAGCAAATTCGCGTTGTCTTCACGGGCTTGAGGCCTGGCGAGAAGCTCTACGAGGAACTGCTGGCTGACGACGAAACGACCACGCGCACGCCGCACGCCAAGTTGCGTACGGCTAAGGCGCGTGAAGTGCCGGACAATCTGCTGGACGAATTGCTGCCTTGGCTTATGCAGCATCGCGTGCCGGGTGACGACGAGGTCCGACGGGATCTTCGCCGCTGGGTACCGGAGTATCAACCGCCAACCGCACCGACGCTGCAAAGCGTAGATGTCACGTCAGTGCGGGCGATGAGATAGTGGCGCGAACTATTCGTTATAGCTAGCGCCACTCAGTGGTCGTCCTGACTTGGGGCCGTGTTCTGATGGCGGTTTGCGGCTGCGTTTTGCAAATCTGGCGACGTCAGCTCACGTCTGATAGCGCCTGCGTAAGACGAATCCACATTTCGTCTCGCGAAAACTGAAGGGGGACGATGAACTCTACAACCCGGTCGAACACGGCCGATCGATCGACGAAGTCTTCGACGTCGTGATAATGGGGGCGATCGAGATAGTCGTCAAAGAGTATCCGTGTGCCAGGTTTCGCCAGTAGGCACGAGGCGAGAAAGCAGGCACGCCGGAATCGACCGTCGATCAGCACCAGATCGGGAGACAGCGAACGCCTGGCGCAGTATTCCCATGGCGCCAGCGGGTAGTCGCGATAGCGTCTCCATGAAGCTTCTGACAACGGATATCCCCATTCACCGGTCGGACCGATGTCGACGTGCAGCAGATGCAGTCCGTCGGCGGGTGTCTGGCCGAGCTTCAGCTCCAGAGTTTTCAGCCAGAGTTCATCGCTTTCCACGCCGACAACCTCGGCCACGCCTAGTCGTCGTGCTGTAACCGTCGTGCCACCTGTCCCAAACTCCAGATAGCAGCTGGCTTTTCGCATCGCCTCCGCAAGCCGTGCCGCCGCCACATCCGGCATGAAAGGGCGCGTCGGGATTTGCGGAATTTGTGCCAGCAACGGGCGCAGCTCGCTCCGCAGGCGGGTTGTGGCTACCGCGTCCATGGCGGGTTCGGAAGCTCCGTCGTAATTAAGCAATGTAAGACGCACGTCGATGCCTGAGAGATCAGTCTCACTGTCGACGGTAGCAAACGAAAGTAACGGAAACTCGAACGAGAAGCCGCAGTCATTTTCCACACCAGGCACTGCGGCGTTGACGTCCGGACGTTCGATACGTTTAAAGTTCTCAATTGCCACAGAGCAAATTTGCGGTGGCGTCCCAAAGTCCACGGCGACTGCGCTGCAACCGCGTCCATCGGTAAACGCAGCCCAGCCGTTGACGATTACTGAAGCGCCTTCACGGCTTACAGCGTCGATATGGACTTGTGCGATTGAGTTCGGGAAGGCGGGGGCAAGCTGCTCTTCTTCTGCCATCTCCCGGGCGGTGGTCTCGCCCTGCGCGGCCAGCAGGGTGTCGGAATACGACCAGCGGTCGAGGTGCATTACGCAGTGCGCCTCAATATTGTCTTTGCTCCGCCACAAAAGAAAGGCTTGGTGGGCATTGGCGTAAGCCGAAGCCATCAGCCCCCCAACAATGCGGTCGCGGCGTGTCCACTGGACGCGATCACGGGCGTATTGCATCTGTTCCCGGCTGAGGAACATCAGCGCAGAGTGGGGGTTGTCAGCGACATCGAGTGCAAGGCCATCGAACTCGTTCCTCAAGCTTTTCCAACCTGGCATGGCCAGAAGGTCGACACAATAGATTTCCCCTGTGCCACTGGTTTCAACCCGATTAGGCAGCAGAATTTCGTTGACGGGTGACTGGGCCGCAAACGCCATCATGCGTTCGAGAGTTTGGGGCTCAATCAGGATGTCGTCTTCGATATTGAGAAACCAGTCGTATTGATCAATGACTCCGAGCATGCGCTGGAGACTTTCATAGACGATGCGCTGCGGTTCACCAATCGCGCTCAGATCGATATCGACTGGTACAAGCGCATGATCCTTGAACCCGCAGACGCGCAAGTCGACGTCGAAGGGCAATGCTCGCAGTGCGGCAATAGTGCGCTGGACGATGTCGTGTCGAATGGCTCGCGGTGTGACCGCAGAACCGAATTCGGTTTCAGTACTGGCGCGCCCATAGAAGTGATTGAGATGACACAGGACTCTCGGACGTTGTGGCGGCAGCGCTTGCCGCGTGCGGGTAGACCAGAACATGGCAGCGTTGGACGTGAAAATTCTGTGAATATAGCACTGTGGTTGTCAGCTCAACATATCGAGTCAGGCAGGCCGATCGCCCGCGCCAGACTCTGGGTTCAGGCGTGGGCAGGCCTGTGCGGATCGCCGACTCGTCGCGGCGATTTACGAGCGCAAAAGCGCCATCAGGCGGCAAATATTCGGATAAGCCGGCGTAGTGGGGCGGTAGCGCGCCACGAACGGCTTTTCAAAATGCTGTTACGTTCGGATAGCGACTGATCCCGCTCGACTCGCAGTTGCTCTCGCTCAGCGATCAACGTGTCCAGTCTGGTTAGCAAATGTTGGAACTCCGAGACTGTTTTGCCCTTGTCGTTCATCAACTGATCCCGCTCCGAAAGGAGATGTCCGTACTCCTGGATCATCTCGCTCCTGGCCGTCACTAGCTGGCTCCTTTCTGACGTCAAGAATTCAAATTGCTGAGGATACAACCGGTTGACTACCTCGGTTGCTCCGATCGCCAAAGTCTCCATATCGACTGTGATTTTCTTCAGGCCGATCTGGTGCTCGCTTGGCACCTGCACGATGAATTGCGGGTCGTTGTGCGTAAAACAACATTCCGCAGAATTGACAACATGCGTGGCATTCAACGGAGTGGCTTCCAGAACCTGGTCGCCCGCTGTGCTCGATACCCGGAATCTGCTGATCCGAACGATCGTATGATCATCTATGGGATCGAACCGAAATGCTCGAATGGCTTCGTCCTGTGGAAAACCTTCGAAAACATATCGGCGCGCGCCTCTGAATGCCGTTTTGCGCAGCGATTCGATTTCGTTGAATCCTGAGCCGGTATCGAAGAAAAGCTGCGTAGATGGCATATTTGCCAGCAGGCGATCGGGTAGCGCGTTTTCCCATGAAATGCGAGAGTGATCCTCCAGTTGCAAGGCTTCAAAAATCTTCGCACGCACAGTTTCGGGGGCTGTGATATGAAGGAGAGATCCTGTGCCGTCCAGTGGATAAACATTGTTCTCCTCCGGCACCTCGACAAATCGGTTGACTTTGAGTCCTTCCGCCATTGCATAGGCAAACGATGGGTTGCCGATGAACAGAGCGGAATTCGCCAGAAGTTTGGCTAGATCCAAAAAGCTTTCCGTTTGAAACACTGTCCCGCCAATGTTCCTTCGTTCGATTTGATCGCTCCCAACACCTACGAAAAACACCCTATCTGCAGGTACGTCGCGGAAGAGATACTCATAGTACGAGTGGTCAAACCGGCGATAGCGGCTCGTTAATCCCACGACGATATAGGGCTTTTTCTTTGCATCTGCATCATCCGCTGCCACGCCTGTCGTAATCCACGGCTTTGCGCCATCGATCATCAGATTGAATGGTGTGGCATGTGCATACAGCAAGTGCAGTCGGGGATTGGTGAAGCTGGCCCGGAAAGAGTCCAGAATATAATCGACGCCGAGGTCGGCCGGGTTGGCGAATTCCCAGGGGACACCGGATTTGATGATCGTTACGCGTTGAATGAATTTTTGCGCGAACAGTAACGGCACAAGCGCCCTGGCCGACTGCTCAGTTAGTACTCGCCCGCCAAACCCGGGGTCAACGCAGACATTCAGAATCAGATGGTTGATGTCGAGCATGCGGCACGTCGGCAGCGCATAGACGATGTCACCGATATTGCCGGAGTGCAATCCGGAGCGCCACGAATCAGAATTGCGTTGATCATCGGAAGCGAAATATTCGGAAACGACGGGGATCGCCTTCAGAATGCTCATAATTCTTATGTGTCTGTAATAGAGAAAGCGCCAAAACGCGAGGCGCCTTTGGACGCATGCAATGGGCCAAATTTGCTGCTGCAGAAGTGTTTCTGCAAGGAGATCCAATGTTCCAAACCAGCTTACGCCGTTGAGCCGGGGGATTACGCAAAACTCGTAATGGGCGCCGCGACTCGGCGATTTGGCTCGCTCAGAACACCATGCGGAATTACCCGCCTCTGCGGAACTTGCCGGAGGCGAAGGCTGTTATCGGCCGGGGCGCGCCTCGGCGAGGAACGCTCCTACCCGACGTTTCATGTCTTCAAACGCGCTCGTCCTGAACGCGCGGATCGCAGTCGATTGTTGGCGTGCTGCATCCAGGGAGATCTCGGACACAGCGCGGAAAGCCTCTTGGGTTGTAATAATTGGCAATAAGTCGCCAAATAGCTTTTGCGTGCTCCGCAGCCTGAAATTGTCTTCTTCAGCAAGCAGAATCGAGGGGACGCCCGCAGAGAGTCCCGCAATTGCGCCATGCAGTCGCGTCGATATAACGGTCGAATAGCCCGCAAGCTGATCGAGCAAATGATCCGGCTCATAACTGTAGACACAAGGGTGCGTCAGACCCAACCGCGAGAACCGCATATGCTCGTCGATATAGAGACTTATGACGTCGAGATCGATTTCGCCCTGTGCATCCCGCAGCGCCGAGATCAGGCTCTGCACGAGTTCTTCGCCAATGCTCTGGTTCACCACAGCCGAGTTTTGGACGATCACGCCGACGCGACGTCGTTCAGGCTGGGTGTCGCTTTCGCTAGCGCTGTAGAACGCGGGGCACGGCAGGGGGATGGCTTTCGGCGTTGAGAGCTGCGCATTCAGACATTCCGCGAGGTCAAAGCTTCGCGTACTAATGAATACGTTGCTTCGGTTGAGGACTTCAAGTTCGTGCGGCGCAAGCTGCGGCATGGTGCTGCCGGAGCCTGCTCCCAGAATCAGTACTGGAATGGTCGGCTGCGTCAAGAGACGCCGGTAAATCTGCTCAACCGGCTGGCCCAGCCATTCAGGGGTTCCGGCGAAGACGACCAGATCGACCACGTCAAGAGCCGGATCGCGCAAAGAGTTGGTGAGAAAATCGGTCCGCATCCGACTATCGGCCCAACGATCTATAAAGAGGTCAGGGTTGCGATTCCAGAGCAGCCAATTGTGGCCTTTTCCCAGAATGCTGTGCAGGAGCCTCTCGACGCCCTTTCGGATGAACTCATCTCCCGGGTTCCACTGACGAGTGGAACTGACGAGAATGTTCATGCGCTTCATTGGTATGCCTTTAAGTGGTGCTGGGTATGTCGAAATTATGTCACTCCTGTCCGACACTACACGGTTTCACTCTGGCTCTTACCTTTCAAAGTCTGACCTGCGAGGCTCCCTGCGCGCTCTGTTATTCAAATCCCCGCGGATTGTTTTCCTGCCAGCGCCAGTGATCGACGCACATGCGCTCGATACCGAATTGCGCCTTCCAGCCGATCAGCTTCTCAGCTGTGGTGGGGTTCGCATAGCACTCGGCGATATCGCCGGGGCGGCGCGCGACGATTTCATACGGCACCGGACGTCCCGATGCCGCTTCGAACGCCTTCACGACTTCCAGTACGCTATAGCCGCGACCGGTTCCGAGATTCACCGTGAAGCCCGCGTCGTGCGCGACCAGCGCATCGAGCGCCTTCAGATGGCCCTGCGCCAGATCAACTACGTGGATGTAGTCGCGCACGCCCGTACCATCAGGCGTGGGGTAGTCGCCGCCAAACACGCGCAGCTTCTCCAGTTTGCCCACTGCGACTTGCGCGACGAACGGCATAAGATTGTTCGGAATCCCGGCCGGATCTTCACCGATCAGGCCGCTTTCATGCGCACCCACCGGATTGAAATAACGCAGCACGGCAATACGCCACGACTGATCAGAGATCACCACATCGCGCAGGATCTGCTCGGCGATTAGCTTGGATTGACCGTACGGATTGGTCGCGGAAAGGGGGAACGATTCGTCGATGGGCGAGCGCTCGGGCACGCCATACACCGTTGCCGACGAACTGAACACGAACTGCTTCACGCCATGCTGGCGCATCACATCGAGCACGACTAGCAGCCCGTCGAGATTGTTGCGGTAGTACTCGATGGGCTTGGCGACCGACTCGCCGACGGCCTTCAGCGCCGCGAAGTGGATCACACCGGTGACCTTGTGCGCCTCGAAGATGCGCGTGAGTGCCTTGGCGTCGCGCACATCGGCGTTGTAAAACGTGACGGGCTTCCCCGTGATCCGCTCGACGCGTGCCAGCGACTCCTCACGACTGTTGACGAGATTGTCGACGACAACTACGTCGTAGCCGCCATTGAGCAACTCGACGCAAGTGTGCGAGCCGATAAAGCCTGCGCCGCCCGTGACGAGGATCGTGCCTTTGGAGTGAGTCGCTACCATGCTGTATTCCCGTGTGCTCTCGATCTATTTAGAAGGTCGATCCGGTCAACTCCCGGATCAAGTCCCGGTAGCGTTGTACCACAACGCGTTCGTCGAATTCTTTCTCGATTTTTTTTCGGCCCCGCCGGGCCATCTCCGCGCGCGCAATGGGGGGCATATCCAGCATTTTTGAGAGCGCCGCTGTAAGCGAGGCCGCGTCGCGCGCTTCGCAGAGCAAACCGTTTTCGCCATCGGCGACGACTTCGCGACAGCCGGGCACGTTGGTGGCCACAATCGGACGCCCCATCGCGCTGGCTTCCATCAGCGTGCGCGGCACGCCTTCGCGATAAGAGGGCAGGACCACGCAATCTGCGTCGGCGATAAAGGGGCGTACATCGGCGGTTTCGCCGAGATACTCGATCACGCCATCGCGCTCCCACGCGGCGACTTCCTCGCGGGTGATCGCACTGGGATTGTCGACGCCGACCGGACCGAGCAGTTTGAAACGTGCCTGCGGATAGCGCGCGCGCAGCTGACGCGCCGCTTCGACGTATTCGGCTACGCCTTTGTCCCAAAGCAAGCGGCCGATCAGCACGAAGGCGAACTCATTGCGTTCGGCCAGCGGGGTGAAGGCGAAGTCTTCGAGATCGACACCTTCACCATGCAACAGGCGCGCGCGCTCGGGATGGACGAGCAGGTTCTCTTCGCGAAAGGCGGCTTCGTCGTCGCGATTGAGAAACCAGACTTCGCGTGGAAAGCGGAACGCGAAGCGGTAAAGGCGTTTGGCGACCTGAGCGGCGCGGCTCTTCTGGATGAATACGTAGCCCAGACCGGTGGTGACCGCCACCGACGCCACGCGTGCAAGCCATGCGGCGACCGAACCGTAGATATTCGGCTTGATTGTGTAGTGGAAAACGACGTTGGGTTTGAGCGCGCGATAGTGCTTGAAGAGTGCGAGCAGCGTGCGCAGATCGTGCAGTGGGTTTGTACCTTTCGAGGCGACCGGCAAGTCGATGCACTCACAACCCATTTGCTGGAGCGACTCGAAGGTGCGATCGCGCGGCGCGATGATGCTGACGCGTGCGCCGCTTTGTGTGAGTGCACGTAGAAAACCGCGGCGATAGGTGTAGATCGCCCACGCGGTGTTGCAGACGAGGGCGACGTGGAGACACGGGACCGCGCGCGGCGATGAGCTGTCGGCAAAAGACGGATTGGACACGTGACGGGCGTGAAGGGCGGTTACGGGTTCGACGCAGTGCGCAAAACCAGTAGTTTACCGTGTCGGCGCGTCCCTCCACCCGGATTTCCTGAATGCCCTTTCGTTTCCCTTCAGGCTTTCGATACTCGTCCGTAGTTGTCTTCGAAGCGGACGATGTCGTCCTCGCCGAGATACGCACCCGACTGAACTTCGATCAGTTCGAGCGGGATCTTGCCGGGATTAAACAGCCGATGCTTCATACCAAGCGGGATGTAAGTCGATTGGTTTTCGCAAAGCAGGATTTCCTCGTCGCCGTTCGTCACGAGCGCGGTGCCGTTGACGACGATCCAGTGCTCTGCACGATGGTGGTGCATTTGCAGGCTAAGTTGCGCGCCTGGATTGACGACGATACGTTTGACCTGAAAGCGCTCGCCTTGATCGATACCTTCATAGGAGCCCCATGGACGCACAACGCGGCGGTGCGTGACCGACTCGTGGCGCCCGGACGCATTCAGTTGCTCGACGATCTTCTTGACGTCTTGCGCCTTGTCGCGATGTGCGACGAGTACCGCATCGGCCGTTTCGACAATGACGAGATCCTGCACACCGATCGCCGCAACCATGCGATGTTCTGCGCGGATATACGAATCGGCCACTGATTCGGTCAGTACGTCGCCCATGATCGAATTGCCCTGAGCGTTCGTTTGCGCAAGGTCCGCGAGCGCCGACCAGGAGCCAATGTCACTCCAGCCAAGATCGCTTGTCGCTACTACCGCTGCGCGGCTCGTCTTCTCCATGACGGCGAAGTCCACAGAGATGTTCGGACAAGCCGCAAACGCCGCGGCGTCGAGGCGAAGGAAATCGATATCGCGCTGAGCGTGTTCTACCGACAGCTCCGCTTGCTGAGCGACTTCCGGCTCATGAATGCGCAGCTCTTCCAGATATACCGATGCCTTCAGCATGAACATCCCGCTGTTCCAGTCGTAGCCGCCTGAGCTGAGAAAACGCTGTGCGGTCGACGCGTCGGGTTTTTCCACAAACGCCTCCACCGCGTAGGCGTTTGCGGCGCCAAGCTGCACACCGCGCCGGATATAGCCATACCCCGTGTTGGGTTCTGTCGGCTCTATGCCGAACGTAACGACGTACTGGTCCGCAGCGAGTTGCGCTGCGGTGCGCACGGCGGAGGCGAACGCGATTTCATCTCCGATGACGTGGTCAGATGGAAGCACGAGCAGCAGCGCGTCCGGAGTTTGGCGGATCGCAAGTATCGCGGCGACGGCGATCGCAGGTGCCGTGTTACGGCCCACGGGTTCGAGCACGATTGATGATGGCGCGACGTCAATCTCGCGCAATTGTTCGGCGACGAGAAAGCGTTGCTCGGCGTTCGAAATGACGATCGGATTCGCAACGTCCTTGACGTCGCGCAGGCGCAGAACGGTCTGCTGCATGAGCGTCTGCGTGCCGTTGAGGCGAAGATACTGTTTCGGAAAGCCACCACGGGACATTGGCCAAAGGCGAGTCCCGCTACCGCCGCAAAGTACTACTGGATGAATCTGCATGTCTTTATCCCCAAAAAAAGCGCCTGTTAATTGTCGAGTTTGCATTGATTTCCGCTTTGCGCGCACTCCGCTAGGAGTGTCTTGATGATGTGTCACCTGTGCATGATTTGCGACGCAAGGTGCATGAGCACGTTGCGCGTCCAGCGAGCGGCTTTACCTATGCTTCTCGCTGTGCCGTTGCGAACGGGTATGAGAGTGCGGCCTGCTCTAGGCGCGAGTTCGCGCACGATTCGCTCAGGCGTAGTGAAGAGCTTCAGGGTCCAATCCCAGTAGAGCGGGTAGTGCAATAACGCTCCTGCGACGAGCATGTCGAGCGTCAGGGCGCGTTGGCGCCACGGTTGCGCCAGCGCGTCCTCAGTCAGGCCCCAGCCAGCGTAGAACGGTAATCCATAGGTGCAGACCTTCTTGGTGCGTAGCAGGGCTTCGAACCCTGAGAGCGACGAGAGGGTATGAACTTCGTCAGCGGCGTCGATCAGCGAGATGAGATCCGCGTGCATATCGACTACGTCAGCGAAACGGGCTGCATCGATCATCCCGCGCCGATTACCCGACAGCACGTCGGGGTGTGGCTTGTAGACGATCCAGGCATCTGGTCTTGCGACGCGCACGGCTTGCAGTAACGCCTCCGCTGTGGTTATACCGCGTGTGCCGAGGCGGATCGAGGCGTCGTCGGCGACCTGACCCGGCACCAAGACTATGCGTCGGTGCGCCGGTGCGCGCCAATTCGGTGCGCGTCGGCCAAGGTTGTATTTCGTGAGTCCTAGTTCGACGATCTGCGCGCGCAATGCTGCGGCCCTGCGCAACTCGGCGTCGCCAAAATCGGTCTCGTTCAGAATGACGGTGAGATCGCTTGGTTGCATCGGATCGAAGTACAGTCCTCGCAGATCCACGATCTGACTCCGCGGCGCATGCATGTCCGAGCCTAGTCCCCACGAATGCAGAAAGCCGTCCTCGATACGCACCTGCGTTACGCCGCCCATTAGACCTTGCGCGCTGCGTGCGCCCCAGAACACTGCTTGCTCGTGAGGCGCAATCGACATACTGCTGTTATCCCAGCGCACGGCGCCGCCCCCCGACTCGAGAAAAGGTGTTGCGAAAGGCCGCTTCCACCGCTGGAATTGCACGCCGATCGGCTCCGTGATGGTCTGGTAGCGGTGGGCGACATCGCGCTGCAAGGCGATGCTGTCGAGCAGTGAGTTGAGCGTGCCATGCGTATGCGTCAACGGATCGATATAGTCCGTGCAATGCATGAACACGGCTGCGAAGAATTGCGCAAGGGTGGGCCGCACCGTTCGATCAGGGAATGAGCTTGAGTCGTGCGTGAGTCCCCACCCCGCATAGTAAGGGCCGCCGAATACATGGAGCGGCACGCCGGCAAGCAGTGCGTGCAGACCTTCGAGGGCCGCCACCGTATATACGTGATCGACCGCAGTGATCGTCGCACACAGCGAATGCGTGGCATCAAGACGTTCGATTCCGGTTGGCAGCCATTTGGCTTCTTGTTCGGAAAGCCAGCTTCCGCGTACTGCACCATTGGAGCGGCCGAGCCAGACCGTTGCTCCGGGATGCGTGTGCCTGACCGTGTTGAGCATGGCGCGGAACGCACTGCGACAGGCTCTGCCTGCGCGTCGCGATCTGCCGGGCACTATACGTTCGTCGATGACGAGTACATGCAAACCGCCGTTCGAAGCACGCAATTGCGGAGGGATCTTTGGCACGCAGTGGCGCGGATCAAGGGCGTGGAGGTCGTGCGTCCTGCGCATGAGTCGCGCGATCTCCGCGTCGTCAATTTTCTTTACCGATGTCTCAAGCGTTGTTCGCAGTGTCGAAGCGATCATGCTTGCATCATTGCTCCTGAGCGATGCGCGAAACCATGCGAGTGGAGGGCGACCCGCGCCACGCGGAGGGAACGGGCTGGGTGCCGTGGCATTCGAACCGACTCGATTCGCGTACGTCACACGCGTGGAGAAAGGGCGAAGGGCTTGTTGCCTCTGCTGCATGTCAGCCGATTGTCGCCAAAAAGGTATCGATGCGCAGGAAATGCTCGGACCAGGTAGGAGCACGAAAATTACCTATGCGCGCGATCTGCCGGTCGCGGGCTGGCGAATCGTCGAGCGTGTAGTCTAGGACACGCCTTGTCCAGCCAGGCCCATCCAACGGATCTAGATAGTCAGGAATATCACCGGCGATCTCGCGAAAAACTGCAAGTTCGCTGGCTATGACCGGTAGCCGCATCTCTAGTGCTTCCACGAGCGGCATGCCGTAACCTTCTACGAAACTGGGAAACAGTAGCGCACGGGCGTGTGTCAGCCATGCGCGTAGCCGGGCGTCGTCGCAATGAGTTTCTTCGATGACGTGCTGACGTAACGCTTCGCAACGCTCGAGCATATCGATCGCGTTTTCGCATTCCCAGCCGCGCCGGCCAATGATGACGAGGCGTGGCGCCGCACTGCCGTGCGCTTCGACGAGCCGCCGCCAGATATGCAGCATGAACCAGTGATTCTTGCGAGGCTCGATTGTCCCGAGCATCACGAAATAGGGGGCGTCGCAAAGACGAGGATACGACGCTTGACCGCCGACCCCCGATGCAAGCGGTGCGACTGCGACTGGCGGCAGCGGCAGTTTTCTCTCGGCTGCGTATTGCACGAGCATGCGTTCTGTGTCGTACGAATTGGCGATCAGCCCGTCTGCATTCGCAAGGGCGGTATCGATCCGGATACGATGTGCTTTGTCAACGTCGGGGCGGCAGTATTCCGCATGCGTTAGCGGAATCAGGTCGTGAATCATGAATACCGAGCGCACACCCCGTGCGCCCATTGCCGCATAAAAACGGCTGTATTCCATGCCGTTGTGACTTGTATGCAACAAACACGCATTCTCGAATCGTTCGCGCAGAACCGACGTTCCATAGCCACGAAGTACGCTGGCGGCGACGAATGAGCGCTTGCGCTGTTGCGTAAGCAAAAAGTCGAAAATCCGCAGGGAATCTTCGTCTGAGAGCACCGCCGCAAAACCACCGTAACTGAATACCGCTCGTGCGCGGGCTGCGTATTGCTCAACATAAGCGAGCCCGACACGATCGACGCCAGTCGGCAGTAGTCCTTCGTGAAGACGTCGTGCCAATCGGGTTACATCGAGCAGAATCTGTGTCACGGCGAGCGATCTTGTTTGCGGCGGCGTACGGGTGGCTTGGGAGGGGCGCTTGGAGCGTCTCATCATCTCTGTTTCAGCGCTGCACTATGTCGTGCGTGGCAGTGTTTAGCGCTAGACTTCCGTATCCGGGCGTAGTGGGGTTGTCCTGAATGCTGCGATACACATCGAGCGTACGAGCGAAGCACGTATCCCAGTGATAAAGGGCGGCGCGCGCAAAACCTTTCTTGACGGCTCGCGCCCGCCACTCATCGTCGGTCAGCACCCGTTCGATGTCGTTGCGCAGGGCATCGTGATCGTCGGGATTGGTCAGCCAAGCGGCGTCATCGCATACTTCCGACATAACTGAGTTGCCGGTCGTGAGCGTTGGTACGCCGCTCGCCATCGCCTCGATTGCGGGTAAGCCAAAGCCCTCATAGATCGACGGAAAAAAGAATGCGCGCGCACCGGCATAAAGTGCTGGCAATCTCGCCTCGTCAACAAAACCGATATACCGGATCCAGCCTTGCGGGCTCAGCGCATGGATCCGCGCCATGATGCCTTCGCTCAGCCAACCACTTGCGCCCGCGATCACCAGCGGGAATTGATAGCGTAGCGGAGCCGGCAGAGCGGCGTAGGCGTCGATGAGTCGGTCGATACGCTTGCGCGGTTCAAGCGTCGAAATGCAGAGAGCGTAGTGACCGGCACGCAGGCTCAGCGAGGCAAGCGCAGGCAAAAGCTCTGCTGCGTCGTGCTGGCGAAAGGTAGGCGAAACGCCGAGCGGCACAGAAGTGATACGCTCAATTGGCCAGTTGAAATACGACGCGACCTCGCTACGGATTGCTTCTGAATCGGTGATGATGTGACGGCTGCGTGCGAGCGTCGAGTTGAATTGCTGCTCGAACTGTTCGACGCGCGCCTTCGGATGTGATTGCGCAAAGCGGAATACGGAGAGATCGTGCACGGTGATGACGCCGCTTTCTACCCCCTTGGGCAGGAGGTAATTGGGCGAGTGAAACAAGTGTGAGCGCATGCAGGCTCGCGCCTGCTTTCGACCCCACCAGTTCGAAATGGCGCGGCCGGGCAGCAGACGCGCACTGTGCTTTCCCTCGTTCAACTTGCTCGAAGGATCCTTGTAGGAAATACCATTAGCGTAAAAACACACATCGTCGAACTGCGTGGAGCAGTACATACGCTGTGCAAGTTCCCACGTATAGCGCCCGATCCCCGTGAGTGGCGGTGCCAGTGCATCTATTGCAAGCGCTACCTTCATAGCTCGCTCTCGAGCATCCAACGCAGTGTTTCCTTGAGCGGCGTGTGCCCATTTACGCCAATATCGTCACGTAGCAGACGAGCCGAGCCTACGAGCTTGGCGACTTCGTTGCTGCGTACGAAAGCTGGATTCACCTTGATTTCCAGCTTGTGTCCACTCAAATCCTGGACGAGATGAATGACATCGAGCAGCGAATGTCCGGTCCCGGAGCACACGTTGTAGGTCTTCCCCGGTACCGCCGATTTGAGCAGGTGTGCATAGGTCCGCGTTATATCGCGCACATCGGAAAAATCGCGAACGACATTCAGATTGCCGAGTTCGATTTCATTCGCACGCTGCCGGAAATGGTCGACGATCTTCGGCAGCAGAAAGCTCGTGCGCTGACCGACGCCCGTGTAGTTAAATGGGCGAACGATTGTAATGGGCAAATGCGCCTGCCAGACGCGCGCGACGTGCTCAGCCGCGAGTTTGCTGATTGCGTAGTCGTTGACGGGCAACGGTTCAACGCTTTCGTCGATCGTTCCTTGCGCTGCGTTGCCATAGACGTTGGCGCTGCTTGCGAGCAGCACTGCGTCAGGACGATAATCGCCTTGCGCTAGCGCCGCTAGCAGATTACGGGTACCCACGACGTTGACCGCATACAACTCACCGATGTCGCCGTGCGCGACGTGGGGGATCGCAGCGAGATGCACTACTGCCGAAGGGCGGTGAGCGGCGACGACGCGAGCGATCGTCTGCCGATCCAGCAGATCGGCCGCGATCCAGCGCGAATTTTTCGGCTGCCTCGACACGCCGATCACCTCATGGCCCGCCTCTTCGAGATGGGCGCAGAGATAATGACCGGTGAACCCGTCGGCACCGGTAATCAGCACTTTTGCCATGTCAGAACGACGCGCCAGCCATGTTACGGCGCAGATCCGCCTGAACCATCATGTCGCACAGTTGTTCGAGCGTGGTCTGCGGCTTCCAGCCGAGTTCACGCGCCGCCTTGGCCGGATCACCGATGAGCAGGTCGACTTCCGCCGGGCGATAGAACGCTGGATTGATGCGAACCAGGGCTTTGCCCGTTGCGACGTCGAAGGCCTGCTCGCGCTCTCCAGCGCCTTCCCACGCAATCTGCAAGCCTGCCGACACGGCGCTCATCGTGACGAAGTCACGCACGGTTTCGGTTCGATTCGTTGCGAGCACATAGGTGTCGGGCCTTTCCGCCTGGAGCATGAGGTACATGCCTTCGACATAATCTTTTGCAAACCCCCAATCGCGCTTGGCGTCAAGATTGCCGAGCTCAAGCACGTCGAGCTTGCCAAGCTTGATCTTTGCGATGCTGTCGGTGATCTTTCGCGTGACGAATTCGCGACCGCGCAGCGGTGATTCGTGATTGAACAGAATCCCGCTGCTGCCGAAGATGTCGTAACTCTCGCGGTAGTTCACAGTGATCCAGTGACCGTAGAGCTTGGCGACGCCATAGGGGCTACGGGGATAAAAGGGTGTCGCTTCCGATTGCGGAATTGCCTGCACTTTACCGAACATCTCGGACGTGCTGGCCTGATAAAAGCGGATTTTTGGATTGACGATTCGAATCGCCTCGAGCAGGTTAGTAACGCCGATACCCGTGATTTCCGCCGTCGTGACTGGCTGATCAAACGAGACGCCGACGAAGCTCTGTGCCGCCAGATTATAGATTTCCGTGGCTTCCGTTTTGGAAATCAGTCGGATGCTCGCGCTGAGGTCGGTCAGATCGTATTCGACGAGATTAAGATTCGGGTCATTCGCAATCCCGAGTTCCTCGATACGCCAGAAGTTGGTCGAACTGGTGCGTCGATAGGTGCCAAACACTTGATAGCCTTTGCCTAGCAGCAGTGCCGCGAGATAAGCCCCATCCTGCCCGGTGATGCCGGTAATAATTGCTTTTTTCATTGTTTCTCGATGATTCCCACACCTGAATTAGATCGCTACGGCTACGAGCGGCATATGATGGACCGGTGCATTCGCGAGCCCCGATCGTTGCCGGATTGTCACGATATACGAGCCGCTGCGTAGCGGCACGCGCACCATCAGACCCGAGCGTGCGCTTAGCAACTGGCCGTTGCGGGTACCGTCAATCACGATCTGGCCGGCGCGATCGGCCACCTCGTATACGACGTCGTGAAGCGCGAAGGACATTGACGAAGTGAGCCGGCACCATAGCCCGGGAACGCCAATGGCTGCGGATTCGACGATTCCGAAGCTGTTATCGCTCGTAGGCAGCGCTACTTTCGCTTTGACCATCTCGGCTGCCATACGTTGCGCGCCGTACTTGCCGTAAGCCTCTTCGCAAACCAGCTGCTTGAGCTTGAAGCTGGCATCGAAGCCGACGCCAGCTTCATGCGCGACGCCGCCCGACTGGTAATTGATGTCGTAGTAGTTCTCGAAATAGATCTGATCGTCAAACCACTCGGGCACCCAAGACGAATAGCTCATCGGCCAAAACAGCGTCGTGCAGCGTGCGCTGTCCTGCATGTTCGAATAGCGATGCGCAACGATATTGAAATAGAAGCCCCATTCATCGAAACATCGTGGTTGCACGTAGCGGAATTCCTGCGCTGCTTCAGCAAACGCTGCTTTATGAACCAACTGCGCTTGGTGACTCGAATATGCAAGACGCGGATAGCCATGCTCGCGCAGTACCGTGCCCGTATGCCACTGGCCGCGATCATAACTGGACTCGCCGAAAGGGCTCGATTTCCAGCTCGTCATATCGCTGTAGAAATACTTGCCCACGTATTTGCCATTCTTGATGAAGTGGGTGTCCGGAAGCGGGCGCAGCAAGATGCAGTCGTCGTCAAGTGCAATGAATGCCTCGTCGACTTCGGGGCGTGCGAACAAACACTCACGCAGGAGAAAGTTACGTTCGACGTGATCGACCACGCCGACCTGGGCGTCCTCCAAAACTTCCTCGTCACACAACACCGTGTATCGAAGTTTGCGATCCGAAAGGGCGGAGATGAATTCGTCGCGCTGCGCTTCCCGCGTCATCAGCACGACATCTTTGATCGACGAGTGGGTGAGGAAGCTATCGAGCGACTTCTCGACATTGTGCAGATTCGTCGAGATGTAGACGAGTTGCAGCCCTTCCGTGGATACGCGCGTTGCCTCCTGGCGGAAGCGTGAGAGGTGCGTGTCCAGCACGCGAGCGGCGTCGTCCCAGGCGGGGAGATTCACGGAGGTGGCGCGGCTTCGCACTTCGTCATACCACGACCGGTCGCGGAGCAGGTGCTCGAGCGCGATCGCGAAGGAGTCGAAATCGTCCGGATTGAAAAGCACGCTAAGGCCCTGACCGGCTTCGACCAGTGCACCGCGGTCGCTCGACAGCACCGCACAGCCTTTTGCGAGCGCTTCGAGCACGGGCAAGCCGAATCCCTCGTACCACGACGAGGTCGCGTAGGCAAAGCAATGCTCGTACAAATACTGTAGGGTTCCATCGTCGATGCCGCTAAGCCATTTGATGCCGTCGCCCGCCTCGGAAATCGTTGTCAACCTGTCAACGAAGTCATTGCGTTCCCATCCCTTCTTACCGACGATGACGATGTTGACGCCGAGTTCACGAATGCGTTCGAGATTGTCGACAAAGAATGCGTAGTTCTTGCGCGGTTCGACTGTTCCGACGCACAGGACATAGGGCGCCGACGAAAGGTAGTCTAGGGTTTCTACGTCGAGCGTTGGTTCGACTGTCGTTGGAACTGGAAGATCTCCACCGAGGGGAATGGTGACCATGGGCGGGCAGCGCGAACCGATCTCCCGCACGATCTTCATCGCATCGTCACGCACAGCGTCGGAGATACAGACGAAAAGATCAGAAAAGCTGACTGCTGCGAAAAAGTGCTCCAGATATCGGATCACGGTATCTTCGTGGGAACTCTCGGGGTAGAGGACCGGCACCGCATCGTAATGCATATTGACGATGCGCACGCCGTTCGTCTTCATCGTGCGATACAGATCCCACTTCGAGATGCTAAGACCCCACGAGGCGTCAATGTCAAAATAAACATCGCCCTTGCGAAATGCGACGGGTTGAGACCCCGGGTTCTGGAATTCGTCATCGACAAGGTCAACAGGGACGAAATGCCGATGGCCCTTGTCATACGTAACCAGTTTGACGCTCTCCGCGTCGAATCGACATGCGAGCTCTCTGACCACTCGCTGAATACCCGTACGTGCCCCCGTACGCACTGTGTTAGACACGTCGACAAAGATTGTCGGGTGTGTGGCGGGTGCGCCGAATGACAGTTTGGGCGTGGAGCGGCCGTTAACTTTGACTTCCTGCGAGCCGGAAATGGCACGTCGAATTTCTTCGATTTTCTGGACGTTCGACGCGGGATTCACGATAAAACGCTGGAACGTGCGTGCATCGGTATGGCGGTTAAGCAGCCAGATATATGCGATTTCGATGAGTTCGGCCGAGCTGATGGCTTCAGCGGCGTTGAAATCGCTGTCAGTGAATTCACCGCACCAGATCTTGCACAGCAGATCGCGCGCGATCGGCGACCACGATGTCGTGAAAAACGGCGACTTCGAATTTCGTTCGAGCAGCTTGAGCAATGCGGCGGCGACGCGTCGCAGCGAATAGTGTTGAATGTTCACGACGGAATCCGGTTAATGTCGCTGAATTTGTTGCTCGATGAGTGCGAGCAGTCTTTCGGCCGCCACGCGGTTGTCGCGCGGCATGGGCAGCCCCGAAGGAGTGGGCGCAGGGATGGCATGCGTCGCGCCCTGGCCCAAAGTCCGAATCGTAGCGAACTCCTTTTCCAGCTTCGCGATGGCATCGCGTACGCTCGACGTCTGCGAGTGCGTCGCCCGCAATTCGTCGCGGATCCCGGCGGTGATCACATCGGCGGACATGGGTGCGGCGAGTTTGCCGCTTGTGCGGTGGGCGGCTAGTTCTTTCTCCAGCTTAGCCATTGCAGTCAACGTCTGCTTCGTCATTTCGCGCGAGGCCAGCAATTCCGCATGCAATGTCGAGAATGCGCTTTCGCCGCTAGCTGCGAGTTCGAATTGTCGGACGCGGATCGCAGACGCGAACGGCCCGAGCAACGGCAGTTTTGACAGAGCGAAGAGTTGGCGGTAGATGACAGCGAAACGCGGATTACCGTGCCGCGTGCGAAATTCGCTCGAGGCCAGAATATCGCGCAGAATTGATCGCTTGTCGCGGCCTTTTTCAATCAAGGCGTTGTAGTGCAGCAAACCCTCGGTGTCGATCTCACGCCCTAGCAGCGTGACGTAGCACCGGTTGACAAACTCTTTACCCGGAAGCGCGATCAGCGAGGCAATCGACGCGCGCATCAGCCTTTCCCCGTGTGTGGCCATTGTTGTTTCCTGTAACTTACGTATTCTCAGCAATACTTGTCGTAGTAGTGAAATGCTTCGTTGATGCTTCCAAAGTTGAGCAGCCGCCCATTCTGCAGTACGCAGGCGCGATGACAGCGCTCACGTACGACCCGTGCATCATGCGATACCAGAATCATTGCCCGGTCGCGACGCTTCTCAAAAAGCTCGAAACTGCATTTTGAGTGAAACCGGGCATCGCCGACCGCGATTACTTCATCGATCAAAAAACAATCGAACTCGATCGCCATTGAAATGGCGAAGGAGAGGCGTGCGCGCATACCGTTGGAATAGTTCTTTACGGGTTCGCGCAAATAGGCACCCAATTCAGAAAATTCCTCGACAAACGGAATGATGCCTTCGTGCGAGATGCCATATACCCGACACACGAAACGCAGATTGTCGAGCCCCGTCAGGCTTCCTTGCATTCCACCTGAGAAAGCGAGCGGCCATGAAACCGACATGCTTCGAGTGACGCTACCTTCATTCGCGAACTCGGATCCGCTAATGAGACGGATGAGCGTAGATTTTCCAGAACCGTTCTTGCCGAGAATGCCGATGCGCTCGCCAGCGTGGACGGATAGGTTGACACGGTCCAGAATTGTGCGCGTGCCGTCACGTGTTCGGTAGTGCTTCGAAACGTCGCTGAGCTCGATCATTGAGGCTCAACCTTGCTCGATACGTCTCGCACGACCCACAGCCCAAGCCATGTGAGTACCACGCACACGATGGCAGTATAAGTGACGCTGAAATAGGTTGTTATTGATTGGCCGAAATAGCCGAGACGAAAAATCTCGACGCAATTTGCGGCTGGGAACAGTAGGACGAGTTTTCTTACGCCCGGCGGCAGCCAACTGGCCATCACGAGGGCGCCTGATACTGGCAACTGGAAATAGGAAATTGGGTGCCAGAGCCGTTCAACAAGTTCGCTGTACTCCGTGAGCGCCCCCACCAGCAGCGCGGCCGCAGCCGAGTACCAGAGCAGGAGCGCCCAGCCGCCGATCATGATGAGCGTATTGTTCGGCGCAGGAATCAGCCCGACAATCATGAAGACAAGCATTAGCGCGATCATCGAAAGCGTGGCGCCGCTCGTTTCCAGAAGGATGCGTGACAGAAATAAATCGATTACACGAACGTTGCGGTGAAATAGCAGCGCTGAATTCGGCTGGATGGCAAGCGTGCAACGGCCGATCGTATTGCGCCAGGCGAGTACGGTCGTGTAGCCGGTCACTGTATAGGCGACCGCGTTCATATGATGAGCGCCGCCAATATCGTGGAAGAGCGACCACAGAATAGTCACGCCGAGCGTGAACAGCATCGGCTCGCCGAATAGCCATGCGAAACCGAGATTGTGCCGGCCATAGCGCGTAATGATCTCCCGCATCAGCAGCGCGTGAAGCACGCGCAACTGAATACGTAACGATCGGTGGAGCGAATAAGAGGGAGCAATCATGACGATGTCTAGTCGCGATGCTCGCGGACGCTGGAGATGAGCAGGCTGAGCGTGCCCCAGCTCACGAGCCCGAGTAAGAGCGTGATAAGGATGTTACGGCCGCGATGGGGCAGGATGGCTTCATCCGCGAGATTGGGCTGTGAGACGCGTTCGAGATAGAGTTGCTGCCGTTGCGCCTGATTGCGTGCGCTTTCAAGCGACGCGAGTGCGGTCGTTAACTGCTCGTTGGCGAATTCGCGTTCGAGCGCGACCTGTTGGAATGCCGAGTCCTTGTTCGCAAGTGAACCGGTGCCGCCCGCGATTTCACGTGACGCGCTATCGATTTCAGCCTGGATAGTCGCGATCGATGTTTTCAACGATTGCACTTGCGGATTGAGTGGCGAAACCTGCTGTACCTGCGCGAGCTTCGCCTTCGCTGTGACGAGATCGCCCTTCATTTGCGCGACCTGCTGCAATTGCAGTGCGGATTGTTTGTCTGGGTCGAAGACTGCTTGGCGATTGCGGAACGACGACATGGCTGCTGCGGCGTTTCTCACTCGTGCCTCGGCGCGCGCAACTTCGCTCTGCGCATATTTGATTAGATCGCCGCGAGCCCGCTCATTCATGCGATTAACGAGCTCTTCGCTCAACTCAAGAAGCCGTTCATTAAAGCGCTCCGCGTCTCGCGCAGTAAAGGCGTGCACTTCGAGAGTACTGATGGACGAGGTCGTGTCGTAATAGACACTCACGTGGTCTTGATAGTAATCCAGCAGCCGCTCATTGCTGGCGAAGAAACCTGAAGGATTGAAACGGCTGAACAGATCGCCGCGCTGCCCTGAATAGGCGCTGCGGAAATTATTGTTGCGATTCAGGGATTCCAGTGCGTCGCGCGAGGTGATATAGGCATTGACGACATATGCGTCGTCCTGTGAGGTGCTCAAACCCGCGCTTTGCAGCAAGCTGCTCAGCGGAATGCTGGCATCGGAATCCTTGCTGGGTTTGCGTATAACGAAACTGGCCTGAGAAACGTAAACGTCGGACGCGACAAAGCCGTAATAGGTTGTCGAAATCACGGTGGGTACGAGTACTGTCGCTACGAAGAGCTTATTTAAAGATCCGAAGCGCTGGACGTCGCCGATCTTCTTGCGTGCATTTCCCCGAAGAGTTGCGGCTATTCGTTGTGCTGATGCTAGTTCAAACATTGTAGCCGGTCATAGTGGCCGCAGCCGTATAATCGAAACCGAAATACCGTGCTCATGCAGCGGTTCGCTAGATGCGCCGAATTCGTGTCAATTCAAATTCAGCCTCTCATTTTGCCAGAAATTCACCAACTGCCCTCGGTCCAGCAGAGTCTTGCCTCGATGCTTCCTGTTCTGAATAGTGCTTGCTACAGAGGCAGCATGATGGAATGAGAAATGTAGCTTCACGTAACGAGTGCGAGGGTGGTCGCATTATACTCGTATGTTTCCTCGCGGGGTCATGAATTATGACTCTGTCGTGTCGATACAAAAACCTCTGCACGAGCTATGGAAGGATTGGGCCATACCACTGTTGTTTTGTGATTTTTCTGATTGACAGTGAAACTAAATTTTGTTTGGAAGGCCGTTTGGTGCGTGCCGAGGCGGTCTGAGGAGCGTCGATATGGTGATTGATGGCGTTTTGTGTGATGTATACGTTTGGATTTTTGTTTCGCGAGGGGCAAACGTTTGGTGTTGATGCATCTCGACTTTTTTCAGGTGGGGGTATTCGGGTAAGAGTTGATTGGCGGTAGCGGGAGCATGTGTGTATTGCTGGCAATAGTGTTATATTCACGCTTCGCGAACGCGAGGTTGGGGCGTTGTACGTTTTTCTATAAGAATTCAGCTTCTTGGAGGGGCGCCTGCGCTTGTTGGAGCCACCAGAGTCATCAATGTCACGCTCGTTTCTCCTTTTGCAGGGCACTGCTTCCTTGTTTTTTAGTCGGCTAACACGGGCATTGATGGCCGGTGGGCACAACGTACTTCGCGTCAACTTTTGCGGTGGCGATTGGGCCTACGCTCGAGGGGGGCGCAAGCTGAGTTATTGTGGTGAACTGACGGACCTGGCCAAGTGGTATTCGGAACTGGTGCGTCGCGAATCCATTTCCGATATTGTTATGTTCGGCGATTGCCGCGAAGTCCATCTTGCGATTCATGGTGTCGCGCAAACGAATGGTCTGCGCGTCCACGTTTTCGAGGAAGGTTATGTTCGACCCAATTGGATCACGCTTGAGAGACATGGTGTCAATGGGCGATCTCGATTACCGAAGGATGCTCGTTGGTATCGTGCGCATCGCCATGCGATCCCGCCGGCTCAGGAGGGGCAACCCACCGGTTACAATCTCCATGAGAGGGTTTTCCACGATATCGCGTATCGTGCGGCCAACGCGTTGCTGAAACCAATCTTTCGCTCCTATCGAAGCCATCGCCCACGCAACGGCTTGCTGGAATATGCGGGTCTTGCATCAAGGGCATTTCGGCAAAAAATATATACGCGTGAAGCCGAGGCCGTTACGCGAGAACTTCTTGAGGGCGAAGTGCCCTGGTATCTGTTTCCGCTTCAGCTTAATTCCGACGCTCAGATAATCGTGCATTCGCGATTCGATGGCATTCGCAATGCGATTCGCGAAGTCATTTGCTCTTTCGCGTGCTCTGCACCGGACAATGCGCTATTGGTCATCAAAAATCATCCCCTCGATACGGGGCTAATTGAATATCGGCAATACGCCCAGAGACTTGCGGAGGCGCTAAATATCGGAAGGCGAATCCGCTTCATCGATGCTGGGCACTTACCAACCCTGCTCGATCGGGCGCGAGGTGTCGTGGTGGTCAACAGCACGGTAGGTTTATCGGCGATCCATCATAAGCGGCCGCTGATCGCGCTGGGCGATGCCATATACAAGATGGAAGGTTTAACCTGGTGCGGTTCGCTTGACGATTTCTGGCTAAATGCCACAGCGCCGGATATGGAGCTTTACAACGCGTTTCTGAGCTACGTGACCCAGGAGACTCAGATCAACGGTGACTTCTATACCCGCAGTGGTATCGCTATGGCCGTCCGCGGAGCAGTTGCGAGGCTGACGCGGGACGCCGCGGATTCCAATTCGGGGCTGGATGGCTGATGCGTGATAAGTCACCCGCGCCGCTCGCGAATGCGGCGTTTCCTGCGCAATTGGCTATTGGATAATGCGTATGTTATAGGCCGATAGCCTTGGTGTTCCGGCTCTCACGGCACAGAGCTTGATAGCGACGGTGCTGGGCGCAGCGACATAGCCTTGCCAGTAAAAGCCATCGCCGGGATAGGTCGTCGGCGATACTGCCACGACCATCGCTGCGGTTGCGCCACGCACTGTAACCGATTCAGTCGTGCATGCTCCAGCGCCGAGTTGCGCGCCGCCGATGAGCCCGCTACTTGCAGCGAGCGTGGCGCGCAGTGGCACGCCGTTTACAAGCACGGCTGCGGAGCCTTTGGGCGCGAGATTGATTGGGATGCTGGCGTCGGCGCCGGTTGCGGCGATCGTCGGCGGCTGATTCGCCGCCGACGCAATCACTTCGAGCGCATTCGCCGCGTCGTCGATCGCAGGCACACTGAGGCCGGGCTTTCCCGGCGTGCCACCGAGATAGGTCGTTCCGTTGACAGTTAGGTTCGAGAGAGTATTTTGTGGCGTAGTCGGAGACACTACGCCGGTGAGAATCACGTTGAGAGTCTGAACGCGATTGATTGCCGTGGCATCGCCGAAAAGCGGCTTGGCGTTTGTCAGGTTGCCGAATGTCGTATCGGAGATGGTGCCTGCGCCGGCGCCCGGGCCGACATGGATCTGGCCGATTCGCCCGTTATCGTCGAAAAAGCCGCTGGAGATGGACCATGTTCCGCTACGGACATCGACGTAGCCGTTCGCCGAATTGTTGCCGTGCGCAATCGGGCCGATAAGCCTGACGTCGTTGACGCGGTTCTGCGCGATGGTGTCGAGCAGGAAACCCGTATTTCCCTGCGCCGTCGCGGTGCAGGCGATGCATGCTGCGTTTGCGAGTGAGCCTTGCCAGATGAAGCCGATATTGGCTTGACGTAGGTCTGGCGGTGAATCCGCTCCACACGCGATCTGGCGAACATCCTGCGAACCGTCGACGCTGTGACCGATTTGATAGCCGTACTCAAAAGCGTCTTTCCACGTCATCCAAGTAGAACCGCGGCCCGTCGAGAACGCCGTACCTGGCCGCAAATAGAGCGAGCTTTCGCTGAAGGGCTGGTTTGCCGTTGTAAACGGCCACATATGCAGATCTTCGCCGCGTCCGACGTCGCCGACGTTGGTGACGAAAATGCCGTTCTTATTGTCGCCGTAGACGCGGCGGAAAAGCGGCCGGTTGGATTCTGTTTCACGGCGGCCATCATAGAGATAATCGAATCCCAGAACCAGGAGGTTTTCGAGGCGTTGGTCGAAGTTTTGCGCTGTCGGTGTGAACGCAGTGCCGGAAAACGCCGCGATGGCCTTTCCCGCGATACCGGCGTTGGCAAAGGGGAGTGGATACTCACCGTTAGGTGCGAGCATAGCGTTTATCACGAGGGTGTCCATTACGCCGTCACGACTATTGAGGACAATTGTGTGCGCTGGGTTGAGAACGAGTGCCGAAGGAACGGTTTCGGGGCGATATTTACCGTCATGGTGCTGCCCCGCGGAGATGCCAGCACCGCGCAGCACGACGTTATCCGGAATGTTCAGTGTGCGGTCAATGAGGAACCAGCCGCGAAAATTAACAATTCCCCCTCTTGGACCGAGCGCGGCCATCGCATTGGCGAACGCGGCGGAGCTGTCTCGGGCTCCGTGTGGATCGGCACCGAAATCGAGCACGTCGACCTGATCGTTTGATTGGATTGCAACTCTGCTCTTGGGAATACCGGCCACTACTGGATGGAGTTGGATTTGATCCGCATTTTCGGCACTGCTTGCGGGTATTGCAGCCGAAGTGGCCAGCGCGTTTTGCGCGAATGCGTGAAACGCAGTCAACGCAGTGACTGTGAATAGCAATTTTTTGAGCATCGGAATGCGCGTGAACTGTTGGTTGGGAGGTGACGCAAGATTGTAGGCAATAGTCGGTGGCAATAGAAAGTGGTTGCGGAAGCATCGACGTGAAATGTGCATCTTTGCGGGAAATGCGATGCCACTTCTCCTTCGCTGATGTTTCGTTTGCGCCACAGTGTTACCCAATGGGGCCACATCGTTTCACTGCTGTGTGGTGGATGCCTGTCCCATCGCGGAGCCACTTCGGACGGTGCCTTGCACGATTTGCGGATCAGGATGTAAAAACCAGCAAGCATCGTCACTTCCGTAAAAACACGGCTTCAGGATGGTGCTATAAATATATTTACGTGTCATATGAGCGTCGATATGACAAAATCCCGGGTTGCTATGCAGCAGAGTTTGCACGTTGCTCCTTCGCCGCAACGTGGTTTTTTTTCATAAAGCTCGTCGGGGAACGTATAAGCGAGCTGAGACTGATATGAATCACCGGAAAATTACAGGATTCTTTTCGCTCGCGGCTGTTGCGCTGATGATCGGCGGCTGTGGAATTGTTCCCGCATCGGGACCAACTGCACGAGAGGTTCAGGCAGCCCCTGAGAGCCAGAATCTACATGGCATTCAGGTTGTCGACGTCACCGACGGAGTGGCTCGTCGGTTGGTAGCGGAGGCGAAGAAGCAGGATTTTGCTAGCACGCTAGGAGACAACGCGGTAAGGGAGCAGATGTACGGGCCAGGTGATTCAATCGAAGTGTCGATATGGGAGGCCCCGCCAGCGACCCTTTTTGTCGACACGAATCTTGCTGGAGACGGCTCCGGGGGTACACACGCAACGGTGCTGCCGGCGCAAGTAATCGATCTAGACGGTACGATCGTGGTGCCGTTCGCAGGTCGTGTGCGCGCTGCGGGTCGCACGCCCGCGCAACTATCGAGCGCAATTGCCACCCAGCTCAACGGCAAGGCCAATCATCCACAAGTGATCGTGCGCACGGTGCGAAACGCCAACTCGTATGTCACCGTTGTTGGCGATGTCACGCAAAGTTCGCGCATGGAGCTTAGCGCAGCCGGGGAGCGGCTACTCGATGCGCTCGCCAATGCCGGTGGCGTGAAGCACCCAATTGAAAAAACGACAATTCAGGTGACGCGGGGTAGCCGGGTCGAGACCTTGCCAATGCAGGCCGTCGTCCAAGACCCGAGCCAGAACGTGGTGCTCCGTACGGGCGACGTAGTGACGGCGCTTTATCAGCCTTACAGTTTCACGGTGCTGGGGGCGACCGGCAAGAATAGCGAAGTAAATTTCGAAACCCAAGGTATTTCGTTGGCTCAGGCTCTTGCGCGCAGCGGCGGCCTTAACGATGCACGTTCCGATCCGAAGGGAGTTTTCATCTTCCGCTTTGAACCGGCAGGGGCACTTCATTGGTCGCAGCAACCCGTAGTGACGACGCCCGATGGTCGTGTGCCCGTTGTCTACCGCGTCAATCTGAAAGACCCGGCAAATTTTTTCGTGGCGCAATCGTTCCCGATCAAAAACGGAGATGTCGTGTACGTATCTAACGGACCGGTCGCTGAATTGCAGAAGTTTATGAATCTCATCTTCTCGACAGTCTATCCGGTAACAACCACTGTACGTCTCTACGATTGAGTGCAGATAGCAATGCCGATGGTCGCCCGACGGAGCGGAGCGATGGCAGAGTGTCCAGAGGCGGCAGATTTGCTCTCATGAGGGCGAAACTTATCGCTCTCGGGGTCATACACCTTCCGATCATTCTGCTTCCGTTCCTGCGTGACCGCGCGCACCGTACGCGTTCACTGCGCGATCGCGATGAAACGAATACTCCGCGACAACTTCTCGTGGATGTCTCTATCATTGCGAGCCACGATGGCAAGAGCGGTATTCAGCGCGTTGTGCGCGCGCTTTTGAGTGAACTCCATACGCATCCGCCGACGGGCTTCGTCGTGCGCCCGGTGGAGGCAGCGCGCAAGCGGACTTACCGCTATTGCGGTTCATTTGGACTGGACGATAAAACGCTCGCAGGACAGGCTGTCGCAGTCAAAGTAGGCGACAGTTTTCTCGGTCTGGATTTCGCCAGCAACGTGTTGCCCTCGCGTCAGTACGAATTGCTCAATTGGCGTCGAAAGGGCGTGAATTTATGGTTCATCGTCTATGATCTTCTGCCTGTATTGCACGATGCATGGTTCACGTCGCGTGGTGTGCGCGCCTACCGACGTTGGCTGCGCACTCTGGTAGTCCATGCGGATGCCTTGTTCTGCATTTCCTCCGCCGTCGAACAGGAGCTGCATGAATGGCTGCATTGCCACTGCGCAGCTCCATTCCGTGGCCGTTCGGGTTGGTTCCACTTGGGCTCGGATCTTGACGCCGGTGCTTCGTCCGGACGTCCTTTGGCGATCAAGCATCCTGATGCAGCGAATTGGCACGATAAAACCATTCTAATGGTCGGAACGATAGAGCCACGTAAGGGTTACGCTTTTGTGCTCGACGCATTCGAGCGCCTATGGCGCGATGGTCTTGCCACGCGACTCGTCATCGTAGGCGGTGTGGGCTGGTCGGTTGATTCGCTGGTCGCGCGTATCAGAACGCACCGCGAAGCAGGCCGACGTCTTGTCTGGCTCGACAAACCCGACGATGAGACGTTGCTGCACCAGTACGCGCAGGCGGACGGTCTTTTGATGGCGTCTGAAGGTGAAGGCTTCGGCCTGCCGCTTGTCGAGGGCGCAAGGAAGCACTTGCCGATCCTCGCACACGACTTGCCCGTATTCAGGGAGATCGGCGGGGAGCATATCGCCTATTTCGCTGACAGCGCGCCGCAAGCATTGGCTGTGGATCTCATCGAATGGCTGCAAGCGATTCATGACGGTTCGGCGCCGCGTAGCGAGGGTATCCGATGCCTGTCGTGGCGTGAGAGTGCCGCGCAATTGCGCTCCCTGATGGAGCAGAGCGCGGATGCCGGGCAGTTGCAGAGAGGCGCGCGAAATGCGCCTTTCTCTCGAGATCAAATCATTGGTTGAATTTCATGGCAGAACTTTTCTTTGAAGACAGCGCTGTCGAAGCCTATATTTCGATTGGCGATGACCGTTCGCCACTCGTTGTTACGTTCAGCGAAATGGGCATGCAAGCGGGTTCGGGTGCTTGGGGGGGGGGTATGCTCGAGAAATTGGGCTACTCATACGTCGGTTTTGTTTCTAAGCGACCGAACTGGTTTCCACGAGCGAGCATCGAGCGCGCGTACGCACTGGTGGCCCCGGATTTTCGCAAGAATCGTACGGTCGTTACATACGGGCATTCACAGGGAGGCTTCGCCGCGCTCAAATACTGCGAGCTTTTCAAGGCCCAAGTTGCGCTAGCGTTCTCGCCACAATTCTCCATTTGTCCGACGAGTATGGCCGGCGCAGATCGGCGATTCTCTGGGTACTACGTGGGCGACTGGCACGCGGGACATGACATCGTCGCTCGGGATATTGCTTCAGATGCCCACGTTTTTCTGTTTTTCGATCCTGTCGATCAATACGATGGACTTAATGCGCGGCACATCAAGAGCGTGGTGCCGCAAGCGCATGAAGTCAAGGTCTTCGGAACGGGGCATTCTTCGATCAGGCCTTTCGCCAATTCGCAGGCATTTCAGACGCTAATCTCCCTCGCGACAAAGGGCGATCTTCTCGGGATAAAACGCCTCGAGCGCGACGTCAAGCACCGCTGGCCGCAGCGGCTAAGTTATCTGGCGCGTGCGACGGCTTTCACGCGGCCCGCGTTGTGCAAGAAATTACTCGCCGGCGTGCACGATCTGGCGCCCGAAACCTGCTCCGAAATTCTTAACGGTTTGTTGGCATGCGGCGAAATCGAATTCGTGAGCCGTTACGCTAATGGCCTCTTGAGCAACTCAACCGGCAAGACGCGGCTAGTGATTCTCGAGGCGCTCATTGCCGCCGGTAACGTCGCCGATGCGGTTAATCGCTGCGTACGCTGGCTCATTGATAATCCGACGGATACGCAGATTGCAGATTTTCTGCACAAGCAAGTATCGTTGCTTTCCGCTCGAGAGACGACGGCGGGGCCTGTTCATGGTGTCGGTGGCTTGTGTCGACTGGGCATGGGATGGTATCCAGCTGAGGCATGGGGAGCTTGGAGTCTTTCATTGCATGCTCGTGTATTTATCGATATGTCAAAGGTGCCAGCGGATGCCTCCGAAATCAGAATTCCCATACGCTATTTGAGCGCAGAGCGGCAAACGGTTTCGGTGCGATGCTGGCAGGGTGCGCGCGAATTTGCGGCCCGAATCGAAGACGCGTGTGCCGTCCTACGCGTACAAAACGCGCAAGGCAGTCTCGTTGTTGATTTGCAGGTTGACCGTTTGCTTTCGCCCGCTGCATGTGGTTTGGCCGCCGATTCGCGCTTGCTGGGACTGGGCGTCAGGAGGGATGCCGATTGGACATTTGCTTGATGGTTATGGCTGATGCGCGTTCGTAGTGTATCGGCCAGCCGACATTTATTACGATAATTTCATTGCATCTGTATTGAATGTCTCAGTAATACTGTATCCTTGGAGCGGTGCTGCGTGAGCAGCACAAGTACAAACGACAGATTCCAGTTTTCCAAGGACGTTGGTTGGGGCCTGCAATGTGTGGCAATTGAAGCGCGTGACGCATTCGCCGCATGTCAAAAAATGAGTCGTTCTTCGCTTGTTCTGCGATGCAAGGTCATTCCGTTTGCAGTCGGAATTGCCTTCACAGCGTTTTCGTCCGGATACGCTCGAAGAAGGGAGCATTGCCAGCTGACGATTCTGTATGCCGACTGCGTGCAAAAGAATCAAAGGCTCCCGATGGATGGGCATCGAAATTACGCATCCCTTTGTGTACAAAGATCGAGACAATTGTGCCGAGATAGTGAGCACGCTTGTTCGCCACGTATTGCGATCCTCAACCGTTCCTTTAAATTGATCGGCTGCGAATACCGCAATCGCGTAGTCGGTACGCGACGTGTTTCGCGGGCTGCGGTGCTTAGCGAGGCCGCTAATGTCTAGCTCATTTCCTCGCCACTGTGCCATTACCGGAGCAAGCGCCGGCCTCGGTCGAGCGCTTGCGCTTGCTTACGCGCGCCCTGGCGTAGCGCTGGGCCTCGTTGGCCGCAATGCTGATCGTCTGGCAGATTGCGCCGAAGCCTGTCGGGCGAAAGGCGCCACGGTCATGACAAAAGCACTTGACGTCCGAGACGCCACCGCAATCCAGGCCTGGGTCAACGATTTCGACGCCAAACACCCCATCGATCTCCTGATCGCCAACGCCGGTGTGGCCAGCACGCTCGCGCACCCAAACGACTGGGAAGGGCGCGAGCGCACGGCGGATATCGTCGACACCAACTTCACCGGTGCGCTCAACGCAGCACTCCCGGTAATCGAACGCATGCGTACCCGCCACCAAGGTCACATTGTGCTAATCAGCTCGATCGCGGCGCTACGCGGCATGGCGATCTCCCCAGCCTACTGTGCAAGCAAAGCCGCATTACAAGCCTGGGGTGATTCCGTGCGCCCGGTTCTCGCACGCGATAATATCCGCGTTTCCATCGTTCTCCCAGGTTTCGTAAAAACGGCGATGAGCGACGTCTTCCCCGGCGATAAACCCTTCATGTGGAGTGCCGAAAAGGCCGCGAACCATATCCAGAATAAACTGCAAAAGGGCCGTGTCGAAATCGCCTTCCCAGGCCTGCTCGCGTTCGGCATGCGCCTGTTGCCGCTTTTGCCAGCCGTGTTCGCCGACACGATCCTGGGCCGTCTGTCCTATCTGCCACGTGAGGAGCGTTAGCGTGGCGCCGTCGATCGTGATCACTTTTACGGCAGCTGTCGTGCTGTCGTTCGCTGCGGACGCGATCGCGCCCCCGCGGGCGGCGTTGCGCCGCCCGTTGCTCGCCTGTGCGCTGCACTTCGTTAGCGTGCTGTTTCTTGCTGGCCTGTTCCTGGTGCTTACGCGTCGCCCGCATTTTTCGGTTTTCATGGCTCTGGCGCTGGTCGCGCTCATGAATATCGTGAGCAATGCGAAATACACGTCGTTGCGCGAGCCGTTTGTTTTTACCGATCTGAGCCTGTTCAGTCAGCTGTTTGCGCACCCGCGTCTTTATCTGCCGTTTTTGGGCGCGCCAGCGGTCGCCGCGATTCTCTCGGGCGGCGCGGCGGTGGTTGCTGGTTTCTATTTCGACTCCGTCGTGCTTGCCCCCATCGCTGCGGACGCTGCGGCTGTGGCGGCGCTATGTCTCGCGCTCGGCTACGTAATCGCCGCACGATTACCGCTCACGCTCGAACCGCTTGACGATCAACGCCGTAACGGCTTTTTCGCGGTTTTCGTTGCTTATCTACTCAACGGTCTAAAGCCCGCCACGGTCGGCCGTCTCCAGCGCGCACTCGCGGCGAGCCCATTCTTTGATGCGCTCGCGCCCACAAGCCGTCCCGACGTCATCATCATTCAGAGCGAATCCTTCTTCGACGCCCGCCAGTCGAACGCCGCAATAGACGCCTCGCTCTATACGCGTTACGACACCGCACTGCGCGAATCGACCGACCACGGCCAACTCGAAGTCCCCGCGTGGGGCGCCAACACCATGCGCTCGGAATTCGCGCTGCTTTCCGGCATCCCCTCGACGGCCCTCGGCTACGCGCGCTTTTATCCGTACGCCTTTATCCGCCGCGCCTGCACCTCACTGGCAAGCTGGTTTCACCGCGCTGGCTACGAAACAGTCGCCATCCACCCGTATTACGCCGACTTCTTTGGCCGCGACCGCGTCTTCCCGCTGCTCGGCTTCGATCGTTTCCTCGACATTCGCGCCTTCGCCAACGCACATCGCGCGGGCCCGTACATCTCAGACGCAAGCGTCTTCGACCGTATCGTCAAAGAACTGGATGCATCGCGATCGAACCCCGCTTTCATCTTCGCGATGACGATGGAAAACCACGGCCCGCTGCATCTTGAAACTGTAGAGACGGGCGAATCCAGCCGTTATCACAGACTTGGGGAAGATCCCGCATATAAGGATCTGACCGCATACTTACGCCACATCGCCAACGCGGACGCCATGATCGGCCGCTTACTCGCGCATCTGCGCACACGCCGCCGCGACACCGTACTGTGCTTCTACGGTGATCACGTACCAGCATTGCCACACATATTCGAACGGCTCGGCACTGTACCGAGCCGCAGTCATTACTTCATCTGGCGGAATTTTGGAGATCGGCCAGCCAGGAAGCAAGACAGAGCCATCGAGGATCTCGGCGCCGCGCTGCTCCATGCGATGGAGACGGCGGACCGGCGAGAGGTCGCGACAGGCGAGTCCGAGAGAACAGAGCAGCTATGAAGAACAGCAAGATCGCAATTGTGGGTATGTCGTGCCGTTTCCCGGGTGGAGTCACCGGGCCGGACGAATTCTGGAGTCTGCTCGAAAACGAGAAGGACGCCGTCACGCAAATTCCCGCCGATCGCTTCGGCACGGAGTTTTATCAGCATCCCTCGAAGCGCGAGCCCGGTAAGAGCTACACGTTCGCGGCAGGCGTGCTCGACGATGTCGCAGGTTTCGACGCCGCCTTCTTCGGCATTTCGCCGCGCGAGGCGACGCAGATGGACCCGCAGCAGCGTCTGCTGCTCGAACTCACGTGGGAAGCCTTCGAGGACGCGGGCGTGCGTCCCGAGGCGCTACGCGGCAGCGATTGCGCAGTTTATGTCGGCGTGGCCAGCACGGACTACGGCAACCGCAACATGGACGACCTGAACACGGTCGATCCGTATTCGGCCACGGGCAACACGCTTTCCATCGCATCGAACCGCATTTCGTGGGTCTACGATCTGCGCGGGCCGAGCATGTCGATCGACACGGCGTGCTCGTCGTCGCTCGTCGCGCTGCATCAGGCCGTGAAGGCACTGCAGACCGGCGACGCTAGCATGGCACTCGCGGGCGGCGTCAATCTGCTGATGCACCCGTACGGTTTCGTCGGTTTTTCGAAAGCGTCGATGCTGTCGCCGCGCGGGCGTTGCCGCGCGTTCGACGCCACCGGCGACGGCTATGTGCGCGCCGAAGGCGGCGCGGTCGTGGTGCTGAAAACGCTCGAGCGCGCGCTCGCGGACGGCGACACGATCCACGCGGTCATCGCGGGCAGCGGCGTCAATTCGGACGGCTTCACGCAAGGCGGCATCAGCGTGCCGGGCACGCCTACGCAGGCGGCGCTGCTGCGCGAAGTCTATGCGCGCGCGCAGATCGACCCGTGTACCGTCGACTATCTGGAAGCGCACGGCACAGGCACGGCGGTGGGCGATCCGATCGAAACGCGTGCACTCGCCGATGTCGTCGGCGCGGGCCGCGACGTTGACAAGCCGCTCCTGATCGGTTCGGTCAAGACCAATATCGGCCACCTTGAAACGGGGTCGGGCATGGCGGGGCTGCTCAAGGCTGTGTTGTGTCTGAAGCACCGCGCGGTGCCGCGTTCGCTCCACTTCGAAAAGCCGAACCCCAATATCGATTTCGTCGGCGGTCATCTGCGCGTGGTCGAGCGCATGACGCCGATTGGCGCGCATGGCCGTGATCTGGTGGTCGGCGTCAACTCGTTTGGCTTTGGCGGCACCAACGCGCACGTCGTGCTGACCGAGGCGCCAGCGCAGCCCGTCGAAGTCACTCACTCAGCACAAACGCAAGGATTCGCACCGCTCGTCCTCACCGCGCGTTCGGAGCGCTCGCTGGCGGCGCTTGCCGCGCGCTATCTGGCGCGCCTCGATGCAGGCCAGGCTTGGGACACGCTCGCTGCCGCTGCCGCTCATCGTCGTCAATGGCTGGAGCATCGCGCAATCATTGCGCCCGCAACGTTCGACGAAGCGCATGCGGCGCTCACCGCGTTGGCGTATCCCGACGATGCCGCCGAGCAAGGCGAGATCGCGCCCGCCGCGCTCGTCCACGCGCAAATAGTCGCGGACGACGCGCCCATCGCGCTGGTCTTCTCGGGCAATGGCTCGCAGTGGGCGGGCATGGGCAAGCAACTACTTGCAGAAGACGCCGTGTTCCGCGCGGCGGTAGAAGAAGTCGACGCGCTCTGGTGCGCCGACGGCAGCGCATCACTCTACGCGATGCTCGCAGCAGGTGCCGATACCGAGACGCTCGCGGCCACCGAACACGCGCAGCCGCTGCTGTTCGCGATCCAGGTCGGCATCGTGCGCGCGATCGAAGCGCACGGTGTGGCCTACGACGCGTGCGTGGGCCACAGCGTCGGCGAAGTCGCCGCAGCCTGGGCTTCTGGCGCACTGACGCTCGCCGACGCCGTGCAGGTCGTCAAGATCCGCAGCCGCGCCCAGGCGCTTACGCGCGGCACGGGCCGCATGGCTGCCGCGGGCATCGGCGAGGCCGAAGCGCGCGAAATGATCCTCCAGCAAGGCCTCATCGGCGATATCGAAGTCGCCGGTATCAACAGCGCGCAGTCGGTCACGCTGGCCGGCTCGCTCGCAGGCCTCGATGTGATCGGCACGGCTCTCAAGGCAACGGGCCGCTTCTTCCAATTGCTCGATCTGGACTACGCGTTCCATAGCCGCCACATGAACGGCATCGAAGCGCCGGTGCGCGAGGGGCTGGCCGATATCGCGCCGCGCACCGCAACGCATCGCTACGTTTCGACCGTGACGGGCGCGCCGCTCGACGGTACGGCGCTCGACGCCCAGTACTGGTGGCGCAATATCCGCGAGCCGGTGCGTTTTGGCGATGCCATCGCACATCTGGTGGGCGAGGGCGTGCGCCTGTTCGTCGAGGTCGGTCCGCACTCGATCCTGCGCACCTACGTGAAGCAGACGCTCGCGGCGCTTAAGGAAACCGGCGCGCCGCTGCCCACGCTCAAGCGTCAGCACGATAGCGCCGCCACGCTCCATCGCGCGGTGCTCGCCGCCGTGGCGCATGGCGCGCGCGTGGACCGCAAGCGTCTCGTGCCTTTCAAGCCGGGCGCGGCGCAGGCGACGCTGCCGCACTATCCGTGGCAACACGAACACTACTGGCTCGTGCCGACGATCGAAGGCTACGGCCTCGCGAATCGCCACCGCGAGCATCCGCTGCTGGGTTATCGCCTGCACGAGCACGCTTTCGGGTGGGAAAACCAGATCGATCCGGCGCGTCTGCCGTATCTGGCCGATCACGTCGTCGACGGCGGCGTGACGTACCCAGCAGCCGGTTTCGTTGAAATGGCGCTGGCGGCCGCACGCGTGTTCTTTGCGACCGAGACCTGCGCACTCGAAAACGTCGAGATTCGTCAGCCCGTGGTGTTCCAGGCGAATCACGCGAAGCTGTTCCGTCTCGTCATCGACGTGCGCACGGCGGCGTTCACGATCGAGACGCGCGAGCGCATGAGCGACGACGCCTGGTCGGTCAACGTGGTGGGCCGCCTGCTCGCGAGCGGCAACACGCTCGACGCCGGCAGCACGGTCGATCCGCATCTGCTCCAGGCGCTCTCGGCGCAACTGGCGGTCGATGCGCCCACGCTCTACGCCGCAACCGAGTCGATCGGCCTGACCTACGGTCCGGTGTTCCGCCGCGTGCAATGCGTGCGCGCTTCGGGCGAGGCCGTGCTGGCCGAACTGGCCGCGCCGCAACTTGCCGACGATGCTGATCTCGCGCGTTACAACCTGCATCCGGCGCTGCTCGATGCGGGCTTCCATCCGCTTTTCGCATTGACGGGCGCCAACAAGGGCGATCGCGCCGCCTGGCTGCCGGTGCAGTTCGGCCGCATCGACTATCTGCGCGGCGACACGATCCGCCAGGTGCTGGCGGTGGTCGAGCGCCGCAGCCCGCATTCGGTGGTGGTGTCGTTCCATTTCCTCGACGGTGCCGCGCGCGTGGTCGCGCGTCTCGCGCAATGCCGCTTCCGCCGCGTCGATCTCCAGGCGCGTCGCCACGCTGCACCGTCGCGCTATACGTATCACCTCGAGGCGCGTCCGCCCGCGGGCGCTTTCGACGCCTCGGCGCTGCCGGCTCCCGAAGCGCTGCTCGAAGAGGCGCAGCGCGTGCTCGCCAACCACGGCGGGCAGGACGCGCAAAAGCGCCGCGCGATGCACCTGACCGAAGTGCTGCCGCTCATCGACGTGCTCGCAAGCGGCTACGCCTTGCGTGCGTTCGAAAAGATCGGCGCGTTCCGCACGCCGGGTCTCGCGTTTGGCCCGCTGCCGGAGCTGTCCGCGCGTCTGTCCGCGATGCTGGTCGAGGACGCTCTCGCGCGCCGCGACGGTGATCTGCTCGTGCGCGAGCCCGAAGCCTGCGAGGCGCTGCCGCCCGTCGATGAACTCTGGCACAGCCTGCTCGAACAATCGCCTGCACACGTCGCCGAACTGACGCTGCTCGCCCATTGCGGCGCGGCACTGCCGGCGCTGCTCTCAGGCGAGATGGTGCCAGAAAAACTGATGTCGCCGACCAGCAAGAGCCTCGTCGAGCACTTCTTCGAGGCCTCGCCGACGTGGTCGCACGTGCGTGCGCTGATCGGCGCGTTCGCCTCGCGTGCGGTGGCGGGATGGTCGTCGTCGCGCCGTCTGCGCGTGCTGGAAATCGGCCGCGCCGATGTGGACGTGCCGCGTCCGCTCGAAGTCGCGCTGCCGGCCGGGCGTTGCGATTACGCGATCGCCTGCACGGCGCCGCAACAGGCGGCGCTCGCGGCCGAAGGCGGCCACAACGCGCGTCTCGTCACGCTGGTCGCGGGCGAACGTAACGAACGTCTCGCACTCCAGAGCGACGACGATGCACCGTACGACATGATCATCGCCAACTGCCTGCTGGCAGGGCAGCGCGATCCGCTCGCGGCGCTGACCGCGCTGCGCGGCTGGCTCGCGCCGGGCGCGTTCATCGCGCTGGCCGAGCCGCGCCGGGGCCGTTTCGCCGATATCGTGTTCGGGCCGGTACGCGCCGAAGCGGTGGCATCGCATAGCGCCGCCGAACTCGTGCGTCTGCTGGAAGCAGCAGGTTTTGTCGATGTCGTCTCGTTCGCGGAGCAGGGCTACGAGATCGAGGGCACGCCTGCGCTGATTGTTGCGCGCGCACCGATGCGCGTGACGACGGGCGTACTCGAAGCCGCGCCGGTTGCCGTTGAACCGGCACAGGCGCCGTGGCTGCTCGTTCATGCTGATGAAGACGCTCGCGCTACGGGCCTTGCAGAAGCGCTGCGCGCACACGGCGGCGACGTCGAACTCATCGCGCAGTCCGAAGTCGCGACGGCGCTGCATGCAGTGAGCGCAGCCCACGATGGCGCGCCGCTGCATCTCGTGTTCGTCGCGCCCGACGCCGCCTTGCCCGCCGATGCCGATGGCGCCGCGCTCATGCAAGCGCAGCGCGCGACCTCGATTGCACTCGCGGGTCTCGTGCGCGAGTTGGGCGCATCGGCGTTGCCGGTGCAATTGAGCATCGTCACGCAGGATGGCGCACCGTTCGCTGACGCAGACCCTATCGCGCAGGCACCGCGCCGCGCCGAGCAGGCCACGCTCTGGGGCCTCGGCCGCGTGCTGGCGAACGAGCATCCCGAACTGGGCTGCCGCCTGATCGACGTGTCGGCATCCTGTGAGAACGCGTTCGAGTTGCTTGCACAGGAACTGCTGGCAGCCGATGTCGAAGAAGAAGTGCTGCTGAGCGCGCATGGCCGCTTCGTGCCGCGCATGCTCGACGCTGCGCAAGCGCAACGCCGCAGCGCGACCAACGGTGAAAGCGCACAAGGCTCGGTGCTCGCCTTTGATACCCCGGGTTCGCTGCGCAACCTCGAATGGTTCGCGCAAACCTCGCGTGCGCTCGACGCCGACGAAGTTGAAATCGAGCCGGTCGCAACCGGCCTGAATTTCCGCGACGTCATGTACGCGATGGGTCTGCTCTCCGACGAGGCCGTCGAAACCGGCTTCGCGGGCGCGACCGTCGGCATGGAGCTTTCGGGCCGCGTGACGCGCGTTGGCTCGAATGTGAGCAACTTCAAGTCCGGCGACGCTGTACTCGGTTTCGCGCCGGCCTCGTTCGCCACGCGTGTCGTCACGCGCGCAGGCGCAGTCACGCACAAGCCGGCCTCGATGACGTTCGAGGAAGCCGCGACGGTCCCGACCACCTTCTTTACGGCCTGGTATGCGCTCGTCGAACTGGCGCGCGTGCGCGAGGGTGAGCGCGTGCTGGTGCACGGCGGCGCGGGCGGCGTGGGTATCGCCGCGATCCAGCTCGCGCGCCTGCTGGGCGCGGAGGTCTATGCCACCGCAGGCAGCCGCGAGAAGCGCGAATTCGTGCGTCTGCTGGGCGTGGACCGCGTGTTCGATTCGCGCAGTCTCGCGTTCGCCGACCAGGTGCGCGACGCGACGGGCGGCGCGGGCGTCGACGTCGTGCTCAACTCGCTCGCGGGCGAGGCGATGGTGCGCAGTATCGACACGCTGCGTCCGTTCGGCCGCTTCCTCGAACTGGGCAAGCGCGATTTCTACGAAAACAGCCGTATCGGTTTGCGGCCGTTCCGCAACAACATCAGCTATTTCGGCATCGACGCCGATCAGCTCATGGGCGTGCTGCCCGAGCTGACGACGCGTCTGTTCGAAGCCGTCATGCAGCGTTTCGCTGATGGCGTGCTGCATCCGCTGCCGTACCGCCTGTTCCCGGCGGCGCGCGTGGAAGAGGCGTTCCGTTACATGCAGCAGGCGCGTCAGATCGGCAAGGTGCTGGTCGGTTATCCGGCGGGCACGCCTGCGCCTACGCGCGGTGCGGCGCATGGATCGAAGCAGGCGGGTGCGCTGCGCTGCGACGCGAGCGGCGCGTATCTCGTGATCGGCGGCACGGGCGGTCTGGGCTTCGCGACGGCGCGCTGGATGGTGGCGCGCGGCGCACGTCATGTGACGCTCGCGAGCCGCAGCGGCACGCTCAACGATGCGGCGCGCGCGGAAGTCGCGCGCTGGAACGAGGAGTTCGGCGTTCAGACGCATGTGGTGTCGTGCGACGTGACGAACGCCGCCGCAGTGCAGACGCTGGTCGCGCAGATCGCCGCGCGCGGCACGCCGCTCAAGGGCGTGCTGCATTCGGCAATGCATATCGACGATGGCCTCGTGCGCAATCTCGACGACGCGCGTTTCGAAGCCGTGCTCGCACCGAAGCTTGCGGGCGCATGGAACCTGCATCGCGCGACGCAAGCCTGCGCGCTCGACTTCTTCATCGTCTATTCGTCGGCGACGACGGCGCTCGGCAATCCGGGCCAGTCGAGCTACGTGGCGGCGAACAGCTTCCTCGAAGCGCTGGTGGAAACGCGCCGTGCGGCCAGGCTGCCGGGCACGTTCATGGCGTGGGGCCCGCTCGACGACGTCGGCTTCCTCGCGCGCAACGAAAAGACCCGCGAGGCGCTGCAATCGCGAATCGGCGGTGCATCGATCTCGTCGGACGAGGCGCTGGTTGCGCTCGAACGCGTGCTGGTCGCGGGCACGGCAGGCGAGGCGGTGGTGCGTCTCGACTGGCAGGCGCTGTCGCGCGGCATGCCGGCGGCGGGCGCGCGCCGTTACGCCGCGCTGCGCACGCGCAATGCGAACGAACCCGCGAGCGATGGCGGTCAGCCGGTGCGCTCGCGCGTCGCGGCGCTGCCGCACGCCGAGGCGCTCGCGCTCGTCGAAGAAACGCTGCGCACGCAGATCGCGCGCATCCTGCACCTCGCGCCCGAAAAGGTGGAACTGGAGCGCTCGGTGCTCGACATGGGCATGGACTCGCTGATGGGCATGGAGTTGGGCCTCGCGGTCGAAGAGGCTTTCGAGGTCAAGCTCTCGGTGATGGCGATTGCGGAAGGCGCAACGGTGCGCACGCTCGCGGCGCGCATCGTCGAGTCGATAGAAGCCGATGCGGAGTCGGCGGATTCCCCGCTCGAAGCGCAGGCCGATGCGCAGAACGCGGTGCAAGCTGAAGCGGCCGCAGCGCTTGCACGCAAGCACGCGATCGACGTCGGTGCCGAAGCCGTAGCCGCCACGCCTGCTGTCGCGGGCGAGCGCGCCGAGGAACTGGTCGAATGAGGGCGCCCGAAGGCTGGCGCGCTACCCAAGGTACGCTCGCGCGCGAACTGACGCTCACGGGCCACGGCCTGCACACGGGCCGCCGCGTGAATGTGCGCATCCTGCCCGTGACCGATGCCTCGTCGGCACACGGCATCGTGTTCCGTCGCGTTGAGTCGGGCCGCGAAGTCGCCACGCTGCGCGCCGACCCAGCGTTGCGCGAGGCGCAGCCGCTATGCACGATGCTGCGTGCGCGCGACGGCGTGCAGAAGGGCGAGGGCGTACGCACGGTCGAGCATCTGCTGGCCTCGCTGCTCGTGTGCGGCATCGACCACGCCATCGTGGAACTGGACGCGGAAGAAGTGCCGATTCTCGACGGCAGCGCCGCGCCCTGGATCGAGGCGATCCGCGCTTGTGGGCGCACGGCGCTCGGGCATGCACAGCGTTTTATCCAGGTGCTCAAACCCGTGACAGTCTGCGATGGTGTGGGAGCCCTGCGCCGCGAACTGTCCATCGAGCCGTGCGAACGCTACGAACTGAGCGTGCGCAATGACCTCAAGGGTTTTGGCGATATGCATTGGTACGGCGCACTCACGCCCGAGGTATTCACGCGCGAGATCGCGCCGTCGCGCTCCTACGGGCATCTGAAGTGGGCAATCCCTGCCATTGCAGTCGGCTATGTGAAACGTACGCCGATTCTGCGCGGAGCCCGTTTGTCATGCACTGCGGCGATCGTGGGCGATCGTGTGATCGGTGGCCTGCGCATGCCTGATGAGTTCGTGCGTCATCGCGTGCTTGACCTCGTGGGCGATCTTGCGCTGGCCGGTGCGCCGCTGCTCGCGCGGGTGAGCGCGTTTCGCCCGAGCCATGAAATGAACTGGCGGCTCTTGTCCGCGCTGCTCGCCGAGCGCGACGCGTGGACGTGGGCCGAGTGCGACGCCTGAAAGCGCGCACGCAAACGAACCAACAAGGAATTGCGCGCAGATGGGCGTAGGTGAAAAGATCCGGCAGCAACTGGCCGCCGCGGCGCTCAAGCGTCAACTGGAACGTGTTTCGAACGCGTCGGCTCAGCCTCTGGATGCGCCGCAAACGGCGCCCGGTGTTGGCGGGACGTCGTTCGACGCGCGCGCGCGCTTCGAGGCCATGCCGCTCTTTCAGCAGGTCAAACTGATGAAGGAGATGGGCGAGACGTTGCGCGTGCAGTCGCCGTTCTTCCGCGTGCATGAAGGCATGGCGGGCGCGACCACGACGATCGGCGGGCGCGAGTACATCAACTACGCGAACTACAACTACCTGGGCCTCGCGTCCGATCCGGCTGTGATGGCGGCGGCGCAGGGCGCGATCACGCGTTACGGCACGTCGGTTTCCGCGAGCCGCATGGTGGCGGGCGAGCGGCCCGTGCAGCGCGATCTCGAACGCGCGCTGGCGGACTTCTACGAAACCGACGATTGCGTGGCCTTCGTGAGCGGCCACGCGACCAACGTGACGGTGATCGGAGCATTGTTCGGTCACGGCGATCTGATCGTGCACGACGCGCTCGCGCACAACAGCATCGTGCAGGGCGCACAGTTGAGCGGCGCGAAGCGTCTGGCGTTCGCGCACAACGACTGGCAGGAACTCGACAGCCTGCTCGCGCGCGTACGCCATGAGTATCGCAACGTGCTGGTGGTGATCGAAGGCCTCTACAGCATGGACGGCGACTATCCCGAGCTTGAGCGCTTCGTGGAGATTCGCCGCCGTCATGGCGTGTTCCTGATGGTCGACGAGGCGCATTCGCTCGGTGTGCTCGGCGAGACGGGACGCGGCATTCGCGAGCACGCGGGCATCGCCCCAAATGACGTCGATCTCTGGATGGGCACGATGAGCAAGTCGCTGGCGGGCTGCGGCGGTTTTATCGCGGGCTGTCAGCCGCTCGTCGATATGTTGCGCCATCTCGCGCCGGGCTTTCTCTATAGCGTGGGCCTGGCACCCGCGCTGGCGGCAGCATCGCTCACCGCGCTCGAACGCCTGCGCGCCGAACCGCAGCGCGTGGCGGCGCTCAAGGCGCGCGGCCATCAGTTTCTGGAAGAGGCGCGCGCCGCTGGTCTCGACACCGGCACGAGTGCGGGCTACGCCGTCGTGCCGGTCATCACGCGCAGTTCGCTGAAGGCCGCACAATGGGCCAACGCGCTGTTTGACGAGGGCATCAACGTGCAGCCGATTTTCTATCCCGCGGTGGAAGAGCGCGCTGCGCGGCTGCGCTTCTTTATCTGCTCGACGCACGAGCCCGAACAAATCACCCGCACCGTCGCGGCGCTCGCGCGTCTTGCGAAGGGATAGAGGAAACGTTGCGATGACAACGGTATTGGCTGAAGCTTCGATCGCCAAAGCGGCGCACACGCTCACCTTCCGTCCCGCTCGCGCAAGCGACGCGCTAATTTGCGCGCCGCTCGTGTTCGAATCGGGCGCGCATGAGTTCGAGTTCTTCCTGGGCGTTTCGCCCGAGCGGTGCATCACGTTTCTCGCTTTTGCGTTCGGGCTCGATGGTGGCCGTTTTTCCTGGCGCCGTCACGAAGTGGCCGTCGATGCGAACGGCGAGATCGTCGCGGTGCTGGCGGCGCACGACGGCCGTCGCATTCTCGCCGACGATCCGCATGTGGTCTTCACGCTCCTGCGTCATTTCGGTCTGCTGCGCACCGTGCCGATGCTGCTGCGCGGCCTCGTGCTCGAAACCGAACTGCCCAAGCCGAAGCGCGCCCAAACGCTCATCGCCCATTGCGCGACGCGCGAGGAGTCGCGGGGCACGGGCGCGTTCAGCGCGCTGTTCGAGCACGCTCTGGGTAGCGTCGAGCGCGGTCTCGATACGCCCGCACGCGAAATCGTGCTCGACGTGCTCGTGAGCAATACGCGCGCCGCGGCGCTTTATCGGCGTCTGGGTTTTGTCGAGTTGCCGCGCCGCAAACCGCGCGCGAAGCGTTTGCCTGCGGAACTCGAATCGATTCGTATGCGTTTCGAGCCGCGCAAGCGGAGTTAATCAGCGCGAGCGGGAAGGGCGCCTGGCTGCCAGTCGCGCAACCTTCCTGTAAACTTCCGGCGCATGGCGGCCCGTTGTGCCGCCCGTTGCTTCCCACGCGCCCGACCATGCTCCGATCCCTTGCCGCCCTGCTGATTTTCCAGTGCCTCGGCGAGAGCGTTTCCTACGTTTTCTCGCTGCCCGTTCCCGGTCCCGTCATCGGCATGTTGCTGATGTTTGCCTTCGCGATGATGCGGCCCGCCGCCGCCTCGGCCATTGAGCCCACCGCGCTCGAATTGCTGCGCCATCTTTCGCTGCTCTTCATTCCGGCGGGCGTGGGCATCATGGTGTCCGCGCAGGCCGTGCGCGGCGAAGCCCTGGCCGTGATCGCCAGTCTCGTGTTGAGCACGACGCTCGGTATCGCCGTGACTGCGCTCGTCACGCGCGCCTTGTTGCGTAGGCAACGACGTCGCAGCGAGGAGAACGCATCGTGAATTCACATCTGCCCTTCGACAAGCTCGACGCCATCTGGGTCTATCTCGCCGCTTCGCCGCTGCTGGGCCTCACGCTCACACTCGTCGCGTATCTGATCGCGCTGAACGTTTATGCGCGCGCAAAGCACAATCCGCTCGCCAATCCTGTGCTGATCGCCGTGGCGATCGTTGTCGCGGCGCTCAAGCTCACCGACACGCCGTATCGCACCTACTTCGAAGGCGCGCAGTTCGTGCACTTCCTGCTCGGACCAGCGACCGTCGCGCTCGCGTTGCCGCTCTACCGGCAGTGGGACAAACTGCGTCGCGGCGCGCTGCCTTTGCTCGGTGGACTCGTGGCGGGATCGCTCACGGCAATCGTATCGGCGGTCGGAATTGCGAAATTATTGGGCGCGACGCCACAGACGCTGGCCTCGATTGCGCCGAAGTCGGTCACGACACCTATCGCGATGGCTGTCGCCGAAAAGGTCGGCGGCATTCCTTCGCTCACCGCGGTGCTGGTGATCTCGACGGGCGTGTTCGGCGCCGTGACGGCGCGCTGGATTCTCAACGTCGTGGGCGTACGCGAAACCGAGGTGCGTGGCTTCGCGATCGGCGTCGCGTCGCATGGTATCGGCACGGCGCGCGCGTTTCAGGTGAGCGAGGAGATGGGGGCGTTCGCAGGGCTCGGCATGGGTTTGAACGGCGTGTTCACGGCGTTTGTCGTGCCGGTGTTGCTGCCTGTTATTCTGCGATGGATGTAGGGCGATTCTAGAACTTTCGGCGTGACCTTACGCCGCTCGGCTCCGGGTTTGAGAAAAAGGCTCGTCGTTGTCTAGTTTGCTATCGGTAGATCCATGTCCTTGGTTCCGAGGTTACGACACCGGCCAACTGACGAGATCTTGTAGTAGGCTTAAGCGGTACGAGGAAAACTCGCACGTATTGTTGTCGAGCGCTCGCCTTGGGAAGCAGGTCTGCTACGACGTTAGTGTTTTCGTGACCGGAGAGTAGCTATGGGTCTGGGTCTATTCATACTGGGTATCACGGCGTTTTTCGGGGGATTTGGACTGATCATGAATCACAACGCCCGCAAAGCGAAGCGCGAACGACGCGGACTTCCACGCTAGCTTTTTGCCGCATCTGCTTTGGCCGAGGACCACTCCTCATCCAAGAGCCATATCGCTTGAATGGTACTCCCGTGCTTCACTCGGTAGCGCCTGCCGCAAAACGTGAGCTTGTCGATGTGGTTACGACGCATCGAGCAACCGTCAGCGGTATAGATGGCTGGTCGCTCCAATCAGGCGGCAATCGCTTGTCGCACTATTTTGCTTGTAATTGCAGGGGCATTCTTGAATGAGGTGCCCAACGCTATCGTGTCGGCGATATCCGAGCTCGCAATATTGCGTGGCTGCCTATAGTCGCCGTGCTTCGCGCGACTACAGACGCAGTCGCGGAAAACCCATCCAAGATAAGTCATCGACGCCAGCATCGCGCGTGCAACTGCGCGCTGAGGCGATCGCGCTTGCCGGACTGCATCGTGAGCGACGTGACTGTGCAGAAAGAACTCAACCTGAAAAACGGTGGATCTCCGATAACGCGCCTATCGCACCGGCAATGGGTTCACCATACTGAGCAGCGAGACATCGAGCGGCAGTCGACGCCGTACAAGTTTTGCAATGCTTTATGTCGTTTGAACCTAGTGCATTGAAGAATTCGTGGCAGATGAAACGCTCGCGATAAGCCACGCCATATGTCTATATCAATTGCGGATGCCAGCACCCATAGCGCACGGTCGCATAGGGCATTCGTTGGCAAATTGAGGCTCGTTTCCTAATCCTCGCTGCATGACATATCTGGGCATGCGCCGCGTGGCCCTGTATTCCCTGCCTATAAATTTGGATAACTAACTAATCGGCCTGGCGATGTGGAATTCCCTAGTGCGTGCCCATCGTCTCAGATCTGCTGATACCAGTAGAGAGAATCTCCTGAAAGAGTTCACGCACTTCTTGTTGGAGGGTGCCTCTCTTCCCTCTATAAACGGTCCTAGGGTCGCGGCTCTGAGATAAATCCAACTAGCAATCACCAACCTTGACTTTGGCAAACGTGGTTTTCCCGCATCGATGTACTGTAACCCTCGCGGCAAGAGGCACGTTGTCTCCATCGCTCTGACTTGACTTTGCTACAGGCGTGCAATCCTGAAGTCATGCAACTGTGGTACGGCGCCTTCGCGCTATGGACAGGTGCATGAACCTAAACAGGAGAAACAGGCATGGAGTACAGGCTTCTTTGCGCAATTCTGCATGGTGAGCGTCTGGGTGAACCACTCACGTGGATTTACCTCGCTGCACTTGTTGCTGTGGCAATAGCCGGTTGGAAGTTCGGTGAGGTCACGTTTGAGCTTTGGCAACGAGTAAAGGAGGAGGATCGATGAACCGTCTCAGAAAAATATGGTTTGGGTTCAGGCGATGGCCTCACTTCATGCAGCGAGTTGTGATTGCTGTCGTACTTTACCTGCTATGGCTATTTTCAGCGTGGATCTACAGCGAGGGATGGCGCGGTACTGCTGAGATCCTCGGGATTGTCTCTAGCTTCGGTTGTTTCTTCGCAATCGGTGGCTGGTACGTCCTGCGCGGCGCATTTTTAATCTTGGTGTTGTGGCTGAGATTCTTCTAGGTACCTGCATGCCGCGATCGGAAAGCTCAACGAAACATGCAGCTTTCCGGTTCAAACCACGCAGGCGCCTGCAACGCGGACACGAAGCTTGACATTGAAGATGCCGAGTCAGACAGGATTTACTCACCTCATACATAAGGAACTGAGATGTTTGGTCTGATAGTACTTTTCGCGCTCGGATGTCTCGGCTACTGGCTGGGCACACGCTAGCCATTTCGAAGCGACTCGTCGGCTGCTGGCTGATGAGCGCTGCCGAGAGTCGCACTTTTCTCATCATGGGTGGCCTTGGGGGCAGAATAAGATTGCCGGCGCCCATGATGCCCTGCTTACTATCGTCAACAGACGGAGGACAATGATGGGCTGGAGTTTCTTTGCGTTAGGTATTGCCATTGCACTCGCCGCACTTGGTGTGGTCATGAATCGTAACGGCCGCAAGGCCGATCGCGAGCGAGCACGTAGAGGTTGTCCGTGCAACCGAAAGTGATTCAGGGGCTTGAAATCGTTGCCCGGTGCAACAGTAGGCTGTCTACTTCACGGTAACCACGAGAGATGTGACAGTGTAGTGAATCGTAAGCGGCGCGCGGTATGCACTAAATGAACGAAGACCGCGACAGCATCGACAGGCTGTTTCAATCGAGGCCGCACCCGTTGGGTGCGGCCTCATGCATTTCGGCTTGTATCATGCTTTTTCTTCGACCTATCGGATGTCTGATCCATACAAGACACCACTCATTAAACAAATAAATGGCGGTTAGGACTCAATTACCCGCGTCGCGTAGTCTGTTGCACACTTCGATCAATTGTAAATTTTTCGGATCGGAAAAATTCCAAGAAAAATCAAATGCTTGTGAAGTGGGTGTTGCACGTTTGAGATCGAAAAGTCTGCAGGCGCCTGCAGAATTCACCCGTGCAGAGCTGTCTCTTGATATTCCCAATGTACGCAACACGTCTGGTTGCACCGAACTGGCTCGCTCCTACTGCGACGATTCGGTTGCACGAGGCAGGGGCTCGGCGTCGTATCGATGCCGTTGTCGACGGCAGCGGGGCGGAGTACGAGTGGCTCAAATGCAGGATATTGAGCCTGGTGGAGGCGCTTGAGCAAATGTTTCCGAGTGGTCGTGGCATCAGTGTCAGTCCGCGCTTGTTCCTGGCTGCAACGCGGTATTTTTAAAGATGAGCAATATTTTCTTTTTTCATGTTTTGTGTGACAACGTCGTTTCCACGATTTAAAATTTATTCTTCTCAAATGCGTGAATTCGTTTTGAAAAGAAAATTTGATATCTATCAATATAAGATGACGATAATTAATTAATATGACAGATGAAGAGTTGGTGAAGTTTCGGGAAGATGGCTATAAGATCCACGAGTTTCTTCGTTCTGAAGGGGCTGGACCTTGGGAACTGGGGAGGCGCTACGGAAGTGAGATTCGTATTGGAGTTTGGCCCTCACAGCGTGCCTTGGCAACAGCATACTCCGTATCAGTTTCTCATGTATCTCGTTGTATCGCCATTGCAGAGCTATCGGGGAACATCGTGAATGTATTTGGAGGCTCAGATAATCTCAGCTTTAGAATTGGCGAGAAATTACTGAGGATTCAAAAATCAATCGGAGAAGCTGAAATGGAGCAACGTGCTGTTTTTGTCAAAGATCTAAAGCTAACTCGTCTGGCAGATTTGATCGAGATGTTTTCAACGGGAATGGTCATGTCCGAATTAAATCCTCGACTAAGCGTCGTAGTTGAAGAAAATTACAAAACAATCTCCATCCAGGGATCGGATATCAAAAAATTGATACCTCATATTGGTAGATTGGAGAAAGCGATCGTTGACTTCCTGGTTGCAGTCACGGAAAGTAAAGCGTGCAAGCGTAGAGCCAAAGCAAAAAGTTCGCGCCGAGCAAGGATGCGCAATGCAAGTGGTGCACGGGAGGCATCTTAGTCTGCAATATGGACAAGCTATCCCGTGGGGAGCGACGACGAGAGGTCGGATCCTTGCTTGCGAGACCTGTAGCATTTCGACCTGTCGCCTGGTAGTCTGCCAAATCCGTCGATGAAACAACTAGGTTGGTTTGCTCTGAGGGTTTCGTCGATCGACGCGACGTTCCCGTGCGTGTTGGATCTCTCCAACGATCAGATAGCCGTAGGCGTTGGCTAAGTGCGGTGAGGGGATCACTTCTAAGAGCGTATCCGGGAACGCTTGCTGGACTGCGTTCGCATACAGTGCAGCACCGCCGCCCGAAAGAATGATTGAGCTTACATTGGGGCTGCTACCGAGATGGCTTTGGAGACGCCTCGCGGCATTGGCGATGATTGGAGTAGCCAGATCTAGATACGGACCTAGATCAATATCCTTGCCATAAAACAAGTAAGAAGACTTCTCGCGTATCGCTCGATCGATGCGCTCTATGTTATCGACTGTCTCGTTTTCGTCACGTGAAATGTGGTCCGCGATGCATTTGCAGATGTCCCATGTTCCTGAACGCATCCCGCCGCTACGGCTGTCATCTATTGTGAGGCCATTTGCCCAGATCCAGCTCGTCGTGAAATACCCCACATCGACGACCAGATGCGCTTCGTCATGGCGGAAATCGCTCTGGCGGCTATTCGCAGCGTGCATTAGCGTCCCCAGAGGCTGGGAGACGACAGTCACCTCGTCAATGGTGACACTGTCGGCGCCGAAACGGTTCTCGCCGAGGAACTGCTGCCTGATCGCTGATGAATACTTTTCTTTCAGATGGACTGGTAGGCCAAGAACAAGGCGTTCGACGTGTGTAACACCGGCAAAGTAAGCTGCACCAAACAGCAATGCCGCGTAGTTCCCCGTCAGAGCGTAGTCATCGCATAGCGCACTACCCGTCCAACCGTGTGCCGCTGTGATCGATACGTCCGGCCCAACTTCGTATTCAATACGGTTGATCGTAATAACGGCTGCTTTGCGCACAGCAGATACGCGTTGATTCCATCCGGAGAGCATCCCGATAGGTGCCAAGGGCGCAAGTGATGGAAACATGCCGGTTATCACGCTGCCTTGGCTATCGCGATAGGTGTACTTCGTACTTCCGTATCCGACGTCGATCGCAAAAACAGGTACTCTCATCTTGTAGTCCTATACTCGGTTTTGATAGTGCAGTTCAGGAGACGCCGAGAGTGATTCTTGCCGCCGATGAGGCGGGGCGGTTCGTCTGGCGCGTTCTCGCCCTGGGAAGGGCTGGTTTCGTACGGAAAGCTCAAGTCTTTCTATATTGAGTGTATCGACCGGGAAATACGAAACGCCTCGAAAAGATCACTAATAGTGGTACGCTTTTGCAGAAGAGTCGGCGTCAGCAAGCCGAGCTGCGCGCATCGCGCTGACGAGCGGTAGTAAGCTCATAAGACACCGGCACCATTTCTTTCCGGAGCGTTGAAGAGCCTGAAAACTAGAGCCGAATTGAGTGCGGGCCGCCGGAAGATACTTGGGCCTTTGAGATGCCGCACAGTACGGCGATCAATTGTCAGATGGAACCGTGAATCATTGGCGGAGCTTATCTTAGCGGTCGCCGTGATAGTCTAGGATCTGCCGCTTTGCCGTGGAGGGTTGACTATGGGATGGAGCTTTGGCGTACTGGCGTTCGCTTTATTGCTCAGCGCTTTGGGATTGGTCATGAATCGAAACGGTCGCAAGGCCGATCGTGAAAGGGCTGGCAGAGGGAATGCGTAATCGGGAGATCCGGTGTGGGGGCTTTTCTCCTACATGGGTTGGCCGTCCATTTTTACGGTAACTAACTGAAGAGCAAAGGTTGAGAGGCTGAGCGCACGAACATGCGGCTTTGCAAACACAGGAGGTAGTTATGGGCTTTGGAATCGTGGCTATGATCGTCGCTCTTGCTCTGTCCGGACTTAGCGTGATCATGGAGCGCAACGGCCAGAAGTCGGATAGGGCACGAAGCAAGCGAATGCATTAGCGTATCGTTTCGCATTCAGTGATCGCCAGAAATCTGGATCAAGGCTGCACCATCGGTGCAGCTTTTTCATTTGTGCTTCCGTATCCGATGTCTCAGGTTAGCGTCGGGTTCGCTACTGTCGGAGTTCTCACCGCACTGAGTTCCTCGATCGTCAGTAAGCCGGATCACGTTGGCGGAAAAACTGACGCGCGTCATGCCGTTTCGTCCCGGCAGTCATTGCCACAGCGCTTTGCAGGCGCCTGCAGGCTTTTTCCCGGAATGGTTAAGGTTTTTGGCTAGCTTTCGGTATTTAATTGCTCAAGGTTCCCGTTATAGCATTGAGTTGCACAAATTGCACACGCTCGTGTGCCAATTACTTCCATTTAAATCAAATGTTTAGCATATTCTATATGCTGAATGGGTGCAGGCGCCTGCAAATTGCAGGCGGCGTGAACTTGACTTTGCGATAGCGACGGAATACTGGTTTGGCGAGCGTCCTCCGTAACGAGGCGATCGCTAACTTCGTTAGTCAGGAGAGTTGCGATGACGTTTGATGAGATGTCAACGGGAGATTGCGTTCAGGGTTGCGTATGCGGTGACTGCGACTGGTGTTTAGAAATGCGTGTGCATTCTGTGCACGAATTGCCTTTGGACCCGGAGCATCGAAGTGGTGTGCTCATGGATGTCAGCGGATGTCACGGGGCGCCTGGTGGTGTACATTGCCGACCTCGTTCATTGGAGTTCCTTGACGAAAGCAGTGACTGGATTGCGTCCTATGTCCGAACCAGACTTATGGCGATGTCGCCGGATGCTTTGCGCATCTCGCGCCATACGCTGGATGTTGCGGCTCACGCGTTGCGCGATCGCTTCTTATCCGATACGGATGCCGTGATAACGCATGTGCTTGAAAGATCCACTCTTCGTTACCTGCTCGATGGTTCTTCCACCGTCATGATTGAGGACGTAGAGGTTGCTTTACGCGCGGTTGAGTCGGCGAAAAGGAAGTGATTGTTCAATCGGAGGCGCTGCTCCCTTCCTTGGTCTGGCGATCAAACCCTGCCGAACTGTTCGGATTGTCGGAGCCTGGAGTGGGGCCAACTTTCGGTTAAACGCTGACAGAGTGCGCGGATCAGCGGACCACACATTGGTGTGGTCCGTTGATCTGAAGGGCGTTGAGGCTGTTACAGGGTTTTGTATCAGGCGTCGTTACTCCACCGTCGCAACTTTCGCACGCTTACGGTTCGTAGCTAGAGGGAATTCCGCGCGCCATTCGTCCTGAGAAATGCATGGTAGTCCCAGCAAACCGGCTACGCGTCTGAAGGTGTCTGCCGAGTCCAACAGATCGCGTTGCGCGATTACTTTATGAGCGAGAGCGTGCGTGATCTTTTCGGGGGCGCCGTTCAGACGCGCTACCGTCAATTCCGTCTCGAAATCGACAGCTTTGTTCAATACGGCTGCAATCGGCATTTTGAACTGCAGAGCTTTTGCAAAGGACGTTGACACAGGAATGGCGGCTTCGGGAACTATGGTGATGCCAGCTTCCCGGGCAAATGCGAAGGCCTTGGATAAGACGTCCTCGGCCCCTGTATTCTGCGGCATGTCGGTGGCGAGAATACGGATATCGGATGGGGATACGCCAGCCTCACAAATCGCGGTGAGTGTTTCTATGGCAGCGTTTTGTGAATCGTTGTCGGGGGAAACGGAGACGATGATCGCTTTCATTTCAGTTAGGATTGCGCGCCGCGTCTGGATGAACCCAATCATTGACTGTCGCTCTTCTGGCGAGACGTCAATTATTCCTCCACGCCGGGAGGCCATCATCGCGCAATAGTGATTCTCTAACGCGTCTCCATTCTCGGTGGGTGCGTTGGCGACGCGATTGCCGTACGCATCGAGTGGACCGGGTTTAAGCATAATTCCTCCCGTTTGTGCGTGAAGAAGTTGCGCGGTCGACGCTTGTGCTGTGCTGTTCGAGCTTTGGAAATGCGCAGCAATCAGATGAGTCATTGACTTTCCTTTAGTGGATTTTGGGTGAGTAATCGTGTAACGGTGCGCGTTACTTCGCGTCGTTTTTGACGGGATCGCTATCGTGGACGAGTGCTTCGCGTCTGGCTCGGCGTCTGCGGCTTCGAGCGCGCTGTGACGATTCAAGAGGTTGGTAAGTTCGTAGGCGGAATGCATCCCACTGCCGGTTCTCAACGGGGCGACGGATGCGCGCAATCACGACGGTGCGCAAAACCTTCGCGGAGTACCCTGCACGTAGGCAGATGAGAAGCACGGCGCTGAGCGCGACCAATGCATCGTCGATATGGCAGTCCTGGTAGTCGAGATGTGTTGCATATGCGTGTAGCGTTTGTTCCGGGATGTCGAGAATCGACGCTGGCAACGGTCCCAGTGATTCGAGAAATCGCTCAAACTCGTGCCATAGTGGCAGCAGGGTGTCGATTGCTCCGACACCTCTGTATCGGGTAAGCGTGGCGCAAGCTTGCTCAGTGAGTTGCAGATCTGACACGGGTATCTTCTCCTTCGTGGATAACTATATTTCCCTATAGGATGAGTGGGACTACTTATTGGTTAGGAATTTTGAATAGCTTTTACCTCCACGAGGTAATTTGGATCGACGAGTTCGCGATGATGTCCGTCGGGTACGAACGTCGGTCATCATGCTAGTTTTCTTGTCGGAGTCGCCCGCTTTTGGCGTTACGATTTCCTTGGGCGGTGTGCGGGGAACAAAGTCACTAGGTAACTGGATTTTTTCGGGGAATCTGTGGCGAATCTGCCAACAGTAGACCTCGAGAATCATCTTCGTCCGCGAGGGACCATGCCCGAGGCGGTCGGATAGTTGCGTCAAGACTTCAACTGGCGGCGTATCTCGATCCAGTGCCGCGTTGGCGAAGTCCACTGCGTATGTGAATCTCAAGCTGTGGCTTGCTAGCTCGCGTCGCATCGGCAGTTGCTCAAAGCGAGATTTCAGCCGCGACTTCGCGCTCTTGAGATCGTCGTTGCAGCCACTGACCAGCTCGAAGTTGCGATCGCGACAGAACGCGATTGCTGCATTGATCGCGTCGAGCGTTTCATCAACGTGATCCATCAGCACTTCAGTCCGACGTGGCCGCCCATTCTTCGCGCCGCGTTCGATGGGCAGGCGTCGACTACCCTGCAGAATCAGTTCGCGCCAGCTCTCCAGCGACTTACCGCACATGAGGGCTTCACGCATGCGTAGTCCTAGCCACCGCATCAGGCGAATCACGTGTACGACACCGTTGTCGAGTTTTTGTGCCTCGCAGAGCAGGTCGTTGAATTCCTGTTGCGTGCGAGCACGGTGCCTTCCGTGTCGGTCCCGTCGCTCAAGTTGAAGCGCGCGACTGCCCGTCGAGTCGGATGTATCCTGACCCGCCATCGCCTGTATCACTGAGAGCGAAGCGCGGTAATTGGCGAGGGTGCCTGGCTTCATCGCGCCAGCGACGAGGAACCAGACAAAAAACTCAAGCATCCAGTCTTGGACTTCGTTCACATTCTCCAGGGTATGACCGATACGGGCCGCAAAACGCGAGAATTCGCTCCAATGCAGGCGACGGTGCTTCTGTGAATCTTTGCTTCCACCTGCTTCGCGGCTCATCTGTGCGGCATGGTTGACGCCTCTTGATCTTCGTCCCACGGTTTTTCGTTCCTTTGTCTGGTTGTTCCGCCTTGTAGCTATCCTCATGCGCCGGCGGGACGCGCATGAGAGCACCCTGGATGCCATCGTTGTGATGGCGACGTGTCCCAGGCGGGGGCACGTGAGTGAGCAGACGCAACGAGGGTGCGGCGTTGCGTCTGCAGGTATGCGGAAATAAAAGTGAGCGCAGAGGGTGGTTTAGCTGAGGGTCCCCGGTTGATGCCGGTGGAAAGGTCTGCGTGTTTGGAAGTTAGAGCCCGGAGGCGTGTTGAATATCGTGCGTCGCGGAGCGTCGCATTTGATGTTCAACCGCATTGGTGTGCATGCAGCACATGGGCGATGACGGTTCGCACAAGAGCGAACACGATGTCGGACGGATTGTCGGGTGAGAGCATCACACCGGAATCGTGCTTGATGGGGAAGTGGGGATGTGCGCCGGAACGGCGCATGGCAGACCAAAACGCACTATGGACTCGAGCGGTTCAATATGCAAAGGAAGTCACGCATGTCCCAAAGCGGATGGATGATGCGTTCTGATGAATCCATTTGCGCAGGATTTTCTCCTTCGCATGGATAGCGCGTCACTCTCCACGCGTTGCCTGGATAGTGATACACAAGTCAGCGGTTGACATGCTCAGATGACGAGTCAGTAACAGACTGGGCCTGCGTCGACGTAGCTTGCTTTCGCAAGCATGGTACGTGCAACCGGCATGTTGCTTAAGCGTTGAGTCGATGCAAGTTGATGCATCGGATGTGCGTAAAGAAAATTGCGCCTATTGGGAGCGCAAGCAGGAAGAGCATACGCAGGTGAAGCCGCACGCATTTTCAGAGGTATGCGCTGCGAATTGCAGCGAAAGATGGCGCTTTTTCCAGACGGACTACTGGAGCCGTGCCGGTGGCGGTTAGTGGCTCGTCGGGCAATGCAAGGGAGCTCAACCGAAGTTGTCACTGTTGCAGGGTGCCTGTCAAGCAATGGGCATGGATGCCATACCGAATCGATGCGTCATAGACGCGGACAACGAGGGAACAATACCACGACGTTCGGCGTCTGGAAATAGCGATCGCCTAATTTCGCAAGCGCTATGAAAAAGCAGCAAATTTGTTCATGCGTGGCGTCGAAAGCTGCATAAAAAGAGGCATCTTTCTTCGCGTATCTATGTCCACTTGCCGCCGAGCGTTTAATGACGAGTGAGGCTGAATCACCTTAACTTTACGCTTGCCATCGGACTGCCTATGAAGCCATCTCCGCTGTCGAGTTTCTGGACTGAGGTTTGCCGCGCCACATAGCTGTCCAAGGATCGCCCCGAGGTCGTTGCGCAGCTGAGGTGCTCAGGCGTCTCGATGATCATCATTTTGAGATGCCGCAGAACGAGATAGCGTCTGCGGTTGTTCTTTTATTTTGATTGTTTAGGGCTCTGAGCGTGCCAATACCGCCCGTTTCACCTTTTGCAAGGCACGGTAGGGCATCACAAGATGCAGCAGATTCTTCGTGATGCCCGCCCAGTCGCGCCAGTTCAGCATGTTCCAGTAGCGCAGCTGCAAACGTAGCGTAGACATAACCTGCTTGCGCCGCTTCGTCGCGCTGATACCGCCTTCGTTCAACTCGTAGTACAGCCCGAGTTCCGGCAGATTCGCGCAGTCGTAGCGCTCCATCAGACGCAGGAACAGATCAAGGTCCTCAGCGGCCGGATACAGCACGCGATAGTTGCCGACATCCAGCACCGCATCGATTCTTAGCATCACCGAAGGATGCACAAGAGGCGATCTCAGCATCCGCGTCTTGCGTAACGTGGGCGCATCGGCGGCGGGGCGCAGCATGAAAAGCGGTGCGCCTGCACGATTGATCACCTGGGTCCAGGTGCCGAGCGCAGCGAGCTTCGGCTCCGCCTGCAAACGCGCGCGCTGCTTCGCAAGACGTAGCGGCACGGCGAGATCGCCCGAATCGATCCGCGCCGCGTAGCGAAAACCGCGCGCGGCCAGCGCTTCCACACCGGCCTTGAGCGCACGCTCGATGCCGCCGTTCTTCGCCATGCGCAGCACTTCGATCTGCATGCCGGGCACGTCGGGCGCAACGATGGGCGGCGTGCTGCCGTCATCGACGATCAGCGCATAAATGGGCGCGTCCTCCGCGAATGAGGCGAGCGTGCGTTCGACATCGGCCTGGCCGTTGTAGGCGGGCATCAGCACGGCCACGTCGGCGAGTGCGCCGGTGCGGGTGACACCCGTAGCAGCGGGGGAATTCATCATAAAGCCAGCTTGAAGCGAATGTAATAGAAGTTCACGCAGGCCGCCGCGAGATAGCCGATCGCAAGACCGACTAACGCGCCATACGCGCCCATGCGCGGAATCGCCACCAGATTCACGGCGAACGCCACCGCGAGTGCGAGCAGCCACTTGGCGAGCAGAACGAACTTCGCCTGATATTTGAGGACGACCAGATTGCCGATCGCTTCGATCCCCGCGGGCAGCGAGAGCCATACGGCCCAGCGGAAGATGCCGATCGCGCCTGCGTAATCCGGCCCGAACACGCGATGGATGATAAAGCCCGCGAGCGCATCGAGCACCAGCGCGCCCGCGACCATCAGCGTGGCCGTCATCACGAAAAGACGCACGAGATTACGCTTGAGTTGCGCCGCCTCCTGCACGCGATAGACGAACGCGGGCGCGATGGTCTGCGAGAGCATCAGCGCGAGCGTGATCCAGTTTTCGTTGAGCTGCTGCGCGGCCGAGTAGCGTCCGAGATCCGCGAAGGAGATCGTGCGCTCGAGCATGAGGCGGTCGAGCTTCAGGAACAGATACATGCAGATGAGCCCGAGCCAGAACACCGTGCCGGCTGTGGCGAAATGCCTGAACAGCGTGCGGTCCACATGCCAGCCGAGCTTGCCGCCGTGACGGCTGCGGTAATAGAGCACGAGCGCCGCGCCGATCGCCGCCGATTCAATCGCCCAGAGCCAACCGAAACTGCCGGGCGTGAACGCGGCGCGCGCGAGCAGGAACACCAGCAGCGCCTTCACAACAGCGGTGCTCATGCTCGCGAGCAACTGCGGCTTGCTGTACGTCATGCTCTGCAGCCACGCGTTGATCACGCCGACAAACGGCTCGCGAAACAACATGGTGACGGCGAGTCCGGCGAGCATCGCGCCCACCATCGGATCGGTTGCGCCCAGCGCGATCCCGCCCCAGGTAATCAGCAAGGCCACGGCGGAGACGCCGATGCGCAACGCAAACGCGCTGCCGAGCACCGTGCCCACTTCCTCGCGGGGTTTGTTGACAATGGTGGGTACCAGAATCTCCGCGCCGCACACCCAGGTGATGGGCGCGAGCACGAGCAGCAGCGTGTTGGCGTACTGCCATTTGCCGAACACGTCGGGGCCGAAGTAGCGCGCCAGCACACCGCTGATGACGATGGCCACGGCGATCTGCGTGACGCGCTCGAGGCCCAGCCAGACGATGTTGCTGAATGCGCGCGTGACGTCGGGATTGGCGAAACGCTTGAGGCTCAGCATGCGAAGAGGGCGCGAAGGGAAAGGGGGACCGTGCGCATCGATGCGCGCTGGGTATGCCGCATGCGCACCGCTTCTCTAGATGCGGTGCCGGTGCAGAGCGCCATCGTGAGCGCGGATTTTGTCGTCTGAAAGAAACGGCGAGGCATTAAAATAGGTGCGTAACCTTCGGCTCAGCCGAAAACCCGCAATTATAGTTTGTAACGGATCCCTCTTTTCGTAACCGCCGGTCCCGTTCCGGTCATAAATCGTGTTACGAATAGACCCCCCGACTTTCCATCGCACGGTGAGCCTCATCATGATTTCTCAATCGATTTTCAAGGCCTATGACATTCGCGGCGTGATCGGCAAGACGCTCGACACGGATACGGCGCGCGCCATCGGCCAGGCGTTCGGCAGCGAGGTGCGTGCACAGGGCGGCGACGCGGTGGTGATCGCGCGCGACGGCCGTCTCTCGGGCCCGGATCTCTCCAACGCGCTTGCCGATGGCCTGCGCGCCGCGGGCGTCGACGTCGTCAACGTGGGCATGGTGCCCACGCCGGTCGGCTACTTTGCGGCCAGCGTGCCGCTGAATCTGCCCACGGGCGCACGCAGCGTCGATTCGTGCATCGTCGTGACGGGTAGCCACAATCCGCCCGACTACAACGGCTTCAAGATGGTCCTGCGCGGCAAGGCCATCTACGGCGAACAGATCCAGGCGCTTTATCAGCGCATCGTCGACCAACGTTTCGAAACCGGCGCGGGCACCTATGCCGACTACGACATCGCCGATGAATACGTCGCGCGCATCGTCGGCGACGTGAAGCTTGCGCGCCCCCTGAAGATCGTCGTCGATACCGGCAATGGCGTGGCGGGCGAACTCGCACCGCGTCTGTTCAAGGCGATGGGTTGCGAGCTGGTCGAACTGTTCACGAAAATCGACGGCAACTTCCCGAATCACCACCCGGACCCGGCGCACCCGGAAAACCTCCAGGACGTGATCCGCGCGCTCAAGGAAACCGACGCCGAAATCGGCTTCGCGTTCGACGGTGACGGCGACCGTCTGGGCGTCGTGACCAAGGACGGCGAGATCATCTATCCGGATCGCCAGTTGATGCTGTTCGCCGAGGAAGTGCTCTCGCGCAACCCGGGCAAGCAGATCATTTACGACGTGAAGTGCACGCGTAATCTCGCCAAGTGGGTCAAGGAAAAGGGCGGCGAGCCGCTGATGTGGAAGACGGGCCACTCGCTCGTGAAGGCGAAGCTGCGTGAAACCGGCGCGCCGCTGGCGGGCGAGATGAGCGGCCACGTGTTCTTCAAGGATCGCTGGTATGGCTTCGACGACGGCCTCTACACGGGCGCGCGTCTGCTGGAAATCCTCGCGCGCGTTCAGGACCCGAGCAAGCTGCTCAACGACCTGCCGAATTCCACGGCCACGCCGGAACTGCAACTGAAGCTGGAAGAAGGCGAAAACTTCGCGCTGATCGCGAAGCTCCAGCAGAACGCGAAGTTCACGGGCGCCGACGAAGTCATCACGATCGACGGTCTGCGCGTGGAGTACCCGGACGGCTTCGGTCTCGCGCGTTCGTCGAACACGACGCCGGTGGTCGTGATGCGCTTCGAGGCGGACAACAACGCTGCGCTCGCGCGCATCCAGGCCGACTTCAAGCGCGTGATCCTCGCTGAAAAGCCGGACGCGAAGCTGCCGTTCTAAGTGTTGCGGCGCTTGGAAGTCTGAGCAAGCGCCGGATTTGAAGTCCAAGCGGCGCCGTGCGGTTTCTCCGCCCGGCGCCGCGGCATTTGTGGCGTCGGCATGCTGCCCTCATTTTTCGGCTGCCGTTGTGCCGCGCCCGAATCGTCGCGAAAGGGTTGGGAAGGCAGTTCTGGCGCCTATATCCGCACTTTTGCCCCGCTTTTTCGCTCAACTCCCCGCCACGCGCTAAAATTGCGCACCTTTTAACCCGTCCGCCTGAATCAGTCCGAGTTTGCCTTGAGCGTGCAAAAGATCCTCATCGTGCGCGTGTCGTCGCTAGGCGACGTCGTCCACAACATGCCCGCCATCGCCGACATCCGGCGGCGGTATCCCGACGCGCAGATTGACTGGCTCGTCGAGGAAAGCTTCCAGTCGCTCGTCGAGCTCGTGCACGGCGTGCGCCGCGCGATTCCTTTCTCGCTGCGCCGCTGGCGCAAGCGGCTGCTCTCGGCGGCCAACTGGCGCGAGATCGGCGCGTTCCGCCGTGCGCTCGCTGCCGAAAAATACGACCTCGTGATCGACTGCCAGGGGCTCATCAAGACCGCCTGGGTCGCGAGTTGGGCGCGCGGGCCGCTCGTTGGCCTCGGCAACCGCACGGACGGCGCGGGCTACGAATGGCCCGTGCGCTTCTTCTACGATCGCTCTATTCGCATCGAGCCGCGCACCCACGTGGTCGAGCGCACGCGCCAGCTCGTGGCGGGCGCGCTCGAATTGCCGCCGCCGTCGCCTAATGACGACATCGACTTCGGTCTCGACACCAAGCGCGCCGCGCTGGCGCTCGCGGCCCTTGGCCTGAACCTGCCCGTGCCCTATGTGGTGTTCGTGCACGCCACGTCGCGCGCCGACAAGCAATGGCCCGACGCCCACTGGATCGAGCTGGGCCAGGCGCTGGTGCGCCGTGGCGCCTCGCTCGTACTGCCGTGGGGCAGCGACGCCGAACGCGCGACCAGCGAGCGACTCGCGCGCGAGTTCGGCGAAGCGGCCATCGTGCCGCCGAAGCTTTCGCTGCCCGCTGTGGTCGGCCTGATCGACGGCGCGGCGGCCACCGTTGGCGTGGACACCGGCCTCGTGCACATTGCGGCGGCGCTGAAGCGCCCGACCGTCGAGTTGTACAATTTCGCGACCGCCTGGCGCACCGGCGGCTACTGGTCGCCGAAGGTCGTCAATCTCGGCACGGCGGGCCAGCCGCCCACGCTCGCCCAGGTGAAGGGCGCGCTCGCGGGCTTCGGCCTGCTGTGAGGGCGCGGGGTGCGGCAACGCGCTCCAGCCGGCTTATCGGCAATTCCTGACGGACTGCGGCGCATCAAGGCGCGCCATGCGGCCCGCGCGGTATAAGGGTCGGCGCGCGCGACGCGCGGCCCCGGGTTTCCCCCAGGCACGACGCGATGGCACGCAGTACCCGGTCGCGGGCCGGCCGTATCGGACATCGGGCGCGCCCTGTGCGCGCCGTGCGCCAGACCTTCCCGCCAGGCATCCAGATCCATCGCTTCCAGAGGCGACCATGAACGAATCCCAGATCATCGAAATCCCTTCCGCCGACTGGCAGGGGCAATATCTTTCGCAGCCGCGCGAGCAACTGCTCGATGCGGTCGAGCAAGGCAAGGTGTTGTACTTCCCCAAGCTGGAATTCGCGATCGAAGGCGGCGAGCGCGCACTGCTCGATCCGGCCATCGCCGATCCCAAGCGCAAGAACATCAGCCTCGACCCGAACGGCGGCGCGCTGCATGGCGTGCTCGGCGACACGGTGACGCAGTCGGCCGTGCGCGCGCTGATCGCGCGCTACCAGGCTTGCGCGCGTTCGCTCGTCGATGGCCTTTTTCCCGAGTACACCGGCAAGCTGCGCGTTGCGCCCACGAGCCTGCGTCTGCATCAGGTGGAAACGCGCGAGACCTCGTGGCGCAAGGACGATTCGCGTCTGCATGTGGACGCCTTCCCGTCGCGTCCAAACTACGGCGAGCGCATTCTGCGCGTGTTCACCAATGTGAATCCCAACGGCGCGCCGCGTGTGTGGCGAGTGGGCGAGCCGTTCGAGGATATGGCCAAGCGCTTCCTGCCCAACATCAAGCCGCAGATGCCGGGCTCGGCGTGGCTGCAAAACCTGCTGCATATCACCAAGTCGCCGCGCAGCGAGTACGACCATCTGATGCTCAACCTGCACGACGGCATGAAGGCCGATCTCGACTATCAGAAGACGAGCCCGCAGGAGACCATCGGCTTTCCGCCGGGCTCGGTGTGGGTCTGTTTTTCCGATCACACCTCGCACGCGGTCATGTCCGGCCAGTTCATGATGGAGCAGACCTTCTTCCTGCCGGCGAAGGACATGGTGCATCCGGAGTGGGCGCCGCTCGGCATTCTGCAACGCCTCAAGGGCAAGGAACTCGTTTAATGCCGATGACGAACCCAGGCGCGCTGCAAGCCCGCGCGGAGTCCCGATGCTAAGGGCCGTCTATCGCGCGGCCTGGTGGCTGATCGCGCCGCTCGCGGTGCTGCGCCTGATGATCCGTTCGCGGCGCGAGCGCGGCTATCGCGAGCATGTTTGCGAGCGCTTTGGACACAGCGCCGGACGGTTGCCCGAGGACGACACGCCGCTCATCTGGGTCCATGCCGTTTCCGTGGGCGAGACGCGCGCGGCGCAGCCGCTCGTCGATGCGCTGCTGGCGGCGCGCCCCGATGCGCGCATCCTGCTCACGCATATGACGCCGGGTGGGCGCGCGACGGGCGAGCAACTCTTCGGCAATCGGGTGCAGCGCTGCTATCTGCCCTATGACATGCCGGGCGCCGTGCGGCGCTTTTTGCGCGCGTGGCGTCCGTCGCTCGGTCTCGTGATGGAAACCGAGGTGTGGCCCACGCTCATCGACGAATGCAAGCGCGCCGATGTGCCGCTCGTGCTGACCAATGCGCGCATGTCGGCGCGTTCGTTCAAGCGCGCGGCGAAGTTCGGTACGCGTGTGCGCGAGGTGTTCGGCGGCTTCACGCGCGTGCTGGCGCAAAGCCCTGCGGATGCGGAGCGTCTTACCGCGCTCGGCGCGCGCAACGTGGCCGTGCTCGGCAATCTCAAGTTCGATATGGCGAGCCCGCCGGGGCTCGTCGCGCGCGGGCGCGACTGGCGTCGGGCGATCGGCACGCGGCCCGTGTGGGTTGCGGCGAGCACGCGTGAAGGCGAGGAAGAACTCGTGCTGGAAGCCTTCGCCGCGCTGAAGGTGCCCGACGCGCTGCTGATCCTCGTGCCGCGTCATCCGCAGCGTTTCGACGATGTGGCCGCGCTGGTCGCGCGCAAGAATCTCAAGCTCGAACGCCGTTCGCAATGGGCGCCCGCTGCGAATGCGGTGGACGTGCAGACGAATGTGCGCGCGTTGCCGCAGGACGTGAGCGTGCTGCTCGGCGATTCGATGGGCGAGATGGGCGCGTACTATGCGGCTGCCGATCTGGCGTTCATCGGCGGAAGTCTGTTGCCACTGGGCGGTCAGAATCTGATCGAGGCCTGTGCGGTGGGCACGCCCGTGCTGATCGGCCCGCACGTGTTCAACTTCACGCAGGCCACGGCCGACGCCGTCGCTGCGGGCGCTGCGTTGCAGGTGCAAGACCCTGCCGATCTCGCGCGTGCCCTGCGCGAACTCTTCGCCGACAAGTCGCGCCGCGTGACGATGGGCGCGGCTGCTTCGGCATTCGCGGCGCGCCACCGGGGCGCGACCGCGCGTACGGTGGATGTCCTGCTGTCGCTCGTCACTGAAGCCGGGCCTCGCGCGGGCTCGCTGATGGGCGACGCAATCAGCGTGATGCCCGAAGACCGGCTGTAAGGCCATTCTCTGCAAAGGTGCGCAAGGGCGGGGGTTCTTTGCGCACGCCCTCAAGACCAACTGATTACGGCACTTTTTCCCATTCCGGCGACTCCGGAATGGGCCGTGTTGCGTAAGGGATTCGAACCAGAAAAAAAGTTGCCTGGTGCTTTTGGCGGGCGCTATGCTTGCCGCTCGTTTTCAAACAACCACACTAGTAAACGACGGGGGAAACGATGAAGGAAATATTGCAGAGTATCGTGCGGGGCAGCGTTCAGTCGGTGAAGCGGGACCTGATCGATCCGTATCGACTCCACGCCCAATGGGAACAGTCGCATCTGAAGAAGCTTTTTGAGCACCTGAACGTCGATTGCGTCTTCGATATCGGCGCGAATCAGGGGCAGTACGCGGATATGCTGCGCCGCCGAGTCGGCTTCGAAGGCCATATTTTCTCGTTCGAACCGAATCCGGAAGACGCGGCGATCTTGCGCAGCCGTACGAAAGGCGACGACAAGTGGCAGGTGAGCGAGACAGCCGTTTCCGACGCTGACGGCACCGCGCAATTCAACGTCATGCAGTCGAGCCAGTTCAGCTCCTTGAGCGCGCCGTCACACGACGATGTCGATCTGTTCACGAAGATGAACGCGATCAGCAAGACCATTACCGTCAAGACCGAACGTCTCGGTACGGTCTTGAGCCGGATTCAGGCCGAATTTGGCTTCAAGCGGCCGTTTTTGAAAATGGACACGCAGGGCTACGACGTCCACATCTTCAAGGGCGCTGGAGACACCGTGCGCGAATTCGTCGGCCTGCAAAGCGAACTCGCGATTGCGAAGCTCTATACCGACTCCATCGATTTTCGCGAGGCCATCACCGTGTACGAGCAGGGTGGTTTCTCTCTTTCCGCACTCGTGCCGAACAACGCAGGGCACTTCCCGCGACTGCTGGAGATGGATTGCATCATGATCCGGGCGGACCTGCTCTAAGCAAACTCGCGCCCGACTTTCTCCCGGCAGGCGCGGTTTATTGCACCAGCAAGCCCTTCTTCTCGATGAACGCAATCACCTGATCGAGGCCATCGAGCGCCTTGAGGTTGCACATCACGAAGGGGCGCTCGCCGCGCATCTTCTTCGCATCCGATGCCATCACGTCGAGATTCGCGCCCACGAGCGGCGCGAGATCGGTCTTGTTGATGACGAGCAGGTCCGACTTTGTGATGCCCGGGCCGCCCTTGCGCGGAATCTTTTCGCCGCCCGCCACGTCGATCACGTAGATCGTGAGGTCCGACAGTTCCGGGCTGAACGTGGCCGCGAGATTGTCGCCACCCGATTCGATAAAGACGATGTCCGCGTCGGGAAAGCGCGTGAGCATCTGATCGACGGCTTCGAGGTTGATCGACGCATCTTCGCGAATCGCCGTGTGCGGGCAGCCGCCCGTCTCCACGCCCATGATGCGCTCGGCGGGTAGGGCGCCCGCGACGGTCAACAGGCGCTGATCTTCCTTCGTGTAGATGTCGTTGGTGATGGCAACCAGGTCATAGCGCTCGCGCATGGCTTTGCAGAGCATTTCGAGCAGAGTGGTCTTGCCGGAGCCCACCGGGCCGCCGACGCCGACGCGCAGCGGCGGCAGTTTCTTGGTGCGTTTGATGTGCGAATTCATGAGTCGTGCGATGCAGATGAGGTCAAAGGCGCTCAGGAGCGGAATAGCCGCGAATACTGCGATTCGTGCCGCGCGGACAGAATGCCGAGTTGCGGCGCAAAGGTGTTGAGCGAGGCGGGCGGCGTAGCGAGCGCACGCGCCACGGCGTCTTCAATGCGGGGTCGCAGCGCCACCACGATGCGCTGACCCGCAAGCTGGCCGAGCGGCACGGCCTTGAGCGCCGCGGCCGTCTGGTTCTCGACCCAGCTAAACGCGTAGGCCGCGAGCGTCGCATCGGCCGACGCGTTATGCGCCCAGGCCGCGAAGGCGAACGCGGTGGGCTGCGCGATCGGCGTCATGCGCTCGAGCGTGGCGCGACGCGCGGCGTCGCCCCATTCAAGTTGCGCACACAACTGACGCAGCGACCAGCCCATCTGCGAGGTCTCGCGGCGCAGTTCCGCCGATTCACGGCTTGCGATAAATTCCGCGTTGGCGTCGATCAGTGCTTGCATGTCGTCTTCGCCGTAGGTGCGCCAGCGTTCGAGCTGATGCGCGACGAACGGCAGTTCGCCGGGCGCGAGCACCGTCGCCAGACCGTTGGCGATCCAGTTGGCGGCGTCGTCGGCGTTGGCGATCAGCCCGACGTCGATGGCCGCTTCGAGCCCCTGCGAATAGCTGAACGCGCCGATCGGCAGCGCTGGCGAGGCCAGGTGCAGCAGCGCGGTGAATTCAGCGATGTTCATGGCTGTGATCGTGCGCGTGGCCGTCGCAGTGCCCGTGGTCGTGGCCGCACTCGTGGTCATGGGCGTGATCGTGGCCGTGATCATGCGTGTGGCCGTGGTCATGAGCGTGATCGTGCGTATGGCCGTGATGATCGTCGAACACACGCTGCGCGAGAGCATAGTCTTCCGCGAAGGTCTCGTCGTGGCCATGCCGATGACCGCCGCCATAGGCGCCCGATTCCGGCTGGAACGGCAATTCCACGCGCTCGACCTGCGCGCCCAGGCGCTTGAGCATGTCTTCGAGTACGGGGTCGGCTTCGAGCTTGAGTTCTTCCGTGCCCACTTCCACCGGCGTGTGGCGATTGCCCAGGTGATAGGCCGCGCGCGTAAGCGTGAGGCGGTCGTGCGCGCGCACGCGCAGCACGCTTTGCGCTGCCGCGATCACGCGCACGAGGCCGCCATCGTCGGCGACGAGCATGTCGCCTTCGCGCAGGATGGTGCCGCGCGGCAGCACCACGCCCACTTCCTCGCCGGAATCGAGCGTGGCCGCGAAGCGGCTCTTGCAGCGCATGTCGTACGGGAGCGTGAGCGTAGGTGCGCGCTTCATCAGCACGCTCGCCAGCTTCGCATTGAGTCGTTTGTCGATCGTGCGCATATCAGGACTTCAAAAACGTCAGAACAGGAAATAGCGCTGCGCCATCGGCAGCACCGTGGCGGGCTCGCAAGTGAGCAATTGTCCATCGGCGACGACCTGATAGGTCTCCGGATCGACGCTGATCGACGGCTGCCACGCATTGTGGATCATGTCGGCCTTCGTGACGTTGCGGCAGTTGCGTACGGCTACGATACGCTTTTGCAGGCCGTAGCGCTCTGGCATGCCCTTGTCGAGCGCCAGTTGCGAAACGAAGGTGAGCGACGTCTGCGTGAGCGCGCGACCGCGCGTGCCGAACATCTCGCGATAGTGCACCGGTTGCGGCGTGGGAATCGACGCGTTCGGATCGCCCATCTGCGCGAGCGCGATCATGCCGCCCTTGAGAATGAGCGAGGGCTTGATGCCGAAGAAGGCCGGGTCCCAGAACACCAGATCGGCCCACTTGCCCGGCTCGATCGAACCCACCTCATGCGCGATGCCATGCGTGAGCGCCGGATTGATCGTGTACTTGGCGACGTAACGCTTGACGCGGAAGTTGTCGTTGCGCGAGGTGTCCTCGGGCAGCGCGCCGCGCTGCACTTTCATCTTGTGCGCGGTCTGCCAGGTGCGGATGATGACCTCGCCCACACGCCCCATTGCCTGGGAATCCGAAGAAAGCATCGATAGCGCGCCGAGGTCATGCAGGATGTCTTCGGCAGCGATGGTTTCGCGGCGGATGCGCGACTCGGCGAAGGCGATGTCCTCGGCAATCGACGGATCGAGGTGATGGCAGACCATCAGCATGTCGAGGTGTTCGTCGAGCGTGTTGATGGTGTACGGGCGCGTCGGGTTGGTCGAGGAGGGCAGCACGTTCGCTTCGCCGCAGACCTTGATGATGTCGGGCGCGTGGCCGCCGCCCGCGCCTTCGGTGTGGTACGTGTGGATCGTGCGACCCTTGAACGCGCCTACGGTCGCTTCCAGGAAGCCCGATTCGTTGAGCGTGTCGGTGTGGATCGCGACCTGCGTATCGGTTGCGTCCGCAACCGTCAGGCAATTGTCGATAGCGGCGGGCGTCGAACCCCAGTCCTCGTGCAGTTTGAGGCCGATGGCGCCGGCGGCGATCTGCTCCTCGGCCGGCTTAGGCAGGCTTACGTTGCCTTTGCCCAGAAAGCCCAGGTTGATCGGCCAGCCGTCGGCGGCTTGCAGCATGCGCTCCATGTGCCACGGGCCCGGCGTGCAGGTGGTGGCGTTGGTGCCGGTGGCCGGACCCGTGCCGCCGCCGAGCATCGTAGTGACGCCCGAGGCCAGCGCCTCGTCGATCTGTTGCGGGCTGATGAAGTGGATGTGCGTGTCGATGCCGCCGGCCGTGACGATCTGGCCTTCGCCTGCGATCACTTCCGTCGACGCGCCGATGGGAATCGTCACGCCAGGCTGCACGTCCGGGTTACCCGCCTTGCCGATCTTCCAGATGCGCCCGTCCTTGATGCCGATGTCGGCCTTGACGATGCCCCAGTGATCGAGGATCACGGCGTTGGTGACGACGGTGTCCGCCACTTCGGCGTGCAGGCGCTGCGACTGGCCCATGCCGTCGCGGATCACCTTGCCGCCGCCGAACTTCACTTCGTCGCCATAGACGGTGTAGTCGCGCTCGATCTCGATGAGCAGTTCGGTGTCCGCGAGTCGCACGCGGTCGCCGGTCGTGGGGCCGAACATCTCCGCGTAGGCGCGGCGGCCGATCTTCAATGTCATATCGGATTCCTGATGAATTCGAAACGGGGTGCGGACGCACCGCTCAGAGCGGGCCCATCACCTTGCCGCTGAAGCCGTAGACGGCGCGGTCGCCCGCGAGTGCGACCAGCTCGACGGTGCGCTCCTGGCCGGGCTCGAAACGCACGGCGGTGCCCGCCGCGATGTTCAGACGGAAGCCGCGCGCGGCCTCGCGATCGAACGCCAGTGCGTCGTTGACTTCGTAGAAGTGGAAATGCGAGCCGATCTGCACCGGCCGGTCGCCCGTGTTCGCGACCGTCACGGTCACGGTCTCGCGACCCGCGTTCAGTTCGATTTCGCCTGCGTCGATGAGCATTTCGCCGGGGATCATGCGCTGAACCTTAAGGAATCGGATGATGGACGGTGACGAGCTTGGTGCCGTCGGGGAAGGTGGCTTCCACCTGGATATCGGGGATCATCTCGGCCACGCCATCCATCACGTCGTCGCGCGTGAGCAGGGTGGTGCCGTAGTGCATGACCTCGGCGACGGTCTTGCCGTCGCGGGCCGCTTCCATCAGCGCGGCGCTGATGAAGGCCACGGCCTCCGGGTAGTTGAGCTTGAGGCCGCGCGCGCGACGCCTTTCGGCGAGCAGTGCGGCGGTGAAGATCAGGAGCTTGTCTTTCTCGCGTGGCGTGAGCTTCATCGTTCTGTGTCTTGGGCGGGTTTGCCGGCGCGCTAGCCGGCGAGGCTGAAGCGAAACGGATGCGCGCCCTCGCGCGGCACACGTACTGCGCCGGGCGCCGGATCAGCTTACGGGAGCCGGGTTACGGCCAGCTTGCAGCTTTGCATGCGATGCGCGCAAATCAGTGCAAGGTGACAGCAAGGGTTGTGCCAGTGAAGGGGACAGCGTGAGTGCACCAGATGCGGTGCGTTTTTGCACTGCGTTGGTGTGTGTATGACGCGAGATTGTGCGTGAGTGCGCGATCGCGCGCCGTGGTGGTGCGCGTCGGCGAATAAAGGACGGGAGGGCGAGAAAGCGCGAGGATCAGGTCGTCCACAGGCGCAGCGGCGCGCCTTGCACTCCGTGCACGAACGGACGCAGTTGCGACCAGCATTGCGCCAGCGTGTTCTGCAAGGGTTCCATCGAGCGCGCGACGACGCGTATGAGCAACACGCCGGGCGCGACGCAGCTTGCACCCGAGCGCAACGCATCGTCAAACGGTAGCGTGGCCGCGAGATCCTGCGCGAGCGCGTCGTTGCACGCAGGGCCGATCGCCCACAGCACGCCAAACGCGGGATAGCCCGCGAGCCCTTGCGGCGAGTCGCGCAGCGGATCGGCGGCGTCGATCAGCGCGCGTTCGAACCACAGCAGTTGTTCTTCGGCGTCGGGTGCCGCTGCTCGGACCACGCGCGTGAGCGAGCGCACCATGCCCGCCGACCAGCGCTCGCCAGCCGCCTGGCGGCCCAGTTGCATCGCGTCCCAGCCGATGGCGGTGGCGCCTTCGGCGAGTGTCAGCGCGAAATCCAGTTCCGCGTGCGCGTGATCGAAGACGAGATTGTTCTGCGGCAGCCAGTCGAGCTTCGCGCCCGCGCCCATTTTCACGTTGATGCGCTGACGCGCGACGCGGCCGTTCGACTTGTACCACTTGGTCGCGCCCGGCGTGGTGAGCACCGCATGCGCGCCGTCACTGACGTTCACGTCGATATCGAGGCGATCGCCGCCCGCGATGCCCGCTGGCGGATGCACGATCACGGCGTGGCAAATGGCATCGCCTTCAGGGTAGAGCGGACGTTGCACGCGCAACGGACCCACATGCAGGCGATGCGTGAGCGCGGTGCGCGCCTTCTGCAACTCGAAACCGAGTTCGAGTTTCGCGGCCCATTCGGGCGGCGCGGTGTTGCGCTGGGTGGCGTTCGCGAGCGCGGCGTGATCTTCGTGGAGCGACATGCTGGAAACGTGGGCGTGTACGGAAGGTGGCGAGGAGAATATCACGCGGATTCGTCACGCCTGCGGCGCTTTCGCGTCGCAAGGTGCGCTCCGGGGCGGCTTCAGGCGCCGATGACGCGAGGTCACGATCGGCGCAATCATCAGACTTGAAGATGATCCGGTTGGATATACAATGTAGATCATGTAGATCAATCAGGAGCGATCATGCAAGTTGCAAAATGGGGAAATAGTCTCGCCGTCCGGCTGCCCGCAGCCGTGGTCGATGCGCTTGGCCTGAAGGAGGGCGACGACATCGAGATCTATGCCGCCCAGTCCGGTGCGTTCTCAATCAGTAAAAAGCCGACTGTTTCTGAACGCATGGAGCGCCTGCGTAAATATCGCGGACGGCTACCTGCCGACTTCAAGTTCGACCGGGAATCGCTTAGCGAAAGAGGGAATGCTGAATGACGGTCGATGCACCGACGCGATTCGCTGTAGACACTAACGTCATTGCCTATTTGTTCTCCAGCGACGCGACGAAAGCCGACCGGGCCGAGTCGCTGTTGGTGCAGGGGAGTTCGAAGTCCGTCATCAGCACGCAGGTCTTTAACGAAGTCACGCTGGTCATGAGCCGGAAAATGAAGCTCGCGTGGCCGGAGATCGAGGCGTTGCTCGACGATGTGGAGGCCTTGTGTGAAATCGTGCCCCTGACGCTCGAAGTCCATAAGGAGGCGCGCCGTGTCGCCGCGCACTATGGTTTCAGGTTCTACGATTCGTGCATCATCGCTTTCGCATTGCTTGAAGATTGCGAAGTGCTCTACAGCGAAGACATGCAACATGGTCAAGTCATCTTCGACCAACTGACGGTGATCAATCCGTTCCGCACGTCCAGCTAAGTGGCTGATGGCGTGCGGATACGCCCTCACACCGCAATCAACTCTCGCACCCCATCGGCATCCATCTGCGCGCCTTTGCCGCCCGCGACGATCTCGCCGCGGCTCATCACCCAGTAGCGGTCCGCGATAGCCTTCGCGAAGTCGTAATACTGCTCGACCAGCAGCACCGTGAGATTCATCTCTTCCACAAGCCTGCGCAACGTGCGCCCGATATCCTGAATGATCGACGGCTGAATCCCTTCGGTCGGCTCGTCGAGAATCAGCAACTGCGGATCGCTCATCAACGCACGGCCAATCGCCAGTTGCTGTTGCTGACCGCCCGAGAGATCGCCGCCGCGCCGCGCCTTCATGTCCTTGAGCACGGGAAAGAGCGTGTAGATATGCTCCGGCACGCCCTTGGGCATGCGCTTCTTGCTCGCCGCGCCCACCAGCAGATTTTCTTCAACCGTGAGACGCGGAAAGATATCGCGCCCTTGCGGCACGTAGGCGAGCCCCTGCGCCACGCGTGCATGCGTGGGCAGTTTGGTGAGCGCGTGATCGCCCCAGGCGATCGTGCCGCTTTTAGTCGGCACCACGCCCATCAGGCAGCGCAGCAGCGTGGTCTTGCCCACGCCGTTGCGCCCGAGCAGGACTGTGAGTTCGCCTTGCGGCACCGTCATCGAGACGTTGCGCAGAATGTGGCTGCCGCCGTAGTACTGGTTCAGGGATTCTATGTTCAGCATGGCTAAGGATATTGTTAGCGTCCCAGATACGATTCGATCACGGTGTCGTCGCGCTTCACGTCGTCGAGCGTGCCGTGCGCGAGCACGCGGCCCTCGGCCATCACCGTGACGCGGCCGGTCTCGCCCGCGAGCGCCGCGACGAACTCCATGTCGTGCTCGACCACCATCATCGAGCAGGTGCCGCGCAGGCGGTTGAGCAGGGTGGCCAGTTCCATCGTTTCGTCGTCGGTCATGCCGGCGGCGGGCTCGTCGAGCAGCAGCAATTGCGGCTTCTGCATCAGCAGCATGCCGATTTCGAGGCGCTGCTTCTGGCCGTGCGAAAGCTCGCCCGCAAGACGCCGCGCGTCGCTTTCCAGCCGGATGATTTCGAGCGTCTGTTCGATCTTCGCCTGGGCGTCCCGATCGAGCCGCGCACGCAGCGTGGCGAACCAGCCCTTGTCGGCCTTCATCGCGAGTTCGAGGTTTTCCCACACGGGATGCTGCTCGAACACCGTGGGCTTCTGAAACTTGCGGCCGATGCCCACGCGCGCAATCGCGGGCTCGTTCATGCGCGTGAGGTCGAGCGTCTGGCCGAGAAACACCTTGCCCGAATCGGGCGAGGTCTTGCCGGTGATGACGTCCATCATCGTCGTCTTGCCTGCGCCGTTCGGGCCGATCACGCAGCGCAACTCGCCTGCGTCGATATTCAGCGAGAGCTTGTTGAGCGCGCGAAAGCCGTCAAAGCTCACGGTCACGTCTTCCAGATAGAGGATCGTGCCGTGCGAGATGTCGATGGCGCCGGGTTCGACCACGTGGCCCATGCCGGCCACGCCCGAGAGCGTGAGCGTGTCCGCTTCGTCGAAGGGATTGTGGTTGAGCGGATCGTTGAGCAGGATGTGTCCGTTCATGCGCGCTTGCCTCCGAATCGTTTCACTGCCAGTTCGATCAGACCCATGATGCCGTTGGGCAGCAGGAGCGGCACGAGCACGAAGATCAGGCCGAGGAAGAATAGCCAGTATTCGGCGAAATAGGCGGTGAAGAAGCTCTTCGCGCCGTTGACCGCAAACGCGCCGATGATCGGGCCGATCAGCGTGCCGCGTCCGCCCACGGCCACCCAGATCGCCATTTCGATGGAGTTGCCCGGTGACATTTCGCTCGGGTTGATGATGCCGACCTGAGGTACGTAGAGCGCGCCCGCGATCCCGCACAGCACGGCCGAGAGGGTCCAGATGAACAGCTTGTAGCCGAGCGGGCTGTAGCCCAGGAACATAAGGCGCGTTTCGCCATCGCGCACGGCGGTCACGACGCGGCCGAGCTTCGAGGTGACGATCGCGCGCGCGGCGAGGAACGCCAGCACGAGCGTCGCGAAAGTCATCAGGAACAGCACGGTGCGCGTGCCCGGGTGCGTGATCGGCATGCCCGCGATGCGCTTGAAATCGGTGAAGCCGTTGTTGCCGCCGAAGCCCGTTTCGTTGCGATAGAACAGCAGCATCGCCGCGAACGTCATGGCCTGCGTGATGATCGACAGATAGACGCCCTTCACGCGCGAGCGGAACGTGAAGAAGCCGAAGACCCATGCCACCACGGCGGGCACCAGCACGACCAGCAGCAGTGCGTAGCCCAGATGCTGCGTGCCTTGCCAGTACCACGGCAGCGAGTGCCAGTCGAGGAACACCATGAAGTCGGGCAGGTCGCTGCCGTACTTGCCGTCATGGCCGATCTCGCGCATCAGATACATGCCGATGGCGTAGCCGCCCAGCGCGAAGAAAAGGCCATGACCGAGACTCAGGATGCCGCAATAGCCCCAGACGAGATCGAGCGCGAGCGCGGCGATCGCGTAGCACATGAGCTTGCCCGTGAGCGTCATCGTGTAGGCGGAGAGATGCAGCGCGCTCGACTGCGGCAGCACCAGCGCACACAGCGGCACACCCACACCCATCGCGATGATGAGGGCAATGAGCGCGAGCCACGCGCGGCGCGAGAGCAGCGCGGGGCGCGCGGGCAGGCCGAGCGCGAAGGTTTCGGCGGCACTGTCGCGCCCACCGAGCGCGTGGGGCGAAGGAGTATGCGTTGCAATCGTCATGGTCAAGCCTCCGCGCTACGGCCCTTGAGGGCGAACAGCCCCTGCGGACGCTTCTGGATGAAGAGCACGATCAGCACGAGCACCGCGATCTTCGCGAGCACCGCGCCCCAGAACGGCTCGATGGCCTTGGATACCAGCCCGAGACCAAAGCCGCCGATCACCGTGCCCGCGATCTGGCCCACGCCGCCCAGCACCACGGCCATGAACGAATCGATGATGTAGCTCTGGCCGAGATCGGGGCCCACGTTGCCGATCTGCGAGAGCGCGCAGCCGCCCAGCCCCGCGATGCCCGCGCCAAACGCGAACGCCCAGGCGTCGACGCGCGCGGTGCGCACGCCCACGCAGGCGGCCATGCGGCGGTTCTGCGTGACGGCGCGCACGAAGAGGCCCAGGCGCGTCTTTGTGAGTACCGTCCATGCAATGCCCACCACGATCAGCGAGAACGCCAGGATCGCGAGACGGTTGTACGGCAGGATGAGGTTCTGCATGACGGTTACGCCGCCGCTCATCCACGCGGGGTTTTCGACCTGCACGTTCTGCGCGCCGAACAGCATGCGCGTGGCCTGAATCAGGATCAGGCTGATGCCGAAGGTGGTCAGCAGCGTCTCCAGCGGGCGGCCGTACAGGTGTCGAATCACGAGCCGTTCGATCACCGCGCCAACCAGTGCGGCCACGATGAAGGAGACAGGAATCGCCAGCAACGGATACCAGTCGAAGGCGCCCGGCGCATAGCGTTGAAAGAGCGTCTGCACCACATAGGTTGCGTACGCACCGATCATGAGGAACTCGCCGTGCGCCATGTTGATGACGCCGATCAGGCCGTACGTGATCGCAAGCCCCAACGCCGCAAGCAACAGCACGCTGCCGAGCGACAGACCCGCGAACAGCGTGCCGAAGATCTCGCTGCGGCGCTGGATCGAATCGAGCGCGTCGATGCCTTGCTGGGCGGCGGCGCGCACATCGGCATCGGGTTCGTTCCATGCGCCGCTCGCGTTCTTCGCGACGAGCGGGCGAAGCAGTTCGTACATGTCGAGATCATGGCGAGCCGCGACCAGCTTCGCGGCTTCGAGGCGCGTCGCCGTATTGGGATCGTGCAGCGCCGTCATCGCCCAGAGCGTATCGAGGCGGCGCTTGAGCGCAGGATCGGTTTCCTTTGCGCGCGCGGCGTCGATCATCGGCTTCATCGACGGATCGGGATTCTTCAGCAATTCGGCGATGGCTGCGCGGCGCGTTTCCAGGTCGGGCGACGCGAGTTGCAGGCCCGAGAGCGCGCCTGCCACTTTCGAGCGCAACTGGTTGTTGAGCGTGATCGGCTGGGCGCTCGATGCGACGTTCGCGGCCACGGCTTTGCCAGTGGCGGCGTCGCGCGCAGTGTCACCGTCCTGGATCAGCACTTCGCCCGCATCGGTCGCGGTGACGTTGTCTTCGGATAAAGCCTTCAGGAGTGCGAGCGAAGCGGCGTCGTGCGTGGCGATGAGCTTGTCGACGGCAGCGGACTTCGCATCGAAGTCATCGGCGCCAAGCGGCGCGACATCGGCAGCTTCGAGCGCGTGGGCGCTGGTGCCGAACACCGCAAAGAGCGCAGCGGCGGCGAGCGCATGGCGCAGCCCCGTGCGGGCGAACCTCGAGATTGAGAGAGCCATGATGTCTTCTTTTTGATGCGGGGCGCGGCGCAGATGCGATGTGCGCGTCCCGTTCGGGCAGATCGCGCGTCACGCGAATCGAAATGCGTGACGCGCCGGGTGCTTCAATCGCACGTGAGGCGGGCTTGAATCTGGCCCGAACCACGCGCAATCGCTACATCAAGCCGTGCGCGAGCGGCGCAGGAATTCCGGCAGCACGCTTTGCGTCACGACATCCGGCTTGCCTTCGTTGCCGGCAATAAACGGGCTCCACGGCTGCGCGCGGATCGCGGTCTTGGTGCGCCACACCACGTTGAACTGGCCGTCGCCGCGAATCTCGCCGATCATGACCGGCTTGTGCAGATGGTGATTGCCGTCCATCGTCAGCGTGAAGCCCGACGGCGCGGCCACGCTCTGGCCGATCATCGCCACGCGCACCTTGTCCACATCCGTGCTCTTGGCCTTTTCGACCGCCTGCTTCCACATATGGATGCCGACGAAGGTCGCTTCCATCGGATCGTTGGTCACGCGCTTCGAGCCGCCCGGCAGATTGTTGGTCTGCACCCACGACTCGAACTGTTCCTTGAACTTCGTGTTTTGCGGGCCCTTCACCGACATGAAGTAGTTCCACGCCGCCAGATGGCCGACGAGCGGCTTCGTGTCGATGCCGCGCAGTTCTTCCTCGCCCACGGAGAACGCCACAACGGGCACGTCCGTCGCCTTGATGCCCTGGTTGCCGAGTTCCTTGTAGAAGGGCACGTTCGAGTCGCCGTTGATGGTCGAGACCACCGTGGTCTTGCCGCCTTGCGAGAAGGTCTTGATGTTCGCGACGATGGTTTGATAGTCGCTATGTCCGAACGGCGTGTAGACCTCCTGAATATCGCTGTCCTTCACGCCCTTCGAGTGCAGGAAAGCGCGCAGGATCTTGTTGGTCGTGCGTGGATACACATAGTCGGTGCCGAGCAGGAAGAAGCGCTTGGCGCTGCCGCCTTCGGCGCTCATCAGATATTCGACTGCCGGAATCGCCTGCTGATTCGGCGCGGCGCCCGTGTAGAACACGTTGCGCGACATCTCTTCGCCTTCGTACTGCACCGGGTAGTAGAGCAGGCCGTTCAGTTCTTCGAAAACGGGCAACACCGACTTGCGCGACACCGAGGTCCAGCAGCCGAACACACACGCGACCTTGTCCTGGGTGAGCAACTGACGGGCCTTTTCGGCGAACAGCGGCCAGTTCGAAGCCGGGTCCACCACCACGGGTTGAATCTGCCGGCCCATCACGCCGCCGTTCTTGTTGATGTCGGCAATCGTCATCAACGCCGTGTCTTTGAGCGAGGTCTCCGAGATCGCCATCGTGCCCGAGAGCGAATGCAGAATGCCGACCTTGATTGGGCCGCTGCCCGTGTCGGCGTGCGCGAACGGCACGCGCCCTGCGGCGGCGAGTGCGCCCGTCATCGTGCCGAATTTCAACAGACTGCGACGTTTCATTGCATTGCCCCTTTGCGTGAAATCCATGATCGTGGCGCGTCTGGTTACGCACCGCCTGTTCGTATCAGTCTTGCGGGTCCATTACTGCAAGCGCTATGCCAGCGGCCCTTTTATGCGCGATGTGTGCAGCGGCAAGGCATGGACGGGGTGCATGGCGCGCGAGGTCGAACGACAAGCGGGCGAATGTGGTGCAACGGGACGCATGTTCGGGCGCGCTGCATCGTTGCAGTGCGCCAGTGCAGGGCGGCGCGGTGCATGGCGATGCGTGGCGTATCGACGTCCGCGCGACCGAAGTGCAGTCGCGCCGCATCGTTGTGCACGCGCGCTGGACTCTGCCTACACTGAATTTCTGAAGCACCGCGCGAAGTTCTTCAACTGACTCGTTGTCCGAAGCGAATGCCAATGAAGCGAACGGAAACGAAACGCAAGGAGATGCAGATGAATGCCAGCCTGCCCGATCTGTCCGCGTTCTGGATGCCCTTCACCGCGAACCGGCAGTTCAAGAGCGCGCCGCGCCTGCTCGTCAGCGCGAAGGGGATGTACTACACCTCGCACGACGGCCGGCAGATTCTCGACGGCACGGCGGGCCTCTGGTGCGTGAACGCGGGGCATGGCCGCGACGAGATCGTCGCCGCTGTGAAAGCGCAGGCCGAGGAAATGGACTTCGCGCCGACCTTTCAGATGGGCCACCCAAAGGCCTTCGAAGCCGCTGCGAAGATCGCGAAGCACACGCCCGGCGATCTCAAGCACATCTTCCTGACGAACTCCGGCTCGGAAGCCGTGGACACCGCGCTCAAGATCGCGCTGGCGTTCCATCGCGCGCGCGGCGAAGGGCAGCGCACGCGCTTCATCGGGCGCGAGCGCGGCTATCATGGCGTGGGCTTCGGCGGCATTTCGGTGGGCGGCATCGCGGCCAATCGCAAGATGTATTCGGGGCAATTGCTGCCCTCGGTCGATCATCTGCCGCACACGCTCAACATTCGCGAGGCCGGTTTTTCGAAGGGCCAGCCGGTGTGGGGCGCGCATCTCGCCGACGATCTGGAGCGGCTGTGCACGCTGCATGACGCCTCGACGATCGCCGCCGTGATCGTTGAGCCGGTGGCGGGCTCGACCGGCGTGCTGGTCCCGCCACAGGGCTATCTGCAGCGCCTGCGCGAGATCTGCGACAAGCACGACATCCTGCTGATCTTCGACGAGGTCATCACGGGCTGGGGGCGGTTGGGCGCGCCGTTCGCGGCCAATTACTTCGGCGTCACGCCCGACTTGCTGACGATGGCCAAAGGCACCAACAATGCGGCCGCGCCTATGGGCGCCGTGGCCGCGAGCGCGCGCATTCACGACCAGATCGTGGGCGGTGCGCCGGCCGGCATCGAGCTATTTCACGGCTATACGTATTCGGGCCATCCGATTGCCGCGGCCGCGACCTGCGCGACCATCGACCTGTACGAGCGCGAGGGCCTGTTCGGCCGCGCCGCGCAGATGGCGCCGATTTTCGAGCGTGAAATCCACAAGCTGCGCGGCGAGCCGCACGTGATCGACGCGCGCAATCTCGGCCTCGTGGGCGGGGTGGAACTGGAGCCGCGCGAAGGCGCGCCCGGCGCGCGCGCCTATGAGACCTTCGTGCGCTGCTATCAGAAGGGTGTGCTTATCCGTTATACGGGCGACATCCTGGCATTTTCGCCGCCCCTGATCGTGAACGAAAAGCAGATCGAGGAAATCTTCTCGACGGTCGCGCTGGTGCTTCGCGAAGTCGACTAGCGGCCTGGCTCGAGCCATGAAAAAAGGGCGCGGCCTGTGAGGCCGCGCCCTTTGCGCGTTGTGTATCCGCCGTAACGGTGGATCAGTACGTCGGCACCTTCGGATCGACCTGGCGCGACCAGGCGTCGATGCCGCCTTGCAGGTTGAACACCTTCGTGAAGCCACGCGACTCCAGGAACATCGCGACCTGGGCGCTGCGCGCGCCGTGATGGCAGATGCAGACGACTTCCGCTTCGTCGTCCAGTTCTTCGCTGCGCGCGGGGATTTGCGCCATCGGGATCGAGACGATGCCGTCGATCTTCGCCGTTTCGATTTCCCACGGCTCGCGCACGTCGAGCAGCACAGGTGCGGCGCGCGAGGAGTCGGCGAGCCATTCGGCGAGGGCGGGGGCGGTCAGGATCTGCATGAAAGACTCAATCTCGAAAGGGAATCAACTGGAACCAACAACAAACCGGGCACGCGGCCCGGTTACGATTGTAGAACGGTAATTTAGAACTTGAAGCGCGAAGGCTGCACCGCGTTTTCCAGGGCCTCGACCCAGGTTTCGAAGACGCTGGCGATGCGGTACTGCTTTTCGTCCATGCGCGTGATGATCTGCGCTTCCATGACCGGCGCGCTGCCGACGAAGGCGGCCAGACGGCCGCCCACCTTCAGTTGTTCGAGCAGTTCCTGCGGCACGACGGGCAGGCCGCCCGAGACGCAGATCACGTCGTAAGGCGCGTTCGCGGCCCAACCGAGCGCGCCGTCGCCTTGCACGACTTCGGCGTTCAGCACGCCGTTCTTGACGAAGTTCGCGCGTGCGAACTCGGCCAGCTCCGAGTCGATCTCGACCGTCACGACCTTCTGCGCACGGTGCGCGAGCAGTGCCGCCATGTAACCCGAACCCGCGCCGATTTCCAGCACGCTTTCGTGCTTTTTCACCGCGAGTTCCTGGAGCACGCGCGCTTCGACGCGCGGCGGCATCATGTGCTGGCCGTTGGGCAGCGGCACCTGGAGGTCGGCGAACGCCAGATCGGCATAGGCCGCGGGGACGAAATGCTCACGCTTGACGATCGAGAGCAGATTCAGCACGTCCTGGTCGAGCACCTCCCAGGGGCGGATCTGTTGTTCGATCATGTTGAAACGCGCTTGTTCGATGTTCATGGTGACTCGGCGTTATGGTTCTTTCGGATTCTGGGCAGGCGGCGCGGCGCTCGCGCGGCGGATCGGGATTTCGATCGGCCGCCGGTGCGGCGCTCCGCGACGCAGCAACGGCGGGCGGAAAACGGTGCCAGGCAACCGCGAGATTGTACCAAAGGGCTTTCGCGGCGCGCCTTGCCACCGGCAGGGGAAAACGCTCAGCCGCCAGGGCGGGATCGGTGTTTGTCCTGGCACGGCGCGCCTTGAAGTTTGGCCGATGACGAACCAAAAATGTAATCGATTACATTTTCAACGGGACCGTCGATGTCCGCCGAGCCGCAGTGCGAAGGGGAAAGCGCAGGCGTCAGCCCATCCGTGGCCGACGCCGCGCGCGGCGACTCGATTGCGGCGGTGGCGCGGCGCGTGGGCGTGTCGGTGGCGACGGTTTCGCGTGTGCTCAACGGCCACGCCAACGTGCGGCCCGCGACCCGCGAGCGTGTACTCGCCGAGATCGAGACCAGCGGTTACCGCGTCAACGAGCTCGCGCGCAACCTGCGCACGGCCGAAAGCCGCTTGCTGCTGACCATGGTGCCGGACTTCGGCAACCCGTTTTATGCCGAGATCGTGCGCGGCATCGACAGCGTCGCGCGTGCGCACGGTTATTTCATGCTGTTGTGCGACACCGGCGCGGATGCGGGCCGCGAGCGTGGCTACTTCGATCTGCTGCGCCGCCACCGCGCGGACGGCGCGATCTGCCTCGATCCGGCCACCGTGCAGCACGCCAACCAGACGAGCGCGGATGAGGCCGCCGCGCTGCCGTGGGTGGCCTGCTGCGAGTTCGATCCGGCGATGGGCGTGCCGTATGTGGGCATCGACAATTTCGCCGCCGCGCGCGACGCCGTGCGGCATCTGATCGCGCGCGGGCGGCGGCGCATCGGCCTGATCAATTCCGACGACCACTATCTGTACGCGCAGCAGCGTCGCGACGGCTATCTGGCCGCGCTCGCGGAAGCCGGCATCGAAGCGCGCGACGGCTGGCGCGTCAACGTGAACAGCCTCGATTACGACGCGGGCGCGCAGGGCGCCGCCGCGCTGATGCAGCGGCGGCGCGGCGCGAACGCGCCGGTGCCCGATGCGATCTTCGCGGTGTCGGACACGCTGGCGGTGGGCGTCGTCAACGGTTTGCGCGCCACGGGCTGGGCCGTGCCCGACGATGTCGCGGTGGTGGGCTTCGACGATATCGCGCTGGCCGCGCAGATCGACCCGCCGCTCACGACCATCGCGCAGCCGATGCGCGAACTCGGCGAGACCGCCGCGCGCCTGTTGCTGCGGCGTCTGGCCGAGCCGCAGGCGAGCGTGGCGGGTGTGTTGCTGCCGCATCGGCTGGTGGTGCGGCAAAGTGGGTGAACGACAGTTGTGACTGAATAAATAGCCGTGGAGACCAGCGAGGAACGGCGGGCGGAGCGTTGAAGACTCACGCGCCGCCCGTCGAAACCCGCCGAACAGCAGTATCCAGAAGTATTCGAGGAGGAGCGCACGCTCATGAGCGTCGCCGTGCGATTCAACGACATCCGTAAGGACTTCGGCCCCGTGCGCGTGCTGCACGGCGTGAGCTTCGAGCTTGCGCCGGGGCGCATCCACGGGCTGCTCGGCGAGAACGGCGCGGGCAAGTCCACGCTCATGAAGATTCTCGCGGGCTATGAGCAGGCGAGCGCGGGCGAGCTTGTCGTCGACGGGCGCGCCCGTGCGTTCGCGGGCTCGCGCGAAGCCGAGGCGGCCGGCATCGTGCTGATCCATCAGGAATTCAACCTGGCCGAACACCTGACGATCGCGCAGAACATTTTTCTGGGCCACGAGAAGAAGCGCGGCCTGTTTGTCGACGATGCCGTCATGCGCCGCGAGGCGCGCGCGCTGCTGGCCCAGGTGGGGCTGGAACGCCATCCCGATACGCGCGTGCGTGAGCTGATCGTCGCCGAAAAGCAGCTCGTCGAGATCGCCAAGGCGCTCTCGCGCCACGCGCGCCTGCTCATCATGGACGAGCCCACGGCCACCCTGACGCCCGCCGAAACCGCGCGCCTTTTCACGCTGATGACGAAGCTGCGCGCGGACGGCGTGACGATCGTCTATATCTCGCACAAGCTCGACGAAGTCGAGCGCATCACCGACGACGTGATCGTGATGCGCGACGGCCGCTTCGTCGCGGCTAGCGCGACCGCGGGCCTCGCGCGTCAGCAGATAGCGAACCTGATGGTGGGCCGCGACCTTTCCGACATGTTTCCCGACAAGCTGGAAGCGCCGCCCGACGCGCCCATTGCGTTGCGCGTGAGTAACCTCGCGGTGCCCGGCTGGGTGGACGATCTGAGCTTCGAGGTGCGGGCGGGCGAGATCCTGGGTTTCGCGGGTCTGGTGGGCGCGGGCCGTAGCGAGGCCTTCGAGGCGATCGTCGGGCTGCGCCGCCGCCGTGCGGGCACGATCGAGATCGAGGGACGCGAAGCGACGCTGCGTCATCCGCGCGACGCCATGCAACATGGCCTCACGTATCTGAGCGAGGACCGCAAGGGCCGGGGCCTGCACATGAACCTGAGCTTGCAGGACAACCTTACGCTCATGACGCTCGAACGCTATGGCAAGCCGCTGCTCGATCTCAAGGCGGGGCGCCGCGCGCTGGAGACGGCGGTGCGCGACTTCGGCATCCGCACTGGCGACCTTTCCAGCCGCGCGCGCATGCTCTCGGGCGGCAACCAGCAGAAGCTCGCGCTCGCCAAGTTTTTGCAGCCCGATCCGCGTGTGATCGTGCTCGACGAGCCCACGCGCGGCGTCGACATCGGCGCCAAGCGCGAGATCTATTTCCTGATCCAGCGCCTCGCGGCCTCCGGGCGCGCGGTGATCGTGATTTCGTCCGAGTTGATCGAACTGATCGGGCTCGCGCACCGGGTCGCGGTCATGCGCGCGGGGCGACTCGTCGCCACGCTCGGCCGTGAGCATCTGACCGAAGAGGAGTTGATCGCCCATGCAACCGGCACCCACTGAGGCCGCGCGCCCGCCTGGCCGCGCGCGGAGGATCGCTGCTTTCGCGCACCGGCTCGCGGGCGTGGGGCCGTTGCTCGGCCTCGTCGCGCTGTGCGTGCTCGGCACGCTGCTCAACCGCGACTTCGCCACTGTCGACAATCTGCTCAACGTGCTCACGCGGACCTCGTTCATCGGCATCATCGCCGTGGGGATGACCTTCGTGATCATCTCGGGTGGCATCGATCTGTCGGTTGGCTCGATGGCCGCGCTGATCGCGGGCGTGATGATCTGGACCATGAACACGCTCGCGGCGGGCGTGGGGGCGCATACCTTCGCGCCGCTTGCGATCGTCGCGCTGGGCATTGCCATTGCGCTCGTGCTGGGCGCGCTGTTCGGCCTCGCGCATGGCCTGCTCATCACGCGTGGGCGTATCGAGCCGTTCATCGTCACGCTGGGCACGCTCGGCATTTTCCGCTCGGTGCTCACGTGGCTCGCCGACGGCGGCGCGCTCACGCTCCAGAACAATCTCGCCGATCTCTACGGGCCGGTCTATTACGCGAGCCTCTTTGGCGTGCCGGTGCCCGTGTGGGTGTTCGCGCTGATGGCGGCGGGCGGCGCGCTCGTGCTCAATCGCACCGCGTTCGGGCGGCATGTGCAGGCGATCGGCTCGAACGAGCAGGTGGCGCGCTATGCCGCGATCCGTGTCGATCGCGTCAAGTGCGCGACCTACGTGCTGCTGGGCATGTGCGTGGGCGTGGCGACAGTGCTGTATGTGCCGCGGCTGGGCTCCGCGACACCGACCACGGGCCTGCTCTGGGAACTCGAAGCGATCGCCGCCGTGGTGGTGGGCGGCACGGCGCTCAAGGGCGGCGAAGGGCGCGTGGCGGGGACCGTGGTGGGGGCGATTCTGCTGTCGGTGATCGCGAATATTCTGAATCTCACCAGCATCATCAGCGTGTATCTGAATGCGGCGGTGCAGGGCGTCGCGATTATCGCCGTGGCCTTCCTGCAACGCGGCAGGCGCTAGTGTTTCGTTAAATCGTTCGGATGTCGAAGTAAATGAAGGTGCAAGGCGTACTCGCGGCAACGGGCGCACAGGCCCGCACAACAACCATTGGAGACGGCATCATGAAGAAGACGATTCAGGCGATGTGGGCAGGTGCGCTGGCGCTCGGCGTGAGCGCGATGCTGGGCGCGGCGCCCGCGCAGGCGCAGGAGAAAGTGACGCTGGGCGTGGCGATTCCCACGGCCGATCACGGCTTTACGGGCGGCATCGTCTGGTGGGCGAACGAGGCGAAGAAGGATCTGGAGAAAGCGCATCCGGATCTGAAGATCATCGTCAAGACCGCGGCGAACGCGCCCGATCAGGCCAACCAGTTGCAGGATCTCGTGACCGTCAACAAGATCAACGCGCTGGTGATCTTCCCATATGAATCGGCTTCGCTCACGCAGCCGGTTGCGCAGGTGAAGAAGAAGGGCGTCTACGTGACGGTGGTGGATCGCGGCCTCACCGACAAGAGCGCGCAGGACGCCTATGTGGCGGGCGACAACACGGCGTTCGGCAAGATTCCCGCCGAATATCTGGCGAAGCAGTTGAACGGCAAGGGCGACATCGTCGCGCTGCGCGGCATTCCGACGACGCTCGACAACGAGCGCTGGAACGCGTTTACGGGCGTGATCAAACAGTACCCCGGCATGAAGATCCTCGATGCGAAGTACGCGAACTGGAACCGCGACGACGCCTTCAAGACGATGCAGGACTTTCTCACGCGCTTCAAGCATATCGACGCCGTCTGGGCCGCCGACGACGACATGGCCGTGGGCGTGCTCAAGGCCATCGACCAGGCCAAACGCACCGACATCAAGATCGTGTTCGGCGGCGCGGGCTCGAAGGACATGGTCAAGCGCGTGATGGACGGCGATCCGCTCATCCAGGCCGACGTCTCCTATTCGCCGAAGTTCATCTACGACGCGATCAAGCTCACGGCCGAGGCGCGTCTCGCGGGTAAGGCTTTGCCGGCGACGACGATCATTCCCTCGGTGCTCATCACGAAGGAAAACGCGAAACAGTTCTACTTCCCGGACTCGCCGTTCTGATCGTTCGGATGGCCAGGAATAAGAACTCAGGCGAGGAAAAAGGGAAAAAGGCGATGAAAACCATCAAGGGTCCCGCGATCTTTCTCGCCCAGTTCCTGGGCGACGACGCGCCGTTCGATAGCTTCGCGCATATGGTGGAGTGGGCCGCGCAACTGGGCTACAAGGGCATTCAGGTGCCCACCGACGCGCGGCTCGTCGATCTCGAACTGGCCGCGTCGAGCGTGGCGTATTGCGACGATCTGCGCCAATGCGCCGACGATGCGGGCGTGGCGATCACCGAATTGTCGACGCATCTGCAAGGTCAGCTGGTGGCCGTGCATCCCGCCTACGATGCGCTCTTCGACGGCTTTGCCGCGCCGCACGTGCGCGGCAACCGCGAGGCGCGCACGGCGTGGGCCGTCGAGCAGCTGATGCTGGCGGCGCGGGCATCGAAGAATCTGGGGCTGGCCGCGCACGTGACGTTTTCGGGCGCGCTTGCGTGGCCGTATCTGTACCCCTGGCCGCAGCGGCCGGCCGGGCTTGTCGAAGCGGCCTTCGACGAGCTTGCCCGGCGCTGGCGGCCCATCCTCGATGCCTTCGATACCGCGGGCGTGGACGTCTGCTACGAACTGCATCCGGGCGAGGACCTGCACGACGGCGTGACCTTCGAGCGCTTTCTCGCGGCGGTGGATGAGCACCCACGCGCCAACATCCTCTATGACCCGAGCCACTTCGTGCTGCAACAGCTCGACTATCTCGCGTTCATCGACTTCTATCACGCGCGCATCAAGGCGTTTCATGTGAAGGATGCGGAGTTCAGGCCGACCGGCAAGCAGGGCGTGTACGGCGGCTATAGCGACTGGGTCGAGCGCGCGGGGCGCTTCCGTTCGCTTGGCGATGGGCAGATCGACTTCGGTGCGATCTTCTCGAAGCTCACGCAGTACGACTACCCGGGCTGGGCCGTGCTCGAATGGGAGTGCGCGCTCAAGCACCCGCACGACGGCGCACGCGAGGGCGCCGAGTTCATCAAGCGGCATCTCATCCGAGTGGCCGCGCATGCGTTCGACGACTTCGCGGGCAGCGGCGTCGATGCGGCGGCGCTCAAGGGCGTGCTGGGAATGTGAGTGCTGGTCACGTTTGCTGACAAGGAGCCATTGAAGATGGCGGCGAAACTCAGGCTGGGCATGGTCGGCGGCGGCGAAGGCGCGTTTATCGGCGCGGTGCATCGGATCGCGGCGCGTCTCGACGATTGTTTCGAACTGGTCGCGGGAGCGCTTTCATCGGATGCACCGCGTGCGCAGGCGAGCGCTCACGCCATTGGCCTCGCGCGCAGTTACGTCGACTGGCGCGAGATGGCCCGCGTAGAGGGCGAGCGCGAAGACGGTATCGATGCGGTGGCGATCGTCACGCCCAATCATCTGCATGCGCCTGTCGCTCATGCGTTCATGGATGCGGGCATCCACGTGATCTGCGACAAGCCGCTCGCGGTGTCTCTGTCGCAAGGCGAAGCGCTCGCGCAGCACGCGCGCGATGCGGGGCTCGTGTTCGCGCTTACGCATACCTATTCGGGCTATCCGCTAGTCCGGCATGCGCGCGAAATGGTGGTGGCGCGGGAATTGGGCGACGTGCGTGTCATACAGGTGGAGTACGCGCAGGACTGGCTTGCTACGCCGGTCGAGCATGATGGTGCGAATCGCCAGGCGAACTGGCGTACTGACCCCGCGCAAGCCGGCCCGGCGGGTTGTCTCGGCGATATCGGCACGCACGCGTATCAACTGGCGGCGTTCGTGAGCGGTATGGAGCCGGTGTCGCTCGCGGCGGAAATGCACACCTTCGTGGCCGGCCGGCGCGTGGACGATCATGTTCAGGCGATGCTGCGCTACGCGAACGGCGCGCGTGGCATGTTGTGGGCGAGCCAGGTGGCGAGCGGGGCGGAAAACGCGTTGCGTTTGCGGGTGTACGGCACGAAGGCGGGGCTTACCTTCGATCAGGAAGCACCGAATGAACTGTGGTTCACGCCTCAAGGCGGCGAGGCGCAGCGTCTCACACGCGGCCGCGTGACGGGCGAGGCCGCGCGCCATGCGACGCGCGTGCCGCCAGGGCACCCCGAAGGCTATCTGGAGGCATTCGCGCAACTCTATCGCGACGCGGCCGCGCAGATTCGCGCGCGCGAGGCCGGGCAACCCGCGCCGCGCGAAAGCCTGTTGCTGACCACTGTCGATGACGGCGTGGCGGGTTTGCGCTTCATCGAGGCCGTGTTGGCGAGCAGCGCGGCGGATGGTGCGTGGCGCGCCATCCGCTGAAGCGTCGAGCAGGATTAGCCATTCGGATGAATTCCGCGTAGCACGCCGGACAGCGAAACTTGAAGCGTCTTTAACCTGCTTCAAGGAACGCGCATGTCTAGTGTCATACAGATGAATTTCAATGCAGCTTCGACCATCACGCGAAGGAGTTGGGGGATGAGCGCAAGCGCATTGGTACAGGTCCGCATCGATCCGGCGTTGAAAGAGCGCGCATCGGCGGTGCTCGACAAGATGGGGCTCACCGTGTCGGACGCGGTGCGCATCCTGCTCACGCGTATCGCGAACGAAGGGGCATTGCCGTTCGATTTCGCGGTCGATCCGGCCACCCACGACGCCTGGTTCCGCGCCAAGGTGCGCGAGGCGCTCGAGGATCCGCGGCCCGCCATCGGGGCTGACGAGGTGGAGGCGCATTTCGCGAAGCGGCGCGCGGCGGCGGGCAGCGGGGCGCTTGCCCGGGACGCTGGCGAAGCGCCGGACGGCGCCGCCATACGGAAGCGTAAAAGTTGAGGCTCGAATGGTCGCCAACTCGCGTGGGTCTCGCGCGATTCACCAGCGCCAGACCCACGGCCGTGTCTTTGCGGGCCCTTTATTGCCCCAGATAAACGAACTTGCCGCCGCGTATCGTGCCCATCACGCTCGCACGCTGATCCAGGCCCACGTGGTCTTTCTCGCTGGTATTGACCATGCCGTTGGGCACGACCACCTCGTGCGCGTGCTCGAGTTCGCTGCGCAGCGCGACGCGGAACGCTTCCGTGCCAGGCTGCGCGGTCTTGAGCGCGCGCCCGACCGCATCCTGAAGGCGCGGGTACACGCCTGCCGCGTCGCCCGCGAACTGCGTGACCGTGCCCGGGCCGTACTTCGCCTCGTAGGTGTCCACGAAGGCGAGCGCCGCTTTCTGCGCCGGTTGATCGGCAGGCAGCGTGCGCGCGACCACCACGGGCTGGGTGGGGAACAGCGTGCCCTCTACGTCCTTGCCGCCGAGCTTGATGAACTCGGGTGTGGCGATGCCATGGGTCTGGTAGATCGCGCCCTTGTAGCCGCGCTCGACCAGCGTGCGCTGCGGCAGCACCGTCGGCGTGCCTGCGCCCGCGATCAGCACCGCGTCGGGTTTCGCTGAGATCAGCTTGAGGATCTGGCCCGTCACGCTCGCGTCGGTGCGATTGAAGCGCTCGGTCGCCACGATCTGGATGTTGCGTTCTTTCGCGAACTTCGTGAATTCGTTGAGCCAACTGTCGCCGTAGCTATCTGCGAAGCCGATGAAGCCCACCGTCTTGATGCCGTGCGCGGCCATGTAGCGCGTCATCACGTCGGCCATCGCGGCGTCGGTCTGCGCCATCTTGAAGGCCCAGACGCGCGCGCCTTGCTGCGGCTCGACCACGGAGCCCGAGCCGACCAGCGTGATCATCGGCGTCTTGCCTTCGGCTACGGGGTCGAGCGCCGCCAGCGCTGCGGGCGTGATGTTCGGCCCGACGATCACGTCGACGTGGTCTTCGTTGATGAGCTTGTGGATATTGCGCACGGCTGCGCCCGGATCGGAGCCGTCGTCGAGCACGATGTAATCCGCCTTCTGCCCGGCGATGGTCGGGGGCCACATCAGCATGGCGTTCTTGCTCGTGATGCCGATGGCGGCGGCGGGCCCTGTGCTCGACAGGTCGATGCCCACCTTCAGGTCGGCGTGCGCGGCCGGGGAGAACGCGGCCAGCACCAGGGCGGCGGCCGCGGCAAGCGGGGGCAGGGACGAACTCAGACGCAGATACGACTTCATGCAACGGTCTCCAGGATGAAGAAGGCGAGAAGTGAAGCGGTGAGACGGCGCGCGGCGGAACATCATGAAACGCGCGCTATGTAGTTAGCGGGTGCCCGGGTCTTTCCGCCCGGTGCGCCCCGTGAAGCATCAAAGCTCGTAAGACTCGTGTTCGCCCTTGAGCGCCTGCTCGATCAGCTTGCGGTTCAGGCTCGGCGAGAGCAGCTCGACCAGCGTATACACATAGCTGCGCAGATACGCGCCCTGCTTGAGCGCCACGCGCGTGACATTGCTGCCGAACAGATGGCCGACCGGCAAGGCGCGCAAGTGGCGGTCGCGCTCGGCGTTGAAGGCGATATCGGCCATGATCCCCACGCCGAGACCCAGTTCCACATAGGTCTTGATCACGTCCGCGTCGATGGCTTCGAGCACGATGTCGGGCGACAGGCCGCGCAGGCGGAACGCCTCGTTGATCTTGCTGCGGCCCGCGAACGCGTTGTCATAGGTGATCAGCGGATATTGGGCCAGATCGTCGAGCGAGAGCGGCTTGCGCTCGAGCAGCGGGTGATCGGGCAGCATCACGGCCACGTGGTGCCAGTTGAAGCAGGGCAGCGACACCAGTTCCTTATAATTCGAGATCGCCTCGGTCGCGATCGCCAGATCCGCCTGGTCGTGCAGGACCATCTCCGCGACCTGCGTGGGGCTGCCTTGCAGAATCGAAAGGTGAACCTTCGGAAAGCGTCGTTTGAACTCCGCAATGGCCGCGGGCAGCGAGTAGCGCGCCTGGGTGTGCGTGGCGGCAATGACCAGGTTGCCCTGATCCTGTGCCGCATAGTCCTTGCCGACCCGCTTGAGGCTCTCCACTTCCTGGAGGATGCGCTCCACGGAGGCCAGGATGATGCGGCCCGGCTCCGTGAGCGAGCGCACACGCTTGCCGTGGCGGGTGAAGATTTCGACCCCTAATTCGTCTTCCAGCTCGATGATCGCCTTCGAGACGCCCGGCTGGCTTGTATACAGTGCCTTGGCCGCTTCCGTGAGATTGAAGTTCTGGCGCACGGCCTCTCGAACGAAGCGGAACTGGTGCAGGTTCATATATAACCCCTTGGCATATCAACCTGATTTTTAGATCGTTTGAAATATAAGGCGAGTTTATTACCATTTCCCCAACTTTTCCAATATGGATATCTGTTTTGGTCATTAGCAAATGACCGGCGAGTTGAAGGCGCCGGCCTGAGCAGGACCAGAACTGGCTAAGTCGAAGTCGGAGAACGTGGCGTAACCGGAACGCCGCGATTGATACAACCCTGGGGTCCCCGAATGTACCAATACGATCAGTACGACCAGACCATCGTCGACGAACGCGTCGCGCAATACAGCGATCAGGTTCGCCGCCGCCTGTCGGGCGAATTGAGCGAAGAAGAGTTTCGTCCGCTGCGTCTGCAGAACGGCCTGTACTACCAGCGCCACGCCTACATGCTGCGTGTCGCGATTCCGTACGGCAATCTGCGTAGCGACCAGTTGCGCATGCTCGGCCAGATCGCGCGCGAGCATGACCGTCAATACGGCCACTTCTCGACGCGCTCGAACATCCAGTACAACTGGATCCAGCTCGAAGAAACGCCTGAGATCCTGGCCAAGCTCGCGTCCGTCCAGATGCACGGCATCCAGACGTCGGGCAACTGCATCCGCAACATCACCGCCGACCAGTTCGCGGGCGTGACGCCCGACGAAGTCGTCGATCCGCGCCCGTGGGCCGAGATCATGCGTCAATGGTCGACGTTCCACCCCGAATTCGCGTGGCTGCCGCGCAAGTTCAAGATCGCCGTCTCGGGTTCGAAGGAAGACCGCGCCGCGGTGCAGATCCACGATCTGGGCGTGTACCTCGACCGTAACGAGCAGGGCGAAGTGGTCGCCAGCATCCTCGCGGGTGGTGGTCTGGGCCGCACGCCGATCATCGGCGCGATCATCAAGCGCGACCTGCCGTGGCAGCATCTGCTGACCTACTGCGAAGCCGTGCTGCGTGTGTACAACCGCTACGGCCGCCGCGACAACCTCTACAAGGCGCGTATCAAGATTCTCGTGAAGGCGCTCTCGCCCGAGAAGTTCGCGCAGCAAGTGGAAGAAGAGTGGCAGCACCTGAAGGACGGCCCCTCGACGCTCACGCAAGAAGAGGTCGATCGCGTCTCGCAGTATTTCGTGCCGCCGGCTTACGAAAAGCTCGCCGACACCGACACGTCGTTCGAGAAGCATCTGCTGGAAAACCGCGCCTTCGCGCGCTGGGTCGAGCGCAACACGCGCCCGCACCGCGTGCCGGGTTACACGTCGGTCACGATCTCGCTCAAGCCGCGCGACATCGCGCCGGGCGACGCCACCGATGTGCAGATGGAAGCCGTGGCCGACTGGGCGGAAGAGTACTCGTTTGCCCAGATCCGCGTCTCGCACGAGCAGAACCTGATTCTCGCGGACGTCAAGAAGCGCGACCTGTTCGCGCTGTGGGAAAAGGCCAAGGCGCAAGGTTTCGCGACCGCAAACATCGGCCTCTTGACCGACATCATCGCGTGCCCGGGCGGCGACTTCTGCTCGCTCGCGAATGCGAAGTCGATCCCCATCGCGCTGGCGATCCAGGAGCGTTTCGAGAACCTCGATTTCGTCTACGACCTGGGCGACCTGTCGTTCAACATCTCGGGCTGCATGAACTCGTGCGGTCACCATCACGTCGGCAACATCGGCGTGCTGGGCGTGGATAAGGACGGCTCGGAGTGGTATCAGGTCTCGCTCGGCGGCGAGCAGGGCAACGGCGCCAACGGCGCACGCCTTGGCCGCGTGATCGGCCCGTCGTTCTCGGCGGAAGAGATGCCCGACGTGGTGCAGAAGGTGATCGACACGTTCGTCGAAAACCGCATCGACGGCGAGCGTTTCATCGACACGTACGACCGCATCGGCATGGCCCCGTTCAAGGAGCGCGTGTACGCATCGCGCCAACCGGCCCACGCCTGATTCGCCCGCAACGAGATACGAGACTTAAGCAATGGCATTGATCATCAAAAATCGCGAGATCGTTGAAGACAACTGGCAAGTCGTGCGCGCCGCCGAAGACGGCGTGCTGCCGGATGTGGCGGCGCTGCCCGCGGGCAAGGTGCTGGTTCCGTTCGCGTACTTCCAGGCCAACCGCGAGGCGCTCGTCGCCGCGCGCGGCAAGGACGAGCTGGGCGTGTGGCTCGCGCCGGACAGCGAACCGGCCGATGTGGTCGCCGACTTCGACAAGATCGCGCTAATCGCGATCGACTTCCCGGTGTTCCGCGATGGCCGCGGCTATTCGATCGCGCGTCTGCTGCGCGAGCGTTATGGCTACAAGGGCGAAATTCGTGCGATCGGCGACGTGCTGCGCGACCAGCTGCGCTTCTACGAGCGTTGCGGTTTCGACGCCTACGCGCTGCGCGCCGACAAGGACATCAACGACGCGCTGAAGGCCTTCACCGAGTTCACGGTGCAATACCAGGGCGCGTTCGACGAGCCGTCGCCGCTCTTTCGCCGCAAGGCGGGGCAACGAGGCGTAGCAGCATGACCACCGCCGCCAGCGAAATCACCGCTGACCTGCAAGCGAAGATCGAGCGCCTGGATGCGCTGCTCGATTCGATCGCCGCGCGTCACGCCGAGGTGAAGCTAGCCAGCAGCCTTGCCGCGGAAGACATGCTGTTGACCCACGCGATTCTTTCGCGTGGCGTGAAGATCGGCATCTTCTCGCTCAACACCGGCCGCCTGCACGCGGAAACCGTCGGCATGATCGACACGGTGCGCGAGCGTTACGGCTACGAGATCGAGCAGTTCCGTCCGCAGCAGGATGCAATCGATGAATACGTCACGCAGCATGGGCTGAACGCGTTCTACGAGAGCGTCGATCTGCGCAAGCGCTGCTGCGAGATCCGCAAGGTCGAGCCGCTCAATCGCGCGCTGTCGGGCGTGTCGGCATGGGTCACGGGCCAGCGCCGCGAGCAGTCGGTCACGCGTGCGGAGCTGCACGAGGAAGAACGCGACGAAGCCCGCAACATCGACAAGTTCAATCCGCTCGCGGACTGGACCGAAGCCGATGTATGGGCCTATCTGGGCGCCTTCGACGTGCCGGTGAACCCGCTGCATGCGCGCGGCTACCCGAGCATCGGTTGCGAGCCGTGTACGCGTGCGATCCGTCCGGGCGAGGACAGCCGCGCGGGCCGCTGGTGGTGGGAGTCGCGCGACACGAAGGAATGCGGACTGCACATCACGTCGGTTTCCGCGATTCCGGTGGTCGAGGCCGCTGCGGACGTATCGCCGCTGGTTTCGCCGATCGGCCGCGCCAGCTAAGATTGAAGTTTTCGCGCCGTTTTCGATGTTGTAGCGAACGGCAGCGAAGTCGAATACAGAGTAACGCGCCTTGATTCCCCGGAACGGGGCGCGATCAGACGAAGGATTCCGAACATGAGCACGACGCTCGACTCCGCAGTGAATGCGCCGCTTCAGGTCACGGCGAACCGCATGGACCATCTCGACTGGCTCGAAGCCGAGTCGATCCACATCCTGCGCGAACTCGTTGCCGAGTGCAGCAAGCCCGCGCTGCTGTTCTCGGGTGGCAAGGACTCGGTGGTCGTGCTCGCGCTCGCATTGAAGGCGTTTGGTCTCGGCGCGAACCGCAAGACCTCGCTGCCGTTCCCGCTCGTGCACATCGACACGGGCCACAACTACGAAGAAGTGATCGACTTCCGCGACCGCCGTGCTGCCGAAATCGGCGCGGAACTCGTGGTCGGTCACGTCGAAGATTCGATCAAGAAGGGCACGGTGCGCCTGCGCCGCGAAACCGATTCGCGCAATGCCGCGCAAGCGGTCACGCTGCTCGAAACCATCGAAGAATACGGCTACACGGCGATGATCGGCGGTGCGCGCCGCGACGAAGAGAAGGCCCGCGCGAAAGAGCGCATCTTCTCGTTCCGCGACGAATTCGGCCAGTGGGACCCGAAGGCACAGCGCCCGGAACTCTGGAGCCTGTACAACGCACGCCTGCACAACGGCGAGCACCTGCGCGTGTTCCCGATCTCGAACTGGACCGAACTCGACGTGTGGCAATACATCGAGCGCGAAAAGCTCGAACTGCCGTCGATCTACTACGCGCACCAGCGCGAGATCGTGCGCCGCAATGGCCTGCTCGTGCCGGTCACGCCGCTCACGCCGATGAAGGAAGGCGAAGTCAGCGAAATGGCGCAGGTGCGTTTCCGCACGGTTGGCGACATCAGCTGCACCTGCCCGGTGGCAAGCGATGCCGACAACATCGAGAAGATCATCGCCGAGACGGCCGTGACCGAAATCACGGAACGCGGCGCCACGCGCATGGACGACCAGGCGTCGGAAGCCGCGATGGAACAGCGCAAGAAGCAAGGTTATTTCTAAAAGCACGCAGAGGAAAGATTAGACATGGTTACGACGCATCAACCTGAAGACCTCGGCGTGCTGCGCTTCATCACGGCCGGCAGCGTGGACGACGGCAAGAGCACGCTGATCGGCCGCCTGCTGTACGACAGCAAGGCAGTCTTGAGCGACCAGCTTTCGGCGCTCTCGCGGGCGAAGAACAAGCGCACCGTCGGCGACGAAATCGACCTGTCGCTGCTCACGGACGGCCTCGAAGCCGAGCGCGAGCAGGGCATCACGATCGACGTGGCGTACCGCTACTTCGCTACGGCCAAGCGCAAGTTCATCATTGCCGATACCCCGGGCCACGAGCAGTACACGCGCAACATGGTCACGGGCGCGTCCACCGCGCACGCAGCCATCATCCTGATCGACCCCACGCGCGTGACGGTCGAAAACGGCGTCACGCAACTGCTGCCGCAAACCAAGCGCCATAGCGCGATCGTCAAGCTGCTCGGTCTGCAACACGTGATCGTCGCGATCAACAAGATGGATCTGGTCGAATACAGCGAAGCGACCTTCAACCTGATCCGCGAAGCCTATGTCGAACTCGCGCGTCAGCTTGGCCTGAACAACGTGCGTTTCGTGCCGGTGTCGGCGCTCAAGGGCGACAACATCGTCACGCTGAGCGAGCGCATGCCCTGGTACGCGGGCGAGCCGCTGCTCGACCTGCTCGAGCAACTGCCCGTGGCGCAGGCAACGGGCGAGGCGCTGCGCTTCCCGGTGCAATGGGTCGCCCGTCAGGACGGTTCGAGCGCCGACGACTTCCGCGGCTACATGGGCCGTGTCGAAGCGGGCGAAGTGAAGGTTGGCGACGCCATCACGGTGCTGCCGGCAGGTCGCGCGGCCACGGTTGCCGAGATCATCGCGCCGGTGCCGGGCGGCACGGCGCAGGTCGATCGCGCCTTCGCGGGTCAGACCGTCACGATCCGCCTGACCGAAGACGTCGACGTCTCGCGCGGCGACACCTTCGTGCCGGCGGCCGACGACACGCAACCGGCCAAGAAGCTCGAAGCGGACCTCTGCTGGTTCGACGAAGAGCCGCTTTCGACGCAGCGCAAGTACCTGCTCAAGCAGACCACCAGCACGGTGTTCGCGAAGATCGGCGCGATCAAGGAAGTGCTCGACGTGCATACGCTGTCGCACGCCGTGGATCGCCAGAACCTCGCCATGAACGACATCGGCCGCGTCTCGCTCACGCTGCAAAAGCCGCTGGTCGCGGACCTGTATGATGTGCATCCCGGCACCGGCGCGTTCGTTCTCATCGACGAGGCGACGCATCACACGGTGGCGGCGGGCATGATCCGCGCACTTACGGCTTGAGCATCCAGGCCTGAGTCCGGTCGATACAGGGTTGGTAAATATGGGCAAGGTTTATCTGATCGGCGCCGGACCGGGCGCCGCGGATCTCATCACGGTGCGCGGCGCGCGTCTGCTCGGGCAGGCGCAGGTCGTGCTGCACGACGCGCTCGTCGAGCCGGCGATGCTCGACTACGCGCCGCAAGACGCGAAGTTCATCGCGGTCGGCAAGCGTTGCGGACAGCGTTCGACGGCGCAGCAGTTCATCAACAAGCAGTTGGTGGACGCGGCGCGCGAGCATGACCTCGTGGTGCGTCTGAAGGGCGGCGATCCGATGCTGTTCGGTCGCGCCGACGAGGAAATGCGCGCGCTCGAAGCCGCGGGCATCGAGTATGAAATCGTGCCGGGCATCACGGCGGCGCTCGCCAGCGCTGCCACGCTGCAACGCTCGCTCACGCTGCGCGGCGTCTCGCGCAGCGTCGCGCTCGCCACGTATTCGCGCGCGGCGGGCAGCGAGGAAATCCGCGAGCACGTGAATGCGGACTCGCTCGTGTTCTATATGGGCCGCGACAGCGCGCCCGATATCGCGCGCCAGCTGATCGAAGCGGGCCGCGCGGGCACGATGCCGGTGGCCATCGTCGAGGCTTGCAGCACGGCGCGCGAACGCACGCTCACGCTCACGCTGGCGGGTCTCGCGGCGGGCGAGGCTCAGGACTGGCTCGATGCGGCGCAGCCGAGCCTGCTGATGATTGGCGAGGCGTTTGCCGAGCGGGCAGGGCAGCAGGCCGATGTAGCGGACGATCGACTCGCCGCGGCATAAGGATCAAGAAAGGATCAAGACGGGGGAAGTTGTACCGCCAGAAAACAGAAGGGCCGCTGAAAAGCGGCCCTTTTGCGTTATGTGCGTGGGTTCGTGCAGGCTACGTGCTCACGTTTGCTGCGTCAGACAATACTGCACGATCGCGTCGAGCACGCCATCGTCCTCGCCTACCGCCGTCGCACAGTCGATCTTCACGTTGGGATGCGCGGCCTGGCACTGCGCGATGAGCGCAGGCAGATCGCGGCGGATATGACCGCCCTGGCCGAAGAACACGGGCACCACGGTGATGGCCGTGCAGCCTTGAGCGGCCTGCGCGGCGATGGCGTCGGGCAGGCTCGGCTCCATCAGTTCGAGGAACGCGAGATCGACCGGCCCCGCATTGCCGCGCGCGGCGGTCAGCTTGCCCGCGAGGCGCATGAACGGCTCTTTCCAGCGCGCATCGCGCGCGCCGTGGCCGAAGAGGATCATGCCGTGCGTGCCGGGGGTAAGCATCGTCGTCGCGACTCCAGAGAAGCATCGATACCCGGCGTCAGTGCCGGTCGACCCACTTCAGGCCCAGCAAGCCAAGCGCCAGATAGATCAGCGCGGGCGTCGCCGCTGTCAGTGGCGCGGGCCAGGTATTCAGATTGCCGATGTGCGAGAACAGCGTGTTGACGAGCTGAAAGCTCATGCCAAGCATGATCCCGCCGAACACCTTCACACCCACCACGCCTGCACGCGTATGCAGATACGCGAACGGCAGCGAGAGCACCAGCATCACGAACACCGCGAACGGGTAGAGCAATTTGCGCCAGAACGCGATTTCGTAGCGCTGCGTGTCCTGATGGTTTTCCTGCAAATGCTGGATGTAGCGGAACAGGTTGAACATCGACATGCGATCCGGCGACACCAGCAGCACCGAGAGAATCTGCGGCGTGAGCTCCGAGCGCAGCGAGTATTCGGGCGATGCAGTCTGCGTCGCGCGATAGACCGGCGCGAGCGAATCGGTGGGCTGGTTCGCCGGCGGCGGCACGCTGATCAGTTCGGTGTCCGTCACGTCCTTGAGCAGCCAGTGGCCCGGCGGCTGGAACTTGCCGCTTTTCGCCACACGCACGTTCGAGAGCCGGAACTGCGAATCGAATTCGTAGATGCGCACGTTCGTGATGGTCGCGTCCGGCTGCAGTTCGCCCACGTTCACGAAGCGCGTGGCCTGTTCGCCATCGGCTCGCTTGGTGAGCGTGTCCTTGACCCAGACGCCCGACTTGAAGTCCGTCGAGACCGCCGAGCCCAGCGCTTGCAGACGCACCTTTTCGGAAAGCTGGTCGGTGTACGGACCCACCACTTCGCCGATCAGGTAGGTGAGCAGCACGAGCGGCACGCCGATCTTGAGCAGCGAGCGCAGCGCCTGGCCGGTCGCAAGGCCCGAGACGCGGAAAATCGTGAACTCCGAGCTCGCGGCCATCTGCGCGAACACGTAGATCGCGGCGATCAGCGCGGCGACCGGAATGATTTCATAGAGCCGCGACGGCGACTGCAGCGCCACGCGAATCACCGCGTAGATGAACTTGTAGTTGCCGTGGCCGACGGAGTTCAGTTCGTTGATCAGGTCAAAGAAGAAGAACAGGCCGGAGAAGGCGAACAGAATAAAGATGAACGTCAGATAGATTTGACGCGCAAAGTATTTCTCGTAAATGCGCATCGGTCAGTTCCCCTGCGACGCGCGGCCGAACATCGCGCGGGTAAAGAGCGGCCGGTTGCGCACACGCAGCCAGAAAATGAAGGCGACGAGCGCGAGCACCACGATGTGCAGGATCACCATGCCGAAGCCGAACGACATCTTGCCTTGCTCGATCTGCGACTGCACGACGTTGAGCAGGTTCGAATAGGTGAGATAGATCAGCACGGCCATCACGAGGTTGATCGTGCGGCTGCGACGCGGGTTCTGGTAAGCCAGCGGGATCGCCAGCAGCATCAGATTGATCGCGATGAGCGGCAGACCCATCCGCCAGGCGAATTCGCCCAGATTGTCGTTGCTCGGGTTACGCAGCAGATCCGGCGTCGAGGTCGTGCTCGCCGTGGGCGTATTGACCACGGGCTGACTCTGGATCTTCACGCCGTAGCGCTGGAACTCGGAGATGCGGAAGTCGGGGTGACCCGGTTCGCCATCGTAGCGGCGGCCGTTCTCCAGCACGATGAAGCGGTCGCCGTCCTTGTTGGTTTCCGTGTGGCCGGTCTTCGAGACGATCACGTTGACCTTGCCGTTTTCCGTGCTCGTGACGAACACGTTCTCCACGCGCGCCTGGTCGGGGCTCATGCTCTCGATGAAGAACACGCGGTGCGTGGTGGGCGATTCGCGGAACTGGCCGGGCGCGAGCAGCGACACTTCATCGCGCTGCTGGAAGCGCGCGCGGATCAGCTTGCTCTGGGCATTCGACCACGGCCAGCCGATGAAGGCGAAGAACGCGATCGCCAGGATGATCGGCGTGGAGAACACGGCGATTGGCTTGATGAGACGCGTCAGGCTCACACCGGAGGCGAGCCAGACCACCATTTCGGAATCCTTGTACCAGCGCGTGAGCACGAACAGGATCGAAACGAAGAGGGTGACGATCAGCATGACGGCGAGATAGCCGATCACGGTCAGACCGATCAGGACCAGCACGTCGCGCGGGTCGATCTGGCCCGATGCCGCGAAGCCGACGATGCGGATCATCATCGTCGTCAGCATGATCGTGAGCAGAACCATGAACACGGCGCCGGCCGTGTACGCGAGTTCGCGCTGCAGGGAACGTTCGAAGATCATTCTAGATGGGCAGGGCGGGCGGCCTGCGCCGGGCGCCGCGCAGCTTGCGCTACCACCCAGGAGCCGCCGCGGGAAAAATAGCGGATAATTGCGGCTTTCATCCTAAGCCCTGATTTTATCCGAGGACAAGCGCGATGGACTTTAGCATAAAAGCCTGTGATTGGAGCAAAGGCGGGGAAGGCCCCTTCCTGACCGGCAAGTCGGATTGCGTCGTGGTCGGTGTCTTCGAAGCACAGACTCTTTCCGGCCCGGCATTCGTGATCGATAGCGCCCTCGGCGGCACGATTGCCCGCGTCGTCAAGGCTGGCGACATGGACGGCAAGGCCGGTTCCACCTTGTTCCTGCCGGAAGTGTCCGGTATCGGCGCCTCGCGGGTGCTGCTGGTCGGCCTCGGCAAGCAGGACGCATTCGGCCAGAAGGCCTACGGCGAAGCCGTCCGGGCCGCCTGGCGCGCGATTCTCGGCACGCGCATCGCCCAGGTCACGTTCTCGCTCGCGCAACTGCCGATCAAGGAACGCAACGGCGAATGGGGCGTGCGCGCGGCGATTCTCGCACTGCGCAACGAGACCTACCGCTTCACGCAGATGAAGAGCAAGCCCGACGTGGCCCAGCGCGCGCTCAAGCGCGTCGTCTTCAGCGTGGACGCCGCCGAAGAGAAAGCGGCCAAGGTCGCGGCGAAGCAGGCCGTGGCACTCGCCAATGGCATGGACCTCACGCGCGACCTCGGCAACCTGCCGGGCAACGTCTGCACGCCCACCTATCTGGCGGCCACGGCCAAGAAGCTCGCGCGCGACTGGAAGCTCAAGGCCGAGGTGCTCGGCGAGCGTCAGATCGAAGCGCTCAAGATGGGCTCGTTTCTTTCTGTAACAAAAGGTTCGGTCGAGCCGCCGCAATTCATCGTCCTGCACTATCAGGGCGCCGCCGCGAAGGCCGCGCCGATCGTGCTGGTCGGCAAGGGCATCACGTTCGACACGGGCGGCATCTCGCTCAAGCCCGGCGAAGGCATGGACGAGATGAAGTACGACATGTGCGGCGCCGGTTCGGTGCTCGGCACGATGCGCGCGGTCGCGGAAATGGGCCTGAAGCTCAACGTGATCGGCGTCATTCCGACCTGCGAGAACATGCCCGCGGGCAACGCCACGAAGCCGGGCGACGTTGTCACGACGATGGCCGGTCTCACGGTCGAGGTGCTCAACACCGACGCCGAAGGCCGTCTGATCCTGTGCGACGCGCTCACCTATGTCGAGCGCTTCAAGCCGGCGGCCGTGATCGACATCGCTACGCTCACGGGCGCTTGCGTGATTGCGCTGGGCCATCACAACAGCGGTCTGTTCTCGAAGGACGACGCGCTGGCGGGCGAGCTGCTCGACGCCTCGCGCGAAGCGAACGACCCCGCCTGGCGTCTGCCGCTCGACGACGAGTATCAGGACCAGCTCAAGTCGAACTTCGCGGATATGGCCAATATCGGTGGCCGTCCGGGCGGCGCGGTAACGGCTGCGTGCTTCCTCTCGCGCTTCACCGAAGCGTATCCGTGGGCGCACCTGGACATCGCGGGCACCGCCTGGAAGGGTGGCGCGGCCAAGGGTGCAACGGGCCGTCCGGTGCCGCTGCTCGCGCAGTTCCTCATCGACCGCGCGGCGCAATGACCCTGACTGTTGTTAAGGCAGGGAACGCGGCATGACGCGCATCGACTTCCACACCAACGTGGGCGATGCGCTGCTGTATGCGTGCCGTCTCGTGCGCAAGGCGTATCAGGCCGACCAGCAGGTAGTGGTGCTGGCCGAGCCCGCGCGTCTGCGCACGTTCGACGAGCTGCTGTGGACGTTTGCGCCGCTGGAGTTCGTGCCGCACTGCATGGCCGATAGCGCGCAGGCCGCGCAGACGCCCATCGTGCTGGCCACGGACCTCGAGCGTGCGCCGCATCATCGCGTGCTGCTCAACCTGGGCGCCGTGGTGCCGCCGCAGTTCGCGCGCTTCGAGCGTCTGCTCGAAGTGATCGGCGACACGCCCGAAGAGCTGGCGTCGGGGCGCGAGCGCTATCGCTTCTATCGCGATCGCGGCTACGCGCTGAACAACTACAAGCAGGGCGGCTGAGCGCTGCGAGCGTGAGTGTTGCGCCCGGCTTGATCATTGGCTAGACGAAATCCGAAGGAGGCGATCGTGTCCGACCTGCATGACCTCGAAGAGGCGCCGATCCCGCTTTTGACCGACATCATCGTGCCGGGCAATCTGCTGCGCGCCCGCTCGCCGTTCGAGCGTGCGCACGCGCCTGAAGCCGCGTTGGCTTCTGAGTCTGCTGCTGAGTCTGCGGTTGAGCCCGCTGTGACGCCGGCTTCGCTCGAAACGATGGCGGCCGCGCACGCCGTGCCTGAACCCACACTGGGCCCGGCGCCCATCCCCGAAGACCCCTACGCCATCTACGCGCATGATGCCGATGCGCTCGTGGAGCGTTTGCGCGGCCGCGCGCTGAACTGGCTCACCGGCGAAGGACGCGGCGTGATCGAGCAGCGTTGCAGCGCCGCAATGCAGGAGCATTCGCACTGGATCGTCGGGCAGGTGTCGCGCGAGATCGGGCTCGCGCTCGAAACCGAACTCAAGGGCTGGGTCAAGGCTGCCGTGCGCGAGGAACTGGCTGCACGCGCGACGCACGGCACGCACTCTCCCAACTGAGGCGTGCTTTCAGCGCCGTCTTCGCTGATGACCGATTGATCAGTTGAACCGATACGTCAAATCGAAGCGTCGATCGCTCCCAGGGCGATCGACGCTTTTCGTCATTTGAGCGTGAGAATCCAGCTCGCGAGCAGGGCGGCCTGGCCGGGGTTCAATTGCGTGTTGGCGGGCATCGGCACCACGCCCCACACACCGCTGCTGCCTTCCATGATCTTGTGCGCGAGGTAGGTTTGCGCCTCCGGTTTGGCCGCGTATTTCGCCGCGACATCGCGCAGCGCCGGTCCCATGAACGTGCGTGTCACCGAATGGCAGCTCATGCAGTTCTGTTGCTGCGCGAGCGCGAGGCCGCCCGGGCCGTTCTGCGCATGCGCGAGCGGCGCCGCGACGGCACAGGTCAATGCCAGTGCCAGTGCCAGCGGGGCGGCCGGCGTCGCTGTCTTGTTCTTCGCTTGCGACTTCAGTTTCATACTGGTCTCCGCCAGCATGCTCGCCGGCTGTGTCGTCGCATTATAGAAGCAAAGGGCGCGCGGCCAGGCCGCGCGCCCTTTTGTCTATCGAACGCCTGATCTGCATCGCCGGGACAGGGCTGCCAGTGCTTACCCCGTCACCGCACCCTGGTTCGCGGGCCGTGCGAGCGCCGCGAATTTCGCCATCACGCCACGCGTGTAACGCGGCGCGGGCTGCTTCCACGTGGCGCGGCGGCGTGCAAGCTCGGCGTCGTCCACATTCAGTTGCAGCAGGAGTTGGTGTGCGTCGATGGTGATCGAGTCGCCTTCCTGCACGAGAGCGATCGTGCCGCCCTCGAACGCCTCAGGCGCCACATGGCCGACTACCATGCCCCAGGTGCCGCCCGAGAAGCGCCCGTCGGTGATGAGGCCGACCGATTCGCCCAGCCCCTTGCCGATGATCGCCGAAGTCGGCGCGAGCATCTCCGGCATGCCGGGGCCGCCCTTGGGCCCGAGGTAGCGCAGCACGACGATATCGCCGGCCTGGATCTTGTCGGCGAGGATGGCTTCCATCGCGCTTTGCTCGTCGTCGAACACGCGTGCAGGGCCGGTGATGACGGGGTTCTTGAGGCCCGTGATCTTGGCGACGGCGCCATCGACCGCGAGATTGCCCTTGAGGATCGCCAGATGGCCTTCCTTGTAGAGCGCCTGGTCGATCGGGTAGATCACCTTCTGATCGGCGCGCGGCTTCGAGGGCACGTCTTTCAGTTCCTCGGCGATCGTGCGCCCCGTGATGGTCATGCAGTCGCCGTGCAGCAGGCCTGCGTCGAGCAGGAGTTTGAGCACCTGCGGAATGCCGCCCGCCTCATGCAGATCGGTCGCCACGTATTGCCCCGAAGGCTTGAGGTCGCAGATCACCGGCACTTTCTTGCGCATGCGCTCGAAGTCGTCGATGCTCCACTCGATTTCCGCAGCATGTGCGATCGCCAGATAGTGCAGCACGGCATTGGTCGAGCCGCCCGTCGCCATGATCAGCGCCACGGCGTTCTCGATCGACTTCTTCGTGATGATGTCGCGCGGCTTGAGGTCTTGCTTGACCGCTTCGACCAGCACGCGCGCCGACTCCGCCGCCGAATCGACTTTTTCCTGATCGGGATTGGCCATCGTGGACGAGTAGAGCAGCGACATGCCCAGCGCCTCGAACGACGAACTCATCGTGTTGGCCGTGTACATGCCGCCGCACGAACCCGTCGACGGACAGGCGTTCTTCTCGACTCCTTCGAAATCCTCCTCGCTCATGCGCCCGGCCGTGAATTCGCCCACCGCCTCGAACGCCGACACGATGGTGAGGTCTCGCCCCTTCCAGTGCCCTGGGCGGATCGTGCCGCCGTACACGTAGATCCCGGGCACATTGATGCGCGCGAGCGCGATCATGCCGCCGGGCATGTTCTTGTCGCAGCCGCCGATCACGACCACGCCGTCCATCCATTGCCCCTGCACGCAGGTCTCGATGCAGTCGGCGATCACTTCGCGCGAGACCAGCGAGTACTTCATGCCCTCGGTGCCCATCGACATGCCGTCGGAGATCGTCGGCGTGCCGAAGGTCTGCGGATTGGCGTCGGCGCCCTTGACGGCGGCCACGGCGGCATCGGCCAGACGCTGCAGGCCCGCGTTGCAGGGCGTGATGGTCGAATGGCCGTTGGCGATGCCGATCATCGGCTTGTCGAAGTCGGCCTTCTCGTAGCCGAGCGCGTAATACATCGAGCGATTCGGCGAGCGGGCGACGCCTTGCGTGATGTGCTTCGAACGACGGTTGTAGGACATGGGGAGGCTCCGTTGGGCTGTTGTTCGCGCGCCGGGCAGGGCGTTTTCGTTCTGGAGATGCGCCGACGTGTGCAAAACAGAATGGTGTCTCGCGAGCACAATGTCCAATATATTATTCGTGGCTTATTGAGTCGAAAAACATATCAATACGCGCTTGAGTGAGTGAGAGCATGAGCACGACGATTCCCGACCTGCGCCAGTTGCGCTACTTCGTGGCCGTGGCCGAGGAACAGCACTTCGGCCGCGCCGCCGCCCGGCTGTCGATGACCCAGCCGCCGCTCTCGCAGGCGATCCGGGCGCTGGAGGAGACGCTGGGCGTCGAGTTGTTCGCGCGCACGCGCCGCTCGGTCGAGCTGACCGCCGTGGGCGCCGATCTGCTGCCCGAAGTGCGGCGACTCCTCGCCGCCGCCGAAGCGCTGCGCCCGCTCGCGCAGAGCCTCGCGCGCGGCGAGGCGGGCGTGCTGGCGCTCGCCTTCGTCTCCACCGCCGACTACGGCTTGCTGCCCGCGCTCCTGCGCGACTTCGGCGCGCGCTATCCGCGTGTGCGCCTGCAACTAACCGAGGCCACGAGCGACGTGCAGGTCGAGGAACTAGTGGCGGGCCGCATCGACGCGGGGCTCGTGATCGCGCCTGTGCCGCCGCGCCATGCGGCGCAACTGGCGTATCTGCGCGTCGCACGCGAGCCGCTGGTGATCGCCATGCCCACGGCGCTGGCCGCCCGCACTGGGAGCCCGACGGCGGATGGCTGGTGCGAGGCCCCCGTGAGCCTGCGCGAGATTAGCGAAGCGCCGCTCGTGGTGTTTCCGCGCCATCTGGCCCCGGGCTTCTACGACACCATCATGGATTGCTACGGCGCGGCGGGCCTCGCGCCGCGCGTGGGGCAGGAAGCGATCCAGATGCAGACGATCGTGAGCCTCGTCTCGGCGGGCATGGGGGTCGCGCTCGTGCCGCAGTCGCTGCGCCATCTGCGCCGCACGGGCGTGGTCTACCGGCCGCTCGCCGAAGCGGTGCCGACGATCGAAACCGGGCTCGTCTGGCGCGCAGCGGAGGTGAGTCCGGTGCTGGCGGCTTTCATCGAGATCGTGCGCGCGCATGCGGATTTCATACCTGGCCCTTAAACTCGCCGACGTTTCCTGCGCACGCTCGCCTCAGTCGGCAAACCGTGCAAAATGGTTCGAGGCCGCTCGCGTCGGCGATAATGTGAGGCTTCGGCGTCGCCAACCGCGGCGCATCCTGCAATCCGCTTTCAAAGCCTATCGCCGGCAAGAACTCATTTCACGATGCTCATTCACCCGAATTTCGACCCCGTCGCCATCCATCTGGGGCCGCTCGCCGTGCGCTGGTACGGCCTCATGTATCTCGTCGGCTTCATTCTCGCGATCGTGATCGGCCGTCTGCGCCTGCGCCTGCCGTTCGTGGCCGCGCAGGGCTGGACCGCCAAGGACATCGACGACATGCTGTTCTACGGCGTGCTCGGCACCATCCTGGGCGGGCGGCTCGGCTATGTGCTGTTCTACAAGGCGAGCTGGTACTTCGCGCACCCGCTCGACATCTTCAAGGTCTGGGAAGGCGGCATGTCGTTCCACGGCGGCTTTCTCGGCGTGACCTTCGCGATGGTGCTGTTCGCGTGGCAGCGTGGCCGTACGTGGTTGCAGGTGACGGACTTCGTCGCACCGATGGTGCCGACCGGGCTCGCCGCCGGGCGTCTGGGCAACTTCATCAACGGTGAACTGTGGGGCCGCGTGACTTCGCCCGATTCGCCCTGGGCGATGCTGTTCCCGGGCGCGGCGAACGACGACGCTGCATGGCTGCAGACGCATCCGGCGCTGGCCGCGCAGTGGCATCTGAACGAAGTGTTCGCGCAGTATCACCTGCTGCCGCGCCATCCGTCCGAGCTCTACGAAATCGCGCTCGAAGGCATCACGCTTTTCATCGTGATGATCCTGTTCGCGCGCAAGCCGCGTCCGGTGGGCGCGATCTCGGCGCTGTTCCTGATCGGCTATGGTCTTGCACGCTTCACGGTGGAGTTCGCACGCGAACCCGACGACTTCCTGGGTCTGCTCGCGCTGGGTCTGTCGATGGGTCAATGGCTCTCGCTGCCGATGATCATCGCGGGCGTGCTCCTGATGATCTGGGCGTATCGTCGCGCGAAGCGCAACGAAGGCGCGCAGCAGGCGGTGGGTGCGAAGAGCTGAGCGATACGGCATCTCCGATAAAGAAAAAGCCACGGTTTTTGCCGTGGCTTTTTTCATGATGCACGCGATGCGTTGAAGCGCGATTTACTTCATCTGCACCGAGCCCGACACGTTGACGGTCACGGTCGACGTGCCGCCTTCGAGCGGCATGGGCGCCATCTTCGCGTCGGCGCTCGCGGCGCGTGCGCTCATCATCATCATCGGACGCGGCGGTACGCCGTTGTGGCCCACGTTCACGTCGCGAATCGAATAGCTGCTGTAGCCGAACGCACGCGCGGCCGACGATGCCTGTTCGCGGAACGAGGCGATAGCCTCACCCGAGAGCTTCTGTTCGGCGGCGCGCTGCGCTTCGGGCGACAGCGAGAACTGCACGTTGCCGACTTGCATCACCGACGAGATATCGCCCGCGAGCTTCGAAGCCGCTGCGAAATCATGCGATTCGAGCACGACCTCCGTGCGGCCGCGCCATGCGGAGATGCGGCCGTCGCGATCGGTGGACGGATAGATCGAGAACTGGCCCGAACGCGCGGTCACGCCCGCGACGCCCTTGGCCTTTTGCAGCGCTGCATCGGCGCGTTGATTGAGCGTGTTCGTGAGTGAGGCCGGATCGTTGGCTTCCTGCTCGTAGAACAGCGTGATCGTGACGACGTCCTGCGGCACTTCGGCGCTTGCCTGCGAGGACAGCGAGAGCACGCCCGAGGGTTGATAGCGTGCATCGCTCTGCGCATACGCGGCGCGCGGCGCGAGCGTCATGGCCAGCGGAATGGCAGCGGCGAAAGCGGCAGCGAGCGTGACGGCGGTTGTTCTCTTCATTTTGGCTCCTTGCAGAACGGATTTCGCAAGCGGCGCGCACACCAACGCATGCCGCGCGAGCGCATGATTGTGCGCAAGTTCGCGCGCGCATGTCGGCTGCGTGTGCAGGGGGGAAAGTGTGTGCGCCGTGCGTGTTCTTTAGGTGATGTGCCGCGCACGCGGTTCCCGGCTAGAGCGGAGCACCTGGCAATCTTTATCGATTGCCAGGTGTCGTTACATCAACCGTTTAGTGATGAAGTCCCATTCGGTCTTCGTAACCGGTGTGATGGAGAGACGATTGCCTTTGGCGAGCACACGCATGTCGGCGAGTTCGTCGTGCTCGCGCAAGGTCGCGAGTGCAATCAGCGAGGACTTCTTCTTGAACACCACATCGACGAGCATCCAGCGCGGGTTTTCCTGCGTGGATTTCGCATCGTAGTACGGGCTTTTCGGATCGAACTGCGTGGGGTCCGGGTAGGGCGTCGACGACACCTGCGCGAGACCTGCGATGCCGGGTTCGGGGCAACTCGAATGATAGAACAGCACGCCGTCGCCGATCTGCATCGTGTCGCGCATGAAGTTGCGCGCCTGATAATTGCGCACGCCCGTCCACGGCAGTGTTTGATGCGCCGCGTTCGCGAGATCGTCGATGCTTGCTTCGTCGGGTTCGGACTTCATCAGCCAGTAGCGCATGAGTCGAAGAAGAACGTCGGAAGTGGAGGGGAGTGGGAAGGGCGCGAGGCGATTTCAGCGCTTGCTACGCGATGCAAAAAAGCGCGCCCCAATGGAAAACGGCATCGGACACATGTCCGATGCCGTTCGAATAGGTCCCCGCCTTAGCCGCTAGGCCGGCATCCTGAACCGAGGGTTCAGAATTGGTCGCAGTTAGCAGCACTTCGGGTACATCAGACTAGTGACGCGCACACCCGTGCTACAAATTTCCGCAACCGTGCACATGGCATTGGTTCAAGGAATATATGACCTTGGCGAACCAGGCAGGGAAGCTGATAAAACTTTTGGGTACCTGAGTCATCACTCTGCGGTACCGCTGTTTCGAAACGTATCGTGTACGTTTCGATGAGTCCATTCTAACGCATTCTGCTACGGTGTTTGAAGCGTTGTTGGCCGAATACTGTGTTTCGAAAAACGCTTACTGCACACCGTACTGCTGGATGACAGCACCGAGCTGTTCATTCATTTGGCGCATTGTACGACGGATTTCTTCGGCTGGGAATGCTTCGCCGTGACGCACGCTCGTCTGCAGACGCAGCAGTTCCGAAGCGAGCGAAAGTGCCGCCATGACCGCGATACGATCCGTGCCGCGCACGTTGCTGTGATTGCGGATCTTCAGCATTTCCGCATCCACGCGCGCGACCGCTTCGAGCAGTGCAGCTTCGGTTTCCGGCGAACAGGCGAGGCGATAGCTCTGGCCGAGAATCGTCGCTTCGATCTGTTTGGTCGTCATGCATTTTCTCCGTGGCGAGCGGCATGGTCGTCGGCGTTGCCTTGCGACGGGTCGAGCAGATCGAGTTGATTCTCGCGGTCTGCGCCCGCGCGTGCGCGGGGCAGCTTTTCGAGGATCGCGTTCAGTCGGACCTGCGCGTCGTCGATCTTGGCGGAAAGTCCATCGCGCTCGGCCTGCAACGCGTTGCGCTCTTCGCGCACCTGTTCGAGTTCGACGCGCGTCGCTTCGCATTGCGCGCGCAATTGTGCGAGTTGCTCTTCGAGCGCCACGCGTGCTTCATGATGGCGCTGATTGATCTCGATCAGCCGCCCGATGTTTTGTGAGAGTGTTTCGAGTTCGTTGAGCATGTGCTGCGTCCTCTAAAGACAGGCATTCTAGCGCGGATTGTCGCGTATTCCGACATCCGCGACGTTTCCAGACGTAACAACCCTACTTCTTGCCCGCATCTTCCTGTTTGCGGCCTGTCACGCGGATTCCCGCGAGGGGCGGGAATGCGTTTTGCCAGGGCTTCGATGCGGTGTTTATCGCGCGTGCAGCGCAACAATGGCGCTTGAATGGCGCTTGAACGACGGGTGCGCTAAAACAGGGGCAAGGATGTTGCCGCGCAGCGATAAACGCCGACGCGCTGCAAGCGAATACCCAGTGGTTTGTCACGCATTCCCCTGCACATTGCGGCCATTTTTACGGCCATTTCGTCTCACCCGGAAAAAAACGGACAATAGCGGGGCACGACAGGCGTGCGCCCTGAACTCGACCCTTTCCGACGATGCGAACCGTAAGCCCCGACGAACCGCGCCAAGCGCACGCGCCGCGACCGCCCCAGTCGCCGCACGCGTCGCGCGCTACGGGGGCGCACGCAGCGATGCACGCGCGACGCGCGGTGACGATCTGGGGCGTGCTGGTCGTGCTGTCTCTCGCCGTGTTCGTCGTGTCGCTCGTGGTGGGGAGCGTGCCGGTCACGCCCGGCCAGGCACTTCACGCGTTGATGCCGGACACCGGCGCGTACGACATGGCGAGCGATATCGTCCGCACGCTGCGTCTGCCGCGCGCGCTCGGCGCATTTGCATGCGGAGCGCTACTCGCGCTCGCGGGCGCGTTGCTACAGGTGCTGTTGCGCAATCCGCTCGCCGAGCCTTACGTTTTAGGCGTATCGGGTGGCGCGGCCGCTTTCGCACTCATCGCGATGATCGCGGGCCTCGCATGGTGGGCGGTGCAGGCAAGCGCCTGTGCGGGCGCCTTCGTGTCGATCCTGCTCGTGCTAGGCCTCGCGCGCCGCGAACTCTGGCGCGGCGAGCCGCAGGACAGCTCGCCGCGTCTGTTGCTGACGGGCGCGGTGACGGCGGCGGGGTGGGGCGCGCTCATCACGTTGCTGCTCACGCTCGCACCCGACACGCGTCTGCGCGGCATGCTGTTCTGGCTCACGGGCGACCTCGACGGCGTCGGCAATGCGTGGCCCGCGTGGATTGCACTGGCGCTCGTGCTGACTTTCGGCGTGAGCGTGGCGCCACGTCTGAACGTCCTGCTGCGTGGCGATGCCGCCGCGCAGGCGCTCGGCGTGCCGGTGCTGCGTTTGCGCGTGGGCGTCTATCTCGCGGCCTCGCTCGCGGCGGCCGCCGCCGTGACGACGGGCGGCACCATCGGCTTCGTCGGTCTGGTCGTGCCGCATATGCTGCGCCTCGCGTTCGGCAACGACCAGCGCATGCTCGTGCCTGCAGCGGCGCTCGCGGGCGGTCTCGCTGTGATGGCCGCCGATCTCGCGGCGCGCACTGTCGCGGCTCCTACGCAACTGCCGGTAGGCATCGTGACGGCGCTCGCGGGCGTGCCGGTGTTCCTGTGGATGTTGCTGCGCAGGCGTTCGTCATGAGCATCGGAGTAAACACAATCGCGCCGCTGCTTTCCACTCACGCGCTCACCTTGCGCGTGGGCGCACGCACGCTGGTCGAAGGCCTCACGCAGCAATTCGGCGCGGGCGAGATCTGGTGCGTAGCGGGCGCGAACGGCGCAGGCAAGACCACCTTGATCTCGGCGCTCGCGGGCTTGCGCACGAGCGCGGCGGGTCATGTCGAAGTCGATGGCATCGCCCTGCGCGACTGGCCACCGGCCCGTCTCGCGCAGCGCCGCGCGCTGATGCCGCAAGATGTGCGCGACGCCTTCAGCGCGAGCGTGCTCGATATCGTTCTGCTCAACCGCTATCCGTATCTTGCGGGCTGGGGTTGGGAGAGCGATGTCGATCGCGACGCCGCGCACGCCGCGCTCGCGCGGCTCGGCCTCGAAGCATTTGCCGCGCGCGATGTGCTTTCGCTCTCGGGCGGCGAGCGCCAGCGCGTCGCACTCGCGGCGGTCCTGTGTCAGGATGCGCCTTTGCTGCTGCTCGACGAACCGCTCGCGCATCTCGACCTGCATCATCAGATCGCCTGCCTCGAAGCCTTGCGCCAATGGGTTGGCGTGGAGGCGCGCACGGTCGTGTTGTCGTGTCACGATCTGAATCTCGCGCGACGCTACGCAACGCATGCCCTGTTGCTCGATGGCAAAGGCGGCTGTTGCGCGGGCCCGGTGCGCGAGGTGCTCACGGCGGCGCGCGCGAGCGAGGCATTCGGCCATCCGCTCGTGCTGATCCGCGACGGCCCGCACGAGGCGCTCGTGCCCGCACTCGAACAAGCTTCACCGACTTACGAAACGCGCGAAAGCCGATAACCCTTCGTGCTAGAACGCGACTGAACCAGACTCAACGTACCCGAACCGAATCCGCTATGACCACCACGCTTTCCGATCTGATCACTGTCGAGCCGCTGGACACCTCGCTGCGCGACACACTTCAGCACCTCATCGACACCAAGACCAAGCCGCCGGGCAGCCTCGGGCGCCTCGAAACCCTCGCGCGCCAGCTCGGCATGATCCAGCGCACCACGAAGCCACGCATCGAGCGTCCCGCGATGATCGTGTTCGCGGGCGACCACGGCATCGCGCACGAAGGCGTGAGCCCGTATCCGCAGGCCGTCACGGCGCAAATGGTCGCGAACTTCCTCGCGGGCGGCGCGGCGATCAACGCGTTCAGCGGCGTGGGCGGGCTGGAGCTGGAGATCGTCGATGCAGGCGTGGCTACGCCGCTGCCGCCCGTTGATACGTCGAAGCTGGTCTCGCTGCCGATCGCCCAGGGCACGCGCAACTTCGCGCACGAAGCCGCGATGACGCGCGAGCAGGCCATCGCCGCGCTGGCGGCGGGTGCGGCGCGCGTGCGTCATCACGCGGCGCTCGGCACCAATGTGATCGGCTTTGGCGAGATGGGCATCGCGAACACCTCGTCGGCGGCGTGCCTGATGAGCCGTCTGTGCAATGTGCCGATCGACGAATGCGTGGGCCGCGGCACGGGCCTCGATAACGCGGGGCTCGCGAAAAAGCGCAACGTGCTCGCAGCGGCGCTCGCGCACCACGCGAACGCGCGCGAACCGCTCGATGTGCTCGCAACGTTCGGCGGCTTCGAGATCGCGATGATGGCAGGCGCGTATCTGGAAGCGGCGCGCCAGCGCATGGCGATCCTCGTGGACGGCTTTATCGCGACTTCGGCGCTCGTGGTGGCCGACGCGCTGTCGCCGCACGTGCGCGACTACTGCGTGTTCGCGCACTCGTCGAACGAAGCGGGGCATCGGCGCATGCTCGATCATTTCGGTGCGCGTGAGCTGCTCGCGCTCGATCTTCGTCTGGGCGAAGGCACGGGCGCGGCGCTCGCGGTGCCGCTGCTGCGCGCGGCCGTGGCCTTCCTCAACGAGATGGCGAGCTTCGAGTCGGCGGGCGTGGATGACCGCAGCGAGCGCGGGCGTTGAGCGAATTCGACAAAGGCGTCGATAAGGGCGCGAGTGCCCATCCGGCCGTGAAGCCGTTTATGGAAGTGCGCTACTTCTTTACGGCGCTCGGCTATTTCACGCGCGTGCCGGTGCCGCGCTGGGTGGGCTTCGAGCCGCAGTGGCTCACTGCGGCGGCGCGCTATTTTCCGCTGGTCGGCGTATTGGTCGGTGCATTGGCCGCGCTGGTCTACCTGGCGGCGCTGCGCGTGTTTCCCGCGGGCGTGGCGGTGCTGCTGTCGATGGCCGCAACCTTGCTCGTGACCGGCGCGCTCCATGAGGACGGTCTTGCCGATTGTCTCGACGCGTTCGGTGGGGGCTACAAGAAAGAGGATGTGCTGCGCATCATGCACGACTCGCGCATCGGCGCGTTCGGCGCGATCGGTCTGGTCGTATCGCTCGCACTGAAGTGGCAGACGCTGGCGCTCCTGCCGCCGCTGCGCGCGGCCACGCTCATGATCGCGGGCCACGCGGCAAGTCGCGTGCTGGCGATCAGCTATCTTGCCTCGCTGGACTATGTGCGACCGGAAGGCAAGGCGAAGCCGGTCGCGCAGCGTTTGAGGGCAGGCGCGCTGGCGATTGCGGCCCTGTTCGGCCTGCCGTGGCTCGTTTGGCCGGCGTGGCCGGACTGGCGCGCGGGCGTGGCGACGCTCGCCGTGCTCGGTGTGCTGCGCTTCGCGCTCGGGCGTTATTTCGTGCGACGCATCGGCGGCTATACGGGCGATTGCCTCGGCTTCGCACAGCAGATTTTCGAACTGTCGATCTACCTCATGGGACTCGCATGGATCTCGTCCTGATCCGCCATCCGGCCGTGGCGGTCGAGGCGGGCATTTGCTACGGGCGCTCCGACGTGGCGCTCGCGGCCGACGCCGAAAGCGGCGCGATGTCGATCGCCGCGCGCCTGAAAGCACTCGGCGTGCGCGCGCCCGCGCGCATCGAAACGAGTCCGCTCACGCGCTGCGCGAGCGTGGCGCGTGTGCTCGCACGCGAACACGGCGGCCTCGTGCCGCACGAAGACCCGCGCCTCGCGGAAATGGATTTCGGCGCATGGGAGATGCAGCGCTGGGACGGCATCGAGCGCACGCAGATCGACGCGTGGGCGGCCAATTTCCTGCACGCGCGCGATCACGGCGGCGAGAGCGTCGCGCAATTCGATGCGCGCGTGACGGCATGGTTCGAATCGCTCGACGCTACCCATGCCGATGCGCGCACAACGGTATGGGCGATGGCGCATGCGGGTGTGATTCGCACGGTTGCGGCGCGCGCGCTGGGCGTGTCGCTGGAGCGGTGCGTGCGCTGGCCGCTGGAGATGGCGGCGATCGTGGTGCTGCATCGCGAGTCGTCGAGCGGCGAGTGGCTGCTGACGCGCTGGAACGCCTGAGTCGCTTTGGCAATCCATTCGGATTGCCGATCAATTCGTGGGGTGCGTGCTGGGGGCGTTCGCGCGGGCGCGTTGCAGGTCTTCGCAGAGTTGCTGCGCGCCTTGCGCGATGCGCGGGCCCGGCCGCGTGAGCAGATCGCCGTCGATGGCGTAGAGGTTCGCGTGCGCTACCGCATTCAACTGCGGCCACGCGCGCCAGCGTTCGAGCGCGGGAAGCGGGCGGTCCGGCGCCGTCGCGCCTTGCGAGGCCGTCACGATCGCAGCGGGATTCGCGGCGAGTACGGCTTCGGTCGAGAGCGTCGGCACCAACGGGCGCAGCGCGGCGAACACATTGCGCCCGCCACATAGCGCGATCACATCGGAAATCATGTGTTCGCCGTTGATCGTCATGAGCGGTTGATCCCACACCTCGTAGAACACGCTCACCGGAGCGCGTTGCGCGTAGGTCGCCCGTAGTTGCGCGATCTTGCTGCGGTAAGCGTTCGCCGCGTCCTGCGCCGTTTTCGCCGTGCCCAGCAGCATGCCCAGGCGTGTAAGCGAGGTCGCCACATCGTCGAGCCGGTGCGGCTCGCTGAAAAAAAGCGGAATGTGCAGTTCGCGCAGCCGATCGAGTTGCTGCTGCGCGTTGCCGTGACGCCAGACGACGATCAGATCGGGCTTGAGTGCGGCGATGCGTTCAAGGTCGAGCGCGCGGTTGTCGCCCACGCGCGGCACAGCCTGCGCCTCTCGCGGGTAATCGCTATAGCTCACCGCGCCCACCAGCTTCGCGCCGCCGCCCGCCGCATAGATCAGCTCGGTGACATGAGGGGCGAGGCTCACGACGCGCTGAGCGGGCGCGGCGAGCGTGACGGTGTCGCCGTCGTCGTCGGTGGCGCTCACGGGCTCGGCGTGAACGTTGCCGGCGGCACACGCGGCCACTAGCGCCAGACTGGGCAGGCAGCGCATCAGCCGATCGCCTGCACAGCCTGCGCGAGCGCCGTTTCGAAGCGCTGCCATTCGTCTTCCGAGGCCGGCAGGCCGAAGCGCAGACTCGCGGGCGCGTCGAAGCGGCGCGTCCAGACCGCGCGCGCGGCGAGGGCGTCCTGCAACTGCGCGGCGCGCGCATCGGCGATCCAGGCGTAGAGCGGCGTGGCCTGCGGCGCGAAACCGTGCGCCGAGAGCAACGCCACAAGGCGCGCGCCTTCCGCGGCGAGTCGCTCGCGCATGCTGGCTTGCCAGGCGGCGTCCTCGAATGCATGCGTGACCGCGTGCCGCGCGGGCCCGCTCACGGTCCAGGCGCCCAGCCGCGCGCGCAAGGCCGCGAGCAGCGCGGGCTGCGCGAGCGCAAAGCCGCAACGCGCGCCCGCCAAACCGAAAAACTTGCCCGGCGAGCGCAGCACCACGAGGCCCGCGCGATCGACCGTATCGGCGAGCGACTGGGCGCGTGCCTGCGCGTAGGCATCGGCGAAGGCTTCATCGACGATCAGCGTGCCGCCGCGCGCGGCCAGTTGTGCGTGCCAGCGCAGCAGCGTGCCGCGCTCGACGAGGGCAGCGGTCGGATTGTTCGGGTTCACGATGACGGCATGTATGACGTCATCGGGCAGCGCATCGCACGCAATGTCGAGCGGCGCGACCGTGTGGCCAGCCTGTGCGAACGCGGGCGCGTACTCGCCATAGGTGAGTGGCGCAATCGCCACGCGTCCCGCAGGCAGCAGCGCCGGCAGTGCGCGGATCGCGGCCTGACTACCTGCTACGGGCAGGACGTGCTGCGCATCGGGCGCGCCGTAATAGCGCGCGGCGCTGGCGGCGAAGCCGTCCCCGTCGTCGGGCAGGCGACGCCAGGCCGAGGGCGGCACGGGCGGCACCGGATAGCCGTGCGGGTTGATGCCGGTCGAGAGATCGATCCACGCGTCCCAGGCGATGCCGAAGCGCTGCGCGGCTTCGTGCAGATTGCCGCCGTGCGCGACCATGCGAGGTTCAGAACGCGGTTCAGACATGGGTGGCCACGCTCACGAAAGCCAGCGCGATGAGCGCGGCGAGCCACAGGATCGTCGTGCGCTCGACGAGGCGCAGCGCCGCGTGCACGTCCTGCGCGCGCGGCGGGGAGCCTGCGCCGAGCGGCGGGCGTTCCTCGAGCGTGCCGTGATAAACGGCGGCGCCGCCCAGCAGCACGTTCAGGCTGCCCGCCCCGGCGGCCATCACTGGCCCGGCGTTCGGACTCTCCCATCGGCGCGCCTGTTCGCGCCAGCAGCGCAGCGCGACGCGCGTGTTGCCGAGCAGCGCATAGCTCGTGGCTGTGAGGCGCGCGGGAATCCAGTTGAGCACGTCGTCGATGCGCGCCGCCGCCCAGCCGAAGCGCAGGAAGCGCGGCGTGCGGTAGCCCCACATCGCGTCGAGCGTGTTGGCGAGACGAAACGCCAGCGCACCCGGGCCGCCCGCAATAGCGAACCAGAACAGCGCGCCGAAGATCGCGTCGTTGCCGTTTTCGAGCGCCGATTCGCAGGCCGCGCGCGAGAGCGCGGTGGCGTCGGCTTGGGCGGTATCGCGCGAGACGATGCGCGCGGTGAGCGCGCGCGCCGCCGCGAGATCGCGCTCGGCGAGCGCCCGGGCGATCGGTGCGATGTGCTCTTCGAGACTGCGCGCGCCGAGTGCGAACCACAGCAGCGCAATGTGCAGCGCCCACGCGAGCGGCCAGGGCAGCGTCGCGCACAGGACGGCCGCGAGCGCGACCGGCGGCGCGACGGCCAGCAGCCACGCGAGCAGGCCAAGCGGGCGACCGCGCCGCCCGGTGTTCAGACGCTTCTCGATGCGCCCCGCGAGCGTGCCGAAGGCAACGAGCGGATGCGCGCGGCGCGGCTCGCCGAACCAGCGGTCGACGGCGACGCCGGCCACGGCGAGCGCGGCGGTAACAGGAAGGCTCAGCATCATGATCGGGAAGCCTGGTGAGGTGCCTTGAGCACGAGCGGCAGGCCCGCGGCCACAAGCGTCGCGCGATCCGCGAGTGCAGCGATACGCTGGTTCAGTCGGCCGAGTTCGTCGACGTAAAGCCGGGTGGCCGCGCCCATCGGCACCACACCCATGCCGATCTCGTTGCTGACCACCAGCACGATGCCGCGCGCGCGCTCGCAGGCCGCCGCGAAGGCGTCGAGGCGCGCGCGCCAGTCGGGGCGCGGGCTTTCGGAGTCGGGCGGACAGAGCAGGTTGGCGAGCCAGAGCGTGAGGCAGTCGATCAGCACGCAATGATCCGGCTGCGCGGCGGCGTCGAGTGCCTCGGCCAGATCGAGCGGCGCTTCGACGAGGCCCCAGTGCCCAGGCCGTCGCGCACGGTGATGGCCGATGCGCGTGGCGAATTCGGCGTCGGCATGCGCGCCCGCGGGCACAGCCGCGGTGGCGATATAGGTGACGGGCAGGCCGCTCCCGGCGGCGAGGCGTTCGGCGTAGGCGCTCTTGCCCGAGCGCGCGCCGCCGACGATAAAAGTAAGATCGCGCGAAATCATGGCGTGATTTTACCTGCTGTGTACCGGCTGGCCTGACGGTCTGCCCTTGCAGCACAGCGCCGCGTCGTAGTCCGCGCACGGGCGATGGGATAATGCGCGTTCGCCCGAACGACCACCTTCACCATGTCCGTTACCCCTCTCGCCGTGCCGCGCGGCACCCTCATGATCCAGGGCACCACGTCCGATGCCGGCAAGAGCACGCTCGTGGCCGGCCTGTGCCGCCTCGCGCGGCGCGCGGGCGTGCGCGTGGCGCCCTTCAAGCCGCAGAACATGGCGCTCAACAGCGCCGTGACGGCCGATGGCGGCGAGATCGGCCGCGCCCAGGCGCTCCAGGCGATTGCGGCCGGCATCGACGCGCATACCGACCTGAACCCCGTGCTGCTCAAGCCGAACAGCGATCTGGGCTCGCAGGTCATCATCCACGGCAAGGCGCGCATGAACCTCAATGCGCGCGCTTACCAGAGCTACAAGCCGCTCGCACGCGAGGCCGTGCTCGAATCGTACGGACGGCTGCGCGCGGGCTACGACACCGTGTTCGTCGAAGGCGCGGGCAGCCCCGCCGAAATCAACCTGCGCGCCAACGACATCGCCAACATGGGCTTTGCCGAGGCCGTCGATTGCCCGGTCGTGCTGGTCGCCGACATCGACCGGGGCGGCGTGTTCGCGCATCTGATCGGCACGCTGGCCTGTCTCTCCGAGAGCGAGCGCGCGCGCGTGACGGGCTTCATCATCAACCGGTTTCGCGGCGATCCGTCGCTGCTCAAGCCGGGCCTCGACTGGCTGGAGGCGCAGACGGGCAAGCCCGTGCTGGGCGTTGTGCCGTATCTGCACGGCCTCACGCTCGACGCCGAGGACATGCTGCCCGGCGCCGCGCACACGCACGCCCAGGCGGGCGGCGAGTCGCTGCGCGTGGTGGTGCCCGCGCTGCCGCACATCAGCAATCACACCGACTTCGACGCGCTGCGGGCGCATCCGCAGGTCGAGTTCAGCTATGTGCGCGCGGGCAACGCGCCGCCACCGGCCGATCTGGTGATCCTGCCAGGCTCGAAGAACGTGCGCGACGATCTCGCGTGGCTGCGCGCCCAGGGCTGGGACAAGGCGCTGGCGCGGCATCTGCGCTATGGCGGGCGTGTGATCGGCATTTGCGGCGGCATGCAGATGCTCGGGCGCGCGATCGCCGATCCGCATGGCGTGGAAGGCGAGCCCGGCGCGGTGGAGGGTTTCGGCTGGCTCGACTTTGAGACGGAACTCACGCGCGAGAAGACGCTCAAGAACGTAACCGGATGCCTTGCGCTTGTGGGCGCGGACGCGACGGCGGCAATGCCGGTGCGCGGCTACGAGATTCATATGGGTGTGACGCGCGGTGCGGCGCTGGACGCGCCCGCGATCCGCGAGATGGTGCGCGATGGCGAAAACGGTGCGATGCACGTGGACGGCGCGCAATCGGCGGATGGCCAGATTCTCGCGACCTACGTGCACGGTTTGTTCGACACGCCCGAGGCCTGCGCCGCGCTGCTGGGCTGGGCCGGGCTGGCCACGGCGCAACAGGTGGACTATCCGGCGCTGCGCGAGGCCTCGCTCGAGCGCCTGGCGGACACGCTGGCGGCAAGCCTCGACCTGCCGCGCCTGTACGCCGCCATCGGCTGAAATCGCGCAGCCAGTCCGCTCAGTACAGCACCATCTGCGTGCAACGGAACAGGGCGGTGGTCTTGCCGTCCGGGCCGGTCACGGTGGCGTCCCAGATCTGCGTGCTGCGCCCGAGATGCACGCCGGTCGCCACGACACTCAGGCGGCCTTCGCGCGCCGTGCCGAGAAAGTTGCTCTTGAGCTCGATGGTCGTGAAATTCTTCGCGTTGGGCGGCAGGTGGGCGAGGCAGCCATAGCCGCAGGCCGTATCGGCGAGGCAGACCACGGTGGCCGCGTGCAGGAAGCCATTGGGCGCGAGCAGTTCGCTGCGGATGTCGAGTTCGGCACGCAGCACACCCTGCTCGAGCGCGACGGGGCGAAAGCCGATCAGATCCGGCAGGCAGCCGCGCTGGCGCGCGAGCAGGAATTCGAGCGTGACGTCGGGGCGCAGCGTGCTCATGAGGCGAAAGTCTCCGTTGATGAGTAAGGGAATGAATGCGTGGGTGGGCGGGTTGGGGGCTTCGACCCCACGGCATTTGCCGATATTATCGGACGGTTGCGGAATCGGCTGAGCCGCAATCCGCAGTAGAACGAGACGGGAAACGAACAGGCAGCAGGTAGCAAGCGCGCGCTCCAGGTCGAACGATCGAGTCCGGGAGGCGGTGCGCGCAGCAAGGATGGGCAGAATCGGCAAACCGGCTGGCGCGAACGCCAGCCATCCTGACGGGAGCATTCATGACGGTGATCGTGGTGGCGAACCCCAAGGGCGGCGTTGGCAAGAGCACGCTGTCCACCAATCTGGCCGGCTATTTCGCGGCGCAAGGCGAGTGGGTCGCGCTCGCCGACCTCGACCGGCAGCAGTCGGCCCACGCGTGGCTCGACCTGCGGCCCGCATCGCTGCCGGCGATCGAAAGCTGGCCGGTCGATCTGGAGCACCCGGCGAAGCCGCCCAAGGGGCTGGAACACGCCGTCATCGACACGCCCGCGGGCCTGCACGGCAACCGCCTGAACGCGATCGTCGAGCTGGCGGACAAGGTGATCGTGCCGCTACAGCCGTCCATGTTCGACATCCTTGCGACCAAGGACTTCCTCGATCGCCTCGCCAAGGAAAAAGCCGTGCGCAAGGGCGCCATCAAGGTGGGCGTGGTGGGCATGCGGGTGGACGCGCGCACGCGTTCGGCCGAACAGTTGCAGCGTTTCGTGGAGGGGCTGGAGCTGCCCGTGCTGGGCTATCTGCGCGACACGCAGAACTACGTGCAGCTGGCGGCGCACGGGCTCACGATCTGGGACGTCGCGAAGAGCCGCGTGGAGAAGGACATCGACCAGTGGCAGTCGATCCTGGCGTGGGCCAATGCGAAGTAAGGCTGGCGGGAGCGGCGCATGAGCATTCAGGGCCGCTCCGCTAGAGCTGAAGCGCGGCTTCAGGTCCAGTTCTGGGTCGGCACGTGGTCGCGGCTGCCCTTGATGCGGTTGTTTTCGTCGACGAACACCAGATCCGGCTTCCAGCCAGCCTTCAGCTCCGCCTCGTCGACGTTCGCGAAGGCCGCGATGATCACGAGGTCGCCCAACTGCGCGCGGCGTGCGGCCGAGCCGTTCAGCGAAATCATGCCGCTGCCGCGCTCGCCCTTGATCGCGTAGGTCGAGAAGCGTTCGCCGTTGTTGATGTTCCAGATGTCGATGCGCTCGTTTTCGACGATGTTCGCCGCTTCGAGCAGATTTTCGTCGATCGCGCACGAACCTTCGTAGTGCAGCTCGCAGTGCGTGACGGCGACGCGGTGGATCTTCGACTTGAGCATGTGGCGTTGCATGGGGTGTCTCCTCAGGCGGACGGGCGCACGGCCCGCCGCAGCAGAATCAATAAAAGCCTGAAAGGGCGCGGCGCGCGAACGCGCAGCGCTCAGATTTCGAGGTTGTCGATCAGACGCGTGGCGCCGAGCTTGGCGGCGGCCACGACGACGAGCGGCGCGTTGGCGTCCGCTTCGACGCCCGGTGCCGGCGGCAGCAGGTTCACGCGCTTGCGGATGGCGATGTAGTCGGGCTTCCAGCCGCGTGCGGCCAGCGTCGCCATTGCGTCGAGTTCGAGCTGCGGGAAGTCGCGGCGGCCCGACAGCACCGACTCGCGGATGCCTTGCAGCACGCCTGCGAGTTGCGGCGCTTCGGCGCGCTCGGCGGCCGACAGGTAACGGTTGCGCGAGCTGAGCGCGAGGCCGTCTTCGTCGCGCACGGTTTCGGCGGCGATCACTTCGGTCGGCAGCGAGAACTGCTGGCACATCGCGCGCACGATCATCAGCTGCTGGTAGTCCTTCTTGCCGAATACGGCCACGCGCGGCTGCACGCACGACATCAGCTTCATGACGACGGTGCAGACGCCTTCGAAGAAGCCCGGACGGAACTCGCCTTCGAGGATGTCGCCGAGGTTGTGCGGCGGATGCACGCGGTATTCCTGCGGCTGCGGGTACATGTCGGCCTCGGTGGGCGCGAACAGCACGTAGACGTTTTCCTTCTGCAGCTTCTCGATGTCGTCCTGGAGCGTGCGCGGATACTTGTCGAAATCCTCGTTCGGGCCGAACTGCAGACGGTTGACGAAGATGCTCGCGACGACCGGGTCGCCGTGCTGGCGCGCGAGGCGCATCAGCGAGAGGTGGCCTTCGTGCAGATTGCCCATGGTCGGAACGAACGCGACGCGGTTTTGGCCGCGCAACTGGTCGCGCAGTTCCTGAATCGAGCTGATGACTTTCATGATCGGATGCGTTATGCCTCGCGCGGGGCAAGACGGGGTTGCAACACACGGCGGGCGCAAAGCGCGGCCGGCCGGATGGCGTGTCCGGCCCGTCAGGGGCAGGCGCGGGCGATTGTAGAGGATTTGTGCGTGCCGCGCAGCCGCTTCGGATACGGGATTATCCTGGCCTGGCGTGATGGGGCAGGATGCCGCAATCGCGTGAAAAACGGGGCCACGACATATGTGGCCGGCGTTTGCGCCGATATCGAAGCGCACGAGCGTGCGGTGGCGGCGCGGGCGGCGTACGTGAACACGCGGCCGTGCGCCAGAGGCAGTTTTCCGTACTTTGAATGGAGCGGGCGAGGCGAACGACTTACGAAGGCGAATACGCCAGGCGCACGTAAATCGGCGCGAACGGTTCGGCCTGGGTGATCTCGACGAGCGACTCGCGCGAGAGTTCGAGCATGGCGATGAAGTTGACCACGACCACGGGCACGCCGCGCGTCACGTCGAACAACTCCGAGAACTCCATGAAGCGCGAGCCCTGGAGCTTGCGCAGGATCACGCTCATATGCTCGCGCACGGACAGTTCCTCGCGCGAGATCTTGTGGTGCTGCACCAGCTTCGCGCGCTTGATGACATCGGCCCACGCGGCACGCAGATCGTTGCTGTCCACGTCGGGAAAGCGCGGCGTGATGCTCTGCTCGATATAGACCTCGGCGCGCAGGAAGTCGCGGCCGAGCTGCGGCAGCTTGTCGATGCGCTGCGCCGCGAGCTTCATCTGCTCGTATTCGAGCAGGCGGCGCACGAGTTCGGCGCGCGGGTCTTCGGCTTCCTCGCCGGTGTCGGCCTTCTTGACCGGCAGCAGCATGCGCGACTTGATCTCGATGAGCATGGCCGCCATCAGCAGATACTCGGCCGCGAGTTCGAGATTGGTCTTGCGCAGTTGCTCGACGTAGCCGAGATACTGGTTGGTGACGTCCGCCATCGGGATGTCGAGCACATTGAAGTTCTGCTTGCGGATCAGATACAGCAACAGATCGAGCGGACCTTCGAACGTTTCGAGGAACACCTCGAGCGCGTCGGGCGGAATGTACAGGTCTTGCGGGAGCTTGAAGAGCGGCTCGCCGTACAGGCGCGCGAATGCGACGCCGTCTACCGTATTGGGCGTCGAATCCGTGGCGGGGGCGGCCAGCGCTTCGTCCGCACTGGCGACGCTGGGCGCGTGGGCCACAGGGGTCGCGGGCGCCGCGCCCGTGCCCGCGTGGGCGCTCGCTGGCGTTACCGCTTCCTTGGCGCCCTCAGCCATTTCGGCCCCATCGGCCTCGGCCATCAGAAGTTCTGGTAGTAGACGTAAGGCGTCTGCTTGACGCGCGACGCCTGCTGGCGCTCGCGCTCGTCGAGGTCGATCGGCTGCTTGTCCCACAGGAGCGAGCGGCCCTTGCGCTGCTGCTCCTCGAGTTGCGGCTTCTGCTCTTTGAGCTGGTTCAGGAACTGGGTGATGTCCGACTGATACATGGCTGACGTCCGTCGTGTGAGGCCGCCGCCGCTTTCTGACGGCAGGCGGCGACCGGTGTTTCGTGTCGGCGGCAATTTTACCGCAAGCGCCACGCGCGGAACATCCAGAAGGGCGATGCGTCGAAGCCGCTTGCGCGTCCGGCGCGGGGTCACATCTGCCGCGGGATCCGCAGCGTGGCGAAATCCTCCGTGGCGGCTGTCGTTGCGCGCCTTTTGCGCCGCATCCTGGGGTTTTCACGCGCTGATGTGGTGAAATAACGCGTTTGCGCCCGTCCAGCGACGCAGCGGCGAGGCGGCGCGCGCAATGAATAAAACCAAAGCCGGAGGTCCTGTTTGGCGGGAAGGGTGATTGAAGCATCGAGCGTTTGTTCGGCGCGTTCGGCATGGTCGCGCTGGCAGCGCTCCCGGCGTGCCGCCCGGGCGGCGCGGCCGTTCGCGGGCGCGGGCAGTGTCCGTGCCTTTGCTTCATTGCCCCTGCGCGTCGCGCTCTGCGCACTCTGGCTGGCCGCCGGGCTCGCGACGAGCCTGCTCGGCGCCACACCGGCTCGCGCCGCCTTGACCGACCTGCTGCCCTGGGTGCACGGCAAAACCACGTACGACGTCGATATCCAGGCTACGCCACGCGAGTTGCGCAAGCTGCTCGAAGCCCATCTCGACATCGCGCGCTTCGCTAAACGCACCGATATCGGCGAGGACCAGTTCGACTTCCTCGTCACGGCCACGCCGCAGCAGGTGCGCGACCTGGCCACCACCGACGGCTATTTCACGCCGGTCGTGCGCACCGACGTGCAGACCGGCGAAAACGGCCGGCGCATCGTGCGCGTGATGGTCGACCCGGGGCCGCGCACGACGATTTCCTCGGTGAAACTGAACTTCACCGGCCCCGTGCTGACCGAGGATCACGCCCAGGAGAACGCCACGCGCTTTGCGTTTTCGCTGCACGAGGGCGACGCCTTCACGCAGTCCGACTGGGACAGCGCCAAGAACGCGGCGCTGCGGGCGCTGCAATCGCGCCGTTACCTGGGCGCGAAGATCGCCCATTCGGAAGCGCGCATCGACCCGCTCAAGCACGACGCGAAACTTTCCGTGACGTTCGATAGCGGCCCGACCTTCACGATGGGACAACTCGATGTGTCGGGCACACGGCGCTATCCGGAGGAGATCGTCCATAACGTGAATCCGATCACGCCGGACGAAATCTACGACGTCAATCGCGTGACCGAATTGCAGCGCCAGTTGCAGAACGCGCCGTACTACGCGAGCGTGGCGATCGACGTGGACGACAACACGCAAAAGCCCCTGCAGACCCCGCTGCACGTCAAGGTGAGCGAGTACCCGTACAACAACTTCCGCGGCGGCGTGGGCTACTCGACCGACACCGGACCGCACGTGCAGGGCTCCTATACCTACCTCGACACGTTCGGCAAGGCGTGGCCGCTCCAGTTGCAGGGCCGGATCGACCAGATCCAGAAGTACGGCCAGATCCAGCTCTCGATGCCGCCGGGCGAGCGGGCGTGGACCAACAGCGTGCTCGCGTCGTACACCACGACGGACGTCTCGGACACCACGATCTACAGCGCGCGCGTGGGCGTGCAGCGCACGCGCACCTCGCAGAACATCGACTACGCGTACTCGCTGATGTTCTACGACGATCGCCTCACACAAAACGTGGGCCCTTCCACGCGCGCCTACGCGCTCATGCCGGGGTGGTCGTGGACGCGCCGCGACGTGGACGATCCGCTGTTCCCGCGCACCGGCAACGTGATTCGCGTGGAGGCCGGCGTCGCGGTCAAGGGCGCGGGCTCGGACGTGACCTTCGGGCGTGCCTATGCGCGCGGCCAGCAATATCTGCCGATCGGCCATAGCGATCTCGTAGTGTTGCGTGGGGAACTGGGCGGCGTATTCACGAGCGGCTCGTCGTCGGATGTGCCGGCTTCACTGCTGTTTCGCGCGGGCGGCTCGAACTCGGTGCGCGGCTACAGCTTCGAGGGCATCGGCAACGACGTTTCGGGCTCGATCCTGCCGACCAAATATCTCGTCACCGGATCGGCGGAGTATCAGCACTGGTTCAGCCACGACTGGGGCGGCGCGGCGTTCTTCGATGTCGGCACCGCGACCGATACGTGGGGCGAAAAGCAGTTCGATCCGGGCGCGGGCATCGGTGCGCGCTGGCGCAGCCCGGTCGGTCCCGTCAACGTCGATATCGCCTATGGTTTTCGCACCCATAACGTGCGGCCTTATCTGACTCTCGGGATCGCTTTCTGATGCTGACGCGCGCTTTCGTTCGCCTTGTTTCGCCGCTTTCGTGGGCGCGCGCCTGCGCGTTGCCGCCGGGCGAGGCCGCTGGCAACGCTGCTGGCAACGCTGCTGGCAACGCGCAAGACGATCCATCCGGCGATCACGGCGAAAACCCGACGCCGCCGCGCCGTCGTCATCCGGCTCTCAAGGCGCTTGCGTGGATCGTCGTCGCGAGCGTGCTGCTGGTCGCGCTTCTCGGCGGTTTGCTCTATGGCGCGCTGACCACGGAGCGCGGCACCGCCTATGCGTGGCGCGCCGCCGTGAAGCTGCTCGACGGCAAGCTTGCGGGGACGCTCGAGAGCGGGGCGCTCGCGCATGGCGTTCGGCTGTCCGACGTGAGCTGGCGGGGGGCGGACGGCACAACGATCAAGGTCGATCGCGTCGACGGTCAATGGGCAGTGCAGGGCTTCGGGCGCGCGCCGTGGCGCTTCGTCGTCGACTATCTGCATATTGGCGATATCGACGCGCGGGTGGTGCCGTCGAACGAACCCTCGTCGCCGACGACGCTGCCGCAGAATCTGCAACTGCCGCTCGGGCTCGAGATTCGCGATTTGCAAGTGGACAAGCTCACGCTGCATCAAGGCACCTCGACGAGCGAATTCTCGCGGCTCCTGTTCCACGGCCGCAGTGACGGGCGTCATCACGAAGCCGCCGTCGAGCGGCTCGACACGCCGTACGGCGCGGTGAGCGCGCACGCGAAACTCGACGGCATGCGGCCGTTCGCGCTGGCGGGCGATCTCGGTTACGCGGGCAAGGTCAACGGCGAGGACGTGCAGGTCAACGGCACGCTCGGTGGCTCGCTCGAAGCGCTCACGGCCGATATCGGCGCGAGCGGCATGAAGCTCGCGGGCCGCGCGCATGTGGAAGCGACGCCGTTTGCCGCCGTGCCGTTGCAGCGCGCGACGCTCGCCTTCGATCACGTCAATCCGCAGGCCTTCGCGCCCGGCGCGCCGTTCGCGGATCTGGCCGTGCGCGCGCAACTCCAACCTGTGCCGGGTGGCGCGGCGGGCGTGCCCGCGGCGCTCGCGGCGGCGGCATCGGGGACTTCTGCGGCGCTGGCTGCACCGGCGGCAACGGTTGCGGCGTCGGCGGCGGTTGCGGCATCCACGGCCCACGCCACGTCCGCCGCACATGGCGACGCCGCGGGTTTCACGGTCGCGGGCGACGTGTCGATCGTCAACGCGAAGCCCGGCGCAATCGGCGAAAAACTGCTGCCCTTGATCGACGCTCACGCGAGCGTCGTGCTCGACGCGAAGACGCAGCGCCTGCCGAAGCTCGCTGTGCGGCTCGTCAAGACCGCTACGGTGACGGGCAGCGGCGCGATCAGCGGACGCAACGGGCACTTCGATCTTCATGTGGCCGGGCTCGATCTCAACACGCTCGAATCGAGCGTGCGCGCGACGCAGTTCGCGGGACCGGTCAACGTGCGCCTCGCGGGCGACGTGCAGAGCGTCACGCTCGATCTCGCCGATCCGAAGGCGGCGCTGCGCGTGCAGGGCAAGATCACGCAGGACCCGGCGCGGCTCTCGTTCAACGACGTGCGCGTGAGTTCGGGCGCGGGGCGCATCGACCTCTCCGGCGCGCTCAAGCATGACGCCAATTCCACCTATTCGCTCAAGGCGGTGCTGACGAACTTCGATCCGCTCTCGCTGACCTCGCAGATGGTGGCGCCAAAACCTGCGCCGAAATCCGCGCAGAAGTCGACGCCGAAGTCGACGCAAACGGCGCCCGCGCCGCGCACGAACACGCCATCGACAAGCGCCGCCGATGCGCTCGATCCCAAGCGCAATCTCGCGCTCAATCCATCGCTGAACCCATCGCTCAACCCCGCGCAAACGGGCGATCTGGCCAAGGCGCAAAAGCGTGTCGAAGTCGCGCAGCAGACCGAAGAGAAGGGGGCATCGGCCAAGCAGACGCAAACGCAAACCCGCGCGCAGGCCAAACCGAAGGCCGCGCCCGCGCGCCGTATCGAGGCGCGCGTGAACGGCACGCTCAGCGCGAGCGGCATGCTCGCGCCCACGCTTACCACCAAGGCCGAGTTCAAACTCGGGCCGAGCGTCTACGACGATCTGCCGCTCACGGGCCAGGGGCTGATCCAGCTCGCGGGGTCGCGCATCCTGCCCAGCCGCGCGAACCTGTCGGTGGCGGGCAATGTCGTCGATCTGCAAGGCAGCTTCGGCGCGCCCGGCGACCGGCTGCGGTTTCGCGTCGACGCGCCGCAGCTCGACCGGCTCGGCTTTGGCGTCGCGGGGCAACTCGCGGCGAGCGGCGATTTGACCGGCAGCTTCGCGCATCCGAACGTCGCGCTCGACTACAAGGCCGATCACGTGGCCTTCGGCGATAACCATATCGGTCATGCGGAAGGCCGCGCGGAAGCGCGCGACGGCGCGAACGGCGCGCTTGCCTTCAGCACGGACGCAAGCGGTATCGACGTGACGGGCGTCGAAATCACGACGCTCACCGCGCGTCTTGCCGGCACGCGCGCGAAGCACACGCTCACCGCGAGCGCCAAGGGCAAGGTGCAAGGCCAGCCGATCGATCTCGCCGTGGCCGCGAACGGCGGCCTCGCCGACACGCGCGAGGGCTCGCGCTGGGACGGCACCGTCACGCAACTGGAGAATCGCGGCACGCCGGGCGTAAAGCTCGAAGCGCCGCTCAAGGTCAGCGCGGGCGCAGGCAAGGTCACGCTCGGCGCGACGCGCCTCGTGGCCGAAGGCGCGTCGCTCGACCTCAAATCCTTCGATCTCGATCACGGCCGCATCCAGTCGGCCGGGTCGCTCACGAACGTCTCGCTCGCGCGCATCATGCAATTGCGTCAGCAGTTCACCGGCGAGCCGTCCACGCTGCGCAGCGATCTCATTTTCGATGGCGACTGGAACTTCTCGATCGGCCAAAGTGCAAGCGGCTATGTGCAGATCAAGCGCCGCTCGGGCGACATCACGACGGAAATCGGCCGCGGTCTGGCCTCGCTCGGCATCGGCGATCTCAACGTGCGGGCGGCCTTCAGCGCCGGCAATCGCCTCACGCTCACCGCGCACGCGCAGGCGAGCCGCGTGGGCGTGCTCGACGTCGATGCGAACACGACGCTCGCGCCGCGCGACGGCATGCTCACAGTCACCGACGAATCGGCGCTGGGCGGCACGATCAAGGCCAACGTGCCGTCCCTGCGCACCACGGGCGGGCTGCTCGGGCCGAGCTATCTACTCGACGGCCATATCGCGCTCGATCTCGCACTGGGCGGCACGGTCGCGAAGCCGAACCTCACGGGTTTGATGAGCGGCGACGGTTTGTCGGTGACGGTGGTCGATCAGGGCGTGGAACTGAAGGACGGCGTGATCCGTATCGCGCTCTCGCGCAATCTCGTCGATTTCCAGCAGGTCGAGTTCCACGGCGCGACGAGCGGCACCTTGCGCGCGACGGGGCGTGTGGCGCTCGATAACGCCGAGCCCGATCTCACGGCCAGCGTCGTCGCGGACAAGCTCGAACTCTTTGCCTCGCCCGATCGCAAGCTCTCGCTCTCGGGCAGTGCGAGCATCGCCAACGGCGGGCATCTGGGCGGCATGATGATCAACGGCAAGTTCACCGTCGATCATGCCCTCTTCGACATGCCGGAGTCGGCTGCGCCGTCGCTTGGCGACGACGTCGTGATCGTGCGCCCCGACGGCACGACGATGGGCGGCAAACCGCCCATCGAGGAAACGGCGTCGACCAAGCCGGCGCCGCGTTTCGCGCCGCGCGCGAACATCGAAATCGATCTGGGTCGCGACTTCCGCTTCCGTGGCCAGGGCGCGGATCTCGGGCTCGCCGGCGTCATCACGGCGACCAGCGCGCCGGACGTGCCGCTGCGCGCCGTCGGCAACGTGCGCGTGACGGAGGGCTCGTCGTACACGGCGTTCGGCACCAAGCTCAATATCGAGAACGGCTTCTTCACGTTCAACGGCCCGGTGGGCAATCCTGGCATCAATATTCTCGCGATGCGGCGTAACCAGCAGGTCGAGGCGGGCGTGCAGGTCACGGGCACGGTGCGCGCGCCGGTGGCGAAGCTCGTCTCGGAGCCGAACGTGGCCGACAACGAAAAGCTCTCGTGGCTGCTGTTCGGTCACGGCACCGACCAGGGCAACAACGCCGGCCAGCAAAGCGCGATGACGACGGCGCTTGCGCTGCTCGGCAGTGCGAGCGGCAAGCGGATCGCGCAGAGCATCGGCCTCGACGAATTTTCGATTGGGCGCAGCGAGGTGGGCCTGACCGACCCCGAGGTTGTCATGATCGCGAAGGCGATCAACCAGCGGCTGGTGATCGGCTATGAGCAGGGTCTGCAGTCCGCGTCGAACGCGGTGAAGGCAACGCTCAACCTCACGCGTTACTGGTCGGTGGTGGCGTACGGCGGCACGTTCTATGGCGCCGACATTCTCTATACGCGGCGCTTCGACCGGATTCGCTGGTAGTCGCTAAAAGGGGCCGCGCAACGCGGCCCCGGTATTCCGTTTTTTCTCCTCCCTGTGTGTACACGCCGGAATGATGGGGCCATTTCACGGACTACAAGGTCCGTCGGAGTTGAGTCGGAATTCGCATCATTAGATGTCAAATATGGGCTAATTCTTAGTGTATTTGAGTAATTTGGGAATATTCCGATCTTTTATCCGAAAACGTAATCGCACAATGAGAATCCCTCTTCTGTGATGAGGCGCCACGCCGCGGCAGTCCATGGTCTCAAGTCGGCGGGGTGGGTTAAGGGTGGACGGCGGCGCGCACAGGAGTCGGTGCGTTCAGGCTGGTTCTCAAATATAGATTGGTCACTTTGGTGACGCGTTTGGAGTACTCATGAAAAAAATCGCTCTTCCCCTGTTTGCAGCGATGATCGGCCTGACGGGAGCCGCAGCCCACGCAGCTGGCCCGACCAGCAACGGCGGTGTGCTGACGATCAACGGCAAGTTGATGGCCAACACCTGCACGGTGAGCGGCAACGGCCAGGGCAACAACTTCACGGTCACGCTGCCGAACATTTCGGCCTCGGAGCTGTCGACGGCTGGCGCTGTGGCGGGTGCGACCGGTTTCAACATCGCTCTGAGTGGCTGCACGCCGGCAACGGGCAACGTGCGCACGTTCTGGGAATACGGCACGAACACGCTCGCCGACGGCAATCTGCTGAACGGCGGCACGGCGACCAATGTCGAAGTCCAGTTGCTCGACTACAACGGCGGCCAGAAGACCATCGACGTGAGCAAGGCAGACGGCGCACAGAACTCGCAAGTCGTTGCGATCACGGGTGGCAACGCCAGCCTGCAATACGCGGCGCAGTACATCGCGCCGGCCGGCGGTGCGACCGCAGGCAGCGTGACGACCAACGTCACGTACTCGATGTCGTATCAGTAAATTCTGAACGACGGCCTCTCGCAGAGGCCACACGGACGGACGTAGCCACGTCCGTCCGTAAGGATGCCTTATCAAATGACGTGCCTGCATAGTGCCGTCCGCGTACGTGCAAGGCGTTGTCGCAGTCAAATTCGCTTTCTGGTTGAGCGTCATGAATATCCGCAAAATCCTTTCTCATACCGTGGCCGCGAGCGTGCTGGCCGTGGGCGCGTGGTTGCCATGCGCGGCGCAGGCTTCGGTGGTGATCGCCGGCACACGCGTTGTCTACAACGCGACGGATAGCGAGGTGACGCTCAAGCTCTCCAATGTCGGCAAGTCGCCGGCGCTCACCCAGGTCTGGCTGGACAAGGGTGATCCCAAGGCCGATCCCAGCACGCTTGACTTGCCTTTCGTGCTGACGCCGCCGCTCGCGCGTATCGATCCCGACAAGGCGCAGACCGTCCGCATCGCCTATACGGGCGAGGCGCTTCCCAAGGATCGCGAAACCCTGTTCTGGTTCAACCTGCTCGAAGTGCCGCCCAAACCGGCGGCGACCGAGGCCGGGCAGAACTATGTGCAACTGGCGTTCCGCTCGCGCCTGAAATTTTTCTTCCGGCCCGCCGGACTGCCCGGCAATGCCGATGACGCGCCGGGCAAGCTCACCTGGCATCTTGGCTCGCAGGGCGGCAAGCCCGCGCTGCAGGTCTCGAATCCCACGCCGTATCACGTCACGATCATCGAGGCCCATGTGGGCGAAGGCGAGCGCGCGCCGAAGTTCGAAGACGGCAGCATGGTGGCGCCGGGCGCGCAGGCGAGCCTGCCGCTTTCGGCCACACCGGCGACGGGCGGCAAGGTGTCGTTCACCACGCTCAACGACTACGGCGGTCCGATCAAGCACGAGGCGCCGCTGCAATAAATACCGGTACGCGCATAGCGCGTTTTCCCGTCGATTCGCAATGCGAAGCAATGCGGCGTTGCCGTTGATGTTGCGGATCGAGCCGGCAGGCTGAAGACCGGCGCTCACCCCCTACACGCACACACTCGTCGAGGTAGAAGGCCCACGCTACTGATCGCACTGCGTATCGGTAGGGCCGGATCTGCCCGCGAATCCGGCTCAACATGGACAAACACAACTCGAAGACGTCTTCCAGGATATCCCATGCCGATCCGCTGACCCTGAGCCAGGCCAGCGTCGCCGTGCTGCTCGCATTCGTGGCGGCCCATGCGAAGGCCGACGGCATGCCCGACGGGAGTGTCGTCGCGCCGCCCGCTTCGACGCCTGCCGCCGTCCCTGCGGCTTCCGCTGCGCCGGCCTTGTTCCCCGCGACAGGCGTGGCGGCATCGGATATCGCGCTCGGCAACGCGACGGCCATGCCGGCCGGCCAGGTCCAGACTACGCAGACCACGACGCTTGCGCCCACCCTGGCCGCACCTGCGCTGCTTGCACCCACCCCGGCCGTGCCCACCCCGGTCGCCCCCGCGCCGGTTGCCCCCATCGGCCTTCTGCCACTGAGCATGACCCAGGGGACCGGCGTAACACCCGCGCCGCTACCGGCCGCAGCCGAGCCCGCGGCCGTGGAATTCAACACGCAGTTCCTGAGTGGCGGCGGCGCGGCGAACCTGGATATCAGCCGCTTCGACAAGGGCAACGTAGCGGCGCCCGGTCACTATCGCGCCGCGCTGTACGTCAACCAGGTGTGGATCGGCGTAACGGATGTCACGCTGCGCGACGTGAATGGCCCCGGTCACAGCGCGCAGCCGGTCTTCGACCGCGATCTGCTGCAACGTACCGGCGTGGACGTTGCGCGTTTGCCCGACTCGGCGGGCGCGAAGCTCGCAACGGCGGGCGACGGCGGCGCGGCGCCGCTACCCGAGTTGATCCCCCAGGCCACGGCGACGTTCGACATGGGCGAACAGCGCCTCGACGTGAGCATTCCGCAGGCCATGATGAGCCGCAACGCACGCGGCTGGGTCGATCCGAAGTTCTGGGACGACGGCGTGCCGGCGGCCTCGCTGCAATACAACGCCAACGTCTACCACACCAACGGCAGCGGCCTGTCGACAACGCAGGGCTACCTGGGGCTGAACGCGGGCATCAACGTGGGCGCCTGGCGGTTCCGCTACAACGGCAACGTCACGAACACGTCCGGTGCGGGCACGCACGTGCAGAGCATGCAGACGTATCTGCAACGCTCGTTCGCGCCGATCAAGAGCCAACTCACGATCGGCGATTCCTATACGGACGGCTCGATCTTCGACAGTTTCGGCGTGCGCGGCGTGCAGATCGGCACCGACGACCGCATGTACCCGGAGTCGCAGCGCGGCTATGCGCCGACGGTGCGCGGCATCGCGAACTCCAACGCGAAGGTCGAAGTCAGGCAGAACGGCAACATCCTCTACACGACCACGGTGGCGCCCGGGCCGTTCGAGATCAACGATCTTTATCCGACCGGCTATGGCGGCGACCTCGAGGTGGTCGTGACCGAGGCGGACGGCAGCCAGCACGTGTCGGCGGTGCCGTATGCCGCCCCCGTGAACGCGCTGCGCGCCGGTCGCTGGCGCTATAACGTCGCGGCGGGCCAGTATCGCAACACGAGCCTGAACAGCCATCCGTTTGTGTTCGAGGCAGGCGTTCAGCATGGTCTGAACAACCTGGTCACGCTGTATGGCGGCACGATTGCCGGAGAGAATTATTTCTCCGTCGCGGGGGGCGCCGCGCTCAATACGCCGATCGGCGCCTTTGCCGCAGACGTGACGCAGGCGAACAGCAACATCCCCCATGCACCGAGCCGCAGCGGCCAGAGCTTGCGCCTGTCGTATTCGCGCCTCATCGCGCCGACGAATACGAACCTGACGCTGGCGGCCTATCGCTATTCGACCAACGGCTTCCTGAGTTACGACGATGCCATGACGCTGCGCGACGCCGGGCTCAATGGCACAGCCTACGTCAACAACGGTATCCAGAAGGGCCGCTTGCAACTGACGGTGAACCAGAGTCTCGGCGACTGGGGCGCGCTGTATGCGTCGGGTTTTACGCAGAACTACTGGAACAAGTCGAGCCGCGATACGTCATTCCAGGTCGGCTACAACACCAACTTCCGCCGGGTGGGCGTGGGCGTCTCGGCTTCGCGCGAACTCGACGTGGGCACCGCGCACTGGGATAACCGCGTGATGCTGAACCTGAGCATTCCGCTCGATATCGGTTCGAAGGTCGTCAATACGTCGACAAGCTTCACGCACGACTCGCGCGACAACAGCAACCAGATCCAGGAATCCTTCACGGGTACGGCAGGCCAGGACAACCAGTTGAACTACGGCGTCTCGGCGGGCTACGTCTCGAACACCGGCAATGGCTCAAGCGTCAATGCCAACGTCGGCTATCTCGCGCCGTTCACGCAGATGCGCGCCAATGCCGGCTATTCGAACGGTTACACCCAGGGCGGCGCGGGCCTCACGGGTTCGCTCGTCGCGTACCAGGGCGGCGTCGCGCTGTCCTCGCAGACCGGCGACACGCTGGCGGTCATCGAGGCGAAGGATGCGGTGGGCGCGCGCGTGTCGACCTCGCCGGGTGTTCGCGTGGACACGCAGGGGCATGCAGTGATCGCGGGCATGCAGCCTTACTCGCAGAACACCGTGGAGATCGACACGAAGGGCCTGCCGATGGGTGTTCAACTCAAGAGCACCGAGCAGCATTTCGCGCCGACCGCGGGCGCGGTGGTGCGCGTGAAGTTCGAAACCGAGAATCGCGGCCGCGCGGTGGTGATGCGCCTGCATCGCGCGAACGGCACGGCGGTGCCGTTCGGCGCCGACGTGCTGGATGCGAGCGGCAACAACATCGGCACGGTGAGCCAGGGCAGCCGCGCCATGTTCTATAGCAAGGACGCAGGCGGCGATCTGCGGGTGAAGTGGGGCGAGGGCATCGGGCAGAGCTGCAAGCTGACCTATGCGCTGCCCGTGGCCACGAAGGACAAGCCCGCGCAGACCGATTTTGCGGATGCGAGCTGTCAATGACGGGGCAAATTGCGAGGTAATGGATATGGCCGATTTCAGAAATACATCCCGTCAATGTTGCAGCGTCCTCCAGACGTTGAGGCAAGCGTTCGCTTTGCCCGACGCGACGAGAGTCGCCCAGCGCATCGTCGCACTGTTCCTCGCGACGCTTGCCACCTTTGCGGCGATGGACGCGCGTCCTGTTTTCGCCGCCGATGCGAACCTGAACTTCTCCGGTTCGTTTTGGCAGCCGTCGTGTGATGTGGATAGCTCGACGGCCAGCCAGACCATCAACCTGGGAAGCGCGCCGATCGTCAACTTCGCTTCTGTCGGCAGCACGAGCAATCCGACGCCGTTCAATCTGAGTCTGAGCAACTGCCTGGCGGGCACGAATGTGACAATGAGCGTATCGGGAACGATGGACACCGTGGCCAGCGTACTGAAGAACACCGGCACGGCCACGCAGGTGGGCGTGCAGATTCTGCAGGCAAGCAGCGTGGGCGCGACGACTGGCACGCCGGTCACGCTTAACAGCGCGGTCAGTCTCGGCACGGTGGGTAGTACTAACGCGATGACTATTCCGTTTGTCGCCCAGTTCTACCGCCTGGGCGCGCTGACGGCCGGCACGGTGGCAGCTACAGCGACTATCAATTTTACGTACAACTGATAGATTTCCTGGCGCATTGGCGATCTTGCTGTGCGATGGCTTTGCCCTGTGCCGTTGAAACAATCAACACGAGCGCGCAATGCGTGCGCGATTAGAGAAATGATTTCATTGACTTCGCAGATAGGAAGACCCGCTGGCCTATTGTTCAGGTTGCTGCTGGCACTGGTGTTGCTGATTGGCGCAAAGGGTGCGTTTGCCCAGAGTTGCTCGGGTGGGGGAGGCACTTACACGATTAGTTTGCCCACCAGCGTCGCGGTGCCTCGCGACACGCCGGCGGGCACGCGCATCACCAGCTGGACTTACACGGCTTCGTATACCAATTTCTACTACAACTGTAGCGGTTCGAACGTATTCATTGGCGATGCGGCGAGGCCAGTCAACTTTGCTTCGCTTGGCAAGACCTGGACTGAGAGTGGAAAGACCTACGGTCTCTATGACTCGGGGATTCCTGGCGTAGGTATCGCGCTGGCCTATAGCCAATACGCAGGCGGTTGCGGTTGGTTCGGCGGCCTGGTTCCAGTGACGACAGCCGGCACGAAGGTGGGCGGTAGCAATTGGCCCCCCTCCGGATGGACGGGGGGCTCTTGCGGAAGTAACGGAAGTTTCGGTGGTTGGTCGGTTGGCGCGCAGTTGGGCGCTGCGCTTGTCACGACAGGGCCGGTTTCGCCGGGTGTAACCCAATCTGGCCAGATTCTCGATCTGGCGGCATATGGCAGTAGTAATGGCAGTCCGTGGCTGTTGGGTAACGCGCATCAGTCGATCGTTCTCACCTCGACATCGGTCAGTTCGATTGCGTGTACCACGCCGGACGTTTCAGTACCGTTGGGGACGCACAAAACGACAGAGTTGACCGGCGTGAATACCTTCACCGCAGCGGTCAGTTTCAACCTCAACCTGAACAATTGCCCGGCTGGGATGAACACGGTTCAATATCGCGTCGATCCGACGACCACGGTGCTCAACAGCTCGCAATCGGTTGTTGCGCTCGACGCCAGTTCTGGTGCATCCGGTATCGGTGTGCAATTGCTCAATGGTGCTGGTGCGGTGTTCCCTTTGTCCACGTACCAGACCTACAGCGGTTACAGCAAGTCCACGGGCGGGAGCTATAGCATTGCGTTCAAGGCTCGCTATTACCAGACTGGCGCAACGGTTGGTGCGGGAGCAGCGAACACTTCAATGACCGTCACATTGCTCTATCAGTAGCCCCAAAACGACAAACCCTTGGCTTGGGCCAAGGGTTTGTTAGCAGCACGCAGGATCACTGCACGGCCTGCATCTCATTCGCGCGGAGCACTACCGCACTCGCATCCCCGGCTTCGCGCCGCTATGCGGTTCGAGGATATAAAGCCCCGGTTCAGCCTTCTCATCCGCCGCCGAAGCCGCGAGCACCATCCCTTCCGACATGCCGAACTTCATCTTGCGCGGCGCGAGGTTCGCGACCATCACCGTCAGCTTGCCCTTGAGGTCTTCCGGCTTGTAGGCCGAGCGGATACCCGAGAACACGTTGCGCGTCTTTTCTTCGCCTACGTCGAGCGTGAGTTGCAGCAACTTGTCCGACCCTTCGACGATATTGCAGTCGACGATCAGCGCCACGCGCAGATCGATCTTCGCGAAGTCGTCGATCGAGATGGTCTCCGGCGTTTCGTCGGCAGCGGGCTTCTTCGCGGCTTCCTTCGAGGCCTTCGACTTCTTGTTCGCGTCGGCTGCTGCTGCAGGCGCATCGGTCGCCTGGAGCGAGTCGCGGTTGGCGGCCAGCAGGGCTTCGATCTGCTTCGGATCGACGCGCGTCATCAGATGCTTGTACGCGTTGATCGGCTGTTGCGACGAGAGCGCGCGGCCGGCATCGGCCCACGTGAGCGGCGCGATGGCGAGGAACTGTTCCACGCCTTCGGCCAGTTGCGGCAGCACCGGCTTGAGCGCGAGCGAGAGCAGGCGGAATGCCTCCAGGCTCACGGTGCAGGTTTCATGCAGCGCGACGGCATTGGCCGGGTCCTTGGCCTGTTCCCACGGCTTGGCCGTATCGACGTAAGCGTTCACCGCATCGGCGAGTTCCATCGTCTGGCGCAGCGCGCGGCTGTACTCGCGTGCTTCGTAGTGCGCGGCGATCTGCGGGATCGCGGCGCGCATCTGTTCCAGCAGCGGATGGTTCATCGCGCTGTCCTGCACGCGGCCCTCGAAACGCTTGATGAGGAAGCCCGCCGCGCGGCTCGCGATGTTGATGTACTTGCCGACGAGGTCGCTGTTCACGCGCGCCTGGAAGTCGTCGAGGTTCAGGTCGAGATCTTCCATCGTGCTGTTGAGCTTCGCCGCGAAGTAGTAGCGCAGCCACTCGGGGTTCAGGCCCGTCGTCACATAGCTTTCCGCGGTGATGAAGGTGCCGCGCGACTTCGACATCTTCGCGCCGTCCACCGTGAGGAAGCCGTGCGCGAACACGTTGGTCGGCGTGCGATGGCCCGAGAATTCGAGCATCGCCGGCCAGAACAGCGTGTGGAAATACAGGATGTCCTTGCCGATGAAGTGGTATTGCTCGGTCTTCGAACCGGGCTTCACCCACGCGTCGAAATCGAGACCGCGTTTTTCGGCGAGATTCTTGAAGCTCGCGTAGTAGCCGACCGGCGCGTCTAGCCACACGTAGAAGTACTTGCCGGGCGCGCCCGGAATCTCGAAGCCGAAGTAGGGCGCGTCACGCGAGATGTCCCAGTCGGCGAGCTTCGATTCGCCCGCGTCGCCCAGCCACTCGCGCATCTTGTTGGTCGCTTCCGGCTGTGCGAGGCCTTCCACCCAGCCGCGCAGGAACTGCTCGCAGCGCGGGTCCGAGAGGCGGAAGAAGTGGTGCGTCGAGGTCTTGCGGATGGGCGTTGCGCCCGAGACCACCGAGTACGGGTTCTTCAGGTCGGTGGGCGCGTAGGTCGAGCCACACACTTCGCAGTTGTCGCCGTACTGGTCCTTCGCGCCACACTTGGGGCACTCGCCCTTGATGAAGCGGTCCGGCAGGAACATGTTCTTGACCGGATCGTAGGCCTGCTCGATGTCGCGCGTCTCGATCAGACCCGCGTCCTTGAGCGCCAGATAGACCGATTCCGAGAGCACGCGGTTCTCGTCCGAATCGGTCGAATAGTAATTGTCGAAGGAAACGCCGAAGCTGTCGAAGTCGCGCTTGTGCTCTTGCCAGACGCGCGCGATCAGTTGCTGCGGCGTGAGGCCTTCCTTCTCGGCGCGCAACATGATGGGCGTGCCGTGCGTGTCGTCGGCACCGACGTAGTAGACCTCGTGGCCATGCATTCGCAGCGCACGGACCCAGATGTCCGTCTGGATGTACTCGACCAGGTGGCCGATGTGGATCTGGCCGTTGGCATACGGCAGAGCAGACGTGACGAGAATCTGGCGGCCGCTCGGGACGCTGGAGGCGCCGGCGGCGAGGTCGGTGGCGGATGCTGACATAAGTGACTGGACGTCCGATGTTGCGGGGGAAACCGCGATTTTAGCAGGGCGGGCGCGCGACGCGTTTGGGCTCCGGCGGGGGCGCGAACGAGTGTTGGGCGATGCAGACTGGATGGTGAGGCAGCCGACGCGAAGGACTCACGCGGCGCGCGACACAAATGTGACGCGAAGGCGACGCAAAAGCGACAAAAAACGCGGGCAAAAAAAACCGGGGCAGGATGGCCCCGGAGCAACAACGACAAGAGGAGAATGGTGCCGCGGCGGCATGACCGCACACGTACCGTAAAGACAGACCGCGCTATTTCGCGAGAGTTCGAAAATTTTTTCGATTCCCCTGCAAGTCTTGTCGGACAGGGCTGGCGGCGGCCTCAATGCAAACGGGACGGCTTCGCAGCCGTCCCGTTTGTCTGTCGCTGTTTTATCCGGCGCATGCGCCGGATTCAGCCCGCTGCGCTTACTGCGCGTGCTGCGCCGTCGCGCGCAGATAGATTTCCACGCGGCGGTTCGCGGTGCGACCCGCTTCGGTGCTGTTGTCGGCGATCGGTTGCGTGTCGCCGCGGCCTTCAGCCGACATGCGCTGCATCTGGATGCCGCGACCGGCCAGGTAGTTCACGACGCTTTGCGCGCGGTTGACCGACAGCGTCTGGTTGTACGCCGGCTGGCCGGTGTTATCCGTATGGCCCACGACCTGTGCGACCACTTCCGGGTTCTGCTGCAGCGTCTGCGCGACCTGGTCGAGCACCGGCGCGAACGACGGCTTGATCGCGTAGCTGTTGGTGTCGAAGGTCACGTTGCTCGGGATGTTGAGCTTGAGCGAGCCGTCCGGCTGCTCGGTGATCTGCGTGCCGGTGCCCTTGGTCGCGCCCGACAGCTTGTTGTGGATGGCTTGCCAGTTGTAGCCGGTGATGCCGCCAACCAGTGCGCCTGCGCCCGCACCGATCGCCGCGCCCTTGCCGCCGCCGAAGATCGCGCCGATCGCGGCGCCCGTGCCCGCGCCGACGCCAGTGCCGACGGCCGTGTTGGTGCCCTGCTGGGTTGCGCAGCCGGCGACGAGCGCACCGGCAACAGCGAAGACGGACAGACGGGTCAAGATCTTAGTGTTCATTTTCAATCCTCTCTTGAGTGAAACGGGAAGGCTGCAACGTGCCGCCCGGCGGCCCCGACTGCGGTCAGGGTCTTCGGACGACGTGAGGCGGCAGCTACTACAATGACGGCTTGAGCGCCTGTGCGATTCGTCCCGCATCTAGTTCATAGTTGCTCGACGAGCGCTTGACAAGCACTGGCCTGGCGCGAAAAGGCGGCTGCCGCGAAGCGTGCCTTGCCGCAGGTAATTGCGCAATCCAGCTTAACAATTTCTTTCGATTTCCGGCGTCCAGACGGCCTATGAAGAAGCCGCCCCGCGCGCCGGATTCGTCTTCCCCACGGAGTTTCAATGAGCATTGATCGGGCATTGGTGGACGCCACGCTGGCGGCCCTCGCGGATCCGAATACGGGACGCCCCTACGCGACGTCCAAGGGCGTGCGCAACGTCGCGATCGACGGCGAAACGGTTGACGTCGAGATCGTGCTCGGCTATCCGGCGAAGAGCCAGTACGAGGCGATCCGCGCCCACGTGGCCGGCGCGCTCGCCGCGGTGCCGGGCGTCAAGGCGAGCCGCGTGACGGTGCGTCATGAAGTCGCCGCGCATACGGTGCAGCGCGGCGTGAAACTCTTGCCTAACGTCAAGAACATCGTGGCCGTGGCCTCGGGCAAGGGCGGCGTCGGCAAGAGCACGACCGCCGTGAACCTGGCGCTTGCGCTGGCCGCCGAAGGCGCGTCGGTCGGCATCCTCGATGCGGACATCTACGGCCCCTCGCTGCCGATGATGCTCGGCATCGCCGGCCGCCCGGAATCGCCCGACGGCCAGTCGATGAACCCGCTCGAAGGTCATGGCGTGCAGGCCAACTCGATCGGCTTCCTGGTCGACCAGGACAACCCGATGGTCTGGCGCGGCCCGATGGCCACCTCCGCGCTCGAACAGCTGCTGCGGCAGACGAACTGGCGCGAACTCGACTACCTTGTGGTCGACATGCCGCCGGGCACCGGCGACATCCAGCTCACGCTCTCGCAGCGCGTGCCCGTCACGGGCGCCGTGATCGTGACGACGCCGCAGGACATCGCGCTGCTCGACGCGAAGAAGGGCCTCAAGATGTTCGAGAAGGTGGGCATTCCGATTCTCGGCATCGTCGAGAACATGGCCGTGCACGTCTGCTCGAACTGCGGTCATGCCGAGCATATCTTCGGCGCGGGCGGTGGCGAGCGCATGGCGAAGGAATATGGCGTCGAGGTGCTCGGCAGCCTGCCGCTCGATATTTCGATCCGCGAGCAGGCCGACTCGGGCGCGCCCACGGTCGTGGCCGCCCCAGACAGCGCCGTCGCCGGCACCTACAAGGCGATCGCGCGCCGCATCGCGATCCAGATCGCCGAGCGCTCGCGCGACATGAGCTCGAAATTCCCGACCATCGTCGTGCAGAACACCTGAGCCCGCGGGCCGCGTCGAGCCTGCCTGCGAAGGCACGCCGCGTGCGCCCGGGACAGCCCAGGCCCGCGGCGTGCGGCCTTGCGCGCACAGCGGGCGCGCGGACGCTCGCCTGCGCGGTATCATGTGGGATTCATGGGTCCGGATCGACGGCCGCAAGGGGCGGCCGTGCGCCGGCAAGAGGATCGCATGGGTAAAGGAAACGACAGGCAGGCGGGGAACGCAGTCGTACTGGTCGTGATGACGGGCATGCTGCTGGGCGGCTGCACGAGCTTCATGGGCCAGCAGGACAAGCGTGCGGGCACGCAGCTTCAGCCCACCGTCGGCAGCCAGGTGCGCGGCACCGTGTCGTTCGTCGAGCATTCGGACGGCGTGCAGGTGAGCTACAACCTCGCCGGTCTGCCGCCCGACTCCGACCATGCGCTGCAAGTGCACGAGCGCGGCGACTGCAACGCGACCGACGCATCGAGCGCCGGCGCGGTCTTCGCCCCCGGCTCCGAACACCTGAAGCCCGGCGCGCGCGTGGCGGGCGACCTCGGCAACATTCATGCGGACTCGAACGGCGTCGCCACCGGTTTCATCGTCGCGACGGACGTGTCGCTCGACGGCGTGCGCTCGGTGCTACAGCGCGCCGTGATCGTGCATCACGACGCCATCGACCCGTATGCCTACCCGCAGCGCGGCACCGGCGCGGCGCTCGCGTGCGGCGTGATCAAGGCGCAGTAAGGCGCTGGCAACACGCTCTGAACGTCCGCGAAAGCGATGCCAAAGCGGCACGCGAGCGCAATTCAGGCACACCGACTCACATCGCGTAAAATAGGCGCCTTTCGCGAGGCACCGGCCGGCCCAATGGGCGCGGGGCGGGCCTGACGCGACGTTTTCCTTTTCGTTCCCCGTTTTTCTACTGGACCGCAGCGAGCAACATGGCAATCAAATCCGACAAGTGGATCCGGCGCATGGCCGAAGAGCAGAAGATGATCGAGCCGTTCGTGCGCGACCAGATCCGCACGTCGGAAGACGGTCGCAAGATCGTCAGCTACGGCACGTCGAGCTACGGCTACGACATTCGCTGCGCCGACGAATTCAAGATCTTCACGAACATCAATTCGACCATCGTCGACCCGAAGAACTTCGACGAAAAGTCGTTCGTGGACTTCAAGGGCGACGTCTGCATCATCCCGCCGAACTCGTTCGCGCTGGCCCGCACGGTCGAATACTTCCGCATCCCGCGCAGCGTCCTGACGGTGTGCCTCGGCAAGTCGACCTATGCGCGTTGCGGCATCATCGTGAACGTGACGCCGTTCGAACCCGAGTGGGAAGGCTACGTCACGCTCGAATTCTCGAATACGACACCTTTGCCTGCCAAAATCTACGCGAACGAAGGCGTAGCCCAGGTGCTCTTCTTCGAGAGCGACGAGGTCTGCGAAGTGTCTTACGCGGATCGCGGCGGCAAGTATCAAGGCCAGCACGGCGTCACGCTGCCGAAGACCTGACGTTCGAGCGCACTTAACCCACTGGTTACACGACATACGGGGGCCGCTGCGCGTTACATGCAGCGGTCGTTTCTTTTGGAGAATCGCCCCATGAAGTTTCGTTTTCCCGTCGTCATCATCGACGAAGACTTTCGCTCCGAGAACATCTCGGGTTCCGGCATCCGGGCACTGGCCGAAGCCATCGAGAAAGAGGGCGCGGAAGTCCTCGGGCTGACGAGCTACGGCGACCTCACGTCGTTCGCGCAGCAATCGAGCCGCGCGGCCTGCTTCATCCTGTCGATCGACGACGACGAGCTGCTGCCCTACGTGGAAGGCGCGGACGGCGAAGCGCCGGAGCACGCGCCCGCGATCGTCGCGCTGCGCGCGTTCATGGAAGCGGTGCGCAAGCGCAACGCCGACATCCCCATCTTCCTGTACGGCGAAACGCGCACCTCGCGCCATCTGCCCAACGACATCCTGCGCGAGCTGCACGGCTTCATTCACATGTTCGAGGACACGCCGGAGTTCGTCGCGCGTCACGTCATTCGTGAAGCGAAGGTGTATCTCGACGCGCTGTCGCCGCCGTTCTTCAAGGAACTCGTCAAGTACGCCGACGAAGGCTCGTACTCGTGGCACTGCCCGGGTCACTCGGGCGGCGTGGCGTTCCTGAAGAACCCGCTCGGCCAGATGTTCCACCAGTTCTTCGGCGAAAACATGCTGCGCGCCGACGTCTGCAACGCGGTCGAGGAACTCGGCCAGCTGCTCGATCACACCGGCCCGGTCGCGGCTTCGGAGCGCAACGCCGCGCGCATCTTCAGCGCCGACCACGTGTTCTTCGTGACCAACGGCACGTCCACGTCGAACAAGATCGTCTGGCACGCAACGGTAGCTCCCGGCGACATCGTGCTGGTGGACCGCAACTGCCACAAGTCGATCCTGCACGCGATCACGATGACGGGCGCGATCCCCGTGTTCCTCACGCCGACGCGCAACAACTTCGGCATCATCGGCCCGATTCCGCGCGACGAGTTCAAGCCGGAAAACATCCGCAAGAAGATCGAGGCGAACCCGTTCGCCCGTGAAGCGCTCGAGAAGAACCCGAACGTCAAGCCGCGCATTCTCACGATCACGCAGAGCACGTACGACGGCGTGGTCTACAACGTCGAGATGATCAAGGACCTGCTCGGCGACATGCTCGACACGCTGCACTTCGACGAAGCCTGGCTGCCGCACGCCGAATTCCACGAGTTCTACCAGGACATGCACGCGATTGGCGCGGGCCGTCCGCGTACGAAGGCGCTGGTGTTCGCGACGCACTCCACGCACAAGCTGCTCGCCGGCATCTCGCAGGCCTCGCAGATCGTCGTGCAGGATTCGGAAGACAGCGCGTTCGACCGTCACCGCTTCAACGAAGCGTATCTGATGCACACGTCCACCTCGCCGCAGTACGCGATCATCGCGTCGTGCGACGTGGCCGCGGCCATGATGGAAGCGCCGGGCGGCCCGGCGCTGGTGGAAGAGTCGATCGCCGAAGCGCTCGACTTCCGCCGCGCCATGCGCAAGGTCGACGCCGAATACGGCGACGACTGGTTCTTCCAGGTCTGGGGTCCGGAGGATCTGGCCGAGGAAGGCATCGGCTCGCGCGAAGACTGGATCCTGCGCCCGAACGACCACTGGCACGGCTTCGGCAACCTCGCCGAAGGCTTCAACATGCTCGACCCGATCAAGGCGACCATCGTCACGCCGGGTCTGGACGTGGACGGCGAATTCGGCGAGACCGGCATTCCGGCCGCTATCGTCACGAAGTACCTGGCCGAGCACGGCATCATCGTCGAGAAGACCGGCCTGTACTCGTTCTTCATCATGTTCACGATCGGCATCACGAAGGGCCGCTGGAACTCGATGGTGACCGAGCTGCAACAGTTCAAGGACGACTACGACAACAACCAGCCGCTGTGGCGCGTGCTGCCCGAGTTCGTCGCGCAGCACCCGATGTACGAGCGCGTGGGCCTGCGCGATCTGTGTCAGCAGATCCACAGCGTCTACCGCGCCAACGACATCGCGCGCCTGACGACCGAGATGTATCTGTCGACGATGGAACCGGCGATGAAGCCGTCCGACGCGTTCGCCAAGCTCGCGCACCGCGAGATCGACCGCGTGGCCATCGACGAACTCGAAGGCCGTGTCACGTCGATCCTGCTCACGCCGTACCCGCCGGGCATTCCGCTGCTGATTCCGGGCGAGCGCTTCAACAAGACGATCGTGAACTACCTGAAGTTCGCGCGCGAATTCAACGAGCGCTTCCCGGGCTTCCACACCGATATCCACGGGCTCGTGGGCGAGACCATCAACGGCCGCGTCGAGTACTTCGTGGATTGCGTGCGCGCCTGAGCACGGTGACACGCGGCATGACGGTGCGGTTCCTGCGTTCGTTCGCGACGGCGTGCACGCTGGCGGCGCTTTTCGCGGCTGGCGTGGTAACGCCGACGGCGCACGCCGAAGTCTCGGCGGCCGATCCGATCGACGCGGGCATGCGCGCGTGTCTCGCGCGCGCGGACCGTTCGTCGACGGCGGGGCAGGTGCAGTGTATGGACGACGCACGCACGGCCTGGCGCAGCGCCGCCGACGCCGCGTTCGTGCAACTGCTGGCGAAACTGCCGCCCGCGCAGCAGCGGCGCTGGCGGGCGAGCCAGCAGAAGTGGGTCGCCTGGCGCGACGCCGAGGACACCATGCTCGGCGCCGCCTTTGCGACCACGAGCGGCTCGTCGTATCAGATCTACGAGGCGGACATGCGCCTGCAACCGGTGCGTGACCGCGCGCTCGCGCTGCGCGGCGCGGCGGCCACAGCATCGGGCCAGCCCGTGCGTGCCCGCGCCTGTAGCGCCGATGCGCGCTGCGAACACGTCAGCTTCGATCTGAACCGCTACTACCGTCAGCTCTACGCACGCATGCCGAAGCACGCGCGGCCCGCCGTGGCGCGCGCGCAGAGCGCATGGCGCGCGTATCGCGACGCGACCACGCCACTCATCGACGAGCATGCGCGGCTCGATCTGCTGGGCGCGCGGCTGGCGACGCTCAAGCGTTTGTCGGAGACGGTCAATAACCGTTGAGCCGCTGCCCGATCCCATGAAAAAACAGGCGTGAATCCTTGCGATTCACGCCTGTTTTACTTTGCGGCTGCGGCTTCGATGCGCGGCGGCCTCAATCGAGCACGCATTGCCCCGGCGCGGGCTGCGGCAGCGTGGTTGGGTCGCCGAGCAGATCGTGCAGCGCGGCCTCGATGCCAATCGACATCGTATTGAGCGCGAGGTCGTTATCCTCGGTGCCGAACGGATCTTCGATCTGCGAGGCGATCGCCTCGTGCGCCATAAACGCGTAGGCCACGAATACGGCAAAGACCGGCGTGAGCGCGCCGATGCTGTCCACCAGACCGAAGGGCAGCAGCGCGCAGAAGAAGTAGACGGTGCGGTGGATCATCACCGTATAGGCGAACGGCAGCGGCGTGGAGACGATGCGCTCGCAGCCGCCGATCACATCGGACAGCCCGTTGAGATTGCGCTCGAAGGCGAGCACGGCGTAGCCGTCGACACGGCCCGCGCGCACTTCGCCGCGCAGCCATTCCGACGCGCACAGCACGATCGTCATGGGGCGGTAGCGCGAGGCCATGACGCGCTCGAACACTTCGCGCGGCAGACGCGCTTCGAGATCCGCGCGCGGGTCGGTGTTGCGCAGTTGGTGGCGCAGCGCATGGGGCAGCGCGCAGAGCAGTTCGACGAATGGGCGGGCCTGCGCGTTCGTGCTGTCGCTTTGCGGGCCTTGCACCAGGGCGAGCGACTGGCGCGCGAGCGAGCGCGTCTCGTTGAGCATTTGCCCCCAGAGCTTGCGGCCTTCCCAGTAGCGGTCGTAGCTCGCGTTGTTGCGAAAGCCGAGGAACACGGCCAATGCGATGCCGATCAGCGAGAACGGCACGGTGCTCATGTTCACCGTCACGCGCAGGATGTGATCGTGCGCGGCCACGGCGACGATCGACAGACACAGCACGATAGCGAGGCGCGGCAGCAGTTGCGGCAGGACGGAGCCGCGCCACGCGAGCAGCATGCGGAACCAGTTGAGGTGAGGGCGGACGATCATGAGTGCGTGCAGGTCTGGGCCGAACGGGCAACCCTGCAACGATACGATGCCAGGGCGGCGGATCACAAGCGGATCCAACCGTTCGTTTTTTTCGATCAACCCTCGATCGTAGGCTGGCGTGAGCCCGGACGAGGCGCACACTTCGCGCGGTTTGCAGCGGGTACAGCGCAACACAACGCGTAACGAAGACATCCAGACGAAAAAAACGGGGCGCGCGACGATGTCCGTCGCGCGCCCCGTTTCAAGGCATACCGCCTGCTGTGCGCTTACTTGAGCGCCGCGCGAGCTACCGCGATAGCTGCACGAACTTGCTCGGGCGCGGTGCCGCCCGGGTGATTGCGCGCCGAGACCGAGCCTTCGAGCGTGAGCACTTCGAACACGTCTTCAGCCAGCAGATCTGCCACCGCCGGCAGTTCGCGGCGCATTTCGTCGAGCGTGAGGTCGGCCAGATCGCAGTCGCGATCGACGCAGATACGCACCGCGTGCGCCACGGCTTCGTGCGCGTCGCGGAACGGCAGACCCTTCTTGACGAGGTAGTCGGCGAGATCGGTGGCCGTCGAGAAGCCTTGCAGCGCGGCGGCGCGCATCGCCTGTTCCTTGACCGTGATGCCCGCGACCATTTCCGCGAAGATGCGCAGCGTGTCCGCGACCGTATCGACGGTGTCGAACAGCGGCTCCTTGTCTTCCTGGTTGTCCTTGTTGTACGCGAGCGGCTGGCCCTTCATCAGCGTGAGCAGGCCCATCAGATGGCCGTTCACGCGGCCGGTCTTGCCGCGCGCGAGTTCGGGCACGTCCGGGTTCTTCTTCTGCGGCATGATCGACGAGCCGGTGCAGAAGCGGTCGGCGATGTCGATGAAGCCCACGCGCGGGCTCATCCACAGCACGAGTTCTTCCGAGAAGCGCGACACGTGCGTCATCACGAGCGCAGCAGCCGCCGTGAATTCGATCGCGAAGTCGCGGTCGGACACCGCGTCGAGCGAGTTCGCGCAGATGCCGTCGAAGCCCAGCGTCTTCGCCACGGCGTGACGGTCGATCGGGTAGCTCGTGCCCGCGAGTGCGGCCGCGCCCAGCGGCAGGCGGTTCACGCGCTTGCGGCAGTCGACCATGCGCTCGGCGTCGCGCGTGAACATTTCCACGTAGGCGAGCAGGTGATGGCCGAAGGTGACCGGCTGCGCCACTTGCAGGTGGGTGAAGCCGGGCATGATCGTGCCCGAATGCTGTTCGGCCAGGTCGAGCAGCGCGCCGCGCAGGTCGCCCAGCAGGCCGCCGATGCGATCGATTTCGCCGCGCAGCCACAGGCGGATGTCGGTCGCGACCTGGTCGTTACGCGAGCGGCCCGTGTGCAGGCGCTTGCCGGCGTCGCCGATCAGGGCCGTGAGGCGTGCTTCGATGTTCAGGTGCACGTCTTCGAGGTCGAGCTTCCACTCGAACTCGCCGCGCTCGATCTCACCCTTGATCTGCGCCATGCCGCCCTGGATTGCGGCGAGGTCGTCGGCGGAGATGATCTTCTGCGCGGCCAGCATCGACGCGTGCGCGAGCGAGCCCTCGATATCGACGAGGCCAAGTCGCTTGTCGAAGAAAACCGACGACGTATAGCGTTTGACCAGCTCCGACATGGGCTCGGAGAAGCGAGCCGACCAGGCTTCGCCTTTTTTGTGCAGTTGGGACGTCATGGTGATGGGGCGTGAACGAGCGGTGAGAAAGCGTGCTGCGCGGCAGGGCGCTAGAGGCGGATTGAAGCGGATCGAATCGCAGCCTCGCGCCGCGCGCAGCGGGAAAGTTATCGATTTTACCATCGGCGCGCACCGCTTCCCGGGGGAGCGGGCGCGGCGCGCTGGCTCAGAGCCGCACGAGGACGACCAGCTTGAGGTCTTCGCGGTGCGCGGGCTTGAGGGTGATCTGGTCGTAGGCGACGCGGCCGTGGCGCGGATGGTTGAACTCGCGCCGCCCGCCCTCGCGCTCGAACACGTCCTGCGAGGCCCAGTAGCGCGCGAACGCGTCGCTCGAAGCCAGCAGCGAATCGATCAGCGCGCGCGTGGGCGCGTCATTCAGATGGCGGATCGAATCGGCGCGGAACTCGGCGGCCAGACGGCGCGCGCGAGTCTCCCAGTCGACGATCAACTCCTGGCCAAGCGCTTCGGTGAAGGTGAAGCGCAGCAGGTTGCGGTCGTGCTCGCCGTCGAGCCAGCCGGTAAAGAGATCGGCGGCATGGGTGTTCCAGGCGATCGCGGTCCACTGGCGGTCGAGCACGTAGGCGGGCGCGTCCACCAGCTGCACGGTTTGCAGCAGCGTGGCGGGCGCGTCGGCGGCGCCGGGCGCATCGGGCTCGGCGGGGTCGCGCTGCGCGGCCAGCTCGAACAGATAGGCGCGCTCGGCGCGCGAGAGCTGCAGCGCCACGGCGATGCGCGCAAGTGCATCCGCCGAGGCCGACACCGGCCGGCCCTGCTCGATCCACGTGTACCAGGTCGGGCTCACGCCGCATAGTTGGGCGACTTCCTCGCGGCGCAGGCCGGGCGTGCGGCGGCGCGGGCCCGGCGGCAGGCCGACGGCCTCGGGCGAAAGCCGCTCGCGATGGGCGCGGATGAATTCGCCCAGCGCGCGCGCGGGCGTGGCGTCGAGGGTCTTGGCGGAACCGGCGTCCGTAGACGCGGCGCGGGTATCGATACTCATGAAGACAGGAAACCGGGGCAGGTGCTGTTGATACCAGAATAATTGCTTAACTTGTACTGGTACAGAAGGGGCTCTATTGTAACGGCAGACGCGACGCCGGGCCGCCGCGTCAACCGCCCGGGGAACCCCAGGCGCCGTGCCGCCAGGCTCGATGGCGGCGCGGCGCACCATGAAGACACGACACGCGCGCAGCACGCCCAACACCCAGGGCGTTCAAGGCGTGTGCACACCCCGCAAAAACAGGAGCATGCGATGAAGCATCACGATCAGGTCGCCGACGCCTTCGGCTCGACCGCCGCCGCCTATCTCACGAGCCAGGTCCACGCGAGCGGCGCGGATCTGGAGAACCTCGCCGCCACCTTCGCGGCGACCTGCGGCAATGCGACGGTGCTGGACATGGGCTGCGGCGCGGGTCACGCGAGCTTCGCCGTGGCGCCGCACGTGCGCGAAGTGGTGGCTTACGACATCGCGCCGCCGATGCTCGCGACTGTCGAGGCGGCCGCCAAAGAGCGCGGCCTCACCCGCATCCGCACGCAACAGGGCGCCGCTGAAACGCTCCCGTTCGCGGACGGCTCTTTTAACTGGGCGATCAGTCGCATGAGCGCGCATCACTGGCGCGACGTGCCGCGTGCGCTCGGCGAAGTGCATCGCGTGCTCAAGCCGGGCGGCCGCCTCAAGTTCATCGACATTGCGGGTATCGACGATCCGCTCTACGACACGCATATCCAGGCCGTGGAAGTGCTGCGCGACGCTTCGCATATCCGCGACTATCGCGCGGACGAGTGGGTCGCGATGCTCGACGGCGCGGGTTTCGATGCGACGGTGACCGAGCGCTGGCGCATCGCGATCGACTTCGATACGTGGGTGGCGCGCATGCGCACGCCGACCGAACGCGTCACGGCGATCCGCTCGATGTGGACGAGCGCGCCCGACGAGGTGCGTCAGTATTTCGACGTGCAGGCCGATCAGTCCTTCAAGCTCGATGCGTTGATGATCGAGGCGACGCGGCGGGATTGAGGCGACGCGCCGTGCGAGGGCGCACGCGTAGGCGGAGCGCCCTCGGCGGACTCAGAAAAAGGGATTCGGCTCGTCACGCGCCTGGTTCACTTCGGCTTCCGTGCAAGGCGCGACCGACTTGCCACGCATCATCACGCATTGACGCGTCAAGCCGGTCTTCAAGTCCGTCGACGGACCTTCGACGCGCAGCGCGCCATCTGCCATCCGCGTGATGAGTTCCATCGACGATTTCGGGAACCGGTAACCCCCCATGTCCAGATCCTCGCTAGTCTCGCCCAGCGTCTCGCCCGACCATGACTTGAGGTCGAGCGCCGGGCCATAGTGGGCTTTCATCCTGAAGAGGGGGAAGCCGAACGAGGCGACGGTGGTGTCTCCGCCGCCTCCGTTTGAGCGGGCTTCCCAGTACAGCACCCAGTCGTTGGCCTGATTCCGCAACGTGCTTCCGGCGGGCCAGCGCATGCCGCCGAGCGTCAGACTCGCGGCGAGCGAGCAACCCAGCAACTGTGGCGGCTGCGAAGCGACATCGAAATGGGTCGACCTTTCGTCGTCTGTGCAGGTCCAGCGTGTTGCGACCGTTTGATCGTGCGTGAGCGTGACGTTCACGGTGTGTGCCGCATATCCGTCGATCTGAAGTTCCCGGATTTCTACCGCTCCCCACTTCACGGGGCGCTCACTGCGGGCGAAGACCGGTGTGCGGGACCAGCGCCCGAATCCCGCCTGGAGATAGTCGATCTCGCTGCCGGCCGGAAACGTTGCGCCCGCGATGACAACAGGACGGGCCGCGGTTTCGGTTGTCATGTCGTTCTTTGATCCGAAGGCATCCGCCCAGAGCGAGTGCGCGGCGAAGAAAAGGGCTGGTGAAAAGAGATAAATCACAGTGGCGGGGAGGCCCCAGCCGCGCCGGATGCTTCTGAAAACAAAGTAGACCGCGGCGACGCTCAGCAGCCAGCCCACCAGCACGATCAGAATCAGCGGGCCCAAGGCGCTGCCAAGGCCAACGGAGCCTTCATCGGCATGGGCCATGCCCGCCACGAACAAAAGTGCGAATACAGTCGTTCCCGTTATCAGTTTTTTCATATGCGAGATCAGCTTGCCCGTGCCTTAAAAGCAAAACCCCGCTGGCGGGCAACCAGCGGGGCTTTAAGCGCGAATCCGACGCGTCGCAACTTAACCCGTATTGCGCAACCCGGCCGCGATCCCGTTGATCGTCAGGTGAATCCCGCGTCGCACGCGCGGGCTCGGGTCGCCTGCGCGATAACGCTTGATCAGCTCGACCTGCAAGTGATTGAGCGGATCGAGGTACGGGAAGCGGTTCTTGATCGAGCGCGCGAGCAGCGGGTTATCGGCGAGACGCCCGTTCGAACCCGTGATCTCGTCGAGCACCTTGGTCGTGCGTTCCCACTCGGCGACGATGCGCTCGAACACGTGCTTGCGCAGCTTCTTGTCGGTCACGAGCTGCGCGTAGCGCGACGCCACCGCGAGGTCGGTCTTGGCGAGCGTCATGTCCATGTTCGAGAGCAGGTTCGCGAAGAACGGCCAGCTCTTGTACATCTTCTTGAACAGCGCGAGGCGCCGTGCGCGTTCGGCATCGCTGCCCGCGTCGTCGAGATATGACGACACCGCGCTGCCGAAACCGTACCAGCCCGTCAGCAGCAGGCGGCACTGGCCCCACGAGAAGCCCCAGGGAATCGCGCGCAGATCGTCGATCTTGCGGTTTTTCGCGTCTTGCAGCTTGCGCGAAGCCGGACGGCTGCCGATGTTGAGTTCGGCGATTTCCGTGATCGGCGTCGAGGCGAAGAAGTAGTCCGTGAAGCCCGGCGTCTCGTAGACGAGCGAACGGTACGCCGCCATCGCATCGTCGGAGAGCTTTTGCATCGTCTCTTCGAACACGGGCAGTTGCTCCGGCGAGTTGCCGTGCGGCAGCAGCGTGGCTTCCAGCGTCGCGGCAATCACCGTTTCCAGATTGCGGCGGCCGATCTCCGGATTGCCGAACTTGCTGGCGATGACTTCGCCCTGCTCGGTCAGGCGGATCTGGCCTTCGACCGTGCCCGGCGGCTGCGAGAGGATGGCGTTGTAGGTCGGACCACCCCCGCGACCCACCGTGCCGCCGCGGCCGTGGAACAGGCGCAGGGTGATGCCGCGCTGCTTGTAGAGCGCGACGAGCGCCAGCTCGGCGCGGTACAGCTCCCAGTTCGAGGTGAGGAAGCCGCCGTCCTTGTTGCTGTCCGAGTAGCCGAGCATGATTTCCTGCTCGTTGCCCTGATGCTCGACGATGCCGTCGATGCCCGGCAGCGCGAGCAGGTCGCGCATGATGCCCGAGGCATGGCGCAAGTCGGGAATCGTCTCGAAGAGCGGAATCACCATCAGCGCGGCCTTGGCGGGATCTTCCGCATGGCCGAGGCGACCGGTCAGCAGGCCGGTTTCCTTTTGCAGCAGCATCACTTCGAGCAGGTCGGAGACCGTTTCGGTGTGCGAGATGATGTAGTTGCGCACCGCGCGCGCGCCGAACTTCTCGCGCGTCACGCGCGCCATTTCCAGCACGCCCAGCTCGCTCTTCACGAGGTCCGAGTAGTCGAGATACGGCGAGCGCAGCGTGCGCGGATCGGCCAGTTGCGCGAGCAGCAGGATCTGCTTGTCTTCTTCGGAGAGCGAAGCATAGTCGGCTTCGACGCCTGCGCGTGCGAGCAGTTCGGTGATCACGGCTTCGTGGATGTCCGAGCTCTGGCGCAGATCGATCGAGGCCAGATGGAAGCCGAATACTTCGACTGCGCGCAATAGCGGGGCGAGACGCGGCGTCGCGAGCGACGCGCCGTGATGCTCGGCGAGCGAGTCCATCAGCACGCGCAGATCGCGCGAAAACTCCGCCGCATCGGCATAAGGTGTTGCACGCACGGGGGCTGCGCCGCGGCCCGCGCTGCGCACGGCCACCACGCCTTCGCCCAGACGCACGCGCGCGCTCGCAGCGAGGCGCGTATAGACGCCGATCAGCGCGCGGCGATACGGTTCGTCCACGCGATGCGGCGACTGGTCGGGCGAGGCGTCGGCCAGCTCCTTCAGTTCGTCGCTCGCGCCGGCCAGCAGGTTCGACACGGACAGCTCCGCGCCCAGCTTGTGCACTTCGTCGAGATAGTGCTGCAGGATCACCTGCGCCTGGCGCTCGCTCGCTTCTTCGAGCGTGGCCGACGTGACGTTCGGATTGCCGTCGCGGTCGCCGCCAATCCAGCTGCCCATCTGGAAGAACGCGGGCAGGCGCGCGGACAGGCCGTGTTCCTTGAGCTGCGTTTCGATCTCGCCGTACAGCGCGGGGATTTCGGTGAGGAAGGTCGTGTGGTAGTACGAGAGCGCGTTCTCGATTTCGTCGCCCACGGTCAGGCGTGCGTCGCGCAGCATGCGCGTCTGCCACAGCGAGGTCACGCGCGCGCGCAGCAGCGCTTCGTTCTGTTCGAGTTCGCGATGCGTGAGCGGCTGGTCGCGCTCGGCCAGCAGGCGCGCGACATCGTGTTGCGAATCGAGCGTGCTCTTGCGCTGCACTTCGGTCGGGTGCGCGGTGAGCACGGGCACGATCAGCGCGTCGTTGAAGAACTGCTGGAGCACGGGCGTAGCGGCCGAACCGGCCTGCGCGAGACGTTCGAGCGAATGCGCGATGGTGCCGGCTTGGGGTGCCGAGCCTTGCAGGTCGTGAATGCGGCGGCGGCGATTGCGATGGCGGTCTTCGGCGATATTCGCAAGATGCGAGAAGTAGCTGAAGGCGCGCACGACGCTCACGGTCTGCTCGGGCGAGAGCGCGCGAAGCTGCTTCTCCAGCGCGAGCGCGGCGGCGTTGTCGTCTTCGCGGCGAAAGCGCACGGCGGTCTGGCGGATCGTTTCCACCACGTCGAACACGGCGTCGCCTTCCTGCTCGCGCAGCACTTCGCCGAGCAGGCGGCCCAGATAGCGGATGTCTTCGAAGAGGGGCTGGTCCTTGTCGTCGCGCGCGCGGCCGTTGCGCGAGGCACCGGCGGCTTTCGGGGCGGATTGCGATGCCGACTTCGCGACCTTGCTGGCCTTCGGCGCTTTTGCGGCCTTCTCAGCCTTCACGGCCTTGCTCGCCTTCGCAGCCTTGGGCGCGCTGGCGGACTCGCTTGCGCTGCGCGTCGCAGCTTTTGTCACGGTCTGGGTCGTTTTTTTCGTGGTCTTCGTGACGGTGGATTTTTCCGCCTGCGCCTCGGCGGCGGAAGATGCGTTCTGCGGTGCGTTGTTGCGGCGCTCTGCGCGCGCCGATCCGGAAGACTTCACGATGTTTTCCTTAAGACTAGCCAGCAATTGCCCTCGATGGGCCGAAGTCGGGCGCGAAAGTCCCAACTCAGGCCAACAGAGGGTGGACAGGTTGTTTGGGGACTGCCAACTGCATGGCCGCGGCGGGGACCGCGACTCAGGTACTTCGGGTGTTGCCTGGAGCGGATGGGCACGCCATCCTGTGCTAGCTGCGCTGCATTGTGCCGCGCTTTTTGCTGCGCTTATTGCCTGAATCTCGTGCGCTCATCGTCTGATCATTTCGCCCTGCCGCACGTGCGGTTTAAAGGGATCAATCTGATCGAACGAAGCACATTGCAATCTGTCTGCAAACGTCGAAGAAAACGTGGAGCGTATCGGGCGCAGGCTTTGCTGGGAAGCGGTCGCTTAAAGTGGACCGCATGGCGGAAAAGGGGAGAATGGCCGATGCGCCTGTCGCGCGCGTAAAACGCGCGGGCGCACACGGCTCCTGTTCGAGCCTCGTCTCTTCCTTGCCGCCGCACGCGCCTTGCTCACCGCTTATCGGGGATGCCGAAAAAGGGGCGCGTGCTAACATTGCCTGTTATCCGATTCTGTTTTTCGAACCCGTCATTCGATGTGCTTGCCATGAATTCCGAGACGTTATCCGCGCCCATGTCGGCCACACCGCGCACGCTGGTCATCGCTTCGCGAGAGAGCCGCCTCGCGATGTGGCAGGCCGAACATGTGCAAGCTGCGCTGCACAAATTATATCCATCCTGCGAGGTGAAAATCCTCGGAATGACCACCCGTGGCGATCAAATTCTCGATCGCACGCTGTCGAAAGTCGGCGGTAAGGGTCTTTTCGTGAAGGAACTGGAGCAGGCGCTGGCCGAAGGTCGTGCCGATCTCGCCGTGCATTCGCTCAAGGATGTGCCCATGGAGCTGCCCGAGGGCTTCGCGCTCACGGCCATCATGGAGCGCGAAGACCCGCGCGACGCCTTCGTTTCCAACGACTACGACTCGCTCGCGGCGCTGCCGCCGGGCGCCGTGGTCGGCACCTCCAGCCTGCGTCGCGAGTCGATGATTCGCGCGCGCTATCCGCATCTGGATGTGAAACCGCTGCGCGGCAATCTCGATACGCGTCTGTCCAAGCTCGATCGCGGCGATTACGCGGCCATCATCCTCGCGGCGGCGGGCCTCAAGCGTCTGGGCCTCGGCGCGCGCATCCGCGCACTGTTGGCGCCCGAGGATAGTCTCCCGGCAGCGGGGCAGGGCGCGCTCGGCATCGAGATCCGCGCCGACCGCGCCGATGTCGCTGCATGGCTTGCGCCGTTGCACGACGACGCCACGGCAAAGGCCGTAGAAGCCGAACGCATGGTCTCGCGCGCATTGGGCGGCAGTTGCTCGGTGCCGCTCGCGGCCTACGCGCAGTGGCAGGACGGCAAGCTCGCGCTGCGCGGCACCATCGCCACGCCCGACGCGAGCCGCGTGCTGGCCGCCGAGGAAGCCACCGCGCCCGCCACGGTGGAAGAGGCCGTCGCACTCGGGCGCAAGGTCGCCGACGACCTGATCGCCCAGGGCGCGCTCGACATCGTGCGCGCGCTCGCCGAAGCCGGTCCCGACGAGCAGCGCGTGCCGAATGCCCCTCCGTCGGCGTCGGGCGCCAGCGGTTCGAACAGCGACGCGGACGGACGATGACGAGCCCCTGGCAGTCGCGCCGCGGCGGCGCTCCCGGTTCGGCCCAACCCGACGAGTGGGGTGGTCCGGCCGATGGCGCGCAGCCTGATGACCCGACGGGCCAGACGGACCAGATGGGTCGCAGCGGCCACGCTGGCGAGCCGTTCACGGTCGTCATTACCCGGCCGGCCGGTCAATCGGACACGCTCGCTGCGCAGCTCGCCGCACGCGGCCTCAAGCCGCTCGATTTCCCGCTTATCGCCATCGCGCCCGTGCGCGACGATGCTGCGCTGCGCGAGGCGCTTGGCGCGCTCGACCGCTATGCGCTGGTGGTCTTCGTCTCGCCCAACGCTGTCGACCGCGCGTTCGATTGCTACAGCGCGATCTCGTCGATCTGGCCACATGCGCTGCCAGTGGCCGTAGTCGGGCCGGCCAGCGTCGCCGCGCTCGCGCGCCGGGGCGTGGCCGCGCCCGAACACCGCGTCATCAGCCCGGCTGGCGCCGCCGACGAGGAACCGGCCCGCTTCGACTCCGAATCGCTGTACGCAGCGCTCGAAAAGACGCTCGGCGCGAACGCCTTCGCGGGCAAGCGCGTGCTGATCGTGCGCGGCGACGGCGGGCGAGAATGGCTCGCCGACCGCCTGCGCGAAGCGGGCGCCGAAGTCGAGGCCGTCGCCGCCTATCGCCGTATCGTCCCCGAGCCGCCGATCGGCGCATGGGCGTCGGTGCATGCGCTGCTCGAAGGCGCGCCGCACGCCTGGCTCGTGACCAGCTCCGAGGGTGTGCGCAATCTCGACGAACTCGCACGCGAGCACCTCACGGCGGGCGAAATCGTCGAGCTGCGCCACGCCCGGCTGGTCGCGCCGCATCCGCGCATCGCCGAGACGGCGCGCTCATTGGGTTTTGATAGGATTACGGTGTCCGGCGCGGGCGACGAACGCATCGTCGATACGCTGACCGGACTCGCATCGTCCCTGTCGGCATCCTCGGTTTCTCCCGATGTTTTTTCGGCCGCGCAGTCCGCGGCTCAACCGGCTCAGAACACCCCGGCCTCGCCGCCGGCACAACCACGCATGACTGATCAGAACGATTCCAGCCACGTTCCCAATCCAGGCGCCTCGTCGGCTTCGTCTTCCGCGTCTGCGGTGACCTCCTCGCAGTCCACGGCGCGGCCAGCATCGTCTTATTCCTCCGCGCCGACTACGCCGCCCGGCGGCTCGAACACGCGCCGCAGCGGCGCGGGCTCCGCGATCCTCTGGCTCGTGGTGGTGCTCGTCGCGGCGGGCGCGGGTGCGGGCGGCTACGCGCTCAACCGCAAGCTCGACCGCATGGATGCGGCGCTCGCGCAGCGCCAGCAGGCCGCCGACCAGCAGACCGCCGCGCTGCGCGCGCGCGCCGATCAGGCCGTGAGCGGCGCCCAGCAGATCGACAAGCAGATGTCGCAGCTCGAAGGCAAGATCGCCGACGCGCAGACCTCGCAGCAGGCGCTAGCTCAGCAATACGCCGATCTCGCCAAGAATCGCGACGACTGGACGCTCGCCGAAGTCGGCCAGATGCTGTCGAGCGCGAGCGAGCAGCTTCAACTGACCGGCAACACGCAGCTCGCGCTGTTCGCGCTGCAAAGCGCCGACACGCGCCTCGCCGCCTCGGCCAGCCCGCAGGCGCTCGCGGTGCGCAAGGCCATCGCGCAGGACACCGACAAGCTCAAGGCCGCGCCGTCCACCGATCTCGCGGGCATGGCGATCAAGCTCGACACCGCGCTCGCCGCGATCGACAAACTGCCGCTCGCGGGCGAAGCGATCGTCGCGCACACGAAACCCGAAGCCGCCGCGCCTGCCGACGTCGCCGCGACCGCCGCCGCAACCGGCGAGCCGCGCTGGAAGGCCTGGCTCGACACGTTCGTGACCGGCATCGGCCAGCAGATCGGCAGCCTCGTGCAGGTGCGCCGCATCGACAACGCCGACGCCATGCTCGCGTCGCCCGACCAGGGCTACTTCGTGCGCGAAAACGTGAAACTGCGCCTGCTGTCGGCACGCCTGTCGCTGCTCTCGCGCAACGAAGCCACGCTCAAGTCCGACCTCGCTGCCGCCGACACGGCGCTCGCGCATTACTTCGACGCCAACGCGAAGGAGACGCAGAACGTGCGCGATCTGCTCAAGCAGGTGGATGCCGGCTCGAGCGCGGTTGCACTGCCCACGCTCGACGAGAGCCTGAAGGCGATCCAGCAATATCAGAGCCGGGGGTAAGACATGGCGATCCGTGGACTTCTCTGGCTCGCGCTTCTTTTTGCGGTGGCCGTCGCGCTCGCGACGGTGGGGCGCTTCGACGCGGGGCAGGTGCTGCTCGTCTATCCGCCGTATCGCGTCGATGTCTCGCTGAACCTGTTCGTGGTCGGCATCGTCGTGGCGTTTTTGCTGCTTTACGCGATCCTGCGTTTCGTGCGCAATATCGTGACGATGCCGCGCCGCGTGGCCGCCTATCGGGCGCGTGCGCGCAAGGAAAAGGCCCATTCGGCGCTGCGTGACGCTGTGGGCAATCTCTATGCGGGCCGTTTCTCGCGTGCCGAAAAGGCCGCGCGCGACTCGCTCGCCGACGAGAACAACAAGGGCGCCGCCGGGCTGATCGCCGCGAACGCCGCGCATCGTCTGCATGAGTACGCGCGCCGTGACGAATGGCTCACCCAGGTCGAAGATCCTGAGCTTCAGGAAGCGCGCCTGTTGGCCACCGCCGACATGCGCGCCGATGGCCGCGACGCGGACGGCGCGCTCGCCGCGCTCACCGAGATGCGCACCCAGGGCGGGCGTCGCATCCACGCGCAGCAGATCGCACTGCGCGCGCAGCAGCAGCTCAAGAACTGGAGCGAAGTGCTCAAGCTCGTGAAGACGCTGGAAAAGCGCGAGGCGCTGCATCCGGCCGTGGCGGTGCGCCTGCGCCAGCTCGCGGCGGAGAACCTGCTGCGCGAGCGTCGTCATAACGCCGACGCGCTGCTCGAACTGTGGCATGCGCTCACGCCGGTCGAGCGTCATTCGCCGCGTCTGGCCGATTGCGCAGCCGAACTGCTGATCGCGCTGGAGCGCCAGAACGACGCGCGCAAGATCGTCGAGGAAGCGCTCGCACAGAACTGGGACGCGCGTTTGCTGCGTCGTTATCCGGACACGGCGGGCAGCGACGCGTTGCCGCTTATCCAGAAGGCCGAAGCGTGGCGCAAGGAGCGTCCCGAAGACGGCGACCTGTTGTTCGCATTGGGCCGTTTGTGCCTGAAGCAGCAGCTCTGGGGCAAGGCGCAGTCGTTCCTCGAAGCGGCGCTCAAGTCGGCCAACGCGAACCACAACGAGCCGCTCAAGATCCGCTCGCACCGCGCGCTTGCGCGTTTGCACGAGGAGCTGGGCGATGCTGGCAAGGCGGCTACGCACTATCGCGAAAGCGCGCTGGCGATGAACGTCGTTTGATGCTTCTGTCGACCATGCCGCAATGACAAATGGCCGCTGAAAAGCGGCCATTTTCTTTTGGGAGCTGAGGAAGCGCTCAGCGATTCACCAGCTTCGCCGGCGCACAAAGCGCGAGTAATCCGCCCACGATCAAACAGGCCGCGAGCAGATACATGCCCGAGTCATTGGCCGAGGTGGCCTGCTTGAGCCAGCCCACCGCATACGGGCTCAGAAAGCCCGCGAGATTGCCGATCGAGTTGATGAGCGCGATGCCCGCCGCGGCGCCCGTGCCCGCGAGCCATGCCGTGGGCAAGCTCCAGAACAGCGGCAGCGTGGTGAGGATGCCGATGGTCGCGAGCGTGAGTGCGGCCATCGCGAGCACCGTATCGTGCGCCCACGTCACCGACAGCACGAGACCGAGCGCGCCCAGCGCGGCCGGAATCGCGATATGCCAGCGCCGCTCGCGCATCCGGTCGGCGCTGCGCGCGACCAGCACCATGCCGATCACCGCCGCCCCAAACGGAATCGCCGAAAGCAACCCGATCGAGAGCGCATCCTTCACGCCCGTCGCCTTGATGATGGTGGGCAGCCAGAAACTCACGCCGTAGAGCCCCATCACGAACGAGAAGTAGGTGAGGCTCATCAGCAGCACGCGCGGGCTCGTGAGCACCGTGCGCAGGGGCGGATCTTCCTTGGTGGCGTCCTCGGCGGCGATATTGCGTTGGAGCAGCGCGCGTTCTTCGGCCGTGAGCCATTTGGCGTCGCCGATGCGGTCGTCCAGCACGAAGAACACCAGCACGCCGACGATCACCGAAGGCAGCCCTTCGAGCAGAAACAGCCATTGCCAGCCCTGCCAGCCGTTCGCGCCGTCGAAGGACTTGAGGATCCAGCCGGAAACCGGGCCGCCGATCACACCCGAGAGCGCGATGGCCGTCATGAACCACGTCGTCATGCGTCCGCGCCGATGCGCCGGATACCAGTAGGTGAGGTAGAGGATGATGCCGGGGAAGAAGCCCGCCTCGCACAGGCCCAGCAGAAAGCGCATCACGTAGAACATGGTGGGCGTGGTGACGAACATCGTCAGGATCGACACGAGGCCCCACGTGACCATGATGCGCGCGATCCACACGCGTGCGCCCACTCGATGCAGGATCACATTGCTTGGCACTTCGAACAGAAAATAGCCGATGAAGAAGATGCCCGCGCCGAAGCCATAGACCGCATCGGAGAGATTTAGCGCCGTGCTCATTTGTAGCTTGGCGAAGCCCACGTTCACGCGATCGAGGTACGCGACCACATAGCAGAGCATGAGAAGCGGGATCAGACGCCACGCGACCTTGCGGTAGGTGGCTTCCTCGAAGGCGGGCAGGGGCGCACCCGCGCCCGCGTGCGGCAGGTGATTCGCTGGACTGGCCATGATGTCTCCGTGCGGGCCGCTGGTTTGGCCCGCGTTGTTGCCGTCTTGTTATGGCGGCTATTCGTGGACAAAGCACGACCATTCTATACGCGCCGCCAGGCCCGGACGGCGCGGGAAAACACCAATGCGTCAAGCACTTACGACGCGTTAGTCAGGCTCAGACGCAGCGTCCGCCGTCCACTTCGAGGCAGGTGCCGGTGATGAAGGCCGCTTCGTCCGAGGCCAGGTAGAGGCAGGCGTTGGCCACGTCCTGCGGGGTGGAAAAGCGCCCGAGCGGAATCGTCGCGATGAAGCGCTGGCGGTTCTCGGGCGTGTCGGGCACGCCCATGAATTCGGCGGTCAGGCCCGTATCGCCGATCACCGGATTCACGCAGTTCACGCGAATCCGGTCGGGGCCGAGTTCGGCGGCGAGCGCCTTGCTGGCGACGATCATCGCGCCTTTGCTGCCGTTGTACCAGACGAGTCCGGGGCGCGGCCGGATGCCCGCGGTCGAGGCGATGTTGACGAACGCGCCGCCGCCGCGCTCGCGAAAGTGCGGCACGAACGCGCGCACGCTCCAGTAGAGGCCCTTCACATTGACGGCGTAGACGCGGTCGAATTCGGCTTCGCTGACTTCCATCACCGGCTTGTTGCGATGCGTGGTGCCCGCGTTGTTGACGACGATTTCCACGCTGCCGAAGTCGTCGACGGCCGCTTCGCGTAGTGCGTGCCAGTCGGCTTCGCGCGTGATGTCGCCCTGCACGGCGATGGCCTTGCCGCCCGCGAGGGCGATCTCGCTCGCCACGCGCTGCGCCGCTTCGGCGTTCAGATCGTTGATGACGACGTTGGCGCCTTCGCGCGCGAAGGTCTTGGCGATGCCTTCACCGAAGCCCGAACCGGCGCCCGTGACCACGGCGGTCTTGCCTTTGAGTCGCATGGTGTCTCCGTTTTTTGTGATGTCGCGGTGAGCTTCAGCCGTGGCGGATCGCGATGGTCTTGAGCACGGTGAAGCCGTAGAGCGCTTCGAAACCTTTCTCGCGACCGTGGCCCGACTGGCGCGTGCCGCCGAACGGCAACTCGACGCCGCCGCCCGCGCCATAGTTGTTGACGAACACCTGGCCCGCGCGCACACGCCGCGCGATGCGTAGCTGGCGCGCGCCGTCGCGCGTCCAGATGCCCGCGACCAGGCCGTACGGCGTGCCGTTGGCGAGTGCGAGCGCCTGGGCTTCGTCATCGAAGGGCATCGCGGCGAGTACCGGGCCGAATACCTCTTCCTGCGCGAGGCGGCTTTGCGACGGCACGTCGCGTAGCAGCGTCGGGAGGGCGTAGAAGCCGCCATCGGGCGCGCGGGCGTCGAGCTTGCCTTGCGCTGCCGTAGCGATGCCACCGCGCTGCGCTTCATCGAGGAAATCGCGCACGCGGCGGCGCTGTTTGTCGCTGATGAGCGGGCCGCAGTCCAGATCGGCGCTTGCCGGGCCGACGCGCAATGCGTCGAACGCCGCGGCGAGCCGGTCGAGCAGCGGTTCATACGCGCTGCGCTCGATCAGTACGCGGCTGCCCGCCGAGCAGGTCTGCCCGGCGTTCTGCACGATCGCGGCGATCAGCACCGGCAGGGCGGCGTCGAGGTCGGCATCGGCGAAGACGATTTGCGGCGACTTGCCACCCAGTTCGAGCGTGACCGGCACGTGATGTTCGGCGGCCATCTGTGCGACGTGCTTGCCCGTGAGCGGCGAGCCGGTGAACGAGATGTGGTCGATGCCCGCGTGAGCCGCGAGCGCGGCGCCCGCCTCGTGGCCGAGGCCCGTGACGATATTGAGCGCGCCCGGCGGCAAACCGGCTTCGCGCGCGAGCGCCGCCACGTGCAAGAGCGAGACGCAGGCGTCCTCCGCGGGCTTCACCACGCAAGCGTTGCCCGCCGCGAGCGCCGCGCCGACGCTGCGCCCGAAGATCTGCATCGGGTAGTTCCACGGCACGATATGGCCCGTCACGCCGTGCGGCTCGCGGATCGTCAGCACGGTGTAGCCGGCCTGGTAGGGCAAGGTCTCGCCGTGCAACTTGTCGGCGGCGCCTGCGTAGAACTCGAAGTAGCGAGCCAGTGCGGCGGCGTCGGCGCGGGCCTGCTTGAGGGGCTTGCCGGTGTCCTGGGCTTCGATCTGCGCGAGGGTTTCCTTGTCGCGCGCCACGAGACCCGAGAGCGCGAACAGCAAGCGTCCGCGTTCGGTGGCGGACAGCGCGCCCCAGGCGCCTTCATAGGCCGAGCGTGCGGCTGTGACCGCCGCGTCGATGTCGGCGGCGTTGCCGCGCGCGATCTGCGCGAAAGGCTGGCCAGTGGAGGGATCGAGCGCGGCGAGGGTCTCGCCGCTGGCGGGCGGGGACCACTCTCCGCCGATGAAATGCTTCGCTTCTTCCATGCATGCGCCTCGTCAAGGGTTGGAGAAACCAGGGAGGGAAACACGAGCAATGCGATGAGCAATGCGCGAAAACCGCGCAAGAAGGCAAAGATGCTGCGCGCCGGGCGGGCAAGCGCGTGATCGGACTGGCGGGCCGGCCAGTCGATTATCGCGCCAAACGCGGCGGGGGCGTGCCGCAATTCAGGAAACGCTACATCCCGCACAGCGGAACAGGCGAGGGGCATCATCGGAATGCCCTGGCCGATTGGCTATAATGGGCGCCAACCTTCAACGTCCGGTTTCGTGCCGGCGCGCCGCGCGCGGGTCTGCCTTGCGCGCGCCGCCTGGCGTGCAAACCGTCGCTTATTTCCCTTTTCAACAGAGAACGCTCATGAGCTTCGCAAACGTGCCCGCCGGCAAGGATCTGCCGCACGACTTCAACGTCATCATCGAGATTCCGGCGCAAAGCGATCCGGTCAAGTACGAAGCCGACAAGGAAATGGGCGTGCTCGTCGTCGACCGTTTCGTCGGCACCGGCATGCGTTACCCGGTCAACTACGGTTTCATCCCGCAGACGCTGTCGGGCGACGGCGACCCCGTCGACGTGCTGGTGATCACGCCGTTCCCGCTGCTGGCAGGTTCGGTCGTGCGTTCGCGCGCGCTGGGCATGCTGCAGATGACCGACGAGTCGGGCGTCGACGCCAAGCTGATCGCCGTGCCGCACGACAAGGTTTGCCCGATGACGGCCAACATCAAGTCGCTGGACGACGTGCCCGAGTACCTGAAGGACCAGATCAAGCACTTCTTCGAGCAATACAAGGCGCTCGAAAAGGGCAAGTGGGTCAAGGTCGACGGCTGGGCAGGTATCGAAGCCGCTCACAAGGAAATCACCGAAGGCGTTGCGAACGCGCAGAAGTAAGCTTTCGCGAGTTTCGCCACGAAAAAACCGCACGCGCCGCAAGGCCGTGCGGTTTTTTTATGCGTGTGCGATTCAGGCGGCGGGCGTTTGCGCTTCGGGCTGAGCGCTCTCGGGCGGCTCGGCTGGCTCAGGCGGCGGCGGTGGCGGCAGCACCGAATCGAGCGAGCGATCGCCCACCGCGAGCGCGCGCTTTTCGTGCGGACGCAGCCGCTTGACCCAGTATTCGGCGCGCGAAGCGCTCGCGCGGTCGGCCAGCTCGAACTGCGCGAGCACTTGCACCGGTTTGCGCGAACGCGTGTAGCGCGCGCCCGTGCCGTTCGCATGCTGCGCGAAGCGCGCTTGAACATCGACGGCGATGCCCGTATAGACGCTGCCGTCGGCGCATTCGAGCAGATAGAGGAACCACGGCATGTTTCGGGTCGCGATGATGGTCGTTGCCTAAAAAGAGGCGTGGATTATCCCGCGAGCGGGTCAGCTACGGAACGGGTTGTGTTCGTTGAGCTCGTGCATATAGGCGTGAATCTGGTTGGTCTCGCTTTCCAGGAAACGCGCGACCGCATCGGAAAACGCCGGATGCGCGAGCCAGTGCGCCGAGCGCGTAGGCGTCGGCATGAAGCCGCGCGCCATCTTGTGTTCGCCCTGTGCGCCGCCTTCGAACACGTCGAGCTTTTCCTCGATGCAGAATTCCAGCGGCTGGTAGTACGCGGTCTCGAAGTGCAGGCAGGGCACGTGTTCGAGCGCGCCCCAATAGCGGCCGTAGAGCGTGCCGCCCGTGCCGTTCGCGCCGCGTTGATAGACCACGAGCGAACTGGCGATCGGCTTGCCTTCGTACTCGGCGATCACGAGCAGCAGGTTCTCCGGCATGCTCGCACCGATCATGCGGAAAAAGTCGAGATTCAGGTACGGCGACGAAAAATGCTCGCGGTAGGTCTGCCGGTAGCAGCGGCTGAAAAAGCGCCAGTCCTCGTCGCGGATGTCCTCGCCGCGAATGCGCCTGAGCGTGACGCCCGCGTCGCGCACCTTGCGGCGCTCGGCGCGGATGTTCTTGCGCTTCTTTTGCTCGAGCGTCGACAGGAAGTCCTCGAAATCGCGATAGCCGTCGTTGAGCCAGTGAAACTGCACGCCTTCGCGCTGCATCATGCCAAGCTCAGTGAGCGCGCTCGCTTCGTCTTCGGTCGGAAAGAGAACGTGCAGCGACGACACATCGGCCTGCTCAGCGAAGGCGAGCAGCGTGGCGGCCAGGTGACGGCGCGCGGTCTCGTCGGCGGCCAGTAGGCGCGTGCCCTGGACCGGCGTGAACGGCACCGCGCACAGCAGCTTCGGGTAGTACTCGAGGCCGTTGCGCTTGTAGGCGTCCGCCCAGGCCCAGTCGAACACGTATTCGCCGTATGAGTGGCCCTTGAGGTAGACGGGCGCGGCGGCGGCGAGGCGCCCCGTGCGCGAGTCGGTCAGGGTGACGAACTGCGGCGCCCAGCCCGCTTCGGGCGCGGCGCAGCGGGTCGCGTCGAGCGCCGTGAGGAATTCATGGCGCAGAAACGGCGTCGGCTGGGCCTGGCGCGCGAGCAGGGCGTTCCATTCGGCTGCGTCCAGCTCGGACGGTGAGCCGATAATGCCCGTGCGATAATCGAAATGTTCCTTGTCCAACTGGCGTGCCCGTGTTTGCCTGGCTGTGCGGATTCTGTGCGAATTGACCGATGCTGCGACCGATGTTGCGGTCTGTGCGCGGCGCATGGCTCGCATCAGCTTCGAACTCGCTGAACGAATTGAACGGCGCCGCGGCAAACGGTCATGGTAAAGCAAACGACCCGAACGGGTGAGGGCCGCCGCATCGCCGCCCTTGCCCTGATCTTCCGTGTGGGCGCCTATGCCGCCACGCCTTCGAGCTAACGCTTATCGGTTATCGAAATGAAAGAGCGCTTCTTCAATCTCTACTCGCACGGTTTCGCACGCGTGGCCGTGGGCGTGCCGCGTTGCCGCGTGGCCGATCCGGCCTTCAACGCCGAACAGACGCTCGCACTCGCGCGCGAAGCCGCGGCGAAGGGCGCGGCGCTGGTCGCGTTCCCCGAGTTGGGTCTGTCGGCCTACAGCTGCGACGATCTTTTCCATCAGCAGGCGCTGCTCGATGCCTGCGAGCGCGCACTCGCGCAGATCGTGGAAGCGTCGGCCGAACTGCCGCTCGTGATGATCGTCGGCTTGCCGGTGCGCGTGGGGCATGCGCTCTTCAATTGCGCCGCCGTGGTGTCGGGCGGTCGTGTCGCGGGCATCGTGCCGAAGAGCTTCCTGCCGAACTACGGCGAGTTCTACGAGCCGCGCCAGTTCAGCGCCGCCGATAGCGCAAGCGTCGACAGCGTGCGCATCGCGGGCGCGGAAGTGCCGTTTGGCGCCTCGCTGCTGTTCGAGGCCGCGCAGATTCCGGGGCTGCGCTTTCACGTCGAGATCTGTGAGGACGTCTGGGTGCCGATTCCGCCGTCGTCGTTCGCGGCGCTCGCGGGCGCGTCGGTGCTCGTGAATCTCTCGGCTTCGAATGTGGTGGTGGGCAAGGCTGGCTATCGCCATCAACTGGTGTCGCAGCAATCGGCGCGCTGTCTGGCCGCTTATCTCTATACCTCGGCGGGTCAGGGCGAATCGACCACCGATATGGCATGGGACGGCCAGGCGCTGGTCTACGAGAACGGCGAACTGCTCAAGCAGTCCGAGCGTTTTCTCGACGATTCGCACCTGATCTTCGCCGACGTCGATCTCGAACGGCTCCAGCAGGAGCGTATCCGCCAGACCACGTTCGGCGATTCGATCCGCCGCTATGCCGATGAAATCGGGAAGTTCCGCGTGATCCGTTGCGAGCTGGCGGGGCAGGGTGCGTGGACCCGCGAGACGCTCGCGCTCGAGCGGCGCGTGGAGCGTTTCCCGTACGTGCCGGCCGATCCGAAGCGCCGCGACGAACGCTGCAATGAGGTCTACAACATCCAGGTCCAGGCGCTGGTGCAGCGCCTGCAACAGGCGGGCATCAAGAAGGTGGTGATCGGCGTGTCGGGCGGACTCGACTCGACGCATGCGCTGCTCGTCTGCGCGAAGGCGATGGACCGCCTCGGGCTGCCGCGCGCCAATATCCTTGCGTACACCATGCCGGGCTTCGCGACCAGCGAGCGCACGCTGCGCCAGGCGCGCGAGCTGATGAATCTGGTTGGCTGCACGGCGCGCGAGATCGACATCCGCCAGAGCTGCATGCAGATGCTCGAAGACCTCGGCCATCCGTATTCGGCAGGGCAGGAAACCTACGACATCACCTTCGAGAACGTGCAGGCCGGCGAGCGCACGAATCACCTGTTCCGCCTCGCCAACTTCAATCACGCGATCGTGATCGGCACGGGCGATCTGTCCGAGCTGGCGCTGGGCTGGTGCACCTATGGCGTGGGCGATCACATGTCGCACTACAACGTGAACGCCAGCGTGCCCAAGACGCTCATCACGCATCTCGTGCGCTGGGTCGCGGAAACCGGTCAGATCGGCCAGAACGGCGAAAGTGGCGCGGACGTGCTCGAAGCGATCCTCGCCACCGACATCAGCCCGGAACTGATTCCCGGCAAGACCGACGGCGCGCCCGAGCAGAAGACCGAAAGCACCATCGGGCCGTACGAGCTGCAGGACTTCAATCTCTACTACACGCTGCGCTTCGGGTTCGCGCCGACCAAGGTCGCCTTCCTCGCGCGTCATGCGTGGGGCGATCGCGAGGCGGGCGCATGGCCCGAGAACGCCAAGGTCGCGCGCAACGCGTACGACCTCGCGGCGATCAAGCGCAATCTGCGCATTTTCCTCGACCGCTTTTTCCGTACCAGCCAGTTCAAGCGCACCTGCATTCCGAATGCGCCGAAGGTGGGTTCGGGCGGCTCGCTTTCGCCGCGCGGCGACTGGCGCGCGCCGAGCGATTCGGAGAGCGCGGTGTGGCTCGCCGATCTCGATCGCGTGCCCTCGCAGGAGCCGGCGGCTTGACGCGCGCCGGGACGCTCGCGCGCACAGCGTAGAATGACGCCATAGCCGCTTTTACTTATTCACGCAGATAACCCGATACCAGACGAGGATCGCCATGAAACGCATTACCGCCGTCATCAAACCGTTCAAGCTCGACGAAGTGCGCGAGGCGCTCGCCGAAGTGGGCCTCACGGGCCTGACCGTCACGGAAGTCAAGGGCTTCGGCCGCCAGAAGGGCCACACGGAGCTCTACCGTGGCGCCGAATACGTGGTGGACTTCCTGCCCAAGGTGAAGATCGAAGTGGTGGTCGCGAACGACCAGAGCGACCAGGTGATCGACGCGATCATCGGCGCGGCCCGTACCGGCAAGATCGGCGACGGCAAGATTTTCGTCACTGACGTCGAGCGCGTGATCCGCATCCGTACCGGCGAAGAGAACGAAGCGGCGGTCTAAGCCGTCGTTCAGGAAGCTCAAATGAAAGAAGGGGACGGCACCGCTCGCACGGCCCGTCCCCACAATAAAAAACGGTGCGATATCCTTTCGGACACCGCACCGATACGCGCCTCTCGCAGCAGCGTGAAAACGTCGATGTAGCTGTTCTGTCTACACTCGTTGAAGCATCTACACCAGGCAGACGCTTAGAACGAGTGCTGAATGCCTGCGTACACGCCGGTCTGGCTGTGGCCGACGAGCGGGTTGCCCGTTGCAGCCGACGTACCGTAGTTGTTGGCATTCAGACCAAAGTTGGCCGTCTTGCTGTTCTGCACCGTGGCAACCTGCAGGTCGAGCAGCGTGCGCTTGGACAGGTTGTACGAGCCGCCAACCGTGTACAGCGTGGCGTTGCCGCCGCCGTTGTTCGCGTTGACGTGGTAGACCGCCGCGATCAGCGCGGCTGCCGGCGTGGCTTGCCACGTCACACCGCCCCATTCGTGATCGAGCGTGGTCGGCTGGCCGATCAGCTGACCCGTCATGCCGGCCGAGCGAACCGCTTCGTAGCCGCCTTGAACCTTGAACGGTCCGAGGAACACGTTGACCATCGCCATGTAGTCACGCGAGAACGCGAACACGCCTTGTCCGGTGTTGCCCGAGTTCACGCCGGTCGGATCGTAAGCGCCGCCGAGCGTGCCGTTGTTCGGGTTGCGGATTTCGTCGTACAGGCCGCGAACCTGGAACAGCGAGTTCGTGTAGGTCAGCTGGATACCGTCTTCACGACCTTGCGTGGTCGTGCCGTTGCCGTTCCAGCTCGTGGCGTTCGAGAACGAGTATTGGCCGTACACGTCGAAGCCGTAGAACTTCGGCGACTGGTACGAAATGTTGTTGCTCGACTGCGGCCAGTTGCGGCCACGCACGAGCGACGCCGACGACCAGTTCGACTGACCGAACGGGTCGAAGTCCCAAATGCCGTTCGAGATGAACAGTTCGCGACCCAGCAGCAGGGTACCGAAGTTGTCGTTGGCCATACCGACGGTTGCCCAACGATTGAAGAGACCGCCGTTACCCGGGCCTTGACCCGTTGCCGTGCTGAAGCTGCCTTCCAACTGGAAGAGCGCCTTGTTGCCGCCACCGAGGTCTTCAACGCCCTTCATGCCCCAGAGGCTGGTGCCCCAGTAGCCGCTTTCGAGCTGAACCTGGCTCTTGCCGCTGGTCGCAGCGCCCGTGCCGCCGCCCGTGCCAACGCCATTCATGTATGCGATACCCGCGTCGAGGCGGCCATAGAGCGTCACGCTGCTTTGCGCATGCGCGAGGACGCCAGCCGACATCAGTGCTGCGGCGAGCAATGCTTTCTTCATCTTCTCCTCCATACCCTGTCAAAGAGTCAACCTTAGTACTGCGAAAGACGTCCGCGCGCCTTCGGGGTGCTGCGGACAGAAATAGTCGCGTAAGGGAGTGTGACCCGAGGGATCGGCATTACGGAACGATGCGAGCAGGACAACCTGTTCGAGTCGTCATGCAGATCCCCTGGTTGACTGGCATCTCCCGTTCTTATTTGAAGTGAAACTACTTTTAATGAACTTTGTTTTGCTACTTTGGTTACTAATTTAGCAAAAAAGGTCCGTGCTGGCGAACGAAATCGCGCGCGGCTTGGCGGGTGTCGTCAAATTGCCATACGTGCTTCCTGGATGGTGGTCAGGGCAATCTGAAAAGTATGTCTAAATCCTTGTAGGACAAGGCACACATGGATCTTGATGGGGCCGATTCAGGATTGCCACTATTGACGGGCGGTACAGGGAGGAGTAATGCGAAAAGCGTGATTTCGGCGTCAAAAACCGGGCTTTGACGATGGTATTGAAGGGCAAAAGAAAAGGCGCTGAAAGCGCCTTGAAATACTACTTTTACTACATCGCAAGTTGGCGGATGTAGTCGACTACATGGCGTAGCCGCTCATGGGTGGGTCACTTGAGGCTGCCCGAAAGGAACTGCCGCAGACGGTCGCTGCTCGGGTTGGCGAAGACCTCGGCGGGCACGCCTTCCTCTTCCACGCGGCCTTGATGCAGGAACATCACATGGTTCGACACGTTGCGCGCGAAACCCATTTCGTGCGTGACGACGATCATGGTGCGGCCTTCCTCGGCGAGCTTCTGCATCACCTTGAGCACTTCGCCCACGAGTTCCGGGTCCAGCGCGGAGGTGGGCTCGTCGAACAGCATCACGTCGGGGTTCATCGTGAGCGCGCGCGCAATCGCCACGCGCTGCTGCTGACCACCCGAGAGGTGCGAGGGATATTGCTTCTCCACGCGCGGCGCGAGACCGACCTTCTCCAGATAGACGCGCGCGCGGTCTTCGGCTTCCTTGCGCGAGAGGCCGAGCACATGCACCGGCGCTTCGATCACATTCTCGAGCACGCTCATGTGCGACCACAGGTTGAAGTGCTGAAACACCATGGCGAGCTTGGTGCGCACGCGCTGCAATTGTTTGACGTCGGCGGCCTGGAGCGCGCCCGTGCGCTTGTCGGCCTTGGTGCGCACCTCTTCGCCATCGACGAAGATGCGGCCCGAGTTCGGCTGCTCGAGGAAGTTGATGCAACGCAGCATCGTGCTCTTGCCCGAACCGGACGAGCCGATCACGCTGATCACGTCGCCCGCGTTCGCCTTGAGCGAAACGCCTTTAAGGACTTCGTTGTCGCCGTATTGCTTGTGGATGGAATCGACGAAAAGTTTTTGCTTCTGGGAATTCATCTAGGACCTCGATGGCTCACTTGCCTTGCGGTCGCAGGTATGCGAGCCAGCGGCGCTCGGCCTGGCGGAACAGCCACACGAGCGTGAAAGAAATGATCAGGTACAGCATGGCGGCGATGCCGAAGGCGCCAAACGACTGATACGTGGCCGAATTGACGTCGCGCGCGATCTTCAGGATGTCGGGCACGGTAGCCGTGAACGCCACGGTGGTCGCGTGCAGCATCAGGATGACTTCGTTGCTGTAGTAGGGCAGTGCGCGGCGCAGCGCCGACGGCAGGATCACGCGTCGATACAGCGTGAAGGGCGACATGCCGTAGGCGCGCGCGGCCTCGATCTCGCCATAGGGCGTGGCCTTGATGGCGCCCGCGAAGATCTCGGTGGTGTACGCGCAGGTGTTGAGCGTGAACGCGAGCAGCGTGCAGTTCATGCCGCTGCGGAAGAACGCGCTCGTCAGCTCGTGATTGCGGATGATGTCGAGGCTATAGAGGCCCGTGTAGCAGAGCAGCAACTGCACGTAGAGCGGCGTGCCGCGGAAGATATACGTGTAGAGCCACACGAGGCCCGAGAGCCACTTCTTCTTCGAGACGCGCGCGACGGCGAGCGGCACCGAAAGGCAGAAGCCCAGGCCGATCGAAATCACCAGCAGCCACGCCGTGATGGCGACGCCGGTGAAGTGATAGCCGTCGGTGTAGAGATAGTTGCGCCAGTATTGCTGGATCAGCTGGATCAGGTCTTGCATTGTCGTTGGCCTTGTCCTGTGCCTGAGTCGCTTCAGAGATCCGCTTTGCGCACGCCGGTGGAGTAGCGCTTGTCGAGATAGATGAGCACGAAGTTCGAGACGGTCGTGATGACGAGATAGATTGCGCCCGCGAGCAACGTGAAGAAGAAGAACCGCAGCGTGCCCTTGCCGGCGTCCTGGCTGGCCTTCACGACATCGGCCAGACCGATGATCGAGACGAGCGCCGTCGATTTCACGAGCACCTGCCAGTTGTTGCCGATGCCGGGCAGGGCGAAGCGCATCATCTGCGGGAACATCACGCGGGTGAACACCTGCCAGTTGGTCATGCCGTAGGCGTGGCCCGCTTCGAGCTGGCCGCGCGGCACCGAGAGAAACGCGCCGCGGAAGGTCTCGGTGAAGTAGGCGCCGTAGATGAAGCCCAGCACGATCACGCCTGCGAGGAACGGGTCGATGTCGATCTGGTCCATGCCGAAGTGGTCGGTGACCATGTTCAGCCAGATCTGGATGCTGTAGAACAGCAGCAGCATCAGCACGAGATCGGGGACGCCGCGAATGATCGTGGTGTAGGCCGTGCCCGCGCCGTGCACGATGCGGTTTTTCGAGAGCTTCGCCGCCGCGCCGAGCAAACCGAGCACGAACGACAGCACGAGCGAGAGGACGGCGAGCTTGACGGTCTGCCAGGTGCCGGCGAGGATCAGCGGGCCGTAGCCTTGAAGAAACATAGGTGAGTCCCTGACGGGCGCCCTCGAAAACGTGGAGCGCGTCCCGCGAAAGACGCGGCAGTCGCTGCCGCGGTTCAATTGCCGTTCATGCGCGGCCGGCATGGCTGGCCGCGTTCCCGTTGGTGCGCTGGTTAGTGCGTGGTGCTGTCCGAAGCCCCGGGGGGCGCGTGGCTGCCACTGTATACGAAGGCTTCGCGCGGTCTATCGGGGCAGGCCCCCGTGAACGCATGCGGCTGGCGCGCTTTGGCCCGCGTTTGCCTGCTCTTGCCTTCGTTCCGCCCGGCTTACTTACCCTTGTAGATGTCGAAGTCGAAGTACTGCTTCGCAATCTTGTCGAACGTGCCGTCCTTGTGCAGCGAGGCGAGTGCGACGTTGAACTTCGCCTTCAGGTCGGCGTCGTCCTTGCGCAGGCCGATGGCCGTGCCGTCGCCGATCGTCGCGAGATCCTCGACTTCCGGGCCGGCCCAGCCGAAGCCCTTGCCGCGCGGCGTCTTGAGGAAACCGTAGTCGGCCTGCACTTCGTCCTGCAGCGTCGCGTCCAGACGTCCCGACATCAGATCCTGATACACCTGGTCCTGGTTCGCATACGAGACCACGTTCACGCCCTTCGACGCCCAGTGAACCTTCGCATACGCTTCCTGGGTCGAGCCCTGTTCGACGCCGACGTTCTTGCCCTTGAGCGACTCGGGCGTCGGCAGCAGCGGCGAGCCGGTGCGCGCGATCATGCGCGCGGGCGCGTCGAACATCTTGTCGGAGTAGTCGATCTGCTGGCGGCGCTGCGGCGTGATCGTCAGCGACGAAATGATCGCGTCGAACTTGCGCGCCTTGAGCGCCGGAATGATGCCGTCGAGGTCGTTTTCGACCCAGACGCACTTCACGTTCATGCGCGCGCACAGCGCCTTGGTCAGATCGACGTCGAAACCGACGATCTGGCCGTTGGTGGCCTTGGATTCGAACGGCGGATAGCTCGCGTCGACGCCGATGCGCACAGTTTTCCACTCTTTGGCTGCGGCGCTCACGGCAACCAGGGCGAGCGCGACGCCCACTGCAAACTTCTTCATCTTTCTCCTGTCGAGCCCGGGCGCGTGCTGTAGCACGCACTTCGGTCCCATGCATGGCTGATACGGGCGCGGCTATTCGCGTGGGTGCGGCGAAGAAACCGTCTGGCGAGCGCCGGCAGCGATGCCGGCGCGGCGCGGGCTGCTCGCCCACGGGCCGGCTCTTGACCGGGCGCCGCCGTATTCTAGGCGATCAAAAATGCGGGTCGGACACGCGTGGTGTCGCTCGACCGGCATGCGTCCGGCTGGTGCGTAGGGCCGCGCGAGGGCGCGGACGGTGGCGCCGGCCGAAAAGCGCGGTATTTTACCCGAAGCGCACGCCCGCGCGGTTCGTTCTCCCATCGCCTGTGGCTTCTCTCTGACAGACGCTCGCGCGCCGGTGGGTCAATGCCGCAATCCCGGCGCAATCGCGCCAATTGCGCCCCGATTGATGTTGCTGGCGAAACGATCCGGTGCATTGCCGCGGATTGTCCTGGCGGCACTTCGCCCTTACCTTGGGGCATCGACATGATTGACCGGAGAATCCCCATGCTCACCATCCGACGCGCCGACGAACGCGGCCATGCCAACCACGGCTGGCTCGACTCGTATCACAGCTTCTCGTTCGCGGACTATTTCGACGAAGCGCACGTTCACTACGGCGCGCTGCGCGTGCTCAACGACGACCGCATCGCGGGCGGGCGCGGCTTTGGCGCGCATGGCCATCGGGATATGGAGATCGTCACCTATGTGCTCTCGGGCGCGCTCGCGCACCGCGACAGCATGGGCAACGGCTCGACCATCCGCCCCGGCGACGTGCAGCGCATGAGTGCGGGAACCGGCGTGATGCACAGCGAGTTCAACGCCTCGAAGGACGAAGAAGCGCACCTGCTGCAAATCTGGCTCTTGCCGACCGAACGAGGTGGGGCGCCTGGCTACGAGGAAAAGCGTTTCGACGACGCCGACAAGCGCGGCCGCCTGCGCGTGATCGCCTCGCCCGACGGGCGCGACGGCTCGGTGACGGTGCAGACCGACGCGTCGATCCACGCGGCGTTGATCGACGGCGACGAGCGCGCGGACTACGCGCTGGCGGCTGGGCGGCGCGCCTATGTGCACGTCGCGCGCGGCACGCTGGAGATCAACGGCGAGCGCCTGAACGCCGGCGACGCGGCGATGATCGACGCCGAAGCGACGGTGACGCTCGCACACGGTGAGCAAGCCGAGGTACTGCTGTTCGACGTAGCTTGAGCGTCACGGCCTGAGCGCAACAACAAGCGCCGCCAAAGAAAAACCGCCGCGGGATGTGAGTCCCGCGGCGGTTTTTTTGTCCGCCAACGTCCGCTCAACGCGTCTCAAACGGTCAGACGCTTATTGCGGCGCATTGCAGCGTGTTGCCGCTTATTGCGCAGCCGGTGCCGAAGCCGGGCCCTTGCGATGCTGTTCCCAGCGCTGGTGCATCTTCTCGTGACGCTGCTCCATCTTCGCGAAGTGCTCCTTGAGCGCCGAGCTCACGGTGGTCTTCTGCTGATCGTTCAGGCCGTTGTAGAAGGCGAGCCAGGCTTGCGCGGTCTGCTCGCGCAGTTGCGCTTCCTGCTGTTCGATCTGCTGATGCGTGTTGTGCATCGCGTTCAGGTCGAGGATCGGCTGGTTCTTCATCGCATCGAACTGCTGCTTGACCTGCTCATGGTTCTTGCGCATGGCTTCGCCGTTTTGCTTCATCGTGTCGACGGCGGCTTGCCATTGCTTTTCCTGCGCGGCGTTCAGGTTGAGCTTGTCGTGCAGCTTTTTGGCGCCCATCATGAAGTCGCCGTGCATGCCCGGGCCGCCATGCGGACCGTGCATCATGCCGGGACCGCCCGGGGGCGGCGGAGGCGTCTGGGCGTGGGCCGCCGTGGCGCCGATGGTAAGAGCGAGCGAGGCAGCGGCGATCGCGAGAAGGCGCGAAGGGGTCTTGTACATGGTGATGCTCCTGACAAATCCTTGAAGGTTTGGTCCGGTAAGGCACGGCGCCTTTGCGAAAGATGCGGGCGTCCGCAACCGGTGTCCCTAGCGTATAGACCGGTCGCGCCCCGCGTGTTACGGCTCGCCCCGTTGTGATTACGCGACATTACACGCGCCTTTCGCGGTAACTTCTCGTAACCCAAAGCCGCCCCGTGTAAGCAAACGGCCCTCACCCGCGCGTTAAACTTCGTCCCATGGCTACTCAAATTCTGGTCGTCGATGACGACGTCGAACTGCGCGATCTGCTGCGCGACTATCTGGCTCGGCAAGGCATGGAAGTGTCGGTGCTGCACGACGCGGGCTCGCTCGAGCGCCGCCTCGAGCGAGAGCGTCCCGATCTGATCGTGCTCGATCTGATGATGCCGGGCGTGGACGGGCTCACGGCGCTGCGCAAGCTGCGCGCGTCGGGCGACGACATTCCCGTGATCATGCTGACCGCGCGCGCGGACGACGTGGATCGCATCGTCGGTCTCGAACTCGGCGCCGACGATTACCTCGGCAAACCCTTCAACCCGCGCGAGCTGCTGGCCCGCGTGCAGGCCGTGCTGCGCCGGCGCCGCACGGTGCCGTCGGCGGCCGCGCCCGAACAGCGCGAGCCGTTCTCGTTCGGCCGCTTCACGCTCGACTTCCAGTCGCGCACGCTGCAGCAGGAAGGCAAGCCCATCATGCTGTCGGGCAGCGAATTCGCGCTCCTGAAGATCTTCGTCAATCATCCGATGCGCACGCTCACGCGCGAGCGCCTGCTCGAACTGCTGCACGGTCCCGAGTACGACGGCACCGACCGCGGCATCGACGTGCAGGTGTGGCGTCTGCGCCGCATCCTCGAATCCGATCCGTCCACGCCGCGCTTTATTCAGACCGTACGCGGCCGCGGCTATGTGTTCGTGCCGGACGGTGAACAGGGCAGTCATGCGCCAGCCGGTTGATTCGCTGTTCGGGCGGCTCGCGCTGCTCTTTATCGGCGTTTTGCTGCTCTCCCACGTTGCGTGGTTCGCGCTCATGCGCCTCGAGCGCGACCAGATGCAAACGCGTTACGCGGTCGAAGAGGCCATGTTCCTCGTCGATGCGGTGCGTCAGCACGTCGAGCGCGAGCCCGACCAGCCGCTGCCGTCGCGCGTGCAGGTGATCGCACCCGATAGCCCCGACGTGCCCGCGCTGCGCAGCGACTATCCCGAGCCGCTGCGTCGCTTCATCGACGACATGCGCGATCGCATGCCGCCGGGCACCGAGGTGCGCGCGGGTCTGCCGGGCCGTCCGCCCACGCTGTGGGTCAAGGGGCCGGGCGACGCCCGCTGGATCGTGGTGCCGGGCCAGCCGCTGCGCATGATGCGGCCAATGGACCGCGCGCCGTGGTTCGTCATCATCTTCACGGCGGCGTTGGCGGCTGCGCTGGTGGCGGCGTGGATGGTGCAGAAGCCATTGCGGGCGCTCGCCAACGGAGTCGCGCGCTTTGGCCGCGGCCAGCCGGTGCCGCCGCTGCCCGAACGCGGGCCGCGCGAGCTGCGTCAACTCACGCGCGGTTTCAACACGATGGTCAAGGAAGTCGAGCAGACCGACAAGGATCGCGCCGTGATGCTCGCGGGCGTCGCGCACGACCTCAAGACGCCGCTCGCACGTCTGCGTTTGCGCGCCGAGATGATGGACGAGCAGAAGGTGCGTGATGGCGTGGTGCGCGACGTCGACTCGATGGCCCACATCATCGACCAGTTCCTGGTGTTCGCGCACGATGGCGCGGACCGCAGCGAGCCGCGCGAGGTGGACGACCAATGCGAGCGCATCGCGCGTAATTACCGCACGGTGGGCGGCGAAACGCTCGCCATCGAGCGCCGATTCAAGGCGGGGCCCGATTTCCGGCTGCCCGCGGCCACGCTCGACCGCGTGGTGTCGAATCTGCTCGACAACGCGCACGCCTACGGCGCGCCGCCCGTGGTGATCGAAACGTCGCGGGGCGCGGACGGCTTCACGCTGTGCGTGCGCGATCACGGCAAAGGGATTTCCGATCAGGATCTCACGCAGGCGAGCCGGCCGTTCGTGCGGCTCGATCCGGCGCGCGGCGGCAATGGCCACAGTGGCCTTGGGCTCGCGATCGTCGAGCGGCTGGTGCGTCGCGCGGGTGGCGAGATCGTCATCGGCAACGGCGAGAGCGGCGGCCTTGCGGTACGCATGACGTTTCCGTTCGAAGTCGTCGAGCGCACGGTCGCCGAGGCGGCGCAGATCTGGTGAGCGCCTCGCGGCGCTTTGCTGGAGAGGTCGCTTCTGACTGAAGCGCCGGTGGGGAGAGGGTGCTGGAAACGCCCGCGTCGTGCGGGCGCAGCATCAAATCAATACAGCATCAACGCGGTATCAAACCGAAAACAGCGTATCGAGCGCCGCGGCGGCCTCGTTGTCCACGGTGTTGTAGGTCACGCTGCCGGCCTCGAAGATGTAGTGCGTCGTGTACTTGCCGAGGCGGGCCAGAATCTCTTCCTGTACCAACTCGGGCGCGGCTTCGAGCTTCAGGTACCACGCGGTCGATGACAGGCGCGTTTGAAACGCCCCGTATTCGACCATCAACTGGTCGAACGCGAGAGCATCCTGATCGCGACAGACGATGACCAGATTTCCCTTCATGCATGCCTCCTCAATGTGCTGTGACTACGGTGCGCGGCACGTGTCGCTTCATGCGTGAATCCACGCGTGCCTTCACGTGCATCGGCACGCGCGCCGCATGATGCAGCGCGCGCAAATGTCGACGGCTTGCGCACCCCGTTTGACCGATGATACCGCGTTGGAGGCCAAAGCCCTGGCCGAGTCCTGCACTGCACCATGCCCCGCGGCTTTCCGCGTGTTACGGCATCAGCGCTTTTTTCACCACGTCTCGGCGGCGGTGCGCGGCGGCACGGCGCCATCGGCGGTCATCGCCTCGCAGCGATCGCGACCGCCCGCTTTGGCCATATAGAGCGCGAGATCGGCGCGGCTCATCAGGCGCTCGGGCTGATCCTGGGAGGACGCAAGCTCGGTAATGCCGATACTCACGCTCAGGTTGGCGTCGGCCGGCAACCCGGCGCAACGGCTCGCCTTCACTTCGCGGCGCAGCCGTTCGATGACATCGTGGCCGGTTTGCAGCGCGGTGGCGGGCAGCAGGATGCCGAATTCTTCGCCGCCCAGACGCCCGACCGCGTCGTCCGAGCGCAGTTCGGCGCGGCACGTCTCCACGAAATGCTGGAGCGCGCGATCGCCGGCCGGGTGGCCGAAACGGTCGTTGATCTGCTTGAAGTGGTCGAGGTCGGCGATCGCCATGCACAGCGGCTTGCCGCTTGCGTAGGCGGTGTCGATCTCGCGGCGCAGCAGGTCGAGGAAATAGCGGCGTGAGAGTGCGCCCGTGAGCGCGTCATGGCGCGCCTCGGCAGCGAGCAGCGCATTGGCGGCCTGCAACTGCCCGGCGAGATCGCGACTCGCGCGGTGCAGCCGTCGCTCGCGCACCCATGAAATCGAGATCACGGCCGCGAGCGCCGCCGAGCCCGCGAGCGTCAGGAAGATCAGCAGACGGTCGCGCCGATGATTGGCGAGCAACTCGGGCCACGCGCTGAGCGGATCGACCAGATGGGCCGACAGCCCCGAATTGAGCCCGCCGCGCTCCTCATACAGCGAGGGCCCGCGCTGGCCAGGCAAATCGACGAGCGACTGCGCAGCCTGCTCGGGCATCCACGGCGCCTGGGTGGTCGCCGCGTGCGCGGCGCTCTGTAGCGAAATCTCGTTGAAGCGCTCGCGCAGATAGGTGTTCACGCGATCGACGGCGTTCATCTCTTCGACATGGGAGCCCGGCATCGCGAGCCCTTCGATGCCGCTATCGTGCGCCATCACGATCACGCCGTTGCTGTCCGACACAAAAGTGCCCGGATGCGTGACCCAGTGCCGCAGCCGCGCGATGCTGACCTTGGCGACCACGGCGCCCACCAGCAGGCCGTCGTCGTAGGCGGGCGCGGCCACGAAGATACCGGGCTCGCCGCTGGAGGTGCCCACGCCGTAGGTTTCGGAGAAGGCGCCCAGCAGCGTGTCGCTCAGATAGGCGCGCGGGCGCATGTCCACGCCCACGTAGGAGATCTTTTCCATCGCGTTGCTCGACGCGATGCAGATGCCGTTGGCGTTCACGAGCCAGATGGCGTCGAGCCCGGAGAAGCCCTGGGCGTCATGCAGGAAGCGGTTGACGTCGACGAGGCCGCCCACGTGCTGCAGCTCTTCGCGCCGCGCCAGTTCCGTCGAGGCGCGCGAGGCGGCATAATGCGCGGCCGTGGTGAGCGCCTGCTGAACGATGTGGGTTTCGGCCATCGTCGCGGGGATGGCACGCGACATCGACAGATCGCTGGCGATGACCTCGGCCATGTTGTCGACGACCGAGCGGGTCATCTGGCGCTGCGAGGCGAGTGCGGCGTCGAGTTCCTGACGCACCATGCGGTCGGCGAGCCAGCCCGCGCACAACCAGCAGACGAGCGCGACCACCACGACCCCGACGGGTCCGGCAGCCTGACGCAAGAGTCTCCTGTTCATCGGCCTTCTGGTGGGTGAGTGCGATGGTGGGCGGGCGGGTAGCCCGGCGTCGTGGCGCGGCATCCTGTGAGAGCGTCTTACGTCAGCGAGCCTTGCCGCGACACGATTTTAACTCCCGAATGCCGGGGGAGAAGCTGGAAACGGTGCGCCAACGCGCGACAGCGCGCTGTTTTGGTGCGCTTTGCATACCGGATTGCGGTGGTCGCAACGAAATGGGCATCCCGGGCTGGAAGGTCGCAGGAATGCCGTCGAAAGCCGCCCGAAAGCCCCGTCTGGCGGGGCTTTCGGGCGGATTGTACAGAACGGGGTGCAAGGTTGAATGTGTCACGATTGTTGTAGTAGTGTCGTGCCGTTCCTGAGCAAGCCAGGCCTGCGGCGCTGGCCTGGGCGCGTCATCCACGCTAACGAATTACCGAGTCCATGCGTCTTGCCTTTCCCCTTCGCCGTTCCTCGCTGCGCGCGCTCGCGCAGTGCCGTTGTTTGTTGTGTTCGTCTGCCGCAACGCGGTGAGGGCGCCTGAATGGACTTCAGCTTCAACCTCAATCGCACGGCCAACGTCTCGGCGTGGCGTGTGCTGCCCAATCGCTGGGACTTCGTCGCGTTCCCGCTCATCATCTGCCTGATCGCGATGGCGGCCGTCGGTTTCCACGAAACGATGGCGCCCATTGCCACGCTCAAGACGCAGACGATTTCGCTCGATCCGACGAACCTGCCCGAATACGCGATGCGCACGACGCTGCGCATGCTGGCGGCGATGGTCGCCTCGCTGATCTTCACGCTGGGCTACGGCACGCTCGCGGCCAAGAGCCGCCGCGCGGGCCTCGTGCTCGTGCCGATCCTCGACATCCTTCAGTCGGTGCCGGTGCTGGGCTATATCTCGTTCACCGTCACGTTCTTCCTCGCGCTGTTCCCCTCGCGCGTGCTGGGGGCCGAACTCGCGGCGATCTTCGCGATCTTCACGAGCCAGGCCTGGAACATGACTTTCAGCTTCTACCAGTCGCTGCGCACGGTGCCGCGCGATCTGGACGAAGTCTCGAAGGGCTTCCACCTGACCGGCTGGCAGCGCTTCTGGAAGCTCGAAGTGCCGTTCTCGATGCCGGGCCTCATCTGGAACATGATGATGTCGATGTCGGGCGGCTGGTTTTTCGTGGTGGCCTCCGAAGCGATCACGGTGGGCAACAACACGATCACGCTGCCGGGCATTGGCGCGTATCTGGCCCAGGCCATCACGGAAAAGAACATGCACGCGATCGGTTGGGTGATCCTGGCGATGATCGTCGTGATCCTGGCCTACGACCAGTTGCTGTTCCGCCCGCTGGTCGCCTGGGCCGACAAATTCCGCATGGAGAACACGAGTTCGGGCGATGCGCCGGAATCGTGGCTGCTCGACCTGATCCGCCGCACGCACCTGATTCATCGGTTGCTGGTGCCGCTTGGCTGGTTCTTCTCCAAGGCCGCCCGCGTGCCGTTGCGTCTGCCGTTTGCGCTGCCCTCGTTCCCGGTCGTGCAGAGCGCCGCGCCCGCGAAGGGTAGTCAAGGCGGCCTGCGCGCGAAGCTCGGCGATGCGCTCTGGGCCGTGTTCGTGATCGCGCTGACGGTCTACGTGGTGTGGCGCGTGGCGGTCTATGTGCGCACCGGCGTGACGCTCGACGAAGTCTGGCACGTGCTCGTGCTCGGCCTGATCACGCTGCTGCGCGTGGTGCTGCTGATCGCGATTGCCTCGGTCATCTGGGTGCCGCTGGGCGTGCTGATCGGCCTGCGTCCGGCGCTCGCCGAGAAGATCCAGCCGCTCGCGCAGTTCCTCGCCGCGTTCCCCGCGAACCTGCTGTTCCCGGTGTTCGTGATCGTGATCGTGCGCTTTCACCTCAACCCTGACATCTGGCTGTCGCCGCTGATCGTCCTGGGGACGCAGTGGTATATCCTGTTCAACGTGATCGCGGGGGCGAGCGCCTACCCCAATGATTACCGCGAGGCGGCGAAGAACTTCCACATCCGTGGCTGGCAGTGGTGGCGTCAGATCATGCTGCCGGGCGTGTTCCCGTACTACATCACGGGCGCGATCACGGCGTCGGGCGGCGCATGGAACGCGAGCATCGTCGCCGAGTTCGTGCAGTGGGGCGACACCAAGGTCGCCGCGCACGGGCTCGGTGCGTATATCGCGCAGATGACCGCCGCAGGTGACTATCCCAAGATCATTCTCGGCATCGCGGTGATGTCGTTGTTCGTCACGCTGTTCAACCGCGTGCTCTGGCGTCCGCTCTATACGCATGCCGAGTCGCGGCTGCGGCTGGATTGAGCGAAACCGATCAAAAATTCGAAGGCATGGCGATGCAAAACCCCAAGACTCTCAGCACCGCGCACGGCGACGTGCAAACGGCTCCGAATCCGCCGCGCATCGGCGAAGAACTCCTGCGCGTGCAGAACGTGTGCCGGGGCTTCAACAAGAACCAGGGCGAACTGCTGGTGCTCGACGACGCCAATCTGTCGCTGCGCGAAGGTGAGATCGTCGGCCTGCTGGGCCGCTCCGGTTCCGGCAAGTCCACGCTGTTGCGCATCATCGCCGGGCTGATCGAGCCGACGGCGGGCGAAGTGACGTGGCGCGGCAAGCCGCTCGACGGCCCGGCCGAAGGCGTGGCGATGGTGTTCCAGACCTTCGCGCTGTTCCCCTGGCTCACGGTGCTGCAAAACGTGGAAGCAGGCCTCGAAGCCCAGGGCGTGGGTGCGCGCGAGCGCCGCGAGCGAGCGCTGGCCGCGATCGACCTGATCGGTCTGGACGGCTTCGAAAACGCCTATCCGCGCGAACTCTCGGGCGGCATGCGCCAGCGCGTCGGTTTCGCGCGCGCGCTGGTTGTCGATCCGAACCTGATGCTGATGGACGAGCCGTTCTCGGCGCTCGACGTGCTGACCGCCGAAACGCTGCGTACCGACCTGCTCGACCTCTGGACGCAAGGGCGCCTGCCGATCAAGTCGATCCTGATCGTCACGCACAACATCGAGGAAGCGGTGTTCATGTGCGACCGCATCCTCGTGCTGTCGTCCAATCCTGGCCGCGTGGTCGCCGAGATCAAGGTGCCGTTCAAGCATCCGCGCAATCGTCTGGACCCGGCGTTCCGCAAGCTGGTCGACGACATCTACGCGAAGATGACCGCGCGTCAGACCGGCGAGACCACGAAGAAGGGGCTGGAGCTGGGTAGCTGGCTGCCGCGCGTCTCGACCAACCTGATGGCCGGTCTGATCGAAACGCTCGCCACCGCGCCGTACCACGGTCGCGCCGACATGCCGGAAATCGCCCGCTCGCTGCATCTGGAAGTGGACGATCTGTTCCCGATCGCGGAAGTGCTCCAGTACCTCGGTTTCGCGGACGTGCGCGAAGGCGATGTGCTGCTCACGCCGCCCGCGCGCGTGTTCGCGGAATTCGGCACCCAGGAGCGCAAGATGATGTTCGCGGAACATCTGCTGCGCCACGTGCCGCTCGCCGCGCGGATCAAGAAGGTGCTCAACGAGCGTCCGGGCCATCGTGCGCCGCGCGTGCGCTTCGAGCAGGAGCTGGAAGACTTCCTCTCGGACGGCGCGGCTGAAGAGACGCTCGACACCGTGATCGACTGGGGCCGTTATGGCGAGATCTTCTCGTACAACGACCAGTCGGAAATCTTCAGCCTGGAAGACGTGGAGTCCTGATTAACTCGTCGAATCGGTGCGATGATTTTTACGCGCCGGCAATGAAAAACGGTCGCCTTGGCGACCGTTTTTTCTGGGCGGGGCTTATTGCAGCGCGCCCCAGCGCTCCACGGCAGGCTCGGCCGTGGCCCACTTCCAGCCGCCATCGTCCTGGCAGGCGCTGGCCGTGTACCACTGCTCGGGTGCGTTGGCCGCTTCGCCGTCCTGGACCGAGAACGCGAAGTCCTTGCACAACGCGAGCGCCGATGCGAACGCGCGCGTCACGCGCACCTGGCCGTGACCGTTCTCCACCGGCAGCTTGTGCTTGATGCGCCAGCTGTCGGTGCCGCCCACGGGCAGGCGTCCGGCGGTCTCGGCGATCATCTCCTGCTGGTCGGCGTGCATGCTCTTCATGAAGCGGGCGACGGCTTCGTCGGTGGCCGCCTGCACGGCGATACCGACGCCCACGCCGATGGCCGGATTCGCCGTCACGATGCCGGTAGCGGCCGCCGCCGCCGCACCGCTGGCGGCGCCAATCGACGTACAGCCGCTCGAGCCCAGCGCAACGCCTACGCACAATGCCGCGAGCGCCGTGCAGGCAAAGAGGCGCGCACGAGGCGAGCGCGTGCCGATGGGGGCAGTGCTCAGCGTGCCGCTCATTGCAGCGCGCCCCAGCGGTCGGTCGCGGGTTCGGCCGATGCCCACTTCCACGTCTGACCGTCGCGGCACACCGACGCCACGTAGAACGCGCTGGTCGCGGCCTTGTCCTTGGTTGCGTCGTGATCGACGGAGAACACGATCTCCTTGCAGTCCAGCTCGCCGGTGCTGATTGCGCGGCTCACGGTCACGCGACCGTGTTCGTCGTCTTCGATCGGAAACGAATGGACGATGGACCAGGGCGCAACGCCGCCTACATCGAGCGGGCCGGCGGCCTTGGCGATGCTGTCCTGGGTATTGCGGTGCACGACGCGCTCGGAGTACTGCACGCCGGCTTTGGCGGCGGCCACGGCGCCCAGACCGATGCCGGTTGCGACCGAGGCATTGCTGGTGACCTTCGAGGCGATCGCCGCGCCGGCGATACCGGCACCCGTCGTCGCGCCTTCGGAGTAGAGCGAGCCGCACGCGGAGCAGGCGAGGCTCGCGGCGGCCACGAGCAGCGTGAGCGCTGCGCTGCGTCGCCAGCCTGCGGCCGCGAGGTTTCCGCGGGACCGTGCCGCGCCGTTGGAAGGCGCGCTGCGCGGTGCCGTCGATGGCGCATTGCACGCCAAGGCACATTGTTCTTGCATGTTCATTCCCTGCCGCTGGCGGCTGAAGGCCGCCCAGCGCGACGCTCCAGCACGTTTTGATGCGCCTTCGAGTGATGACCTCAGGCGCTATTTCGTGCTGCGGATTGTGCAGGATGAGCTTTACAAAGGGGATAGGGAAAATGCAAGAAATTGCAAAAGGTCGTGCGCCTCACCGTATTACATGATTGCGCACACGACCTTTTTGCGCATTTTTAGCGTAAATCGCGTGGGATCGAGGTGCGCCGATCAACTCGCGTCGCGCGCTTCGGCGTCGTTCTCACCATCGTCGATGAGAGGCGCTTCGTTGTCCTGCGCACCGTCCTCCGCGCCATAACTGCCGAGCCGGTTATAGAGCGTCTTCAGGCTCACGCCGAGCGTGCGTGCCGCGAGCCGCTTGTCGCCGCCGCAGTATTTGAGCGTGCCGAGAATGATCTGCTTTTGCGCATCGGCGAGCGGCGTGCCGATCCATACACTCATCGCGTCGCCCTGGGTGACCGGCTTCTTCACCTTCGGCACGAGTTGCGGATGGGCGATCTCTACGTGCTTTTCGGCGAGGATGAAGGCGCGGTACACGGCGTTCTTCAGCTCGCGCACATTGCCGGGCCACGACCAGTTGCGCACGGTTTCGAGCGCGCGCTTGCTGAACACCTTCTGCGTGCCGCTCTCGTCGTTGAGCTCGGTGAGAAAGAGTTGCGCGAGCAGTTCGCGGTCGCGCTCGCGCTCGCGCAGCGGCGGCGCGCGCAGGGGGAATACGGCGAGGCGATACATCAGATCCTCGCGCAGTGCGTTGTCCTTCACGGCCACGACCGGGTCGCGATTGGTCGCGGCGATGATGCGCACGTCGCCGCGAATCGCCTCGTTGCTGCCGACCGGGAAGTACTCGCCGGATTCGAGCGCGCGCAGGAGTTTCACCTGATGCAACAGCGACATCTCGGTGACCTCGTCGAGGAACAGCGTGCCGCCGCGCGCGTGCTCGAAGTGGCCGGCGCGCGCTTGCACGGCGCCCGTGAAGCTGCCTTTCTCGTGGCCGAACAGCTCGGCCTCGATCAGTTCGTCGGGGATCGCGCCGCAGTTCACGGCGATGAAGGGACCGTCGCGGCGCTCGCTGCGATCGTGGATCGTGCGGGCCACCAGCTCCTTGCCGGTGCCCGATTCGCCGACGATCAGCGCGGTGGCGTCGGTGACCGACACGCGCTCGATCTGCGCATAGAGCTCCTGCATGATCGCCGACGAACCGTACAGCAGACCGTACGATTGCAAGCCGGGCACGCGCGGTTCTGCGCTGGCTTCATGGCTTGCCTGAGGGCTCGATTCACGACTTTTCGCGTTACCTTTTGCGGTGGCCTTCTCGTTGCGGCGCGCAACGCCCTCGTCACGCGTGGCGCGCGGTTCATCTCGTTCGGCGGCGGGCGAGCCCGGCTCGATTGACGCCATAGCGTATTCGTCCTGCAAAGTGAGTAAGTGGCCCGAGGCCGTCACGCCTGCGCGCGGTTTGCTGCCTGCGCGCTCACGTACGGCGGTGTTGCGCGCACCAGCCTTCGTGCGCGGGCTTCAAAATCGGCTCAGGACGGGCGGCGGCCGGTCAGACTGGCGTGGCCGATGCCGCGCCGCCGGTCGCAGTGTTTCCATCTCGTAAACATTTAACCACTGCGACGCACCACAGGGCAATGGACGTGCCCGGATCGCAGGGGCCGCCGACCCATGCGGATGGGCGTCTGGCGACCTTCTCGCCGAGGCCGGACGATTTTGTGCGCAGCTGGCACGCCTCGTGCTGCGCAACTCGCGTAGCGCGCGAGCGTCTATGTTATAGCGCAGGGAAAGGTGGGGCATTGGCGATGTCCCGCGGGTCCTGGACCCGGCGCACGACGTGGACGCATCGCGCCGAACCGGAACGCCGGGCGCGCCGCGCCTTGGAGCGCGGCAGGTCGGGCGACGAAACTGGGAGAGTCGATATGTCGAAGAGCAAGCCTGGACTATTCGGAACGCTGATGGCCGTGGGTGCGCTCGGCGCGACGGCCGGCATGCTGGCCTTGCGCTGGTCGCAGCGCCATCGCGCGCAGCGGCAGCATATGCACCGTGACCTGAGTCGCTGGGAGGACGAGGGCGGGGCGCTGTCGGAGAGCGCCAATGGCGCATTCGGCGCGGCGGCGGGCAAGCCGATGGACGAGGCGGCGATGCACGGGCGTGGCGCACCGGGCGCGAGCGAGGACGCCAACGGCGCCTGGCCCTTCCCGCAAAGCGACGCGGATTCCGCCACGCGGCATTGACGTCTGCGCCGCCCGACGCTCGCCCGAATGCGCGAGCGTCGCGGGTGGCGTCGGGCATGATGCGCGTGTCATGCGCGGTGAATCGAGACGCGCGGGTCGAGGCGTGCCAACCAAACGGCGTGCCGGGCTATCTCGAATAAGTCTATAATAGTGATATTTACAACAATCGAGGTTCGGGTTGCGTGTTGATCGCTGGATTGTTGCGATAGTGCAGCTAAAACCGTGCGCTCACCGTCTTGAACGTACCCGACCGTTTCGTACTCCACTGCGCAATCGGTTGCGCCGCCAGCTTGCGGCGTCGGGCGAAATCGTCCGGCGCATCCCTCATGCTCGCGGCGCGGTGCGTGTCGCGCATGGGAGCCATTCACCTTTCAGGGCTGACGAGACGCGATGCCACATGTATTGATTGTCGATGACGACGCAGAAACCCGCGAAGCGCTGGCCGCCGTGGTGGGCGAAGACGGGCTCACCACCGCACAGGCGGGCGATCTGCGCGAGGCGCGTATCCAGCTGATCCGGCAGATGCCCGATGTCGTCTTCACCGACCTGAAGCTGCCCGACGGCAGCGGCACGGATCTGTTCCAGGATCTCGATCCGCGCTCGGGCGTGGAGCTCGTCGTCATCACGGGCCATGCGACCGTCGAGACGGCCGTCGACGCGCTCAAGAACGGTGCGATCGACTATCTGGTCAAGCCGATCAATCTCCAGCGCGTCAAGGCGATCCTGAACCGCCTGCCGCGCGCGGGCGATCTCAAGGCCGAAATCGGCACGCTGCGCGGCGAATTGCGCCGCATGGGCCGCTTCGGCCTGATGCTCGGCAATTCGCCGGCCATGCAGGACGTCTACGACCAGATCAGCCGCGTGGCGGTCACGCCCGCTTCGGTGATGCTGGTGGGCGAGTCGGGCACCGGCAAGGAAGTGGCCGCGCAGACCATCCACCAGTTGAGCCTGCGCCGCAAGCACGAATTCCTCGCCGTGAACTGCGGTGCGATCTCGCCCAACCTGATCGAATCGGAAATGTTCGGCCACGAACGCGGTTCGTTCACCGGCGCGGATCGCCAGCACAAGGGCTATTTCGAGCGCGCGAACGGCGGCACGCTGTTCCTCGACGAAATCACCGAAATGCCGATCGAGCTACAGGTGAAACTGCTGCGCGTGCTCGAAACCGGCATGTTCATGCGCGTGGGCACGACCAAGGAAATCGAGACCGATGTGCGCCTGATCGCGGCGACCAACCGCGACCCGGAGCAGGCCGTCGCCGACGGCAAGCTGCGCCTGGACCTCTATCACCGCCTGAACGTGTTCCCGATCAACCTGCCGCCGCTGCGCGAGCGCGGCAAGGACGTGGAGTTGCTCGCCCAGGCTTTCCTCGACGAACTCAACGAGCGTCACGGCACGAAGAAGCAATTCCCCAACGCCGTGCGCGAGACGCTGGCTTCCTATCCGTGGCCCGGCAACGTGCGCGAGCTGAAGAACTACGTGCAGCGCGCGCACATCATGGCCGGCAACGACGGCGATCTCACGGCGGCGGTGCCGTTGCAGATTTCGCTGTCGAAGCCGGTGGCCGGCACGGCGGTGACGATTCCGTTCGGCACTTCGCTCGCCGACGCCGACCGTCAGTTGATTCTCGCCACGCTCGATCAGTGTGGCGGCGTGAAGACGCGTGCGGCGGAGATCCTCGGCATCAGTCTGAAGACGCTCTACAACCGTCTCGTCGAGTACGGCAACGAGTCGGGCAGCCCCGGCGGCAAGGGCGAAGCGCCCGCGCGTGTGGCGGGCTGACGCAACGGCCATCGTTCGAAAGCAAGCCTGCGCCCGTCCTGCGGCGCTTGCTTGCATGCGATGTAAATCGCACCTGTCTGTTTTCCCTCGCTGTTTTCTCCTGTCTCCGCCGGGTGCCTCGCGCGCCGGGCGGCGCACGCTGGTATGTCGCTTGCATGGTTCTCCCTGGACTCTTTCGAGGAGCGAGCGATGCCGAGCAACAAACCATCCGGTCAATCCGATCCGTTGCGCGTGAAGCCCTGGCTCGCGCATACCCCGCAACCCGACGATCCGCCGCCCGATCAGCCCATGCCGCCCGACGTGCCACCGGTTGGCGATCCGCCGCCGCAGCCGGGCGAAGTGCCGCGCTCGGTCGATCCGCGTCTGTATCCGGCGATACGCATCGCTGCCCATGCGCAGGCGCGCGAAGAATGGGCGCACGTCGCACGAACGGCCCAGCGCGCAGGCCGGGCTGCCTGGGCGCGATGGGCGCGCTGGGTCGGCTGGGCGTGTCACCGCGGTTTCGCCGCGTCACTGCTCGCCGATATCCCGGGACAGCGCTCGTGCGGCGACGCAGCATCCGACCCTCGCGGCGCCCGTCGCCTGTCCCGCGCCTGAGCCCCGAGTTTTTTATGTACGGGTTACAAACGCCTGGCCATATTTACCGGCAAATTCACGCGGCGAACCCTAGACTATAAAAACCCCACCGCCGCGTGGCGGCCTTGCCGCTGGAGGCATCGACATGAGACATCCCGCATTGCGCCGATCCGGCCGTCATTCGAGCAAACGTGGCCCGCGCGACGGTGAAGCGAGGGGCAGCAATCCGGCCAGCGATCCGGCCGACTTCGCCCCCGACGCTGGCAGTCTGCCCAGTTCCCACGCCCATGACCCGGCCGGGCAGAATCGCCCAGCGCCCGGTGTGCCGCCCGATGGCGAGCACAACCAGGGCGGCGCGCGCGCCGAGGGAATCGAATATCAGCGCGATCTCGGCTCGGAGCAGGACGCCTGATTTCGTCATGGCGCCGTGTCTCGCGTAGCACCCTGCAGCCCGGAAATTGGCGACGCGATTGAACCGGTTCCCGCCGGATTTCGCGAAGTTTTTTCTCGCTTGCGCGCCGCGCAAAACAAATTTTCGCTCCAGATCGGAACGCCGAGGCATGCATCTTGCGTGACATGACAGTGCACCGTCCCCGGACCCAACGAAACAGGAGGTAGACCCGCAATGGGCAGACTGATCGTGGTATCGAATCGCGTTGCACCGACCCAGGAAGGGCGTCCCGCCGCTGGCGGGCTCGCAGTCGGCGTGCTGGACGCGCTCAAGGAAACCGGTGGCGTATGGTTTGGCTGGAGCGGCGAGACTGTCGCGGAACCGGCTGCGCCGACCATCGAACAGCAGGGCAGCGTCACTTACGCGACGGTCGGTTTGACTCGACGTGACTATGACCAGTACTACAAGGGCTTCTCAAATACGACGCTCTGGCCGACTTTCCACTACCGTAACGACCTCGCGCGCTATGAGCGTCAGGAGTACGGCGGCTATCTGCGCGTGAACGTCACGTTGGCGCGCCAGCTCCAGCCGCTGATCGAGCCCGACGACATCATCTGGGTCCACGACTATCACCTGATCCCGTTCGCGCGCTGCCTGCGCGACCTCGGCGTGAAGAACCCGATCGGCTTCTTCCTGCACATTCCGCTGCCAGTGCCCGAAGTCATGCGCTCGGTGCCGCCGCACGAAGAACTGATGAAGTTCCTGTGCCACTACGACGTGGTGGGCTTCCAGACCGATGCCGACCGCCAGGCCTTTCTCGACTACATCGAGCGCGGCGGCCACGGCACGTCGAGCGACGACGGCATGGTCCACGCGTGGGACCGCTTCCTGAAAGTGGGCGCGTACCCGATCGGCATCTATCCCGACGCCATTGCGAAAGCGGCCACGCAGTTCACCGACCGCAAGCCGGTGCGCAGCCTGCGCGACGCCATGCGCGGGCGCAAGCTCATCATGAGCGTCGACCGCCTCGACTACTCGAAGGGGCTCGCCGAGCGCTTCCAGGCGTTCGAGCGCATGCTGCAAAACGGGCCGGGCTGGCATGGCCGCGTCTCGCTGCTGCAGATCGCGCCGCCGACGCGCTCCGACGTGCAGACGTATCAGACGATCCGCCGCAATCTCGAAGGGGAGGCCGGGCGCATCAATGGCCGCTTTGCGCAACTCGACTGGACGCCGATTCAGTACCTCAACCGCAAATACGAGCGCAATCTGCTCATGGCGTTATTCCGTCAGGCGCAAGTGGGTTACGTCGCGCCGCTGCGCGACGGCATGAATCTGGTCGCGAAGGAATACGTGGCATCGCAAAATCCCGACGATCCGGGCGTGCTGGTGCTCTCGCAGTTCGCGGGCGCGGCCGAGCAGATGCCGGGCTCGCTCGTCGTGAATCCCTACGATCTGAACCAGACCGCCGAAGCGCTGGAGCGTGCACTGTCGATGCCGCATGCGGAGCGTCGCTCGCGCTACGAAGACATGATGGCGTCGCTGCGCGAGAACAATCTTTCGATCTGGCGCGATACGTTCCTGGCGGATCTGCGCAGCGTGGCGACGGCCGCGTCGGTTACCGCGAAGGCGCGCAGCGCCGCGCCCGCCGCCAAGGCCGATAAGCCCGCCGTGACGAACGCAGACGAGGCGAACAAAGCGCCCAGTACGACCAGCAAGGCGAGTTGAGTCTGTTTCGAGGATGCGCGCGGTGCCAACCATGCAGCGCGCGCGAGACGCAACGATTCACCCCCCGGCGACTTTCGAGTCGCCGTTTTTTTGCCCGCGCCGCGCGCCTCAGGCGCGTTGCACGCCCGCTTCGGCGTAGGGATGCGGCGCTTCGGTCGGATCGAAATCGGCCCAGTGGCCTGCGTGCCATTGGCCCGAGGCGCGTTCGACGTCATCGGCGCCGGATTCGCGCAGCACGTCGGCCGCGAGCGCCTGATTCTCCGCGCTCACATGCACGGCCAGCAGCACGCCCGACTGGCGCGTTTCGTGATGGACACGCGCCTCGTGCTCGGCGGGCCGCTGCCAGCCCGCGCCGATACGTGCGCCAATCCATGCGCCTACGCCGGCCGCGATCACGATCGAGGGCAGCGAAGCGGACAGCAGCGCGCCGAACAACGCCACGCCCACGACAGCGCCGGCCACCGCGCCCGCCGTCAGATTGCGCACGCGATGCGGCGGTGCGACGGCGTTATGCACGGGATGGGGCGTATGGCGCGCGTGTTGGCCGCGCGGATTGACGAAAAAGAGGTTGACGTCTTCTTCGACGAAACCGCGCGAGAACAGCTTCTCAGCAACGGCTTCGGCGGCGGGAAAGGTCGTGAACCGGCCAGCGACGATCAGGGACATGGGAATCCCCCTTTGCGAGGGTTGGCTCGCCAGAAGAACAGGACAGCGGCGCCGTCGCCATCGACGCGTGCTCAGACGTAAGCCGCCAGAGCAGGCGGACTGAAGGCGGCACGCCGTTAACCCATGGTAGTGCGTGCGGGCCGCAAAAACGAGGCGGCCCGTGTCGGTGGGAACGGATCGGGATCAGCCGCGCGCCCGGGTGGCGCGGCCCGGCACGAGTCGCATCAGGCTCACGACCGCCGCGGCCGCCGCGAACGCCGTCGCCACATAGAGCACGACGGTCGGCCCATGTTGGGGCGCCACGCCAAAGACCAGCGCGACCAGCGCCGCGCCGAGCGTCTGCCCCGACAGTCGTGCGGTGCCGAGCATCCCGCTCGCGCCGCCGCTGCGCTCGCGCGGTGCCGAGGAGAGAATCTGCCGGTTGTTGGGCGACTGGAAAATGCCGAAGCCCACGCCGCACAAAGCCATGCGCCAACAGATATCCAGGTCGGTGGGCTGCCCGTGCAACGTCGCGAGCGACAGCAGACCGAGCGCGAACAGCGCGAGCCCCACGCCGCCCAGGATCCCCGCAGGATAGCGGTCGGAGAGCGCGCCCGAGACGGGCGCGGCGACGACGATCACGAGCGGCCAGGGCGTCATCAGCAGGCCGGTCTGCACCTGCGAAAATCCGTAGGTGTCCTGCAAGAGGAAGGGCAGCGCCACGAACGCAAGCATTTGCGCGCAGAACGAGCAGACCGAGGTGCTGATCGAGAGCGCGAACAGCGGATTCGCGAGCAGATCGACGGGCAACAGCGGTGCGCTCTGGCTCAGCTGGCGGCGCACGAAATACCAGCCGATCACGATCGCCCCGACGAATTCGAGCGCGATCCATGCATGGTTTTCGCCGTGGCCAAGACCATCGACGGCGAAGATCAGCAGGCCGAACACCAGCGCGTTGAGCAGCGCGCTCAGATAGTCATAGGGTGCGGGATGCCGCTCGTTGACGGGCAGCGCGCGCAGGCCTAGCGCAATTGCGGCGATGCCGATCGGCACGTTGATCGCGAAGAGCCACGGCCAGGACGCGATCGACAGCACGCCCGAGGCGAGCGTCGGGCCGACGGCCGAGGCCACGGCCACGACCATCGCGTTGATGGCGACGCCGCGCCCGAGCATCGCGCGCGGATAGATCATGCGCACGAGCGCGGTGTTGACGCTCATCACGCCCGCGCCGCCGAAGCCCTGCACCATGCGCGCGACGGCGAGCGCGGGCAGCGAGGTCGCGAGCGCGCAGCCGAGCGAGGCCACCGTGAAGAGCGCGAGCCCCCACAGATAGATGCGCCGGTAGCCGATGCGGTCGCCTAGCGAGGAGAGCGGCAAGAGCGAGATCGTCACCGATAGCTGGTAGGCGTTGACGATCCAGATCGAGTTGGCGGCGCTTGCGTGCAGATGATGCGCGATGGTCGGCAGCGCGACGTTGGCGATCGCGCCGTCGAGCACGGCGAGCGTGATGCCGAGCGCGAGCACGAGGATCGCGTAATAGCGTTGCGGGATGGGCAGGCCGCTGTCGGGATCGTTGGGATCGGCGGTCGGCGTGGCGGGGGAAGGTGTGGCGAAGAGCGTGCGTGTGGGCATCGAAAAGTGGGACGGCGCGCATCTCCTGGCGCGCTGTCGGATAGATCGGGTGAGAAGTTGGCGCGCGCGTGGCGTCGTGTTGCCACGCGCGTCGCCGGGTCGGACTGTTGTTGCGGGTTCAGTCCTTATTTGAGTTCGTAGAGCCCGACGTAGGTGGTCGAGTCCAGTTCGTTCAGATGCGTCATGAAGCGCGCAACGGCGTTAGTGGTGTCCGGTGTGACGGGCAGTTGCGGCACCTTGAGCGCGTGAAGGCGGAAGATGTAGCGATGCGGCTTGTCCCCGCGCGGCGGCGCGGCGCCGCCGAAGCCCACCGTGCCGTAGTCGTTGCGCAGTTGCACGGCGCCGGGCGGCAGCAGACTGCCATCGGCGCGGCCGGCGTTGCGCGCGAGCGCGCGCACGTCAGGCGAGATGTTGACGACCACCCAGTGCCAGAAGCCGCTGCCCGTGGGCGCGTCCGGATCGTAGACGGTCAGGGCGAGGCTTTGGGTGTCGGGCGGCGGCGCGTCCCATTGGAGCGCGGGCGAGAGATTCTCGCCATCGACGCCGAAGGCACGATCATCGAACTCCTGCGCCTTCGGCATGAAGCCGTTACCCGGAAAGTCGTCGGACCAGAGTCGAAAGTCAGCCATCGCTTGTCTCCTTTCTCATGCGTTCTGGCACGGAGGCGTCAGGCGGGAAACACACCGCCAACGCTCATTGGCTCAATCGAGTGTAGCACCGTGGCGCAGCGCGCTCAGGCCGGCCGGCAAAGCGCGAACGGTAGCGGTTCGATCGGCCCAGGCGCCTTCACGCGCGGGCCTCGAACCAGCCCGACGTATCGTCCTTGAGCCACGTCGCGAGCCGGTCGACGACGGCTTGCGGATCGTGCGACGCCCCGCGCAGAGCGCATTCCCAGACCACGGCGACGCGCCAGCCCTGAGCGGCCAGTGCGGCGAGCGCGCGCGCGTCGTTGGTGCGATTGCGGCCGATCTTGGCGCGCCAGAATTCGGGCCGCGTCGACGGCCATTTGAAGAGCGCGCAGTTGTGGCCGTGCCAGAAGCAGCCGTGCACGAACACCACGGCGCGATAGCGCGGCAACACGATATCGGGGCGGCCAGGCAGCTCGCGCACGTCCAGGCGAAAACGAAACCCGCGACGGTGCAGCAGGCTGCGGATCAGGATCTCGGGTTTCGTGTTGCGCCCGCGAATGCCGGACATCATCCGGCTGCGGGTCGCGCTGTCGACGACGTCGACCATGAGGTGTCAGGCGGCGAGCGCCGCTTCGTCTTTGGCCGCTTTGGCCGTTTTGGCCACTTTCGCCGTCTTGGTCACTTTCGCGACCTTGGCGACTTTCTCGACCTTGGCGACTTTCTCGACCTTCACTGTCTTTACTGCCTTCGCGCCGCTCGTACGGCGCTTGCCTGCCGCTTTCGCTTTCGTGGCGGCAGGGGCGCGGGCCAGCGCCGCATCGAGATGCGGCATCATCGTGCGCGCCACTTCGCGCATCACCGGCATCACCACGCTGTTGCCGAACTGGCGGTACGCCTGGGTGTCGCTCACGGTAATGCGGAAGGTGTCGGGAAAGCCCATCAGGCGCGCGCACTCGCGCGGCGTGAGGCGGCGCGGGCGCACGCCTTCGCCCTGATACACGAGAATTTCGCTGCCGTCCTTGTGATAGCGCGCCGAAAGCGTGCGCGTGACACTCTCCGGAAACGCGAGGCCGTAGCCGAAGCCATTGCCGGCCGCACGATGCTTTTCGGCGTATTGCTGCAAGTAGGCCCACAGACCCGGCGTGAGCGTGTATTTCGGCTGCACGCGGCGCGCCGTGTGATCGAAGAAACGATCGCCGTCCCACGGCAGGAGCGGCTCGCTGCCGTCGGTGCGATGCAGGATCGAGGCGAGGCGCGGGCCTTCTTCGGGCAGGCTGAGCGCATCCCATGTGAACGGCGCCGGCTCGCGAAAGCCGACGATGATGATGCGCTCGCGATGCTGCGGCGTGAAATGACGCCCGTCGATCACGCGATAGTGGACGTCGTAGCCCAGCTCATCGCGCAGCACCTGCAGGATCACATCGAAGGTGCGGCCGTGATCGTGCGAGAGCAGGTTCTTGACGTTCTCGAGCATAAAGGCGGCGGGCCGCTTTTCGGCGATGATGCGCGCGACGTCGAAGAAAAGCGTGCCTTGCGTGCTGCACTCGAAACCGTGCGGACGCCCCAGTGCGTTCTTCTTGGAGACGCCCGCGATCGAAAACGGCTGGCACGGAAAGCCCGCGAGCAGCACGTCATGGTCGGGCACATTGGCCGCCGGAAACTCGACGATATCGCCTACGAAGGCGTGATCCTCGCCATCCTTCGGGCCGTAGTTCTCCAGGTAGGTCTTCTTCGAGAACGTGTTCCACTCGCTCGTCATGACGCAGGCGCCGCCCTGCGCCTCGAAGCCCATGCGGATGCCGCCGATGCCGGCGAACAGATCGACGAAACGAAAGCGCGCGCTCGCGCCAGGCGAGGGGGCCGCGTGGGCCGCCGTCTGCGCATCGGGCTCTGTGCTGCGCAACAGTTCGCGCAGCGCGGCTTCGAGCATCGCGGGGCAAGGCGTTTCGCCTTTTTCCCAACGGCGCACGGTCTTGACGTCCTTGCCGACATGAGCGGCGATCTGCTGCTGCGTGAAGCGCTGACGTGCCTGCGCAAGCAGGTTTCGCGAATGGGCCGGGTGCACGAAGTCCTCTCTGGGTATTTTGGCGGACATTATGACCGATGCCTGACCCGCGACACCAGGAATTCCGGACGCCAATGTGCTTCGCGCGTGCCGGGCACGCGCGAGCGACCCCGGCCAATACCTGGCCAGAGCTGAGAAGAGACTGCGTGAGGCTAGTGGTTCGCGGCGTGGCCGAGCGACTGCTGCGCCAGGCCGGCCGTCATCGACGCGACGTTCAACTCGTGCAGATCGATCTGCACCAGCAGGCTGTCGATATCGGCAAGCTGGCCTTTGTTGACGTGCCCGGTGTCGAGCAGTCTGTGCAGGCGGGCGCGCCAATAATTGCCGGAGAGGATCGGTCCGCCGAAGTCGCCCGAAAGGGAGAGTGGCATGACGCGACGGATGTGGGCAATGTCCTGATCGATGAGATTCGACATCAGGTAGCCAGGGGGGAGGGGACGGAGTGTGTCCATGTAAGGAGATTACGACAGCTCCGACCCCAACTTTAGCGAGATTGGACCCCTCGTTTACCCTGGGTTTGCCTGAATCATTCCAGATTGCCCTGGAGGAGCGCCGGGCGGCGCGAAATCAGCGCAGCAGCAGCATCGTCAGCGACGAAAACACCACGGTGGTGAGTGCGGCGATGAGGGCGAAAACGTAGGGCGAGGTCATGGCGGTGGTCTCCGGCAGCTCCGTGGTGATCCGGTCGTGCTGGAGAGCATCGTAGGCGATGCGGGGCGAGGCGAAAGTTAACAATTGACAAACCCCGCCGGGCTGGCGGACGCAACCGCCAAACGCCCGCATCGACTGCCTTTGCAGGCGGCGTCGGGCTTACTCGGCCGGCGTCGCAGGCGCGGGCGCCGGACCTTGCGCAGCGCCTTCGAGGAAGCGGCGCGTGGCGTCGAACGATTGCAGCATCGTCTCGGGCCACGGCGTTTGCAGCATCACGGCCTGATGGTTTTCGAACGCCGAGGACAGCAGCTTGATCAGCTCCGGCGAGCTCAGGTGGCGCAGCAGCACGCTCACGGCGATCGCGGTGGCCTGGCTGGCGCCAGCCGTCTGCAATTCGGAATGGGTGAGGGCGGCGACTTGCTTGTTGATGTCCATAGGGATCTGCCTGGAAATGGAGCGCTGCGGCGCGTGGAAAGTCGGACGCGGCTCGAACTCGAAAGACGGTTCTGAGGCGACATGCGCGCCGCGCAGCACAGGAAAAAGGGAAAGCGGAAACAGGAATGCCGTGCCCGGGTGCTGCAACTAGCAGCAAGCGGCGCTGGCTGAACGGGTGAGGAAAGGTCGAAGCAGGCGCAAACCGGGTGGCTGGCGGGTGAAAACCAATCGGGTGAAAGCATCTGGTCCCCCTGGCAGGAATCGAACCTGCATCTAGCGCTTAGGAGGCACTTGTTCTATCCATTGAACTACAGGGAGCGGTCAAAACCGCTGTGGGGAGCAGAAGCCCCGACTCCGCCCAGCCGCCATGTTTCCCAAGTCACCCGTCATGGCGCGGAGTCTGCGCGAGGACTTTGCCTGCGCAGGCGCAAGAGTATAGCAAACGCAATCCGGCTGGAAAATGTCTCCCGCGCCAGCGCTGGAACCGCGCCAAAGCCTTCGCCAGCGTGCCGCTCAGAACTCGACGACAGCGAAATCGGTCTTGCCCACATCGCACAGCGGGCAGCGCCAGTCTTCCGGAATATCGGCGAAGCGCGTGCCGGGGGCGATGCCCTCGTCGGGCAAGCCTTCTTCTTCGTTATAGATCCAGCCGCAGATCAGGCAGACCCAGCTCTTGTACTCGATGACTTCGCTCACAACACACCTTTATTCATTGCAGTTCGCGGCGCACGGCCGCGGAGAGTCCCTTTCATATGGCCCCGTTTAGCCGGGGCAGGGCGACCCGCGATGTTACCGGAAAATGACAGGAGCACCGTTCGCACGCCTCGTGAACCACGTTGTATTGGCGCATATGCCGCAGCGTCGCCGCCCGCTTTTCGCGCACCCTGCAGCGGGTGAAGCGTAGCGTCATGGCCGCGGTGTATGCTGGCCGCGAGGGGATCTGGACCCCTGCAAACGTCAATCCACAGGAGCGAACAATGATGAAAAGAACCTGGCTGGCCGGCATGACCTTCGCGGTGTGCCTGGCGGCGAGTGGCGTCGCGCGCGCCGAAGGCGTGTACTTCGTCGAGCCGAAGGACGGCGCAACGGTGAGCAATCCGGTGCACGTGAAATTCGGCATCGATGGCATGACGGTCGCGCCCGCCGGCACCGTCACGCCCAATACCGGCCATCATCATCTGCTGATCGACGGGCAGGCGCTGCCGCAAGGCCAGGTCGTGCCGGTCAACGACAAGTCGATCCACTACGGCAAAGGCCAGACCGAGGCCGACATCACGCTGCCGCCCGGCGACCACACGCTCACGGCGCAGTTCGCGAACGGCGCGCACCAGTCCTATGGCCCCGAGTGGAGCCAGACGATCACGGTTCACGTGAAGTAACGCGGCAACGCTTTCGTACCCCAAGCGGGGCGACGCTTCCACGGCGCAACGGGCCGTGCCGCGCGCCCCGGTACAATACGCGCTTGCTCTCCAACGCAGGCCACGGTCTCCATCCATGTCGCTTTACACCATCACCGGCGCGCAACTCGCGTTCGGCCACGTCGCGCTGCTCGATCACGCGGACTTTTCGCTCGAAGCCGGCGAGCGCGTCGGGCTGATCGGGCGCAACGGCGCGGGCAAGTCGTCGCTGCTCACAATCGTCGCCGATCTCGCCAAACCCGACGACGGCCTCGTCACGCGCCAGCAGAACCTCACGACCGTCTACGTGCCGCAGGAGCCGGACTTCGACACCGACCACACGGTGTTCGAAGCGGTCGCCTCGGGCCTCGCACACGTGCAAACGCTGCTCGAAGAGTTCGACGTCGTCGCGCACCAGCTGGCGGAAACGCCCGAAGGCGCGGAACACGACGCGCTGCTCGCGCGCATGAACACGCTGCAATCGTCGCTCGACACCGCCGACGGCTGGAACTGGCGCACGCGCGTGGCGACGACGCTCGCGCAGATCGGCCTCGAAGGCGAGGCGCGCGTGGGTGCGCTCTCGGGCGGCATGCAAAAGCGCGTGGCGCTGGCGCGCGCGCTCGTCCTGCAACCCGACGTGTTGCTGCTCGACGAACCGACCAACCACCTCGACTTCGACGGCATCCGCTGGCTCGAAGAGCTGCTGGTCTCGCAGCGCTCGAGCCTGCTCTTCATCACCCACGACCGCGCGTTCCTCGACCGCGTGGCCACGCGCATCGTCGAACTCGATCGCGGCAAGCTGCTCTCGTATCCGGGCAACTTTTCGCAGTATCAGGAGCGCAAGGCGCTGCAACTGGAAGTCGAGCGCGTGGAGAACGAGAAGTTCGACAAGCTGCTCGCGCAGGAAGAAGTGTGGATCCGCAAGGGCGTGGAAGCACGCCGCACGCGTAGCGTGGGCCGCATCGCGCGCCTCGTGCAGATGCGCGGCGAGCGCGCCGAGCGCCGCAACGTGCAGGGCAATGTGAAGCTCGACGTTGCCCAGGGCGACAAGTCGGGCAAGATCGTCGCGGAACTCACGGACGTCGTGAAGGAATATGGCGGCCGCCGGATCGTCGACCGTTTTTCGGGCACGGTGATGCGCGGCGACAAGATCGGCTTCGTCGGTCCTAACGGTGCGGGCAAGACCACGCTGCTCAAGCTGATCCTCGGCCAACTGAAGCCCGATGAGGGCACGGTGCGGGTCGGCACGAACCTGCAAGTCGCGTACTTCGACCAGATGCGCGCGCAGCTCGACCTCGAAAAGAGTCTCGCCGATACCATCAGCCCGGGTAGTGACTGGGTCGAAATCGCGGGCACGAAGAAGCACGTGATGAGCTATCTGGGCGACTTCCTGTTCGCCCCCGAGCGCGCGCGTTCGCCCGTGAAGTCGCTCTCGGGCGGCGAGCGCAACCGTCTGCTGCTCGCGCGCCTGTTCGCGCGGCCCGCGAACGTGCTGGTGCTCGACGAGCCGACCAACGACCTCGATATCCCGACGCTCGAACTGCTCGAAGAACTGCTCGCCGATTACGACGGCACCGTGCTGCTGGTCTCGCACGATCGCGCGTTCCTCGACAACGTGGTGACCTCGGTGATCGCTTCCGAGGGCGACGGGCGCTGGCGCGAGTATGTCGGTGGCTTCACCGACTGGCAGACGCAGAGCGCGCGCTCGCAGGAAATCGCCGAGGCGCGTGCGCCGAAGGAAGCCGCGCCGGCCGCCGCGGCGTCGAAGGACAGCGCGGCGGGGCGCAACGCGCAGCGCGGCGTCAAGCTTTCGTTCAAGGAGCAGCGCGAGCTGGACGAGCTGCCCAAGCGCATCGAGGCGCTGGAGACGGAGCAGAAGACCATCGGCGCGCAGATCGAGGACGGTTCGATCTTCGCGAAGGACGGCCGGGAAGCCACGCGACTGACCGAGCGCTTTGCGCAGATCGACGAGGAACTGCTCGTGGCGCTGGAACGGTGGGAAGAGCTGGAAGCGAAGCGGAAGTAACGCGATGCGAGAGAAGCGGCCTGTGAGGGCCGCTTTTTTATGGCTGGCGCGAGCGCTGCAGCGCTCGTTCGAGCTCAGGAAGATCTCGCTGGATCGTTTGCCACACAAGATCGAGATCGACCGCGAAATACGCGTGCGACATCTGGTTGCGCATGCCGTACATGTCTTGCCAGGGAATATCGCCATGGCGAGCAACAAAGTCTGGATCGACGCGCATGATGTTGCGCGAAGCTTCGCCGATGATCTCAAAATTGCGCACAACGGCGTCGATTGCCATCGGCGTTGCCTTGAACGATTGCACGGAAAGTGGTGCCGTGTATTCGCGAATGCGCGCAATCGCTGTCAGCATGTGCTCGATGAAGTGTGGCGTGCGAAGTTCGCCTTTCATATCCGCACCGCTTCTGCAACGATCCGCTCGCGCAGGGTGTCAGGCAGGCCGCCCGACGTGACGATATCGACCGGCACGCCCAATAGCGTTTCCAGCTGTCTTTGCATTCGTGCGAGATCGAACAGCGTCGTTTCCGGCGTGGTATCGACCAGCAGGTCAAGATCGCTATCTTCGTCGTCCTCGTCCCGCGCCGACGAACCGAACACGCGCGCATTCATCGCGTGATGGCTCGCGACGATCTCGCGGATTTCCGCGCGATGCGCGCGCAAAGCTTCGGATGGTCTCATGACGGCTCCATGCTCCTCTCGATTCCGGGAATCCTTGCAACGAACGGTCCAGCAAAATCTGGTCCAAAAACCCGCAGGCGGCGCAGCTCGAAACCCCTTGCCGCACGCGTCCGATTCTACGCGAGTCACGTTTCCCACCGCCCCCTGGCCGAACGGCCGACCCTCAAGCAAATTGCCGCGCGGTCCCAAATCAGTACAATACCTCGCGAATACGGTCGACCGGGCTGCTGCGCGCGTTTTGCGCGCCCTGCGAGCAGCCCGCTCACGCCTTTGTTTCGTCACGGTTTTTTTGAACACTCAACGCGTTTTCCCCGCAGATGTCCACAGCATCTGTGGACAAGCGCGCGGACCACTCCCTGCGGATCACCATGTCAACGAAGAAGTCAAACGCTGCGAACGCTGGATATAGCGAAGCGTCGATCAAGGTGCTCAAGGGCCTCGAGCCCGTCCGGCAACGGCCGGGCATGTACACGCGCACCGAGAATCCGCTGCACATCATTCAGGAAGTCATCGACAACGCTTCGGACGAAGCGCTCGGCGGCTTCGGCAAGCGCATCACCGTCACGCTGCATGCGGACCAGTCGGTCTCCGTCGAGGACGACGGCCGTGGCATCCCGTTCGGCCTGCATCCCGAAGAAAAGGTGCCGGTCGTCGAAATCGTTTACACCCGCCTGCACGCGGGCGGCAAGTTCGACAAGGCCGCCGGCGGCGCCTATACGTTCTCGGGCGGCCTGCACGGCGTGGGCGTCTCGGTCACCAATGCGCTCTCGAAGCGCCTCGACGTGACCGTCTGGCGCGACGGCAAGGTCGCTGAACTCGGTTTCTCGAACGGCGACGTCGTCAAGCCGCTGACCGTACGCAATGCCTCGCGCGACGAAAAGAAGACTGGCACGCGCGTGACCGCGTGGGCCGATCCGAAGTATTTCGACTCGCCCAATCTGCCGTTCGGCGAACTGCAACGCCTGCTGCGCTCGAAGGCCGTGCTGCTGCCCGGCGTCGAAGTCGAACTGGTCAATGAAAAGACCGGCGAGCGCCTGAGCTGGAAATACGAAGACGGCCTGCGCGGCTATCTGCTCGAAGGCATGGGCGGCGCCGATCTGCTGATCCCGCTGTTCGAAGGCGAGCGCTACGCCGACGGCCGCACCAACGACGACACCTTCGCCGAAGGCGAGGGCGCCGCCTGGGTGGTGGCCTGGTGCGAGGAAGGCTCGCTCACGCGCGAGTCCTACGTCAACCTGATTCCGACCCCCGCGGGCGGCACGCACGAAAGCGGCCTGCGCGACGGCCTGTTCCAGGCGGTGAAGAGCTTTGTCGAATTGCACAATCTTCAGCCGAAAGGCGTGAAGCTGCTGCCCGAAGACGTCTTCGCGCGCGTCTCGTTCGTGCTCTCCGCCAAGGTGCTCGACCCGCAATTCCAGGGGCAGATCAAGGAACGCCTGAACAGCCGCGACGCCGTCAAGCTGGTGTCGTCGTTCACGCGTCCGGCGCTCGAACTTTGGCTCAACCAGCACGTCGAGCACGGCAAGAAGCTCGCCGATCTCGTCATCAAGCAGGCGCAGGCGCGCACGCGTGCGGGCCAGAAGGTCGAGAAGCGCAAGAGCTCGGGCGTGGCCGTGCTGCCCGGCAAGCTCACCGACTGCGAGTCGACCGATATCGCGCGCAACGAACTGTTCCTCGTCGAGGGCGATTCGGCGGGCGGTTCCGCGAAGATGGGCCGCGACAAGGAATATCAGGCCATCCTGCCGCTGCGCGGCAAGGTGCTCAACACGTGGGAAACGGAGCGCGATCGCCTCTTCGCCAACAACGAAGTGCATGACATTTCGGTGGCGATCGGCGTCGATCCGCATAGCCCGGACGACACCGTCGATCTCTCGAACCTGCGCTACGGCAAGATCTGCATTCTCTCGGACGCGGACGTCGATGGTTCGCACATCCAGGTATTGCTGCTCACGCTGTTCTTCAAGCATTTCCCGCAACTGATCGAGCGTGGTCACGTGTGCGTGGCGCGCCCGCCGCTGTTCCGCGTCGATGCGCCCGCGCGCGGCAAGAAGCCCGCGCAGAAGCTCTACGCACTGGACGAGGGCGAGCTCGAAGCGACCCTGGACAAGCTGCGCAAGGACGGCGTGCGCGAGACGCAATGGTCCATCAGCCGCTTCAAGGGTCTCGGCGAAATGAGCGCCGAACAGCTCTGGGACACGACGATGAACCCCGACACGCGCCGCCTGTCGCCCATCGTGCTCGGCGACCTCGACTACGAGTCCACCGTCTCGCGCATGACGATGCTGATGGGCAAGGGCGAAGCGGCTTCGCGCCGCTCGTGGATCGAAGAGAAGGGCAACGAAGTCGAAGCGGACATCTGATCCGCGCCTTCAGACATAACAGCCCACACCAGATTACGGACTGATTGAAACATGGACGATCTTTTTGTTGAAGCGAATGGCGCCGCGGAAGGCGGCGACACGCTCACGCTCGGCCACTACGCGGAGCGCGCGTATCTCGACTACGCGGTGAGCGTGGTCAAGGGCCGTGCGCTGCCCGACGTCTGCGACGGCCAGAAGCCGGTGCAGCGCCGCATTCTCTACGCGATGAACGAAATGGGGCTCGGCGACAACGCCAAGCCTGTGAAGTCGGCGCGCGTGGTCGGCGATGTGCTCGGTAAGTACCACCCGCACGGCGACCAGTCGGCCTACGACGCGCTCGTGCGTCTGGCCCAGGACTTCTCGATGCGCTATCCGCTCATCGACGGTCAGGGCAACTTCGGCTCGCGCGACGGCGACGGCGCGGCGGCCATGCGTTACACGGAAGCGCGCCTCACGCCCATCGCGAAGCTGCTGCTCGATGAAATCAACATGGGCACCGTCGATTTCATGCCGAACTACGACGGTTCGTTCCAGGAGCCCAAGACGCTGCCCGCGCGCCTGCCGATGCTGCTGCTCAACGGCGCATCCGGTATCGCGGTCGGCCTCGCCACCGAAATCCCTTCGCACAATCTGCGCGAAGTGGCGACGGCAGCCGTGGCGATGATCAAGAATCCGAAGCTTTCGCACGCGGAGATCATGGAGCGCCTGCCGGGGCCCGATTTCCCGGGCGGCGGCCAGATCATTTCGAGCGAAGCGGAAATCTCCGCAGCTTATGAATCGGGTCGCGGCAGCCTGAAGGTGCGCGCGCGCTGGAAGATCGAGGATCTCGCGCGCGGCCAGTGGCAACTCGTCGTCACCGAACTGCCGCCGAATACCTCGGGCCAGAAGGTGCTCGAAGAGATCGAGGAGCTGACCAATCCGAAGCTCAAGCTCGGCAAGAAGGCGCTCACGCCCGAGCAGTTGCAGAACAAGCAGACCATGCTGGGCCTGCTCGACGCCGTGCGCGACGAGTCGGGCCGGGACGCGCCCGTGCGCCTCGTGTTCGAGCCGAAGACGAGCAAGATCGACCAGGGCGAATTCGTCAATTCGCTGCTCGCCAACACGAGCCTCGAATCGAACGCGTCGCTGAATCTCGTGATGATCGGCGCCGACGGCCGTCCGCGCCAGAAGGGCATCAGCGAGATCCTGGGCGAGTGGATCGGCTTCCGCTTCGCCACGGTCACGCGCCGCACGCAGCATCGCCTGGCCAAGGTCGACGACCGCATCCACATCCTCGAAGGGCGGATGATCGTCTTCCTCAATATCGACGAAGTCATCCGCATCATCCGCGAGTCGGACGAGCCGAAGGCGGCGCTGATGAGCGCGTTCGGTCTCTCCGAGCGCCAGGCCGAGGACATTCTTGAAATCCGTCTGCGCCAGTTGGCGCGACTGGAGCGAATCAAGATCGAGAAGGAACTGTCCGAATTGCGCGAAGAGAAGGCGAAGCTCGAAGAACTGCTCGCCAACGAGTCGTCGATGAAGCGACTCATCGTCAAGGAAATCGAAGCCGACGCCAAGCAGTACGGCGACGATCGCCGCACGCTGATCCAGCAGGAAAAGCGCGCGAGCTTCGAAGTGCGCGTGGTGGACGAGCCGGTCACGGTGGTCGTGTCGCAGAAGGGCTGGGTGCGTGCGCTCAAGGGGCACGGCCTCGACCAGCAGGGCTTCACGTTCAAGGCCGGCGACGGCCTCTATGCGGCGTTCCAGTGCCGCACGCCCGACATGCTCATCGCGTGGGGCAGCAACGGGCGCGTCTATTCGGTTTCCGTGGCGCAACTGCCCGGCGGCCGTGGCGACGGCGTGCCCGTCACTTCGCTGATCGAGCTCGAATCGGGCACGCATCTGCTGCATTACTTCGCGGCCAATGCCGAGCAGCAACTGCTGCTCGCATCGAGCAACGGCTTTGGCTTTATCGCGAAGATCGGCGACATGGTGAGCCGCGTGAAGGCGGGCAAGGCCTTCATGACGATCGACGAAGGCTGCGTGCCGCTCACGCCGATGCCGATGGTGCCGGGTGCGCTGCAGGTGGCGTGTCTGTCGTCGGGCGGGCGCGTGCTGGTGTTCGGTCTCGACGAGATGAAGACGCTCTCGGGCGGCGGGCGCGGCGTGATCCTGATGCAGCTCGAAGACAAGGAAACGCTGGTCCAGGCGCTGGGGATCAGCGCGGCGGGCGTCGTGCTGATCGGCCTGGGCCGCGGCAACAAGCCGGGCGAAGACCTCATGGCCGGGCCGGTGCTCGCGCCGCAGATCGGCAAGCGCGCGCGCAAGGGCCGCACGCCGGACTCGAAGCTCAAGGTCGTTCAGGGCATGCGCCCGGTGCTGCCGCAATAAGCGGCGGCACGTCGAGCCAGCCGGGGCTGGCCCGTGTTCGTCATGGGCCAGCTCGTCAAGCCAGCCAATGCACGCTCGTTGCAGCGTGCACACATCCGGCGCGTATCGTTCAACCGCATGGAATAATGCCGCGCACTTGATGCGGCGCGTGGTGCAGCAACAGCGTTGCACACACGCGTTCGCGCCGGATACTTTTACGTAGAGGAATTACCAGCATGGGTCACGCGATCGAAATCGCGCTGTTTCTGCATCTGCTGAGCGTTGCCGTCTGGGTGGGCGGCATGGTCTTCGCACACTATTGTCTGCGCCCCGCGCTCGAAGATCTTTCGCCGCAACTGCGCCTGCCGCTCATCGAATCGGTGTTCGGCCGCTTCTTCAACTGGGTGGGCATCGCCATCATCGTGATCCTGCTGAGCGGCGGCTTTCTGCTGATGCAGTTCGGCGGCGGCCATGCCACGTGGCAGCTGCATGCGATGGCGGGTCTTGGCGTGATCATGATGCTGATCTTCGGCCATATCCGGTTTGCGCTCTTTCCGCGCATCCGCCGTGCGGTGCAGGCGCAGAAGTGGCCCGACGGCGCGCGCGCCGTGGGGACGATGCGCCGCCTCGTGGTGGTCAATCTCGTGCTGGGTATCGTGACGATCGGCGTCGCGGTGCTGGCGCGCGGGTATTGAGCGCGCTTATCGCTATATCGTTGTTTTAACAACGTTCGCGGACGCGTCCTTCATAGACGCTCCGCGAGCGCATAGAGCTGCATGCAGCGCTCCATCGCGTCGAAGAACACCGCTTCGGCCACATTCATCTTGCGTTCGCGATGCCACAGCAGGTGGATATCGACATCCGCGAGACCTTCCTCCGGCGGCAGCCGCCACAGCCGCTGGCGCGCCAGATCGTCCTTCACCGTATGCTCGGGCAGGCAGCCGATGCCATAGCCCGCGAAGATCAGCCGCCGCACTTCGTCCAGACTCGCCGATGACGCCACGATGCGTCCCGTGAAGCCGCGTTGATCGCGAAACACCGTAAGCGGCGAGAGACTGTCGCCGATCTGGTCGCTCGTGAATGAGACGAAATTTTCCGCGAGCAGGTCTTCCATCGTCAGTTGCGAGAGCCCGAAAAGCCGGTGATGCCGGCCGCAGAAGATCGCATAGCGCTGGCGCAGGAAGCAGCGCATTTCCAGCTTGTCGACCGGCGTGCGGCACAGGCCCAGGCCCGCCGTCGCGGTCTTTTGCAGCAGCGAGGAAATGATGTCGGTTGAGCGCATCACTTCGATTTGCAGATCGATGCGCGGATACGCGACGTGGAATTCCGCGAGGAATTCGTCGTAGACGCGCGACTCGATCCGGCTCACCGTGAGCAGGCGGATCGAGCCGGTGATGTCGGTGGTGCGCTCGTCGAGTTCCGTCTCCAGCCGCGAGATATTGCCGTAAATGTCGCTCGCGATCCGGTAGACCTCTTCGCCCGCCTGGGTCGGCACGAACTGCGCGCCGCGCCGCTCGATCAGCTTGCGCCCGAGAGCGTCTTCGAGGCGTTTGAGCGCCTGGCTCACGGCTGGTTGCGTGACGTAGAGGCGCGCGGCGGCGCGGCTCAGGCTGCGCTCCTGCATGATCGCCAGATACGTGCGCAGCAGGTTCCAGTCGAGGCGGTCGTTGAGAAAGCGGGCGGTGTCGGGGCGCATGGGGGGTCTTTCGGGCGGCAGTCCGCGTGAGGTATTAGCCAGATTTATACAGAAGATAATAACTCGAAATTTGACTAATGTTTTCTGGCTGGCGATAAAGGATGCATGGCGAATGCGCGGTTTTTACGCGCATCGACCTCTGCCAATACCGTACGCGCCCGAAGGAGACTGACCCATGGCCACCCCCCAATCCGCCGCCCCGGCGGCCCGACAGCCGGTACGCGCCGCCGCCGCCGCGTTCATCGGCACCATGATCGAGTGGTACGACTTCTACATCTATGCCACGGCCGCCGCGCTCGTTTTCGGTGACCTGTATTTCCCGTCCGAGGATCGCTTCGTCAGCACGATGGCCTCATTCGCGACCTTCGCGGTGGGCTTCTTCGCGCGGCCGCTCGGCGGCGTGATCTTCGGGCATCTGGGCGACCGCATCGGCCGCAAGAAGGCGCTCATGACCACGCTCATGATGATGGGCGTCGCGACCGTGTGCGTGGGCCTCTTGCCCTCGTACGCGAAGGTGGGCGCGCTCGCGCCGGTGCTGCTCGTCCTGCTGCGCGTGGTGCAGGGCATCGCCGTGGGCGGCGAGTGGGGCGGCGCGGTGCTGATGGCGGGCGAACACGCGCCCGAAGGCCGTCGCACCTTCTTCGCCTCGTTCGCGCAACTGGGCTCGCCGGCGGGGCTGATTCTCTCGCTGCTGGCGTTTCGCTCGGTCACGTCGCTCGATAAGGCCGATTTCCTCTCCTGGGGCTGGCGCTTGCCGTTCCTCGTCTCGGCCGTGCTGTTGGTGGTGGGCATCATGATCCGTCTGGGCGTGAACGAATCGCCTGAATTCGCGAAGCTCAAGGAGCAGCGCCGTACCGCCAAACTGCCGATCGCCGAAGTGTTCAGCTCGGCCTGGGGCCTCGTGCTGCTGTGCATCGGCGCGAACACCATCGGTATCGCGGGCGTGTACTTCACCAACACCTTCATGATCGCGTACACGACGCAGTACGTCGGCATCACGCGTTCGATGATTCTCGACTGCCTGTTCGTCGTCGCCTTCATCCAGTTCTTCTCGCAACCGCTCGCGGCCTGGCTCGCCGAGCGTCTGGGCGGCGCGCGCTTTCTCAAGCTCGCGGCCCTTGGCGCGATGCTCTCGCCGTATCCCATGTTCATGCTGGTGCAGAGCGGCCGCGTGGTGCCGATGGTGATCGGCATCGCCATCGCCGTGGTCTGCATGGCGAGCTACTACTCGGTGATCGCGGGCTTCGTCGCGGACGTGTTTCCGACGCGCGTGCGCTACTCGGCGATCTCGCTCTCGTACCAGGTATGTGGCGCGATCGCGGGCGGCATGACGCCGCTCGTCGGCACCTGGCTCGCGCATCGCTATGCCGGGCAGTGGTGGCCGCTCGCCGTGTTCTATACGGGCCTCGCGGGTGTGTCGCTGCTGTGCATCGTCGCGCTCGACGCGCGCCGCCGTCAGCATGCGCACGACGCGGCTGCCGTGCAGGCGCTCGGCTCCCATCAATAAGCTTTGCTGACGAACCAGCGACATCAATCGATCGAAACGGAACAACCGATGAAAGACCTCTTGCAAATCGACGGCCCGCGTCTGTGGGTGAGCCTCACGGAAATGGCGCGCATTGGCGCGACGGCGGGCGGCGGCGTGCGCCGCCTCGCGCTCACCGAAGAAGACCGTCAGGGCCGCGAGCTGTTCGCGCGCTGGTGCCGTGAAGCGGGCATGACGGTGTGGACCGACGAAGTCGGCAACCTGTTCGCGCGCCGCGCGGGCACCGACGCCAACGCCGCGCCCGTGCTGATGGGCAGCCACCTCGACACGCAACCCGAGGGTGGCCGCTTCGACGGCGTCTACGGCGTGCTGGCCGCGCTCGAAGTGGTGCGCGCGCTCAACGACGTCGGCGCGACCACGGAAAAGCCCATCGAGATCTGCTCCTGGACCAACGAGGAGGGCGCGCGTTTCACGCCCGCGATGCTGGGCTCGGCGGTGTTCGCGGGCGCGATGACGCTCGACGACGCGCTCGCCCGTGAAGATGCCGATGGCGTGACGCTCGGCGCGGCGCTGGACACCTGCGGCGCGCGCGGCACGCGTGCGGTGCAAGGGGTGGCCGTGGACAGCTATTTCGAGGCGCATATCGAACAAGGTCCGATCCTGGAGGCCAACGGCACGACCATCGGCGTGGTCACGGGCGGCCAGGCGATCCGCTGGTTCGACGTCAACGTGACGGGCGTGGCCGCGCATGCGGGCACGACGCCGATGCGTTACCGCAAGGACGCGTTCTTCGGCGCGGCGCAGATGGCGCTGGAAATCGAGCGCGTGATGGCGCGCTACGCACCGCTCGGGCTGGTGACGATCGGCCAGATGCAGATTGCGAATTCGTCGCGCAACACCATCGCCGCGAATCTCACTTTCACGGTCGATCTGCGCCACCCCGACGACGCTCAACTCGACGCAATGGAGCGCGACCTGCGCGCCGTTTGCGCATCGGTGGGCGGCTCGCGCGGGCTTGGCGTCGACATCGCGCATTGCTGGACCAGCCCCGCCACGCCGTTCGATCCGGCCTGCGTCGCGCTCGTGGCCGACGCGGTCGAGCGTCTGGGCTACTCGAATCAACGCATCGTGAGCGGTGCGGGCCACGATGCGATCCACCTGGCGCGCTACTGCCCGACGGCGATGGTGTTCATTCCGTGCGTGGACGGCCTCTCGCACAACGAAGCCGAAGACGCCTTGCCCGAGGACGTCACGGCGGGCACCAACGTGCTGTTCAACGCGGTTGCCGCGCGCGCGGGCGTGCGCGTGCCGCAGACCGTGGCGGCCTGAGCGCGATCAAATCCGACTGGCAGGAGAGCTGACTATGAAAACCTGGTTTCACCCCGAGCAACTGCTGCACCATCCGCGCAGCTATCTCTCGCGCGGCCAGATGCGCGAGCCGCAGGAAGTGCCCGAACGCGCTGCGCGCCTCGTCGCGGCGGCGCACTCGCTCGACTTCGAGGTGCGCGAACCCGCCGACTTCGGCACGGCGCCTATCGCCGCGGTGCATGACATGAACTATTTGCGCTTCCTGGAAGAAGCGCACGCCGACTGGAAGCGCATGCCCGACGACTGGGGCGACGAAGTGATGTCGAACATCTTCGTGCGCGAGCCCAACCCGCTGCGCGGCGTGCTCGCCCAGGCGGCGCGCTATCTCGCCGACGGCAGTTGCCCGGTGGGCGCGAATACGTGGCGCGCGGCGTACTGGTCGGCGCAGAGCGCGCTGGCGGCTGCGGCCTGCGTGAACGAAGGCGAGCGCGAGAGCTATGCGATCAGCCGTCCGCCCGGCCACCACGCGCGCGCCGATGCAGCGGGCGGCTTCTGCTACCTGAACAACGCGGCCATCGCGGCGCAGTCGTTGCGCAGCCGCTTCAAGCGCGTGGCGATCCTCGACACGGACATGCACCACGGCCAGGGCGTGCAGGAAATCTTCTACGGCCGCGACGACGTGCTCTATATCTCGATCCACGGCGACCCGACCAACTTCTACCCGGTCGTCGCGGGCTACGAGGAGGAGCGGGGCGCGGGCGCGGGCGAGGGCTACAACGTCAATTTGCCGATGCCGCATGGCGCGTCCGAAGCGCAGTTCTTCGAGCGCGTGGAAGCCGCGCTGCGCGTGCTCAAGCGCTTCGAGCCCGATGCGCTGGTGCTCGCATTGGGCTTCGACATCTACAAGGACGACCCGCAGTCGAAGGTGGCCGTGAGCACCGAGGGTTTCGGCAAGCTCGGCCAGGCGATTGGCGCACTCGATCTGCCTTCGGTGATCGTGCAGGAAGGGGGCTACCACCTCGAAAGTCTCGAAGACAACGCCCGCGCGTTCTTCGGCGGTTTTAGCGGCGCCAGGACACGCTAAGGCCGCAACAAGCACAGCGGGGCAGTGCGATTCGTCGCACTGCCCCGCAATGTTTTTCGACGTAAAAGAAAAAGAATCAGCGCGGCTGCGACGCGTCGCTCACGCGTTCGTTACGCTGCTCGTTGACCTCGGAGGGCGACGCGCCACACACGCCAAAGCGTTCGATCAGCGCGGGCACGCCTTCCACCGGCACCGGGCGCGAGAACAGGAAGCCTTGTGCCTCGATCGGCCCGAGCGCCGCGAGCCAGGCAATCTGCTCCTCGGTTTCGGTGCCTTCCACGACCACGGTCAGCCCGAGCGAGCGCGCCAGATTGACGATCGCCGAGACCATCACGCACACGCTGCGATCGGCGGGAATCGCCTGCACGAACGAGCGATCCACCTTGAGCGTGTCCACCGCGAAGCGGTTCAGATAGGACAACGACGAATACCCGGTGCCGAAGTCGTCGAGGGCCACACGCACGCCCAGGCGCTTGAGCGCGAAGATCTTCTCGGAGACCAGCTCGGGGTACTCCATCATCGCCGTCTCGGTGATTTCGAGTTCGAGCTTGTGCGCGGCGATGCCGGTCTCTTCGATGGCGTGCGAAATGGTCTCGTAGAGATCGCCGCGCCAGAACTGCACCGCCGAAATATTGATGGCGAGCGAGAGCGTCTCGAAGCCTTGCTGCTGCCACTGCGCGAGCTGCGCGCAGGCCGTGCGGATCACGAAGTCGCCCACCGGCACGATCAGGCCGGTCGATTCGGCCACCGGAATGAATTCGCTCGCGGGGATCAGGCCGTACTGCGGATGGTTCCAGCGCACGAGCGCCTCGAAACCCGTGATGCAGCGCCGGCGCAGATCGATCTTGGGCTGATAGGCGAGGAACAGCTGATTTTCGGCCAGCGCCACACGGAGCTGCTGCTCCCATTTCATCAGATGATCGGCGCGATGCGCGAGCTGCGGCGAGTAGAAGCGGAAGCAGTTGCGGCCCGCTTCCTTGGCGGCGTACATCGCGAGGTCGGCCTTCTTGAGCAGGTCGATCTCGCTTTCGTGCGCCACCGCGAAGAGCGCGATGCCCGTGCTCGCGTGCAGCACGAATGCGCTGCCGCGCACGTCGAACGGATGCGTGAAGGCGGCGTTGGTCGTCTCGGCCAGCGTGCTTGCGCGCTTCTCGATGTCGTCGCCCTTGACGATCACCACGAACTCGTCGCCGCCGATGCGCGCGAGCGTGCCGCCGCCGCCGACCGCATCGGCCAGACGCGCGGCGCTCATCTGCAACACGATATCGCCCGCGTTGTGGCCAAGCGTGTCGTTGACGGTCTTGAAGTTGTCGAGGTCGATGAAGAGGATCGCGAGACGCCCGAGATTGCCTGGCTGCGAGACTTCGTGACGCAGGCGTTGCAGCGTGGCGTAGCGGTTGGGCAGTCCGGTGAGCAGGTCGTACTGCACGAGTTGCGACATCTCGCGCTCGCGGCCGAGCAGCTTGCCGATCAGGCCCGTCGCCACGGCGAAGAACGACAGCATGGCGAGCGAGATGAACGTCGCCATCATCAGATAGACGTCGCGCGTGTGGTTGTAATCGGCGAACTCTTCGGCCTGCGAAAGACCGACCAGCACCGCGAGCGGATAGCCGTCGATATGGCGGTACGAGACGATGCGCGTCACATGGTCGATCGGATCGACATAGGTGCCCGAGGCGTGTTCCGAGATCGGATAGACGCCGCTGGCCGAGAACGCGCCCGCGGCGCGGTCGGCGGCGCCGGTGCGGCGCGCGAGCACGGCGCCGGTGTCCGAAATCACGGCGATCACGCCGTCACGGCCGATGGCCGCATTGTTATAGAAGTCGCTCGTGAAGTAGCCCGGGTCTTCCGAGACCACCACCACGCCGGCGAACGAGCCGTCCGGATGATTGAGGCGGCGCGTCATCTGCAGGGTCCAGTGACCCGAGACCCGGCCGAGCACCGGCTTGCTGATAAAGAGCTGATCGTCGTTCTCGTGCTCGTGCACCTTGAAGTGCTCGCGGTCCGAGAGGTCGATGGGCTTGGGATTGGGGTCGGCGGTATTGGCGACCAGCTTGCCGTGCTCGTCGATGATCGACACCTGCACGAGCGAGTCGCTCTGCACCACGCCTTTCTCGACGGTCGTGGTGAGATTGAAATGATCGGGCGTCTTCTCGAACTCGTACTTCACGAAGCGCGTGATCTGGTCGACCTGATGGATCGCCTTGACGGTGTGCTGCTCGAGCGCCGCCGAGAGAATCGCGGCGGAGGCCGTCGCTTCGCGCTGCGTGGCTTCCTTTTCGACCGAGAGGCGCGTGAAGATCACCGCCCACAGGAGCACCAGCACGAGCACACCCAGCACGGGAATCGCGAGCAGCGTGCGCGGGCGCGTGTAGGCCGGCCCGGGTGCGCCGCGCAGGGCGGCTTCGCGCGACAAGGGGAGCCAGTTTGTGCTCATCTGGCCCGCCGCGCATGCGGATTGCCGCGCCGCAGATGCGGCGGCCGGGACGACAGCAAGGCGCTCGGTTGGATCGGCGGCATCGGTTGCACAACGGCTTTGGAAAAGGCGCGGGACGCGCGGATCAAGACACGGCGGACGCGCGCTTTGCGTCCGATGTTTCGATCTTAATGGTTGGGGAATGATTAAGGAAGCGGTCCCCCCTCGGGTATACGCGAGTTGCAGGAGGGAGCGTGGCTGCGCGCGATGTGCTGTGCATAGACGCGAAGGCGTGCATAGCGCCGCCGCAAGGGTGGAAGCGGTGTGGGTGCATTGTCAATGCGCCCACACTGGGCTGTGTCAAGGGTGCGCCGGGTCGCGGGTTAAATCATGTTGCGAGACATCTGAATGAAGCGTTCGCTTCGTCCGCACTCATGCGAGCTGAATCGAACCGTCGACGACCGTGATGGCCGCGCCGCCAATCCAGATCTTTCCCGCCATATCGTCGTAGTTGATCGCGACGCGCCCGTCACGCCCCATCACGGTGCCTTGACGCACAGTGTAGTGCGCGCCCGGGCGGCGATTCTGCTGCGCAAGCAACAGGGCGATGGCGGCGTTGGCGCTGCCGGTCACCGGATCTTCGCCCTTGCCGAGGCCGGTCATGAGACAGCGCACCTCGAACGTGGCAGGCCCGTCGGCCGCGTGCGCGCCGTAGGCCGCGAGACCTTGCGCGCCCACGCCCGACGCCACGGCGGCGAGCGCATCGTAGTCGATGTCGAGCGCGAGCACGTCCTGCGCCGAGGCAAGCCGCACGACCAGCCAGGGCGCGCCGTTATCGACGCCGCAGGGCTGCGCGGTGAAGTCGATCGCCTCGGAGCGCAGCGCGGCGCGCAGGGCGCCGTACTGCGTGGCGGGCAAGGGCGTGACCGTGGCGGGCGGCGCGGCGAAGGCCCATTGCGCGCCTGCATCTTCTTCACCTTGCTGCGCCAGTTCGATCAGTCCCGCGGCGCATTCCTGCACGAGCCGGCCGGGGGTCTTCGCCGCGCGGCCGCTGTCGAGGAACGCGTGCGCCGAGCCTAGCGTCGGATGGCCCGCGAACGGCAGTTCGCCCTGGGTCGTGAAGATGCGCACGCGATAGTCGGCGCGCGCATCGGTGGGAGCGAGCAGAAAGGCCGTCTCGGACAGATTGGTCCAGCGCGCGATGGCCTGCATCTGCGCGGTGTCGAGCTCGTCGGCGTCGAACACCACGGCGAGCGGATTGCCCTTGAAGGGTTGCGACGTGAACACGTCGACCTGTTTGAAGCGAACGCTGCGAAGAGTCATGACCGTGAATATCAAGACAAAAAGCGAGGACGAAAAAAAGCCGCACCCTGCGGCGCGGCCCGAGATAGCGGTGCGGTTCAGCGAACCCTTAATGCGGTTCGCTTCGCACTGAACGCTTACTCGACTTCGGCGATCAGTTCGATCTCGACGCACGCGCCGAGCGGGATCTGCGCCACGCCGAATGCCGAGCGGGCATGCTTGCCCTTCTCGCCGAACACGTCGGCGACCAGTTCCGACGCGCCGTTGGTGACGATGTGCTGTTCCGTGAAATCGAACGTCGAGTTCACGAGGCTCATCAGCTTGACGATGCGCTTGACCTTGTTGAGGTCGCCCGTGTGAGCGTGCAGCGTCGCGATCAGGTCGATCGCGATCGAGCGCGCGGCGGCTTTGCCTTCTTCGGTCGAGAGCGAGTCGCCGAGCTTGCCGGCCCACACCTTGCCGTCCTTCTTCGCGATGTGACCGGACAGGTACACCGTGTTGCCGCTCTGCGCGCTCATCACGTAAGCGGCGGCGGGCGCGCCTGCCTGCGGCAGTTCGATGCCGAGCTGTTCGAGACGGTCGTAGATGTTGATGTCTGCCATGATCAGGAGTCCTTTTACGGAATTAGCGGGTTGATACGTCAATTCAGGTCGATCGATTCGAGTCGGCCGGGCCGGCATCCCGGATGCGCCCGGCCGTGCGCCTCACATGCGCGCGCGAATCAGTTTGGCGAGCTTGGTCACGCCTTCTTCGATCTTCGCCGGCGGCACCGTGACGAACGACAGGCGCAGCTTGTTGATCTGCGGCTCGCTCGCGAAGAACGGCGCGCCCGGCACGAAGGCCACGTTCTGCGCAACCGCTTCTTCCAGCAACTTCATACTGTCGATGTGTTGCGGCAGCGTGACCCACACGAACATGCCGCCTTCGGGGCGGTTCCAGCTCACGCCTTCGGGCATGTTGCGCGTGAGCGAATCCAGCATCGCTTCGCACTGATCGCGGTACAGCGCGCGCACCTTCGGAATATGCGTGTCGAGGAAGCCGTTCTTCACGACTTCGTAGACGATGCGTTGCGTGAAGCTCGGCGTGTGCAGGTCGGTGGCCTGCTTGGCCTGCACGAGTTTGAAGTGCAGGTCCTCGGGCGCGATGATGTAGCCCACGCGCAGGCCCGGCGCCAGCACCTTCGAGAACGAGCCCAGATGCACGATGTGCTCCGGCGCCATCGAGTGCAGCGTCGGCAGCGGCTCGCCCTCGTAGAGGAGCGCGCCATAGGGATCGTCTTCGATCACCGGGAACGGCGAGCTTTGCGCGAAGGCCGCGAGCGCCTGGCGGCGTTCGAGCGGCAGGCGGCGGCCCGTCGGGTTCTGGAAGTTCGGGATCGCGTAGAGCAGACGGGCGCCTGCGGTCAGCTCGGGCGTGAGCGCTTCGGGGATCAGACCTTTTTCGTCGGTCGGCACTTGCACGTACTTCGGCTCGTAGAGCGAGAACGATTGCAGCGCGCCCAGGTACGTGGGCGTTTCGACCAGCACGGGGCTATCGGGCGAGACCAGCACCTTGCCGATCAGGTCGAGTGCCTGCTGCGAACCCGTGGTGATCAGCACCTGCGAGGCACGCACTTTCACGCCGCCCACCGAGTGGCGCTCGGCGATCCATTCGCGCAGCGGCATATAGCCTTCGGTCGCGCTGTACTGGAGCGCGCCAAACGGGTCGTCGCGCAGGATGCGGTCGGCGGCCGCGCGCATTTCCTCGACCGGGAAGCTGGCCGGAGCGGGCAGGCCGCCCGCGAACGAGATGACTTCGGGCCGTTCGGTGACCTTCAGGATTTCGCGAATCGCCGAGCTGGTCAGCTTGATTGCGCGCTCGGACAGTTGCCACGCGGGCGCGGCCTTGAGATCGCTCTGGTCCATGGGGTCTCCTTTTTAGGGTCGGGCGAGTGAATCCGGAGGCGGTGCGCGGCGTAAAGCCTGGCACCGCCGAAAACCTTCGATTATGACGCGAAAACTATTCAAGCGGCGCGCGCCGGCGCGGGAGCCGTGCGAATCGCGGCGCGGCGGCCCAGCATGACGGTGGCGATCACGGCGGCGGCGTAGAGCCACGCCGAGGGCGCGACCTGCTCGCCAAAGGCAAGCGCGGAGAACGCCATCGTGAAGAAAATCTGTAGCAGCTGCACCTGGCCGACGCGCGCCGTGCCGCCCATCGCGAGGCCTGCATACCAGGCGAAGAAGCCGATGAACTGCGAAAACAGCGTCACGTAGCCGAACGCCAGCCAGGTCTTGAGCGCGACTGGCTCCGGATGCGCGACGTGGTGCGCCCAGGCGAGCCAGCCGACCGGCAGCACGAGGAACGGCGCGGACAGCACCAGCGCCCAGCAGATCACCTGCCAGCCGCCCAGTTGCCGGGCGAGGCGCGCGCCTTCGGCATAACCGAGCGCGCCGATGCCCACGGCGATCAGCATCCACGCATCGCCCGCGTGCAGTGCGCCGCCGCCCGCCTGAAGCGCGAACGCCACCACCAGCGCGCTGCCGATGAGCGCGCTCACCCAGAACGCCTTCGACGGGCGTTCGTGCGAGAGCCACGCCGCGTAGATCGCCACGGCAAGCGGTTGCAGCCCGTTGACGATGGCGCCGTGCGAGGCGGGCACGCTCTTCATCGCCCAGGCGGAAAACACCGGATACGCGACGATCACGCCCAGCGAGACGACAGCCAGGCTTTTCACCTGCGGCCAGGTGGGCCGTTTCTCGCGGCGCACGTAGAGCAGGATGGCGGCGGGCACGGCGGCGGCGAGCGCGCGTCCGAGACCGTTGAGCAGCGGATGGAATTCGAGGACGACGATGCGCGTCATCGGCAGGGTCAGACTGAAGATCATGACGCCGACGAGGCCGAGCAGCATGCCCTGGGTTTCACGTGCTTTCATGGTGATGTATCGCGCTCGTCAAACAGAGGATCGGGGCGCGCCGAGCGATCGCGTTCCCGACAGGGTTTCGAACTGCGCGACGAGCGCAGGACTTTCGGCTTCTTCAATCTGGATCAGATGCGCCGCACCGAGCCAGTCCAGCTGTTCGCGCACGGCCTGCGCTTGCGGGTGAAACGCGGTAAGCGAGCGCAGCGCGATGCCGGTGTCGGCGAGCGTTTGCGACGGATGGCGTGGCGTGTCCCACTGGATCAGCGAGGGCAGCACGCCGTCACCCGCGCCTTGCCAGGACGGGAACGCGCCGTCGAGCGGCACGGACAGTTGCCAGTTCAGCTCGCCGCGCGTCATCGGCACGAGATCGGGGATGCGCTGCGGGTATTGGCTGCGCCAGCGTTCGAGGTTTTTCGGCGGCTCGACGCGCACCACCCAATGCGAAAGATAAGGCCCTTTTTCCAGGCGCGCCTGCACGGCCGGATCGTCGAGCGCGAAGAGGCGCGCGCGGGCAGGCTGGGACGCCGCCGGGCTGCGTGCGCCGGGATCGATCGCGATCACTTCCAGATACGTATCGCCCCACAGGCCGAGCAGCCGGTTATGGGTCCGCATGAGCGGATGCGCGCCGCCACCCGCGGGCGCCACGCCCAGCGTATCGGCGACGTACTGGACGCCTTCCTCCAGCGTACGGGCGGAAACGACGAGGTGATCGAGGCGCAGTGGCGTGGCGGTCATGAGGCGGTCACGAGGAGAGCGGGGAAGTCGGTTGAACCGGAAAGCTTACCGGTACGCATGCAATGAAATGTACCGGTATGGTGGCAGACAGTAACGGTACAATCGGCCCGATAGTATTCGGTACAGTTGGAGCATTGGAGCCGCCATGTCGTCCGTCCCGCTCGACCAGATTCCCGCGCCGCATGACGCGGCCACCCTCACGCTCGTCGACCAGCTCGTGCAGTGGGGGCGTCGTCGCATCGAGGAGCGCGTGTTCCGCCCCGGCATGCGCATGCCGTCCATCCGCAAGCTCGCGCTCGACAAGGGTGTGTCGCGCTTTACCGTGGTCGAGGCCTATGAGCGCCTCGTCGCGCAGGGCTATCTGGACTCGCGGCGCGGCTCGGGCTTCTACGTGCGCGAGCGCCTCGCCGCCGTCACGCCGCTGGAGCGCCGCCCGCTGTCTGGCGTGGACGGCGCCGCCGCGCAGGATCAGGCGCCGCCCGCGCCGCCGACCATCGACGTGGTCTGGCTGCTGCGTAACATGCTCCATCAATCGACGCATCCGGAAAAAGGACCGGGACTGGGCTATCTGCCCGCGCGCTGGCTCGACGGCGAACTGCTCGCGGGCGCGATGCGCTCGCTCGGCCGCCAGAGCGGCTCGCAATTGCTGGGCTTCGGTTCGCCGCAGGGTTTTCTGCCGCTGCGCCAGCAATTGCAGACTCGCATGGCCGAACTGGAGATTGGCGCGACGCCCGACCAGATCGTGCTGGTGTCGGGCATCACCCAGGCGATCGACCTGCTCGCGCGCCTCTACGTGCAACCCGGCGACACCGTCGTGGTGGGCGACCCCGCCTGGTTCCAGATGTTCGGGCGCTTCGCCTCGCAGGGCGCGCGGCTGGTGGGCATGCCGTACACGCCCGACGGCCCGGATCTCGACGCGCTCGAAGCGCTGGTCGAGACGTGGCGGCCGAAGATGCTCGTCATCAACTCGGTGCTGCAAAACCCCACCGGCACCTCGCTCACGGCGGCGCAGGCCTTCCGCATCCTGCGCCTCGCGGAACAGTACGACTTCATCGTCGTCGAGGACGATATCTACGGCGATCTGTGCCCGTCGGGCTATCCGGCGACGCGTCTCGCGAGCCTCGACCAGTTGCGCCGCGTGATCTATCTGGGCAGTTTTTCGAAGACGCTCGCGCCCAATCTGCGCGTGGGCTACATCGCCAGCGCTCTCGACGTGGCGCAGGCGGTGGCCGACCAGAAGATGCTGGTCGGCATGACAACGCCCGAACTCAACGAGCGCGTACTGTTTCGCGTGCTCACCGAAGGCCACTACCGCCGCCATGTGGAGCGCCTGCGCGCGCGTCTGGACGCCGTGCGCGACAAGGCTGCGCGCATGCTGGAGCGGGCGGGCTGCAAGCTCTTCATCGCGCCGGGCGCGGGCATGTTCCTGTGGGCCGACACGGGCGTGGACGCCGACGCGCTGACCGCCGCCGGCCACGAAGCGGGCTTTTTGCTGACGCCGGGCAGCCTGTTCTCGCCGCACCAGTCGCCGACGACATGGATGCGCTTTAACATCGCGAACTGCGGCGATCCGGCGCTGCCGGGTTTTCTCGCCAGCTATCTGGACGGCGCGGCGCGGCGCGGTTGAACCGGCGACGGAGCGCGCCCCCTTGAAACGTCAGGCTCGGCCCCCATATGGGCGGGCAACGCGTCGCGCATGCGCGCCACGCATAAAAATCCACCGATCAGCACTGCAACTGTAACGAAAGAGGACCTCTGACCATGGCACAAGAAACCATGAGCTTCCAGGCGGAAGTGAAACAGCTTCTGCACCTGATGATCCATTCGCTGTACAGCAACAAGGAAATCTTCCTGCGCGAGCTCGTCTCGAACGCCTCGGATGCCGCCGACAAGCTGCGTTTCGAAGCGCTCGAAAACAACGCGCTGTATGAAAACGATCCGAACGTGCGCATTCGCGTGGGTTTCGACAAGGCGGCACGCACCGTCACGATCGAAGACAACGGCATCGGCATGAGCCACGACGAAGCCGTGGCGAACCTGGGCACGATCGCGCGCTCGGGCACGAAGGAATTCTTCGGCAAGCTCTCGGGCGACCAGAAGAAGGACGCCGCGCTGATCGGCCAGTTTGGCGTGGGCTTCTACTCGGGCTTTATCGTCGCTGACAAGATCACGGTGGAAAGCCGCCGCGCGGGCCTCGCCGCAAGCGAAGGCGTGCGCTGGGAAAGCGCGGGCGAAGGCGAATTCTCGGTCGACAAGATCGAGCGCGCCCAACGCGGCACGACCATCACGCTGCATCTGCGCGAAGGCGAAGACGAACTGCTCTCCGCATGGAAGCTGAAGTCGATCATCCAGAAGTACTCGGATCACGTCGGCCTGCCCATCGAGATGAAGAAGGAAGAGTGGGACGCCGAAAAGAGCGAGATGGTCACGAAGGACGAATTCGAGACCATCAACCAGGCGAGCGCCCTGTGGACGCGCTCGAAGAGCGACATCAGCGACGAGCAGTACCAGCAGTTCTACCAGCACCTCGCGCACGACCACCAGAACCCGCTCGCGTGGACGCATAACCGCGTCGAAGGCCGCAGCGAGTACACGCAACTGCTCTACGTGCCCGCGCACGCGCCGTTCGACATGTGGAACCGCGACCACAAGAGCGGCTTGAAGCTGTACGTGAAGCGCGTCTTCATCATGGACGACGCCGACCAGCTGCTGCCGAACTACCTGCGCTTCGTGAAGGGCGTGGTTGACTCGGCGGATCTGCCCCTGAACGTTTCGCGCGAAATCCTGCAGGAAAGCCGCGACGTGAAGGCGATCCGCGACGGCGTGACCAAGCGCGTGCTGTCGATGCTGGAAGACCTGGCCGCGGCGCAAACCGATGCGGAAGCTTCGGACGAAGACAAGGCGAAGTTCGCGACCTTCTGGGGCGAATTCGGCCAGGTGCTGAAGGAAGGCATCGGCGAAGATCACGCGAACAAGGAGCGCATCGCGAAGCTGCTGCGCTTTGCGTCGACGCAAAACGACACGTCGGAGCAGAACGTCTCGCTGGCCGACTACGTTGCGCGCATGAAGCCTGAGCAGACGAAGATCTACTACGTGACCGCCGACACGTGGCAGGCCGCGAAGAACAGCCCGCACCTGGAAGTGTTCCGCAAGAAGGGCGTGGAAGTGCTGCTGCTGACGGATCGCGTGGACGAATGGATGCTGTCGTTCCTGAACGACTTCGACGGCAAGCCGCTCGCGAGCGTGGCGCGAGGCGACCTGGACCTGGGCGCGCTCAACGACGAGGAAAAGCAGCAACAGGAGAAGGTGAGCGAAGAGCTCAAGCCGCTCGTCGAGAAGATGAAGGACGCGCTGAAGGACAAGGCGAAGGACGTGCGCCTGACGTTCCGCCTGACGGATTCTCCGTCGTGCCTGGTGGCTGACGAAGGCGACCTGAGCGGCAACTTGCAGCGCATGCTGAAGGCCGCGGGCCAACAGGCGCCGGAGATGCAACCGATCCTGGAAGTGAACCCGGAGCATCCGTTGGTCAAGGGCCTGAATGCGGACAACGCGAACTTTGGCGACTGGTGCCACTTGCTGTTTGACCAGGCGCTGCTGGCGGAGGGTGGTGCGCTGGAAGATCCGGCGAGCTTCGTGAAGCGCACGAACGCGCTGCTGCTGTCCCGCTAAGACGACAAAGAGAAGTAGCAACGAAACGCGCCGCTGGGCAACCAGCGGCGCGTTTTTATTTCGGCGGAGCCGTGAAGTGAAGCGCGATCCTGGCAAACCACTGGTACTGGTTTGTGGTTATGCCCCACGGGGCGCGTAGCGCCGCCGGATGAATGACGGCCTTGTCACTTCGTGGGGTGGCGCGAGGAGACAGACGCTCCTATACCTTTCCCCGTATAAGTCGGTTTGTGGACGGCGTCACACTGGCGGTGTGAGCGGCTTTCTTTGCCTACTTTCTTTGCCGCGGCAAAGAAAGTAGGTGCCGCCCCGCACAGGGGCAACGCATGCATACCCACGCGAAAACAAGGAAAGGCCAACGCGGCCAGAACGCCGACAACCCCGAGACTGGCGGCAGCCCCCACCCCCTATAATGACCGCCATGCCCAACCGATACGACGCCACCGACGCGCACTGGCGTATCGCGCCCCTTGCGGCCTTTAGCGCTGATCAGAAAGACTGGCTCACACGAGGCGGCTCGCTGACCGCGCATCTACGCAAGCTCGGCGCTGTGGAAGTGCGCGTGACGCGCGAAGCGGTTGCCTTACCGTGGCCAGACGAATGCACGGCGCTGGGCCTTGCGCCCCGGGAGCGCGCATGGGTGCGTGAAATCGTGCTGGCTGTCGACGGCGTGCCCTACGTGGCGGCGCACAGCGCAACGCCGATTGTCGCGAGCCACGGCATCTGGCAGGCCATGCGCCGCCTGCGCACGCGGCCGCTAGCGGAGCTTCTCTATACGGATAGCGGCGTGGCACGTTCGGCGCTGGTGAGCCGTCGCGTGAGCGCACGACATCCGCTGCATGCGCTCGCCGCGCGCGAGACGATAGGGCAGGTTCCACACGCCTACGTCGCACGCCGATCGGTATTCGAGCGCCACGGCGCGCCATTGCTCGTGACCGAATGCATGCTGCCCGCGTTGTGGGCGCACCTCGCCGATTCCACGCGCGAGACACAGCCCGCGCATGCAACTCACTCTGCCCGCGAGCGCGGCCCACTCGGACATACGGCGTCGCGCGCGCATCCGTCGCCGCAATCCATCGTGCGCTGATCGCCAGGTTTCGCCATGAGCTTCAAGCATTGTTTTCCGCCTGTCGTCGATGCGCATACGCGCGTGCTTATTCTTGGCAGCTTGCCGGGCGAAGCGTCGCTCGCGCATCAGCAGTACTACGCGCACAAGCAAAACAAGTTCTGGCATCTGGTCGGCGAAGTGATCGGCGTGGATCTGCCCGCGCTCGACTATGAAGCGCGTCTGCAAACGCTGCTCGATCACCGCATTGGCCTCTGGGATGTGGTCGCGCAGGCGCGTCGCGAAGGCAGCCTCGACGGCAATATTCGCGACCATGCGGGCAACGATCTCATCACGCTGATCGAGCGCCTGCCCGCGCTGCAAGCGATCGCATTCAACGGCGGCACGGCTTCGCGCATCGGCGAGCGGATACTTGGCGTGGACGCACAGCGCCTTGAAATTCTGCGTTTGCCGTCCAGTAGTCCTGCCTATGCGTCGATGAACTTCGCCACCAAGCTAGTGGCGTGGCGTGCGCTCGATGCGTTTAGCACTACGCCGGACACGCCTGCTAACGCCGCCACATCGACGCGTAAGCGCCCTGCAATCTCGCCGGGCTAGCATGGTCTCGCGCACGCCAGAGTGCGCGCCCTGAATCGACACATCGAATCGACGGGACACGAGACCACCACAATGAAAAAGAATCGCTGGCTCCTGATCGTTTTTCCCATCCTTTTTGCCTTGAGCGGCTGCGCCTCCGACGACGTCGCCACCGTAGGTCCACATGCACGCCCGACGCCGGAGCAGGTGATGAACCGCTGTCTGGCGTTCGTCGCGACGGCGGGTTTTGCGCCGCCCACTGAGGCGACCTTGAGTTCGTGGCAGTGGCGGCGCTACGTGGATTGCAAGCTGGGCGGCAACATGCTCTCGAATCCGAAGAAAGTGCCGCTCGAGAGCGAGGCGATCGTATCGATCCGGCTTGCGGCCGATGGCTCGATCGTCGCGGTGAAGCTGCTGCATTCGACCGGCAACGACGACTACGACGAGGATGTCCAGCACGCGATCGACGCGGCTTCACCGTTGCCGCGCGCGCCGCTCGCCTTGCATCTTGCGCGCATCGACATGCACTTCCATCCGGTGCGTGTGGACCCGCTCATGCTCAAGGATGGCGCGAGTGCGATTGGCGGCACGAAAGCGGGCGTGGGACTCTCTGGAGAGACCCATTGGCGGGTGCAGGATTGCAACACGGCGAACAACGTGAAGGCGTGCGATTGACGCGCAATGCGTCGCGAATTTCGCGAAATGGGTGCAACGCGAACGTGTGTAAAACCGCTGTTTATGCCGTCTAAAACGAGCGTAATGCGTGCCGAATGCTATGCTCTCGTTCGCCCGCGCAAATGCGTCCGAATTCGCATGCGATCTCGCGGCTGAAACCACACCGTCAACGCAGCGGATTGCGCATCTGCACCTGCTCCTCACAAGCAAGACATCTTTAAATGACGACTCTCATCAAGCGCGCTTCGGCCGAGGCGCGCGCATTCAGCAAGACGCCCGCCACGCAAACCGACGAGGCCGCTTCGACTGAACCGGCTGCGGATCAAGCCGTAGCGCAAGTTGCGCCTCAGGTTGAAGCGCAAGCTGAAAAGGCGGACGCACCGCAAGCTGAAACGCCGGCTGCGAAGCCGGCAGTGAAGGCCGCAGCGAAGCCGAAGGCCAAAGCCGCAGTGAAGGTCGCAGCAGAGCCGAAGGCGAAGCCCGTAGCGAAGGTCGCAGCAGAGCCGAAGGCGAAGCCGGCAGCGAAGGTCGCAGCAGAGCCGAAGGCGAAGCCGGCAGCGAAGGCCGCCGCGGAACCGAAGGCGAAGCCGGCAGCGAAGGCCGCAGCGGAACCGAAGGCAAAGCCGGCAGTGAAGGCCGCAGCGGAACCGAAGGCAAAGCCGGCAGTGAAGGCCGCCGCAGAACCGAAGGCGAAGGCAGCAGTGAAGGCCGCCGCAGAACCGAAGGCGAAGGCAGCAGTGAAGGCCGCCGCAGAACCCAAGGCAAAACCGGCTGAAGCCACCAAGCCCGCGCGCGTGAAGCGCGCCAGGGCCGCTCAAGCCGAAGTCGCACCGAAAATCGAAAAGATCACGAAGCGCGGCCGTCGCGCAGCCGCCGCAGCGGAAGACGATCTCGACAACGCACCCGTCATCGAAGCGCCGCGCAAGCCGCGTTTCGCGCCGGTCACGTTCTCGGAAGAGAGCGGCGTGCGTTACCTGCACTTCGGCACCGAATGGGTGCAGGGCGCGATGCGTCTGTCGAAGCCGCAACACATCGAGCTCGAATACGCGCAGCAGATGATGTCCTGGCTGCTGTTCCTCGCCACGCCCGCGCGCATCGTGCAACTGGGTCTGGGCGCCGCCGCGCTGACCAAGTTCGCGCACCGCTATCTGCGTCCGGCGAAGGTCGAGGCGGTCGAGCTGAACCCGGCCGTCGTCGTGGCTGCCCGCACGATGTTCTCGCTGCCCGCCGACGATGCGCGCCTCACCGTGCGCGAACTCGACGCGTGGGACTTCGTGCAGGATCGCGCGAACCACGGCACGATCGGCGCGCTGCAAATCGACATCTATGACGCGACCGCACGCGGTCCGGTGCTCGACAGCGTTGCGTTCTACCGCGCCGTGCGCGCGTGTCTGACCGACGCGGGCGTCGCGACCATCAACCTGTTCGGCGATCACCCGAGCTACGTGCGCAACATGAAGCGCCTGAAGGAAGCCTTCGACGGTCGCGTGATCGCGCTGCCGGAAGTGCACGACGGCAACCGCGTCGCGCTGGCGTTCTCGGGTCCGGCGCTCGACGTGAGCTGGACCGCGCTCGACAAGCGCGCGCGTCTGCTCGAAAGCAAGCTCGGCCTGCCCGCGCATCTGTGGGTGAAGGCGCTGCGCGCAGCGTGCAAGGAAATCGGCAAGGAAGGCGAGACCTTCGCGATCTGACGCTTTTAGCGCCTAAGCGAAAACGCGACAAGAACCGGCCCCGTGTCATGCGGGGCCGGTTTTTTTTCGTCCCTCGATTCTGAATCGCATAATGCTTTCGGATAGCTGACGATTTCCGGTCCGAAGTGTTGGGGTCCGCCCCGGTTGACCCACGGCAGTGGCATCGGTACGCTTTTCAGCGCTTTCGGGGACCTTGCGAGGCACGAGCTCGCGGGCCATCGGCCACTTTGAAGCCGCATAACAACACATAAGGTACGAGGAGGAGACGTCATGGCTCACGACGCCGACGCCGCAAAAGCCAGCAAGCACTGGCTATGGCTGTTGCTGTTGCCCTGGATCGCCATGATCTGGGTGCCGTCGTATAACAAGGTCGAACCCACGCTGTGGGATTTCCCGTTCTTCTACTGGTATCAGCTCCTCTGGGTGCTGATCAGTGCCGTCATCACCGCGCTCGTCTATTTCAAGACCAAGGACCGCTCGAAGGGCGGCCGGGCCGGAGGTGCGCAATGAATGTCATCGCAACCTTCGTCTTTATCCTGTTCTTCGTCGGCGTGACGATCATCGGCTTCCTGGCGGCCAACTGGCGCAAGGGCGATCTCGCGCATCTGGAAGAGTGGGGCCTGGGCGGGCGCCGCTTCGGCACCATCGTCACCTGGTTCCTGCTGGGCGGCGATCTCTACACGGCCTACACCTTCGTCGCGGTGCCGGCGCTCGTGTTCGGCGCGGGCGCAACGGGCTTCTTCGCGCTGCCCTATACGATCCTGATCTATCCGTTCGCCTTCGTGGTGTTCCCGAAACTCTGGGCCATCGCCAAGCGTCATCAGTACGTGACGTCCGCCGACTTCGTGAGCGCGCGCTACGGCAGCCGCATGCTCGCGCTCGCCATTGCGGTGACCGGGATCGTCGCGACCATGCCGTATATCGCGCTGCAACTGGTGGGGATCGAAGTGGTGATCGGCGCGCTCGGTTTCGACACGACGGGCTTTGTCGGCGACCTGCCGCTCATCATCGCGTTCGCGATTCTCGCGGCCTACACGTATACGTCGGGCCTGCGCGCGCCGGCCATGATCGCGGTCGTGAAGGACCTGCTCATCTACATCACGATCGCCGTGGCGATCATCGTGATCCCCGCGCAGATGGGCGGCTTTGGCCACATCTTCGCCTCGGTGCCGCCGGCGAAGCTGCTGCTCAAGGCGCCCGATGCGTCGAGCCTGAATGGCTATAGCGCCTACGCGACGCTCGCGGTGGGCTCCGCGCTCGCGCTGTTCCTCTATCCGCACTCGGTCACGGCGATCCTGTCGTCGTCGTCGGGCAACACCATCCGCCGCAACATGGCGATGCTGCCCGCGTACTCGCTCGTGCTCGGCCTGCTCGCGCTGCTCGGCTTCATGGCGCTCGCCTCGGGCGTGAAGGACATGCCGGAATATGCGCCGTACTTCAAGGCGTTCGGCCCGAACTTCGCGGTCCCGGCGCTGTTCCTGCACTTCTTCCCGTCGTGGTTCGTGGGCGTGGCGTTCGCGGCCATCGGCATCGGCGCGCTGGTGCCCGCGGCGATCATGTCGATTGCCGCCGCGAATCTCTACACGCGCAACATCCACAAGGAGTTCATCAACCGCAACATGAATCACGAGCAGGAGACCAATATCGCCAAGCTGGTCTCGCTGATCGTGAAGGTGGGGGCGGTGGCGTTCATCCTCGGGCTGCCGCTGACTTACGCGATCCAGCTGCAACTGCTCGGCGGCATCTGGATCATCCAGACGCTGCCCGCCATCGTGCTCGGCCTTTATACGCGCATGCTCGACTGGCGCGGTCTGTTGATCGGCTGGGCCGTGGGCATCGCCACCGGCACGTGGATGGCTATCTCGCTGCATCTGAAGGGCTCGATCTTCGTCGTGCATCTGTTCGGCATGGACGTGCCCGGTTACGCGGCGGTGTGGTCGCTGATCGTGAATCTCGTGGTGGCGGTGGTGGTCTCGGCGCTGGTGCATGTGCTCGGCATGCGCAAGGGCGAGGATCGCACCCGCCCCGAGGATTATCTCGACGTGATCGAAAGCTGATCCGTTTCTTCCTGCCCACGGGGTGGTGAGGCCAGGCCCGCAACGTCACGGTTGCGGGCTGTTGTTTTTCTGGTGCACGATGTTCGCCGTGTCGGCAACTTTCTTCGCGCCATGACTTCGTCTGAATCCGGAATCGACGTGCCTGCCAAGACCCGTTCCGTGCGCCGGCGCTCGCGCGCGGCGCGCATGTGGCGCGCGCTCACGTCGCCGTTCTATCGCTACCGCAACGCGGGCGTCATTCACGCGGTGCGTGTGGGCTTGGCGATGCTGGTGTCGATCCTCGCCACCACGGGGATCGACATTCCGCACGGCATCTGGGCGTCGGTCACGCTGCTCGTGGTGATCGGCGGGCTCCAGCATCACGGCAATATCCGCAAGAAGGCCACCGAGCGCGCGCTGGGCACGCTGCTCGGCGCGTTGATCGGGCTCACGCTGATCGTCGTGCAGGCGGTCACGGGCTCCACGTGGCTCACCTATTCGCTGATGTCGATCGTCGCGGCCATCTGTAGCTATTACGCGATCGGCAAGCCCGGTTACGTCGCGCTCCTGACGGCCATTACGATGTGCATCGTCGCCGGTCATGGCGATAACCTCATCGATGTGGGCCTGTGGCGCACGCTCAACGTGATGATCGGCATTGTGATCGCACTGGCGTTCTCGTTCGCGCTGCCGTTGCACGCCACGTATTCGTGGCGCTACCGCCTCGCCGACAATCTGCGCGAGTGCGCGCGCGTCTATGCGCAGGTGGTGAGCGGCGTGCACCTCGATAGCGACGCGCAGGTCGAGCAGTTCCGCCGCCTGAACACACGTCTCGTGCAGTTGCGCGCGCTGATGCCTTCGGTGGCCAAGGAGATCGACGTGCCGGTCGCGCGCCTGGAGCAGGTGCAGCGGCTGCATCGCTCGCTGCTCAGTTCGCTGGAGATGATGTCGACGGGGCTAGGGGGCTACGAGCAGCAGCGCGTGCGCGTGGCCTTCGCACAGCGCAGCGCATGCGTGCGCGAGGCGCTGTTGACGACGGCGCGGGCGCTACGTTTTGGCGGCGGGCGGCATCCGGAGGCCGCAGCCCGAGCCTTGCGCTCGAGTCCGCTGGATGCGGGCGCGGCCCGTGGCTGCGAGCCGCTCGCGCAACCTGCCGCTGTGCCGCTCGCACCGGAAATGCAGGGGCCTTACTGGCTCGAACAACGTTTCGAGGAGCAGGTGGGGCAACTGCGTGCCTTGCTCCTCGAAATCGAACCGAGATGGAACATCGAGCGCGCGCATCTGCACCGCATGGTGTGACGCGCGCTGTGCGGGCCGATGGGCCAGCCGTTCAAGGCGCCGGGTTTTCGAGCGGCGGCGCGGTGACCATCCACGGCACGCCGAACTTGTCGGTCAGCATGCCGAAGCCTGGCGACCAGAAGGTCTTCTGGAATGGCATGCCGACCTGCGCGCCCTGGGACAGCGCATCGAAATAGCGTTGCGCCGTGGCGGCGTCGGGCGCGGTGAGCGAGACGCTGAAGCCGGTGAACTTGTCGGTCTGCGTCATACACCCGCCGTCCGACATCATCAAATGCGCGTCGCCGATCTGGATCGTCGCGTGCATGATCTTGTCGGCCAGTTCGGGCGGCAACGGGCGCTGCGGATCGGGTGGACCGTCCTTGAAGCGCATCTTGAACAGCTCCGTGGCGCCGAGCGCTTCGTGATAGAACGCGATCGCTTCCTCGCAGGTGCCGTTGTAGAACAGATAGGGCTGGATTTGCATCGTCATCTTCCTTGCGGATTGGACCTTGGGGGACCCCAGGTTGGCCGGTCTTCTGCGCTCTTGGGCGCGCCGTTGCGCGTTGTGGGGAGGCGTCGCACGACATCGAGGACCGGAATCGCGCGGCTCGTTGGCCGCTGCCCTGAATTCTAGGCGTGCGCATGCCCGCTTCGGCACGGCATGTCGCCAGGGTTTGCGAGAGCGCAGACAGGAATGGAGTTTGCCGGGCGCGCCGGCATGAAAAAAAGCCGCACACGCGAAGTGTGCGGCCTTCTGGTGTAACTGGCGCCCGGTCAGCGAGCGCTTAAAACAATTTACTTCGCGCGCAGTTCGTCGACGATCTTGTCGAGCTTGACGGCGTCGGCGGCGAAAGCGCGGATGCCTTCGGCGAGCTTTTCGGTCGCCATCGCGTCTTCGTTGAGCAGGAAGCGGAAGGTCGGCTCGTCCACGCCCACGCGCTCGATCTTCTCGTTAGCGAACGCGTCGGCCGAGAGCTTGCGCTCGACCTTTTCCGTGCTGTCCTGAAGCTTTTGCAGCAGGTCCGGGCTGATGGTGAGCAGGTCGCAACCGGCCAGCTCGACGATCTGGCTGGTGTTGCGGAAGCTCGCGCCCATCACCTCGGTCTTGTAGCCGAACTTCTTGTAGTACGCGTAGATCTTGCGCACCGACTGCACGCCCGGATCGTTGGCGCCGCCGTCCTTCGCGTCGTCCCAGTCCGCGCCCTTGGCCTTCTTGTACCAGTCGTAGATGCGGCCGACGAACGGCGAGATCAGCTGTGCGCCCGCTTCGGCGCAGGCGGCGGCCTGGGCGAGCGAGAACAGCAGCGTCATGTTGCAGCGGATGCCTTCCTTCTGCAGCACTTCGGCGGCGCGGATGCCTTCCCACGTCGAGGCGAGCTTGATGAGCACGCGCTCTTTCTCGATGCCCGCCTTTTTGTAGAGGTCGATGATGTGGTGGGCCTTGTCGATCGACTTCTTCGTGTCGAACGACAGACGCGCGTCGACTTCAGTCGAGACGCGACCCGGAATGATCTTGAGGATTTCGGTGCCGAAGGCGATCAGCAGGTGGTCGATGATCGATTCGACCGATTCGCCCGCGTGATCGCGCACGGTTTTTTCGAGCAGCGGACGATATTCCGCCTTCTGCACGGCCTTGAGGATCAGGGACGGATTGGTCGTCGCGTCCTGCGGCTTGTACTGGACGAACTGCTGGAAGTCGCCCGTATCGGCGACGACGGTGGTGTACTGCTTGAGCTGATCGAGTGCGGTAGTCATGTCTGGCCTTGTGGGCGCATGCGCGCCGGCGTCGGTGGAAGTTGAACGGCCTGCGCGCCCGAGGCTGGCTCGTGGCGCGCAGGGCGGAACGCTAAATGCTTACGCCTGTACGCGAAAGGCGGTGCCGCGCCGATCGGTTGGACCCGCGCGGCTCACTGCATCATTTTATGGCGGATCGGGAGGCGGTGCGATGACGCGCGCGTTTCGAAAAAAATCGGGCGCCATTGCCGTGCCCGGCCGCACGCCTGGATCGTCCTCAGGCTCGCCGCGCGTTGAGCACGATCTGGGTGATCACGCCCGCCACCAGCCCCCAGAACGCCGCGCCGATAGACAGCAGCGTGAGGCCCGAGGCCGTCACCATGAAGGTCACGAGCGCCGCCTCGCGCTCCTTCGGGTTCTGCATCGCGTTGGTCAGGCCGCTCATGATCGAGCCGAACAGCGCGAGCGCCGCGATCGACACGACGAGCGCCTGCGGAAACGCTGCGAACAGTGCCGCGATGGTCGCGCCGAAGGTGCCGGCGATCAGATAGAAAATGCCGCACCAGACCGCCGCCATATAACGCTTGGTGCGGTCCTCGTGCGCATGCGGGCCGGTGCAGATGGCCGCCGTGATGGCCGCGAGGTTGATGCCGTGCGAGCCGAACGGCGCGAGCACGAGCGAAGCAAGACCCGTGGTGGCGATCAGCGGGGAGGAGGGCGTGTCGTAGCCGTCGGCGCGGATCACGGCGATGCCAGGCACGTTCTGCGACGCCATCGCGACCACGAACAGCGGAATGCCGATGCTGACGATGGCCTGAACGGAGAACGCGGGCATCGTGAACACGGGCTTGGCCACGGCCACGCGGAAGTGGCTGAAGTCGAGCAACCCGAGCGCCGCCGCCGCCGCGATCCCCACGACAAGCGTGCCGACGATCGCATAGCGCGGCACGAAGCGCTTCATCAGCAAGTAGGCGAAGAACATGGTGAGCACGAGCGGCGTCTGCACCTGGGCGGCGTGAAAGATCTCGATGCCGATCTCGAACAGGATGCCCGCGAGCAATGCCGCCGCGATGCCCGCTGGAATGCGTTTCATGAGCGTGTCGAACCAGCCCGTCAGGCCGACGGCGGTGAGCAGCAGGGCGCAGACGATATAGGCGCCGATTGCCTCCGCATAAGGCACATGCGGCAGCGAACTGATGAGCAACGCCGCGCCCGGCGTTGACCACGCGACCACAGTGGGCGCGCGAAACCACAGCGACAGCCCGATGGTGGTCACCGCCATGCCGATCGAAAGCGACCAGATCCACGAGGAGATCTGCGCGTCGGTGAGGTGGGCCGCCTGGCCTGCCTGAAACATCAAGACCAGCGAACTGGTGTAGCCCGTCATCATCGCGACGAAACCGGCCACGATCGTGGCAACCGATGTGTCGGCCAAAGGCCGCAGCGGTCCCGGCCGGAGGTTCGCCGGCAGGTCGGGGGATGAAGGCGCGGTCATGCTGGAATTCTCCTCGTTTTTGTTGTGCGCGCAACGGACGAGCCGACCTTCGTGGTCGGCTCGATGGTTCGTGTTGCGCGTGGTGAAAGGCGTGTAAGCGGCGGATATGCCCGTTATTTGCTCAGCACGCGCATGGCCGTTTCCAGCCCGGCGACGGTGAGCGGATACATGCGGTGGCCGAGTATCTCGCGGATGATCGACACCGATTGACGGTATTCCCATAGCCGCTCGGGCTCGGGATTGAGCCACGCGAAATGCGGGAACTGGTCGGCCAGACGCCGCAGCCAGACGGCGCCGGCTTCAGGGTTGTTGTACTCGACCGAGCCGCCCGGCTGCAGCACTTCATAGGGGCTCATGGTCGCGTCGCCGACGAAAATGAGCTTGTAGTCGGGCGTGAACTTGTGCAGCAGGTCCCACGTGGGCGTGCGCTCCGCGTGGCGGCGGCGGTTGTTCTTCCACAGGTAGTCGTAGACGCAGTTGTGGAAGTAGTAGAACTCCAGATGCTTGAACTCGGCCTTGGCCGCCGAGAACAACTCTTCGGTGCGCCGGATGTGATCGTCCATCGAGCCGCCCACGTCGAGCAGCATCAGCACCTTCACCTTGTTGTGGCGCTCCGGGACCATCTTGAGATCGAGCCAGCCCGCGTTGGCGGCCGTGCTGCGGATCGTGTCGTTGAGGTCGAGCTCTTCGGCCGCGCCCTCGCGTGCGAAACGGCGCAGGCGGCGCAAGGCCACCTTGATGTTGCGCGTGCCGATTTCGACCTGGTCGTCGTAGTCACGGTAGGCGCGCGCGTCCCACACCTTCACGGCGCTGCGCTGGCCGCCTTCGCCGCCGATGCGGATGCCCTCGGGGTTATAGCCGCCGTTGCCGAAGGGCGAGGTGCCGCCCGTGCCGATCCACTTGCTGCCGCCTTCGTGGCGCTCCTTCTGCTCCTCGAAGAGTTCCTTCAGGCGCTCCATGAGCTTGTCGAGCCCGCCCATCGCTTCGATCTGCGCGCGCTGCTCGGGCGTGAAATCGCGTTCGAGCTTCTTCTTGAGCCAGTCTTCGGGAATCTCGAAGGCCTGCGCCGACTTCGCCTCGATGCCGCGAAAATACGCGCCGAACGCCTGGTCGAAGCGGTCGAAGTATTGCTCGTCCTTCACCAGCGTCATGCGCGCGAGGTAGTAGAAGTCGTCGAGCGAGGGTGCGATCACGCGCTCCTTGAGCGCCTCCACGAGCGTCAGGTACTCCTTCACGGAGACCGGCAGCTTCGCGTCGCGCAGGGTGTAGAAGAAGTCGATCAGCATGCGGGTTCTCCGGCGCTCGCGTGCGCGGTGGGCATCAGCGGTTGTGGCGGTTCATGTAGATGAGCCGCTCGAACAGCGTCATGTCCTGTTCGTTCTTGAGCAGCGCGCCCGCGAGCGGCGGCATCGACTTCGAGCCGTCCACCGCGCGCAGCGCCTCGGGCGGAATGTCTTCGGCGAGCAGCAGCTTGAGCCAGTCGAGCAGTTCGGAGGTCGAAGGTTTTTTCTTCAGGCCCGCGACGTTACGCAGTTCGAAGAAACTTTCCATGGCCGCGCTGAGCAGGTCGCGGCGGATGCCCGGATAGTGGACCTCGACGATGCGCTGCATCGTGGCGGGATCGGGGAAGCTGATGTAGTGGAAGAAGCAGCGGCGCAGGAAGGCGTCCGGCAGTTCCTTCTCGTTGTTCGACGTGATGATGACGAGCGGGCGTTGCTTCGCCTTCACGAGCTCGCGCGTCTCGTAGACGTAGAACTCCATGCGGTCGAGTTCGCGCAGCAGGTCGTTGGGGAATTCGATGTCGGCCTTGTCGATTTCGTCGATCAGCAGCACGCTTTGCTGCTCCGACTCGAACGCCTGCCACAGCACGCCCTTGACGATGTAGTTGCCGATGTCCTTCACGCGTTCGTCGCCGAGCTGCGAGTCGCGCAGGCGCGAGACCGCGTCGTACTCGTAGAGGCCTTGCTGCGCCTTGGTGGTGGACTTGATGTGCCATTGCATCAGCGGCATGTCCAGCGCGGCCGCCACTTCCTCGGCCAGCATGGTCTTGCCCGTACCCGGTTCGCCCTTGATGAGCAGCGGCCGTTTCAGGGTGATCGCGGCGTTGACCGCGAGCTTGAGATCGTCGGTGGCGACGTACTGCGAAGAGCCTTCGAAACGCGTGGCGCGCATGATGAACCGCTCGCTGAAAAAAATCCCAGTATAAGTCAGATGGGGTGTTGCGTCGGAGGGCGCTCGCGTATCGTTGGGTCCGCCCGATGCGGTACTGATTCAGCGCCGCATCCGTACCTTTTCCGGTCCGAATCGCCAGGTTTGCATCGCCCGTTGCGGTGCCGCGCGTGTCGCGCGCAGCACATCAGGGATCACCCGCACGACCCGCCTCAAAGGCCGCTCGCACAACGCCCGAGCCCCGTGGGGCGGGCCTTAGCGGGCGCGGGGCGGGCGGCAGCCCGTGGACGGGCCAGGCGGCGTCGCGGTATACTCAGACCGATTTTTTTCGGCCTGCACGGCGACCCAAAAGTAAAACAGCAGTAATGCGGCGCAGGCCGTGGCCTGCGATTCGGGCGTTCGAATCCCCTCAAGCCAGGTTGGATGCTATGAAAAAAATTGTCGGCAAGCACGTCATGCTCGGTGCAGTGACCGTGCTGGCGGGCTTCGCGGCCACGGCACACGCGGATGTCGTGGGCGACGCGAAGGCAGGTCAAGGCAAGGTTGCGATGTGTATCGGCTGTCATGGTATTCCCGACTACCGCACCGCCTATCCCGAGGTCTATCACGTGCCCATCCTGGGCGGCCAGAACGCGCAGTACATCCAGAACGCGCTGCACGGCTACAAGAAGGGCGATCGCCACTTCGAGACGATGCATGCGATCGCGGCCACGCTCACCGACCAGGATATCGCCGATATCGCGGCTTATTACTCGTCGCAAACGGCCACCTCCAAAAACAACCCCGAGAAGTAACCGGCACGGGAGACGAGAATCCATGAACAAGCCCTATACGGCCGTGCGCTCCGGTGCGCGCTTGCGTGTTGCTTCGAGCAAGCGCGAAGCGTTTTTCAAGACTGCCATGCTGGCGTCGGGCGCGGCTGCGCTCGTCGCCTCGCTCGCGTTGCATCCGGCGCATGCCGCCGACGCGTCCAACGGCAAGGTGCTCTCCGACAGCCACAATTGCGCGGCTTGCCACGGCGTGAACCTGAACAAGCCCGTGAGCCCCGAGTATCCGAAGCTCGCCGGCCAGCATTCCGACTACGTCTACTGGGCGCTGCGCCAGTATCAGATGGGCAACGGCAATCCGCATCTCGGCCGCAACAATCCGATCATGCAGGCGCAGGTGCAGAGCCTGTCGCAGAGCGATATGAAGGACCTGGCGGCCTATATCGAGTCGCTCAAGGGCGATCTGATCGACAAGAAGTGAGTCTCATGCGTGGTGCATGAGGTGCGCGATCTCTCCTGGTCGCGCTGATCGCAGAGACGAAACACCCCGCTTGCGGCGCGCTGTGTGGCGCGGCAAGCGGGGTGTTTTTCATGGTGCTGCGTAATGGTCGACGCTCAATCGCGCGTGGCGCGGCGCTCGATGCGCTGGAGATAGGCGTCGGTGTCGGGCGGCGTGTTGGTGCGCTGCGCTTCCCAGATCGTTTCGCCCAGGCACTCCATGATGGCGTGCTGCGCATCATGCGTGGAGCCCATGCGCGCCGCGAGACGGTCGTGCGCGGCGCGAATGCCCGGCGGCTGATCGATCGACAACTGCTCGCTGATCGCCAGATGCATCGACAGATGCAGGAAGGGGTTGCTCTGACCGCGCTCCGGCGAATAGTCCTGGGCGGCGGCCTGATCGGCATCGGCGAGTTCCGCGTGGTACTCCGGATGCTCGATGATCCAGTCGGCGGCGATCGCCTCCAGAGGCGTGAGGATTTCGCCTGCGCGCTGCTTGCGCCAGGTCTCGGTGAAAAATCGGCGGACTTCGTCGCGGCTGGGATTGAACATCGTGGGTCGTGCGGTGGTTCGTGGGGTTTGGCGTCTTTGCACTACTGGGGCCAGAAGACGCGGGCTCTACCTTTTTCGGCGGATCCGGAGATTCTGACGGGCCATTCTACGTCGCCCCGCGCGCGCCTGCCGGAGTGCTCGCAGGGGGCCGCTGGGCGCTTTGTCAGAGTTCGGGCGCAGGGGTCTTCGGCCGGAACTCGCACAGCGGCTCGATCACGCAATGCCAGCATTCCGGGCGGCGCGCCTTGCACACGTAGCGGCCATGCAGGATCAGCCAGTGGTGCGCGTCCTGCAGGAACTCCTGCGGCGTGAACTTCTCCAGCGCGATCTCGACCGCCTTCACGTCCTTGCCGGGCGCCAGACCCGTGCGGTTGGCCACGCGGAAGATGTGCGTATCGACGGCGATGGTCGGATGACCGAAGGCCGTGTTGAGCACCACGTTCGCCGTCTTGCGGCCCACGCCCGGCAGACCTTCGAGTGCCTCGCGCGTCTGCGGGACTTCGCCGCCGTACTGCTCGATCAGGATCCGGCAGGTGGCAATGACGTTCTTCGCCTTGGTGCGGTACAGGCCGATCGTCTTGATGTAATCGGCCACGCCTTCTTCGCCGAGCGCGAGCACGGTGGCGGGTGTATTCGCCACCGGAAACATCTTGCGCATGGCCTTGTTCACCGACACATCGGTGGCCTGCGCGGAGAGCAACACGGCGATCAGGAGTTCGAACGGCGTCGAAAATTCCAGCTCGGTCGTGGGATGCGGATTGAGGCTTTGCAGCGTTTCGTAGATGGCGCGGCGCTTGGTGGCGTTCATGGCTCGTAGGCGGGGGCCGATTGTTGTCAGGCGGGCTTGTCTTTGTCGCCGTCGGGGGCGCTTTCGTCCTTCTGCGCTTGCTCGTCGATGCCCAGACGCTTGCGGCGCGCTTCGGCCGCATCGATCTGCGCCTGTACATCTGCGCTCACATGTTCCGTATTGCGCGGGCCGTCGCCGCTTGCGGCCAGTTCCGCCTTCTTCTGGCGCGCGCGTTCCAGCGCGGCCTGGATGATCGCTTTCTTCTTCGCTGCGGCGTCGGCGGCGGGGGCGTCGGCGGCGGGGGCAGCAGGCGTTGCCGCCGCGGCTTCCACGGGCGCAGGCGCAGCAACAGAAGCAGCAGCGCGACGTGCGGCTGCGCGTGCCTCTGCGGCGTCACGCTCAGCGGCCAGACGCGCCTGATGGCGGTCGTGGTGCAAGCGCGCCTCATCGGCCTGTTGCTGGGTCCAGGCGTCCCAGCCGGTCGCGTCGCCGGTCACGGGGATCATCGCGATGCAATCCACCGGGCAGGGCGCCACGCACAGGTCGCAACCCGTGCAGAGGTCCTGGACGATGGTGTGCATCTGCTTGGGCGCGCCGACGATCGCATCGACCGGACACGCCTGTATACAGAGCGTGCAGCCGATGCACAACTGCTCGTCGATGAACGCCACGGGGCGTGGCCGCTCGACGCCGTTATCGGGATTGATGGGAATGACGGGCTTGCCGAGCAGGTGCGCGAGACGCACGACGCCCTCGGCGCCGCCCGGCGGGCACTGGTTATAGCTGGCGGTGCCGGCGGCGACGGCTTCGGCATAGGGCCGGCAGCCGTCGTAGCCGCACTTGGTGCATTGTGTCTGGGGCAGCAGATCTTCGATGCGATCTGCGAGTGTTCTGGAATCGTTCACGGTCGCAATTTCTACGCTGGCCCGACAGGGGGAAAGTGGGGCAAGCGGGACAGGCGGGCGGCCCGCACACGCGCGCTGACCAGGTACAGGCCAGGGCCTGGCCGGTGCAAGGTCGCGCTGACGTGGACCCGGTTGCGTCGCCGCCTGCCGGGGTGCGCACGTGCGGCGCCAAAGCCCGCATTATCGCCGATTTCCCGGATTGCCATCGGCAGGGCATGTGCCATAATCAAAGCGCTTAATTCGAATGTTCGCAGCACGCGTAGTACGCGCAAAAGGCGGGGCAATCGGATCGGGCATGGAGGACGGCTTCAAACACGCGGCGCCGGACGAGGGCTCCGGACGGGCTGCGAACCACAATAACGAAGATCGAAAAACGAAGGGTGTCAGTCCATTAACCTGGCGCGCCCCGCAAATCGCTGCCGCTACATGGGTTTTTTGGAGAGACCCGGCAGTGCCCAGTGGGAACCCGCGCGCCTATCGAGCGATCCTGCCACCATGAATCAGCCGAAAATCAAAAGAGATCCTGAAGGCACGCGCCGTCGCATCCTGCTAGCCGCGGCGGAAGAGTTCGCGAGCGGGGGCCTGTTCGGTGCCCGCGTCGACCAGATCGCGCGACGCGCCGAAACCAACGAGCGCATGCTCTATTACTACTTCGGCAGCAAGGAGCAACTGTTTACCGCAGTGCTCGAGCACGCCTTCGGCGCGCTCAACGAAGCCGAACGCGCACTCGATCTGGCGGGCCTCGCACCCGTCGAGGCCATCACGCGGCTTGCGCATTTCGTCTGGGACTACTACCGCGACCATCCCGAACTGCTGCGGCTCGTGAACAACGAGAACCTGCACGAAGCGCGCTATATGATGAAGTCCACGCGCATCCACGAGATGGTGTCGCCGATCGTCGCCACGCTCGGCAGCATTCTCGCGCGTGGGGAGGCCGCGGGGCTGTTCCGCACGAACATCGATCCGCTGCGCCTGTACGTGACGCTCTCGGGCATGGGCTACTACATCGTGTCCAACCGCTATACGCTCAACGCCACGCTCGGCCGCGACTTCAGCACGAGCGCCGAACGCGCCGAGATCATCCAGCTCAATACGGAAATGCTGCTCGCGTTCCTGATGCGCAAGTAAGCGGCACGCCGTAGTCGTCGAGCCCGCAAGAAGAAACGCCGCGCCCTCATGATGAGGCGCGGCGTCTGTTCGGTCTGCTCATCGAGCGAGCGGGTTCGCACCCGCCGCCACACTTACACGACAGCGCTTTCCTTTGCCGTCTGCTTCGCCTGCGGTTGATGCTGGCGAATGAAGTCGCGCAGTTGCGGATAGATGATGGTGCGCCAGCGACGGCCCGAGAAAATGCCGTAGTGGCCGCATTTTTCCGCAGTCAGATGGTGCTTGTCCTTTTCCGGAATGCTCGTGCACAGGTCGTGCGCGGCGCGCGTCTGTCCGGAGCCCGAAATATCGTCGAGCTCGCCTTCGATCGTGAAGAGCGCCGTGTCGCGGATATCCTGCGGCCGCACGCGTTCGCCCGCGACGTCCCAGGTGCCTTCGGCGAGGCTGAAGTCCTGGAATACCGTCTGGATCGTCTCCAGGTAATACTCGGCGGCCATGTCGAGCACCGCGTTGTATTCGTCGTAGAACTGGCGATGTGCTTCGGCATCCTCTTCGTCGCCGCGCAGCAGGCTCTTGTAGAAGTCCCAGTGCGCCGTGGTGTGACGGCCCGGATTCATCGCAACAAAGCCTGCGTGCTGCAGGAAGCCCGGATACACTTCGCGCCCTTCGCCCGGATAGTTGGCCGGCACCGTATGGATCACGTTGTTCGCAAACCACTCGCGCGAATGCTCGGTGGCGAGCGAATTGACGGCGGTGGGGCTGCGGCGCGCGTCGATCGGGCCGCCCATCATCGTCATGGTGAGCGGCGTGGGTTCGCCACGGCTCGCCATCAGCGAAATTGCCGCGAGCACCGGCACCGTGGGCTGGCAAACCGACAGCACATGCAGATTCTTCGCGCCGATATGACGGATGAATTCCTGGATGTAGGCGACGTAGTCGTCCAGATGGAACGCGCCGGCTTCCAGCGGCACCATGCGTGCGTCGATCCAGTCGGTGATGTACACCTTGTGGTCCTGCAGCAGCGTGCGCACGGTGTCGCGCAGCAGCGTGGAGTGGTGGCCGGACAGCGGCGCGCACACCAGCACGGAAGGCTCGTCCTTGAGCGCGGTAACCGCGGACGGATCGTCGGCGTAGCGCTTGAAGCGCAGCAGCCGGCAGAACGGCTTTTCGATGATGGTCTGCTCGACGATCGGGATGTGGAAGCCATCCTTCTCGATCTGGCGGATATTGAACTCGGGCTTTTCGTAGTCCTTGCCGAGTCGGTAGAGCAGTTCGTAGCCGGCGGCGAGGCGCGTGGCGCCCGGCACGAGCGAGAACGGGCTCGACGGATTCGAAAACGATTTGGAAGCAGCCTGAGCCCACGCGGTGAGTGGGCTAAGCAATGCGCGCTGGTATTCGCGGATTTGGTAGAGCATGGATGCTCCAGCATCAGGGGCCGGATCGAATCCAGGTCGCGCGGCGAAGCGCGGCGCGGATGCGGCCCGCATGTTGATCGGTCAGGCTGTTTATCGGCTTTGCATCGCGCCGCTTGAATGAAAATCTACGGTGCGCCGCTTGAAACTGCCGCGTGACGACGAATTGCGGACCGATCCTATCGGACCCCAGAACGTTGTGCAACGCAGCAAGTCAAGTTTAGCGCACCTCATACAAACGTGTAGGCGCTTTCGTACGTTGACCGCTTCGCCGTCCTGCGTTTCGCCATCCTGTGTTTCTCCTCGTGTGCGTCCCCTTCACGACGCTGCGGCTTCGATATCGGCCTCAATCGCTGGGATACCCGCCGGATGGCCCGTCTCCTTGGCCATTTCCTGCTCATGGCGCATCAGATTCAGCCCCGTGTGAACGAGCGCGACATGCGAGAAGGCCTGTGGGAAATTTCCCACAAGCCGGCCCGCGACCGGGTCGAATTCCTCGGCCAGCAGGCCGACATCGTTGGCGAGCGCGAGCAGGCGTTCGTACATCTTGCGCGCATCGTCCATGCGGCCCTGGAGCGCGAGGTTATCGACCATCCAGAAGCTACAGGCGAGGAAGGTGCCTTCGCCGGGCGGCAGGCCGTCGTTGAACTCGGTCGTGCGGTAGCGCATGACGAAGCCTTCGCACATCAGGTCGCGCTCGATGGCCTTGACCGTGCCCGCGATGCGCGCATCGTCGGCGGGCAGGAAGCCCACCAGCGGCATCAGCAGCAGGCTCGCGTCGAGGTCGGTGCCGCCATAGATCTGCGTAAAGGAGTTCAATTCGGGGTTGAAACTGCGCTCGCAGATCTGCGCGTGGATGGTGGCGCGCATTTCGCGCCAGTGGTCGAGCGGGCCGGGCAGATCGAACTTCTCGGCCGAGCGGATGCAGCGGTCGAACGCGACCCACGCCATGACCTTCGAGAAGGTGAAGTGCTGGCGACCGCCGCGCGTTTCCCAGATGCCTTCGTCGGGTTCGGTCCAGATCGTTTCCAGATGTTCGAGCATCGCGCACTGGATCGACCACGCCGTGTCGTCGGCTTGCAGGCCGCCCACGCGTGCAAGGTGCAGCGCGTTCATCACTTCGCCATAGACATCGAGCTGCAACTGCCCGACCGCGTTATTGCCCACGCGCACGGGTTTGGCGCCCTCGTAGCCGGGCAGCCAGTCGATCTCGATCTCGGGCAGGCGCCGTTCGCCGGCGAGGCCGTACATGATCTGCAACTGCGAGGGCGAGCCCGCCATCACGCGGCCGAGCCACGCGCGCCAGGCGCGTGCTTCGTCGTAGTAGCCGCCGCGCATCATGGCGAGCAGGGTGATGGTGGCGTCGCGCAGCCAGCAGTAACGGTAGTCCCAGTTGCGCGTGCCGCCCAGTTGCTCCGGCAGCGAGGTGGTGGGCGCGGCGACGATGCCGCCCGTGGGCTCGTAGGCGAGCGCCTTGAGCGTGATGAGCGAGCGGCGGATCGGTGCGGCCCAGCGGCCTTCGACGGTGCTGCGCGCGGCCCATTCTTCCCAGAAGTTCTCGGTGCGGGCGAGCGCCGTGAACGGGTCGCGCGGCGGCGGCAGACGCAGATGCGAGGCCGCATAGGCCATCGAAAACGGTACGCGCTCGCCTTCCTTGACCTCGAATTCGGCGACCGTGCGCATGTTCTCGCCCTCCAGATCGACGGGCGTACGCAGCACGACGGTGTCGGGGCCGACCGTGGCCTTGATGCCGCTCTCGTAGGCCAGGCGGCTGACCCACGGCACCGAAAAGCCGTAATCGAAGCGCAGGATCAGTTCGCACTGCATGCGCACGGTGCCGCGGCGGCCCACGACGATGCGCACGAGTTCGGTCCAGCCGTTGCCGGGCGGCATGAAGTCGATGAGCGTGACGGCGCCCTCGGGCGTTTCGAAGTCGGTTTCGAGGATCAGCGTGTCGCCGCGATAGCGGCGCGTGGATTTGACCTGAGCCGGCGTGCCGTCGGCGGCGGGGGCGGGTGCGATCTGCCAGCGGCCGTTCTTCTCGGTGCCGAGCAGCGCCGCGAAACAGGCGCCGGAGTCGAAACGCGGCCAGCAGAGCCAGTCGATGGAGCCTTCGCGGGACACGAGCGCGGCGGTGTGGCCGTCGCCGATCAATGCATAGTCTTCGATAAGTGCGGGCATGGTAAGCAGATTGACAGCGTGCGTGGTGCGGTACGGACGCGACCCTTACAGCGGCGGCGCATGCACGGACAAGATTAGTGGCTGCGGGGCCGAAAGCGCAACGCGTTTTGCGGCGCACAGCATGACGCCGCACGCAAAAGCGTGTGGCGGGGACGCCGCCGCGCGCCGCTCGGGGCGCGCAGGCGGTGAACAGGCGGGATTGAGGGGCGTTCGGCGCTCAGAAATGCCCACCCGTGCCGAACAGGCCGATGATCCCGATGATGATCAGATAGAGCGCAACGATGTAGTTGAGCAGGCGCGGCACGACGAGGATCAGAATGCCGGCGATGAGCGCGACGAGCGGGCCGATGGCGACATGGATATTCATCTTCACTCCTTGTGTGTGACGGGGCGAGGGTGTCGGCTCGCATGAGAGGCGCAATGTCGGGTCTCGCTGCGCGCTGGCAGCGCGATGGCGCACAACCTCTCGTATACTTCGCCTCCAACCCTCATAACATTCGCGCTCGCGCAACGCGTGTTTCCGGTTTTCGCGGACACACGCCACGGCGCGCTGCCGATCAGCTCCAGGTTCGACAAGAAGAAAGGAGGTCGACATGTTCCAAGGCCATGCCGCCGCAATCGCCGTGCCCATGCCCGCGCGCACTTCGGGCGCTTTGCGCACCCGCAAGCGCGGACTCATTCATCAGATCATCAAGGGTATCGCCATCATGGCCTCAGTCGCCGCGACCCAGGCGTTCGCGCAAACCGGCGCGGGCGCAGCCCCCGCCGATGTCGCGGGCAACGGGGTGTACGACCTGATCGTCGGCACCTACACGGGTGCCAAGAGCGAGGGCATCTACGTCTATCGCTTCGATTCGAAGACGGGCGACATGAAGCAGGTGAGCGTCGCGAAGACGGTGAACCCGTCGTATCTCGTCGTGAGCCGCGACAAGCGCTTCGTCTATGCCGTGAACGAACTGCCCGGCGACAACGGCCCGGCAAGTCTGCGCGGCGATGTGAGCGCCTTCGGCTTCGACGCCGCGAGCGGCCAGCTCACCTTCCTCGACAAGGTCTCGGCCCAGGGCAACGACCCGTGCTATCTGAGCCTGTCGCCGGACGGCAAGTATCTGCTGGTCGCCAACTACTCGGTCGCGGCCGATCCGGGCGGCAGCTTCGCGGTGCTGCCGGTCGAGCAGGACGGCAAGCTCGGCCAGTCCGTGCTGACCGTGCATCACGAAGGCGGCGGCCCGGTGAAGGGGCGCCAGGACAATGCGCACGTGCACTCGACGGTGTTCTCGCCGGACGGCCATTACCTGTTCACGCAGGATCTGGGCACCGACAAGCTCTGGACCTACCGCTACACGCCGGACGGCACGCGCGGACTCCTGAGCCCCGCTGAATGGCGCTATACCGATGTGAAGGCCGGCACCGGCCCGCGTCACCTTGTCTTCAGCAACGATGGCCGCCACGCGTATCTCACGAGCGAACTCGCGGGCACCGTGAGCGCATTCAGCTACGACGATGGTCATCTGAAGCTCGAGCAGGTCGAAAAACTCGCCGAGCCGGGCTTCAAGGGCGCGGTGGGCGCAGCGGCGCTGCACCTCTCGCCGGACGGCAAGTTCCTTTACGTGTCGAACCGCGGCGACGCCAACGACATCTCGATCTTCGCGGTCGATCAGACGAGCGGCAAGCTCAAGCGCGTGGGCCGGCAGGCGAGCCTCGGCAAGTCGCCGCGCGAGTTCGCGATCGACCCGTCGGGTCAGTGGCTGATCGTCGGCAATCAGGGTAGCGACACGGCCTATGTGTTCCGCCGCGATCAGGAAACGGGTCTGCTCGAAGCGAATCCGAAGCAGGTCGAGATCGGTTCGCCGGTCGATTTCAAGTTCGTGACGCCTTGATGCCGTAACGCAGCCAGACTCGACTGGCAAATAAAAACGCCGCGCGGAAGTGATTCCGCGCGGCGTTTTTTCTTTCCGGCCAGCTTGAGCGTCTGCGTGACGTTAAGCGTCGGGCTGCCCCGGCACGAGCACTTCGCGGCTGCCGTTGATGCCCATCGGCGAGACGAGGCCGGCCGCTTCCATCTGCTCGACCAGACGCGCGGCGCGGTTATAGCCGATGCGCAATTGCCGCTGCACCGACGAAATCGACGCGCGCCGCGTGCGCACGACGAAGGCCACGGCCTCGTCGTAGAGCGGGTCGGCTTCGGCTTCGGGCGACTCGCCGAACAGATCCTGCGGCGCACCTTCGGATGCCGGGCCGTCGAGAATGCCCTCGACGTATTCGGGTTCGCCGAACTGCTTCAGATACTCGACCACGGCATGCACTTCCTCGTCGGCGACGAACGCGCCGTGCACGCGCTGCGGATAGCCCGTGCCCGGCGGCAGGAACAACATGTCGCCCTGGCCGAGCAGCGACTCCGCGCCCATCTGGTCGAGAATCGTGCGCGAGTCGATCTTCGACGACACCTGGAACGCCACGCGGGTCGGAATGTTCGCCTTGATGAGACCCGTGATGACGTCCACCGAAGGACGCTGCGTCGCGAGAATCAGGTGAATACCGGCCGCGCGCGCCTTCTGCGCGAGACGAGCGATCAGCTCTTCGATCTTCTTGCCCGCGACCATCATGAGGTCGGCCAGCTCGTCGATCACCACGACGATCATCGGCAATGGCGAGAGCGGCTCGGGCGCTTCGGGCGTGAGCGAGAACGGATTGCCGATCTTCTTCTCGTTCGCTTCGGCGTCGCGGATCTTCTGGTTGAAGCCCGCGAGGTTGCGCACGCCCACGGCCGACATCAGCCGGTAGCGCTTCTCCATCTCGCCGACGCACCAGTTGAGCGCGTTGGCCGCGAGCTTCATGTCGGTCACGACCGGCGCGAGCAGGTGCGGAATGCCTTCGTAGACCGACAGCTCCAGCATCTTCGGGTCGATCATGATGAGCCGCACGTCCTCGGGCGTCGCCTTGTAGAGGAGCGAGAGGATCATCGCGTTGATCGCCACCGACTTGCCCGAACCGGTCGTGCCCGCGACGAGCATGTGCGGCGCCTTGGCGAGATCGGTGACGATCGGATGCCCGACGATGTCCTTGCCCAGCGCGATCGTGAGCTTCGATTGCGAACGCTGATACGGCGTGGATTCGAGAATCTCGGACAGGCGGATCATCTGCCGTTTGGCGTTCGGCAATTCGAGACCCATGCAGGTCTTGCCCGGAATCGTTTCGACCACGCGGATCGACGTGAGGCCGAGGCCGCGCGAGAGATCCTTCATCAGGCCGACAATCTGGCTGCCGCGCACGCCGAGCGCGGGCTCGACTTCGAAGCGCGTGATGACCGGACCCGCCGAGGCGCCGACCACCGTGACCGGCACCTTGAATTCCTGCAGGCGCTGTTCGATCAACTGGCTGGTTTCGGCGAGCTTCTCTTCGGAGACGTATTCGATTTCGCTCGACGCGCGTTCGAGCAGATCGAAGCCCGGCAACTCGACCGCCGAAGCGCTGAGCGGCTGGAACTCGAACGACGTCGGTGCGTGACCGCGAACGGTCGGGCGAGCGGGTTCGGGAGCCGGGGCAGGCGTCGGGGCGGGTGCCGGGGCCGGCGTTGGGGCCAGTGCAGGGGGCAGCGTCGGCATCCCGGCAAAAGCCTGCGGCGCCATCGGCGGCGGCGCGACGGGCGTGAACGCCTCGAATGGCACGACCGGCTCGAACTCCGGGAGCTTGATTGCCGGCGGCGCTGTTTGAGCTTGCTCCCACGGCGGCGTCGGCAGCGCCGTCGGTGCGTTGAGTGCGTTCAGCGTGGGAACGACCGGGGCGGGCGCAGCGGCCGGAGCGGGCACGGCGGGCATGGGCCACGCGGGCACAGCGGCCTCGATCGGTGCGATGGGCTCGTAAGCCGCAGGCGTGACAACAGGTGCAGGTGCTTGAACCTGCTCCCACGGGGGCGTGCCCGCAACGGCAGGAGCGGAGGCGGTTTCCTGCGTTGGCGCAACCGGAACCCGCCACGCATGCGCGGCCGGTTCGGGGAGCACCTCGGGCAGGGTGTCTGCCGGGTCGACGTCTACCTCGTCGCTCGGGGTTTGCGCGGCAGCGGGGGTAACAGGGGCAGCGGCCGGTGCCGTGGCCGGTGTTTCGGCAATCGGTGCGGCGGGCGCGGGTGTCGCTGCGCTGGTTGCTGCCGCAACCGTCTGCATGGCGCCGAAGGCCGGCACAATCGCGCCGAGCGCGGCAGCGCTGGCCATCGTCGGCGTGAGGGTGGCTGCGGTGGCGGTGGCGGCGGTGGCTATGGTCGCTGCTGTCGCGGCCGCGAACGGCATGGCGGCGCCGAACGGCTGTGCCGCGAACGTCGGTTCGTTCGGTTCATCCGCTGCGATGGGCGTGGTGCTTTCAAGCGAAGCGGATTCCACAAGGGCGGCTTCAACGGCGGGCTCGACGTCAGGCGCGGGCTCCGTCCATTTGGCTTCAACCGGCGCGACTTCGATTACCGGGGTTGGCGCGTGCACGGCCTCCTGCACTGATTGATCGACGGTCGCAACGGTTTCTTGAATCGCCGCGTCTCGAACGGCTTCATCGACGCTTGCCGTTTCAACGTGTGCGGGCGATTCCACAATGGCCGCCGCAGCCGGTTCCTCGGCCGCTTTGGCTTCCTCGGCGGCTGCCTTGGCGATGAACGTCGGCAGTGCGGCGCTGAATGCGGCCGTGAAGGCGTCCACATCGGGAATCGACGGTTCGGCGAGGTCGGGCTCGGGCTCGGGTTCCTCGAAGCTCGTCACCGCGGCGTGTGCGCTTACCGGCTCCTCGACGCGCGCGGCTTGCGTCGCGAGGCGCGGGAAGCGGACGATGTTGCTGGCGGGCTCGACGGGCGGCGCAACCGGCGTGTCTTCGAACGTCTGCGTTCGATCCTGCGTCGAGACGACCGGGCTGGCGGATTGCTGGACCGACTCAGGCGCGTGCGGCGCTGCGTCGCTAGCGGCGACAGACGACGCAGCGGCGACTTCGGGCGCTTCGGCGACCGGCTCGGTGGGCTTGCTGGATTCGGCGGGCTCGTCGTCCAGCAGAACCCACGGCATGCCGTTGTCGAAACTCGGCCAGCTCACCGGGTCGGCGGCGGGCGCGTGCGCCGGTGTCGGCTCGACGTGCGTGGTCTCCTGCGCGAGCGTCTCTACCGATGCAGGTTCCTCCTCTTGCGCGCCGATCAGGAACGCGGGCAGGGCATCGTCCGCATCTGGCTGCGCGTGGACCGGGGACGCTTGTACCTGCGTGGTCACGAACGTGGCGACAGGCGTGAATTCGAGTTTGGTCTCGATCGCTTCGGATGTCGAAACGGGGGCCTCGTAGACGTCGGGCGCTGCCTGAACCATGTCGTTGCTCGACGGTTCGACAGCCTCAACAGCCACGACAGGATCGACGCGCGCCACTGACTCATGAGGCGCCGCGGTCGCTGCCGTTTCGGCGTGCGTGGCCGGGTCATCAGCCAGCGCAGTCTGGGGCGAGGCCAGCGGCAACTTGCCGTGCGTCGCGGAGCTCGACTCCTCGACTTCAGCATCGGCGATTGCGGGGACTGCGGATGCCGTCACGGGCGTGCTCGCTTCGGCGTCAACGGGCGCATCGGGTTGCGCGATCGTCTCGTCGACACTATTGCGTCGCGCGAGGCTGGCTCCCGCGAGCGACGTCCAGCGTGCGGCGTTCTCCTCGATCGAGCGCAGCGTTTCGAGCACGCTGGAGGAGAGCGGCGCGGGCTCGGCGGCGGGTGCGGGCGGCGTCGGACGCGAATAGGCGGGCGTGACGGGGCTCAGGTCGGCGACTGGCGCCGTCACGGGCACGCCGATCTGCGGGCCGACCGTCGAAGGCGCGCGCAGCGCGCTGCTGGGCGTGGTCTTCGTCGGCCACACAAAGGGACGCGGCGCTTTGGTCTGGCGCGGTTGCGGCGCAGCGGCGGCTGCGGCGCGCGCGGCTGTGCTGCCCGCCACCGGCGGCGGCGTGCTGCGGCGCATGGGCGCGGGGTTCGCGTACGGCGAGACCAGTGGGTCGATCGCGGGTGCTGCGCTGCGTGGCGTGACCGAAGCGGTCGAAGCGAGCGGCGCGGCCTGGGCCGCGATGGGCGCGGGCGGGCGCATCGAAGGCGCGCGAATCGGTGCGCTGCCTTGAACGATACCTGGCTTGCTGGCTGAAGCGTTGGCCACAGTGTTGAGCGACGGCGCTGCGGCGCGCGGCGGCGGCGCGACGCGCCACGCAGGTGCGCCAGCCGCCGCGCCTGCGAGTGCTGCGCCTTGCGTGGCGCTCGCAACGGCGACCCCGCCGAGGCCTGCCATCGCCTGACGATGCACATCGGTAGGCAAGGGGACGGGCGGCGTAGGCAGTTGCATGCTATTCGGGCTGCCAACGCCTGCGCGGCGCGCATCGCCTGGCATCCCAGCAGAGGAAGGCAGCGGCGCGCCATTCATCGCGGCGGGCGCGGGGCGGCGAAGCTCGCCGGCCATCGACCCAGCCATCGACCCGCCCACAGCGCCCTGCGGCGCGGACGCCATCGGCGCACGCGCGCCGGGTTGTCCCTCGCGCAGCCAGCCAGCGGGCGCGGTCGGCTCGCTGCGTGCCCACGCGGCGGCGGGGCTGGGCGGCGGCGAAGCGAAATCCGGTTCGGCGCGCCACGGCGAGCCGCCCATCGTCGCGACTGCGGCGCCTTGCGCCTCCTGCGCGGCAACGGCGGCACCCGAGACGCCAGCCGCACCCGCAGCGGCAGCCGCGCGTTTGCCCGGCATCTGCGGACGCCACACCGTCGGACGCTGACGACGCGGGCCGTCGAGCGGTTCGGTCGTGCCCGCGCCCGAGCCGATGTTCGGACCGTCGCCGGCGGCGAGGCCGCCACCGAGACCGAGCGCGCTGCCGAGACTGCCGAGCCCGGCGAGACCCGTGCTCACGCCACCCGACGCTTTCGCGCCGTCCTGCGCTGCGCGACGGCTGCTGCGCGCCGGGCGCTCGCTGTCATCGTCGTCGCTGGAGGGGCGGATATTCAGGCCGAGGCCGAGCGACATGTCGGCCCACGCGAAGAAGTCGCGCCAGCGGAATTCGATCAGCCAGGGCAGGCTCACGAAGAACAGTGCAGCCATCACGAGCGGCGCGGCGGCGTGCCCGATCAACTTGCCGAGTCCGCCCGCGAGTGCGTGGCCGAGCGCATCGAAACCATTGATATTGAGGACCGACGCTTCGAGCGCGCAGCTCGACAGCAGCACGCAGAAAAAGCCGAGCCACAGCCGGATCGTGCCGGGTCCACGCAGGCCCGCGCCGCCAGGCAGCACCGACTTCACGAGACGCCAGATCAGAGGGATGAACCAGACGGCCGATAAGCCGAACCAGCCAGGAACTACCGTGTGCATGCCAGAGATCTACGATTAAAGAATGGGCAATCTGCCGAGTGTAACCGCTCGGCCCTCGTGCGCCGCGATGCGCGTTGCCGCGGCGCTGCAATCGCGGGGGCACTCAGCAAAAAAAACAGCCGCGCGGGGAGAGCGCGCGGCTGCGGGGCAGTGCGACGTATCACTGACCCGGCGTGGCGGATGCGCCAGCCGGTGCGCTCGCACCGACACCCGCAGCGGCGCTTGCGCCGACCTGCGTAAAGGTCAGGTGATCGCCGTTGTCGAGGATCAGCAGCAGGCCTTGCGGCGTGCGCATCTGCACGCCGGTGCGCGCGATGTGCGTGAGCGCGTCCAGGTAGGGGCCTTCGATCTCGCCGCCCGCGCCGATGCACGCCATGCGCGTGCCCGCGAGCTGGTCGAACGAGAGCAGGCCGTTCTTGAGCGTGTAGCGGCCCATGTAACGGTTGCAGCCCGAGAAGCCGCTCGCGCGGCGCTGGCCGTTCGCGGTGGACAGATCGAGTGTGATCGGGCGCGCGCCGGGCGTCGCGGCTGCGCCTGCGTCGGCATTCGGGCCGGGGATCGAGCGCAGCGTGCCGTCGGCGCGCTTCCATTCGGCGAGCTGCCATTGCGTGTTGTCGAGCAATTGCGTGGCCGCGGGATTGAACGGATCGGGCGCGGGCGCCGACGAGTCCTGATGAACCGGCAGCTTGCAGGCGGCAAGCATCAGCGCCGCGGCAGCGGCGGCAGCGAGCGGCGCCGCGCGCGACGCGAGCAGGCGCGCCATCGTGTGCCCGGTGGGACGTGTGCTCGAGCGGTGGGGCATCGCATTTCCTGGTAACTGGCGAAGGCGTAAGGGTAACGCACCAGGAGACGCCATGCGAGCGCAAACGTTCGCCAAATGGTGACTTCTGCGCGCGATCGCGGCGATGTCGCTCGCTTGCGATGCGGGCCGTGCGCACCCCGTACTGGCCGTTTGGCCAGGCAAAATGCATCGTTGCGCGTGTTAACATCGACGCTTATCCGCATTCGTGCGTCATTCGTGAAGCACGCCCGCTTCATCGTCATTCTTCATCGTGATTTCTGGAGACATCATGCAGACCGGCCAACGCATCGGCACGCCGCTTTCCGCTTCCGCCACCCGTGTCATGCTGCTCGGCGCAGGCGAGCTCGGCAAGGAAGTGATCATCGCGCTGCAACGCCTCGGCGTGGAAGTGATCGCGGTCGATCGCTACGAGAACGCGCCCGGCCATCAGGTTGCACATCGCGCACACGTCATCGACATGGCCGATCCCCTCGCGCTGCGCGCGCTGATCGACGCCGAGCGTCCGCACCTCGTCGTGCCGGAGATCGAGGCGATCGCCACCGACGCGCTCGCGGCCGTCGAGTCCGAAGGCGTGGCCGAAGTCATCCCCACCGCGCGCGCCGCGCAACTCACGATGAACCGCGAAGGTATCCGCCGCCTCGCCGCCGAAGAACTGGGCCTGCCGACTTCGCCGTACGCTTTCGCCGATTCGCTCGACGAACTGAAGGCCGGCATCGCCAAGGTCGGTTATCCGTGCGTGGTCAAGCCGGTGATGTCGTCGTCGGGCAAGGGCCAGTCGGTGCTGCGCAGCGACGCCGACGTCGAACGCGCATGGCAATACGCGCTCGCGGGCGGGCGCGTCAATCATGGCCGCGTGATCGTCGAGGGCTTCATCGACTTCGAATACGAAATCACGCAGTTGACCGTGCGCGCGACCGAGCCGGTCAGCGGCCAGGTGCAAACGTATTACTGCGACCCGATCGGCCACAAGCAGGTGGACGGCGATTACGTCGAATCGTGGCAGCCGCAGCCGATGAGTGCGAAGGCGCTGGAGCGCTCGCGTGAAATCGCGCACAAGGTCACCGAGGCGCTGGGCGGCCGTGGCCTGTTCGGCGTGGAGCTGTTCGTGCGCGGCGACGAAGTGTGGTTCTCGGAAGTCAGCCCGCGTCCGCACGATACGGGGCTCGTCACGCTGGCGTCGCAGCGTTTCTCGGAGTTCGAACTGCATGCACGCGCGATTCTCGGTTTGCCCGTCGACACGACGGCGCGTGGTCCGGGCGCGTCGGCGGTGATCTATGGCGGCATGGACGCGCACGGCATCGCCTTCGAAGGCGTCGCGGACGCGCTGGCCGTGCCGGGCGCGGACCTGCGCCTGTTCGGCAAGCCGGAGAGCTTCGTGAAGCGCCGCATGGGTGTCGCGCTCGCAACGGGCGCCGATCTCGAAGAGGCGCGGGCGCGTGCACGGGCGGCAGCGGCGGCGGTTCGTCCGGTGCCCGGCGACGCATCGAACTGAAACGCCGCGGCTTGAGTGGCGTCGCGCAGTTTGATTGGCCTTGATCGTACATCGGGGCTGATCCTGCATAAGCTGCGCGCGCCCCGCGCACGCGATAATCGCGCGCTCGCCCGGTGTACACCCGCATAACGCGGCCGGTGCATGCCGGGTTATCGTGTCAGTAGAGGCAGGGAGGTGGGTATGGTCGGATCGCTCGTGTTGCGCCGGGTGCGCTGGGTCGCCGTGATGGTGTGTATCGGTGCGCTTTCCGGGTGCGGGCTGGCGGCCGCGCCGTGCCGCATCGTTTCGGCGGGTTTGAAGATCGTGCCGGTTGTCGGTCACGTCGCCGCCGCGCCCACCGATGCCTGCGCCGACGTGATCGATCCGTGACCCGCGCTCGCTCATGTCTCTTCCTTTCGGCTGTCCACGCCAGGAGAACGCCATGATCGACGCCCACACCGGCACATCCGCTTTCCCCGCTTCATTACGCAAAACCGTCACGCGCGCGATCGCGGCGTTCGCGCTCGTCGGCGGCACGTCGGCGGCTTTCGTCGCCCCCGCCGCGCACGCGGCATCCGGTAACGCAAGCAACGGCGCGCCGCTCGACATTCGCGACATCCACGTCCAGTCGCGTCAGACCTTCAGCTACACCTGCGCCAACGGCAAGACCTTCAAGGTCAGCTATCTCAACGCGTCCAACGGCCAAAGCTTCGCGCTCGTGCCCGTGGAGGGCCGCAAGCTGTTGCTGGTCGGCGTGGTTGCCGCGTCGGGCGTGCGCTACGTGGGCTCGAACTACGCGTGGTGGACCAAGGGACCGGGCGCCGATCTCTACGACACTATGGCCGACCCCAACGCGAAACCCATCGTCGCAGGCTGCGCCACGATCATGCGCTGACGCGCGAGTCGCGCCCGGACGGCGGACTGCGCGCTTCGCGACGCGATCCGTTCTGCCGGAGTAATCTGTCGGCCATGCGAAGGGAAGGGCGGCTGCCGGGCGGACGCTTTCGAACCTTCCGCACCATTCCCGCGAGGTGGTCGATGAAAGCATCGGATCTGTTCGTGAAGGCGCTCGAAGCCGAGGGCGTGGAGTACATCTTCGGCATTCCCGGTGAGGAGAATCTCGATCTGCTCGAATCGCTGCGGCGCTCGACGATTCGTCTGATCGTCACGCGTCACGAGCAGGCCGCGGGTTTCATGGCCGCCACTTACGGACGGCTGACGGGGCGCACCGGCGTGTGTCTGTCCACCTTGGGCCCCGGCGCGACCAACTTCGTGACCGCCGCGGCCTACGCGCAGCTCGGTGGCATGCCGATGCTGATGGTCACCGGGCAAAAGCCCATCAAATCCAGCAAGCAGGGCCATTTTCAGATCGTCGACGTGGTGCGCATGATGGAGCCGCTCACCAAGTACGCGCGCCAGATCGTTTCCATCGGCAATATTCCGGCGCTCGTGCGCGAGGCCTTCCGTCAGGCCGAGCAGGAGCGGCCCGGCGCCGTGCATCTGGAACTCCCCGAAGACGTGGCCGACGAAGAGGGCGACGGCAAGCCCATTCCGAAGAGTTTCAGCCGCCGTCCCGTAGCCGAGGAAAAAGCGGTCGCGCATGCGGTCGCGGCGATCTGCTCGGCGCGCCATCCGCTGCTCATGATCGGCGCGGGCGGCAATCGCAAGACCACGCGCAACGTGCTGCGCGAATTCGTCGACCAGACCCGCATCCCGTTTTTCACCACGCAGATGGGCAAGGGCGTGATCGACGAATCGCATCCACTCTGGCTCGGCAACGCCACGCTCTCGGATGGCGACTTCGTGCACCGCGCGATCGAGCACGCCGACTGCATCATCAACGTCGGCCACGACGTGATCGAGAAGCCGCCGTTCTTCATGCGCAGCGCCGAAGGCAAGACCGTGATCCATGTGAACTTCCTCGGTGCCGAGGTCGATCCGGTCTATTTCCCGCAGATCGAGGTGGTGGGCGATATCGCCAACGCCGTGTGGCAACTCAAAGAGGCGCTCAAGCCGCGCGAACACGCCTGGGACTTCGCGCGCTTCGAGGAGATCAAGCGCCACTTCGACGCCCATCTCGCCAAAGGCCAGCACGACGAGCGCTTTCCGATGTATCCGGTGCGGCTCGTGCACGACGTCTATCACGCGATGCCCGAGGACGGCATCCTGTGTCTCGATAACGGCATGTACAAGATCTGGTTCGCGCGCTACTACCGCGCCCGCGAACCCAATTCGGTGCTGCTCGACAACGCGCTCGCCTCGATGGGCGCGGGCTTGCCCTCGGCGATCGCCACCAAGATCGTGCATCCCGAGCGCAAGGTGGTGGCCGTGTGCGGCGACGGCGGCTTCATGATGAACTCGCAGGAACTGGAGACGGCGGTGCGCCTGAAGCTCGACATCGTCGTGCTGCTGTTGCGCGATGACGCTTTCGGCATGATCCGCTGGAAGCAGGAGAACATGAATTTCCCCGATTACGGCATGACGCTGCAGAACCCCGATTTCGTCGATTACGCGCAAAGCTACGGCGCGCACGGCCATCGCGTGAGCGCGGCGGACCAACTCGGGCCGCTGATCAAGCAGTGTTTCGCCGAGCCGGGTGTGCATGTGATCGATGTGCCCATCGACTATTCGGACAACGAGCGCATGCTCAATCGCGAGATCAAGCGCCTGAGCGCGCAGTTGTGAACGGGCACCGGTGAACCTGTCGCCGGAGCGCGCGCTCCGGCGCATCGCACTACCTTCGGCGCGGCGTGACCGGGTTTGACTGGATTTGACCTGGTGTGACGTGGCGCGCCGCATCCTTGCGGAGAACGCGTCATGCTCAAACCGACTTATCCGTACTATCTGGCGAACGAGGCCGTCGCCGCCAACACCGATCTCGAGGTCACCGACAAATATAGCGGCGAAGTCGCCACGCGCGTGGCGCTCGCCGACGCACGCGCGATCGACCAGGCCATTGCCGCGGCCGAGGCCGCGATGCCCGCGCTGCGCGCCTTCCCGCCGTTCAAGCGCCAGGCCGTGATCGACCACTGCGTAGCGCGCTTTCGCGAGCGCTTCGACGAACTGGCGATGGCGCTATGCATCGAAGCGGGCAAGCCAATCAACGATGCGCGCGGCGAAGTCACGCGTCTGATCGACACCTTCCGCGTGGCGGCCGAAGAGAGCGTGCGCATCGACGGCGAGATCGTGAATCTCGAAATCTCGGCGCGCGCGAAGGGCTATCACGGCTACGTCAAGCGCGTGCCGATCGGCCCGTGCTCGTTCATCTCACCGTTCAATTTCCCGCTCAACCTGGCCGCCCACAAGGTCGCGCCCGCGCTCGCGGTGGGTGTGCCCTTCGTGCTCAAGCCCGCGAGCCGCACGCCGGTGGGCGCGCTCATCATCGGCGAGGTGCTCGCGGAAACCGATCTGCCCAAGGGCGCGTTTTCGATTCTGCCCGCGCATCGCGATGGCGCCGATCTTTTCACTACCGACGAGCGCTTCAAGCTGCTGTCGTTTACCGGTTCGCCCGTGGTCGGCTGGGATCTCAAGAAGAAGGCGGGCAAGAAGAAGGTGGTGCTGGAACTGGGCGGCAACGCGGCGGCCATCGTCGACGCCGATCAGGGCGCGAAGCTCGATTACGTGGTGGAGCGGCTGGCGTTCGGCGCGTATTACCAGTCGGGGCAGAGCTGTATCGGCGTGCAGCGCATTCTGGTGCACGCATCGCTCTACGACGCGCTGCGCGACAAGCTGATCGCCAAGGTCAAGACGCTCAAGATGGGCGACCCGAAGGACGAAAAGACCTTCGTCGGGCCGATGATCTCGGAGTCGGAATCCAGACGCCTCGCCGGCTGGATGGAGAGCGCGGTGCTGGCGGGCGCGAAGATCATCGCGGGCGGAACGGTGGACGGCGCGATGTTCGAGGCGACGCTGCTGGAAGACGTGGGCCGCGACACCGATCTCTACCGGCGCGAGGCCTTCGGGCCGGTGGCGATTCTGGAGCGCTTCGACGATTTCGGCGCGGCGCTGGACATCGTCAACGACAGTGACTTCGGCCTGCAGGCGGGCGTGTTCACCGATTCGCTCGCCAACGCGCATCGCGCGTGGGACGGGCTCGATGTGGGCGGCGTGGTCATCAACGATATTCCGTCATTTCGCGTCGATAACATGCCGTATGGCGGCGTGAAGGATTCGGGCCTCGGCCGCGAGGGCGTGCGCTACGCGATGGAAGACATGACCGAGCTGCGGCTGATGGTGATGCGCGAGACCTGGTAAGGGTAGGCGCGCTCGACATCAAAAAAGGGGCGGAACATGTGCAGTGCCCTGTTGGCAGAAGGCCGCCCCTGCGGCCATAGGGATTTATGCCGAGGTGCTACAATACCGGCCTTTCGCCGGATTGCGCCTGCATGACGCAGGTCCGCCGGTGAGGACTTGAGCAGGACTGAAGCGGCCGGGCCAGCGAGCACGCGCCGCCACGCAGCGAGAGGCGCCCGACGGAATTCGCGGCGCGTGCGCGCGTAAATATGGGAACGAGCCTCGGTGGGCCACACCAGGCCCCCGGAGCCTACGAGTGGGTTGAATGGATTGACCGGGTCGAGCGCGGCAGCCAGCCAGCGCACCCCGCGCACTCCGCACCCAACGGCTCCTGTCCGCGCGAGCGGGCCGTTCCGCAAGCTGTCCGCAGCGACCGGTCCTGTTCTTGTCAGGCCGGGCGCCCCGGGCAATCCCGGCAGAACCAGGCTGCGTCCACGCAGCGTCTGCCAGCACCACCGCAGTCCCGCAGTGATTATTTGAGGCGCATGGCGCCTCGTGCGCCTAGCGCCTTTATAGCGAAACCCACCATGTCCGACACCGACGTCAAGCCCAGCACTGCGACCTTCGATCAGTTCGGCCTCGCGCCCGACATCCTCAAGGCGGTCAAGGAGCAGGGCTACACGACGCCCACGCCGATCCAGGCGCAGGCCATTCCCGTGGTCCTCACGGGCCGTGACGTGATGGGCGCCGCCCAGACCGGCACCGGCAAGACCGCCAGTTTCTCGCTGCCGATCCTGCAACGCCTCCTGCCGATGGCGAGCACGAGCGCATCGCCCGCCCGCCATCCGGTGCGCGCGCTGATCCTCACGCCCACGCGCGAGCTGGCCGACCAGGTCGCCAACAACGTGCGCACCTACGCGCAGCACACGCCGCTGCGTAGCGCCGTGGTGTTCGGCGGCGTCGACATGAACCCGCAATCGGAAGAGCTGCGCCGCGGCGTCGAAATCCTGATCGCGACGCCTGGCCGACTGCTCGACCACGTGCAGCAGAAGACCACGAACCTCGGCCAGGTGCAGATGCTCGTGCTCGACGAAGCCGACCGCATGCTCGACATGGGCTTCCTGCCGGACCTGCAACGCATCCTGAACCTGCTGCCGAAGGAGCGTCAGACGCTGCTGTTCTCGGCCACGTTCTCGCCGGAAATCAAGAAGCTGGCCGCAACCTACCTGCGCACGCCGCAGACCATCGAAGTCGCGCGCAGCAACTCGACGAATGCGAACGTCACGCAGATCGTCTATGAAGTCGCCGAGGGCGACAAGACCGGCGCGGTCGTGCAACTGATCCGCGCGCGCGGTCTGAAGCAGGTGATCGTGTTCTGCAACAGCAAGATCGGCGCGAGCCGTCTCGCGCGCCAGATCGAAAAGCAGGGCATCGTGGCCGCCGCGATTCACGGCGACCGCTCGCAGAACGAGCGCATGCAGGCGCTCGAAGCCTTCAAGCGCGGCGAGATCGAAGCGCTGGTGGCAACCGACGTGGCCGCGCGCGGTCTCGACATCGCGGAACTGCCGGCCGTCATCAACTTCGACCTGCCGTTCAACGCCGAAGACTACGTGCACCGCATCGGCCGGACAGGCCGCGCGGGCGCGACCGGCGACGCGCTGTCGCTGTGCAGCCCGAACGAGAAGAAGCAGCTCGCCGATATCGAGAAGCTCATCAAGCGTCCGCTGACGATCGAGCATCTGGTGGTCGATACGCCGGTCGCGCATCACGAAGGCAGCAGCCGCCGTCGCGAGCGCGACGGCCATGAAGGTCGCGAGAGCCGCGAAGGTCGCGAAGCCCGTGGTGAGCGCGAAGGCCGTGAAGCACGCGGCGAGCGCGGCCATCGCCGCACCGGCAGCTTCGAGCGCCCGCATCACCATCGCACGCAGCACATCGACGAATTCTTCCTGAAGCCCTACGAGCCGTCGCCGACGGCGCGCAGCAAGGTCGAAGACAACAACGCGCCCGCCTCGACGACGCAGAAGTCGAAGCAGCCGCTCGCGGCACTGCTGGGCGGCCTGGGTGCGGGCTGGCGCAACAAGCCGACGTCTTCGTCGTCGTCCTGATTTCACGGTCGACTTCACGGTCGACGCGCTTTAGACGCAAAAACGGCGTGCCGGGTGGATACCCGGCACGCCGTTTTCTCTTGTGGCGCGGTTTTTTCGCGTTGGGCCTACGTCGGTAACTGCTTCAGACGTTGCTTCCACGCCTCGATCGCATCGGCCTGAAACGCTTCGAGCGTGGCAGGCGTGCGATCGCGCAGATCGAGTTGCAGATGCCGGGCGGCGGCCAGCAGCGCCTCCAGTGGCCGTGCCGCGTCCAGCGCCTGCGCGCCGGTCTGCTTCGAGAGCTTTTCGCCGTCGGCGTTGGTGACGACGGGGACGTGCAGGTACGTGGGCGTCGGCACGTCGAGGCACTGTTGCAGCCAGATCTGGCGCGCCGTGGAGTCGAGCAGGTCCGCGCCGCGCACGACATGGGTGATGCCCTGCGCGGCATCGTCCACGACCACCGCCAACTGATACGCCCATTGCCCGTCGGCGCGCAGCAGCACGAAATCGCCGACTTCGTTCGCCAGATCCTGTTGCTGCGGGCCTTGCCAGCGGTCGTCGAAGCGCGTCAGTGCGGGATTGTTCACACCTTCGGGCGCGTCGTCGGGCACGCGCAGACGCCAGGCGCGCGCGGTCTTGCCGTGCAGGCCGCTGCGGCATGTGCCGGGGTAGATCAGCGTGGTGTTGCGCCGGTGCGCGTGCAGTTGCGAATCGGCGATTTCCTTGCGCGTGCAGCCGCAAGGGTAGACATGGCCCGACGCGATCAGCGCGTCGAGCGCCGCGCGATACAGACCGATGCGCTGGCTTTGCCACTCGGGCGGTTCATCGGCGTGAAAGCCGAAGCGTTCGAGCGTCGCGAGAATGTCCTCGGCGGCGCCGGGCACCGTGCGCGGGCCGTCGATATCCTCGACGCGCACGAGCCACGCGCCGTCATGCGCGCGCGCGTCGAGCCAGCTCGCGAGCGCCGAGGCGAGCGAGCCGAAATGCAGCGGGCCGGTGGGCGAGGGCGCGAAGCGCCCGCGATAGCCGGAAGCGGGTGCGCCCACGCGCGCGTTACGCTGCGGCGTGCGCGGCGGCGTTCGTGTCCTGCGTGCGCGCCGGATGGCACGCGGGGCAGCTCTTGCCGACCTCGTAGAGCGGCGAGGCCTGTTCGGCGGGCGTGACGATGGCGCGGCAGGCGAAGCACTGCACCATGTCGGTCGGTTCGAGCTGCGGATTGAGCGCGGTGCGCTGGTCGAACACGAAGCAGTCGCCGTTGTAGTGCGCGCCGCCCACTTCCTCGAAGTACTTCAGGATGCCGCCTTCGAGCTGATAGACGTGCTCGATCCCCACTTCCTTCATGTGGATCGCGGCTTTTTCGCAGCGGATGCCGCCCGTGCAGAACGACACCACGGTCTTGCCTTCGAGATCGGCGCGGTTGGCCTCGATCACGCCGGGGAATTCGCTGAACTTGGTGAGACGGTAGTCGAGCGCCGCATCGAAGGTGCCCACGTCGATTTCGAAGTCATTGCGGGTGTCGAGCATGACCACCGGACGGCCTTCGTCGTCGTGGCCGCGATCGAGCCATTCCTTGAGCACGACCGGCGAGACCGACGGCGCGCGGCCTTCTTCGGGCCGGATCGCCGGCTTGTTCATCGTGATGATCTCGCGCTTCAGGCGCACGAGCATGCGATTGAACGGCCGCGTTTCCGAGAAGCTTTCCTTGAACTGGAGCGTGGCGAACTTGCCTTCGAAGAGCGAATCGGTGCGCACGTACTCCATAAAGGCGCGCACGTTCGGTTCGTCGCCGGCGACGAACAGGTTGATGCCTTCGGGCGCGAGCAGGATCGTGCCCCGCAAATCGAGTTCATGGCAGCGCGCCAGCACGAGCGGACGCCATTCGACGTTCTTTTCGAGTGTCGCGAACTGGTAGGAGGAAAGATTGAGGATACGCATGGCCAAACACTAAAAGCTGAATCGGTGGGGCCCGCGTGCGGTGCGGCGGGCGCAATCCTCTATTATCCCTCAACCGGGCCGCGGGGCACCTGCAGCGCGTTGTCTCGTGCCCGCGAGTGTCGCGCCGCGCTGACGGCGCGCAAGTTGGCCCCGCGTTGGCGCATCGGCTGCCATCGCCGTTCGCGCACCCATTGGCGCACGCCGGCGGCGGCGAAAATCGCGGGATCGTAGAGGTACAATGTCGCCCATGTCAGATCCCCGCTTCGTCCATCTTCGCGTCCACTCCGAATTCTCGATTGCCGACGGCATCGTGCGCCTCGACGACCTCGTCAAGGCGGCGGCCAAGGACGGCCAGGGCGCGCTCGCGCTCACCGACCTGAGCAACGCATTCGGTCTCGTCCGTTTCTACTCGGAGGCCCGTGGCAAAGGGGTCAAACCCATTGCCGGTTGCGACGTCTGGATCATGAATCCCGACGACCGCGACAAACCCTCGCGCCTGCTGCTGCTGGTCAAGGACAAGGTCGGCTACCTGAATCTGTGCGAGCTGCTCTCGAAGGCGTGGCTCACGAATCAATATCGCGGCCGTGCGGAAGTCGATGTCGCGTGGCTCGAAGCCGGGCTCGGCGAAGGGCTGCTCGCGATCTCGGGCGCCCAGCAGGGCGACGTGGGCCTCGCGCTCGCGGCCGGCAATGTCGAAAGCGCGAAGCGCCATGCGCAACGCTGGGCGAAGCTGTTCCCGGGCGGCTACTACCTCGAACTGCAACGCTGCGGCCAGGCGGGCAGCGAGCAATATGTCGAGCAGGCCGTCGCGATTGCGGCAGAACTGCAACTGCCCGTGGTCGCCACGCACCCGATGCAGTTCATGACCGCCGAGGAATACACCGCGCACGAAGCGCGCGTGTGTATTTCGGAAGGCGACATGCTCGCGAATCCGCGTCGTCAGAAGCGCTTCACGACCGACCAGCGTTTTCAGACGCAGGAAGAAATGGCCGCGCTGTTCGCGGACATCCCCTCGGCGATCGCGAACACGATCGAAATCGCCAAGCGCTGCAATCTGACGCTCGAACTCGGCAAGCCGAAGCTGCCGCTGTTCCCGACGCCCGACGGCATGTCGCTCGACGACTACCTCAAGCAGCTCTCGCTCGAAGGCCTGGAAAAGCGCCTCGTGCAGCTGTATCCGAACGAAGCCGAGCGCGAAGCCGAACGCGCGCGTTACAACGAACGGCTGGACTTCGAGTGCGGGACCATCATCAAGATGGGCTTCCCGGGCTACTTCCTGATCGTTGCGGACTTCATCAACTGGGCCAAGAACAACGGCGTGCCGGTGGGCCCGGGCCGGGGTTCGGGCGCGGGCTCGCTCGTTGCCTACGCGCTCGGCATTACCGATCTGGACCCGCTGCGCTACAACCTGCTGTTCGAGCGTTTCCTGAATCCGGAACGCGTCTCGATGCCCGACTTCGACATCGACTTCTGCCAGCACGGGCGCGACCGCGTCATTCAGTACGTGAAGGACAAGTACGGCGCCGACGCGGTCTCGCAGATCGCGACCTTCGGCACGATGGCGGCGAAGGCGGCGGTGCGCGACATCGGCCGCGTGCTCGACCTCGGCTACAACTTCACCGACGGTGTGGCCAAGCTCATTCCGTTCAAGCCGGGCAAGCACGTCACCATCGCCGACGCGATGAAGGAAGAGCCGCTCCTGCAGGAGCGCTACGACAACGAAGACGAAGTGCATCAGCTGCTCGATCTCGCGCAGCTGGTGGAAGGTCTCACGCGTAACGTCGGCATGCACGCGGGCGGCGTGCTGATCGCGCCCGGCAAGCTCACGGACTTCTGCCCGCTCTACACCCAGGGCGACGAAAGCGGTGTCGTGAGCCAGTACGACAAGGACGACGTGGAAGCCGTCGGCCTCGTGAAGTTCGACTTTCTGGGTCTGACCACGCTCACGATTCTCGACTGGGCCGAGCGCTATATCCGCATGCTCGATCCGTCGAAGCAAGGCTGGTCGCTCGCCGACGTACCGCTCGACGACGTGCCGTCGTTCCAGATCCTCAAGAAAGCGAATACGGTCGCCGTGTTCCAGCTGGAAAGCCGCGGCATGCAGGGCATGCTGAAGGACGCGCAGCCCGACCGCTTCGAGGACATCATCGCGCTCGTGGCCTTGTATCGTCCGGGCCCGATGGACCTGATCCCGAGCTTCTGCGCGCGTAAGCATGGCCGCGAAGTGGTGGAGTATCCCGATCCGCGCGTCGAACCTGTTCTGAAAGAGACCTACGGCATCATGGTCTATCAGGAGCAGGTGATGCAGATGGCGCAGATCATCGGCGGCTACTCGCTGGGCGGCGCTGACTTGCTGCGTCGCGCGATGGGTAAGAAGAAGCCCGAGGAAATGGCCAAGCACCGCGAGATTTTCGCGGAAGGCGCGGCCAAGAACGGTCTCACGCGCGAGAAGGCCGACGAAACCTTCGACTTGATGGAGAAGTTCGCGGGCTACGGCTTCAACAAGTCGCACGCGGCGGCGTACGCGCTGCTCGCGTATCACACGGCGTGGCTCAAGGCGCACCATCCGGCCGAATTCATGGCGGCGAATATGTCGCTCGCCATGGACGACACCGACAAGGTGAAGATTCTCTTCGAGGACTGCATTACCAACGGCATCAAGGTGCTGCCGCCCGACGTCAACGCGTCGGCGTATCGCTTCGAGCCGGTCGCCGATGCCAACGTCGCCGAAGGCAAACGCTCGCGCACGATTCGTTACGGTCTGGGCGCGATCAAAGGCAGCGGCCAGAACGCGATCGAGGAAATCCTGCGCGCGCGTAAAGAGGACGGTCTGTTCAAGGACCTGTTCGACTTCTGCGAACGCATCGACCGCCGCCTCGTGAATCGCCGCACGATCGAGGCGATGATTCGCGCGGGCGCGTTCGACACGATCCACGCGAACCGCGCGCAGTTGATCGCCTCCGTGCCGATGGCGATGGAAGCCGCCGAGCAGGCGAGCGCCAACGCCATGCAGGCGGGCCTCTTCGACATGGGCGACGCACCGCTCGCGGCACACGAACTCGTCGACGAACCGGCGTGGGAAGAGAAGCGCAAGCTCCAGGAAGAGAAGGGCGCGCTCGGCTTCTATCTGTCGGGCCATTTGTTCGATGCCTATAAGGACGAAGTGCGTCGCTTCGTACGCCAGAAGATCGGCGAACTGAAGGAAGGGCGCGACAAGCTGGTGGCGGGCGTGATCGCCTCGCTGCGCACGCAGATGACCCAGCGCGGCAAGATGCTGATCGCCTTGCTCGACGACGGCACCGGCCAGTGCGAAGTGACGGTGTTCAACGAGCAGTACGAGGCGCACAAGGCGCTGTTCAAGGAAGACGAACTGCTGGTCGTGCAAGGTGGCGCGCGCAACGACGCGTTCACGGGCGGCATTCGCTTTACCGTCGATACCGTCATGGATCTGGAGCGCGCGCGCAGCCGCTACGCCCAGGCCGTGAAGGTGCAGATGAACGGCAACGCCGACGCGGGAGCGCTGCGCACGGTGCTCGAAGCGCATCGCGCCAAGCCCGATGATTCGCTGCCCGCGCCGGTGGTCGAGACACGCGGTCGTGGCGGTCGCGATGGCGGTGGTGGCGGCTTCGGCGGCCGGGGCCGCGAGCGCGAGCAGGTGGTGATTCCGAACGGCCTCGCGGTGCAGATCGTTTATCGCAATGCGCGTGCGGAAGGCGAAGTGCGTCTGGGCGACGCGTGGCGCGTCAAGCCCACCGACGATCTGCTCGCCGCACTGCGTGGCGAGTTCGCGGGTAGTTCGATCGAGATCGTCTATTGACGGTTGTTGTTCGTATGCATACAAAACGGGCGGCCTCGATGGGCCGCCCGTTTTTCGTTGCGAACGCTGTTTAGCGTGCTTTAGCGTTTTTTCGCGACCTTGCCGTCGCGCGTGAGCAGCGCGAGCTTGGCGTAGCGATAGTAGGTCGTTTCGGCGTTATTGATCGCCAACATCAGCCCTTCGGCGCCGTCGAGGAAGCCCGCTCGTATCACCCACGTGCGGAAGAACGCCCAGAAGCCCTTGCCGAGCGCCTTGGCGAGCGACGAGCGCTTGCCCGCCTCGGCCATCGTCAGCGCGCCTGCGCTCGAATATGCGTTGGTTTTTTCCAGTGCCTCGTGCAGGTCCGGCATCGAGATATGGATGATCGGGCCGTCGAGGCGACCGATCGTGCCCTGAATCTCTAGATGCGTATGTGTGCGCACATCGGTGAAACGCGCGCTGCCGCGCCGGAACAGCCGTTCGATGCGATCGGGCCACCAACCCGAGTGATTCATGAAGCGCCCGCAAAAGCTCGAACGGCGCGGCGTGCTGAACGCGTTATGCGGCGTGCCCTCGGCGAGGAGCGCGGCGATTTCAGTGCGCAGCTCGGGACTCAGACGCTCGTCGGCGTCGAGGCAGATGACCCAGTCGCCGCGCGCCTGATCGAGCGCGCGATTTTTCTGGGGGCCGTCGCCTGGCCAGTCGGTTTCGACCACGCGCGCGCCGAGCGCGCGGCAGATATCGGGTGTGCCGTCGGTGCTGCCCGAGTCGTACACGATGGTTTCCATCGCGAGCCCGCGCACCGATTCCAGGCACTCGCCGATGTCGTGCGCCTCGTTCATCGCCACCACGATCACGGAAAGCGTGGCGGTGCCGTTGGCCGCAAGGCCTGGGCGCGTCGGGGAAAGTCCGTCGGACATGGAGTGGACGCCTGTTCTGATTCTGAAGAGAAAACGCAAGCGGCGAACCGGTACGGTTGCACGCTGATTTTTGCTTATGGACGGTGTATTGCTCAACCTGGCAGGGCCAGGAGCGCAGAGCTGCGTATTCTAGACCATGAGCCAGACCATGCGTGGCGGGTAGCCCGGCCGCCCGTCAGATCGAGCGGGCCGTCGCGCCGACCGTATACAATGCGTACCGCGCTGCCGCAGCGTCCTCCCGACGCCGCCGCGCTTGTTTTCAGAACACGCTTTCCAGAGGATTCCTTGAGCGAAACGCCCCGACAATCCACCCTCAGCAAGCCGATCGGCGATGGCCAGGCCTCCAACCCGGGCTCGGTCGGCCGCCGGCTGTGGCCCTATCTCAAGCCGCTCCTGGGGGTGTCGATCGCCGCTGTCATCACGCTGGCCATCGTGGCCGCGACCGAGGCCGGCATTCCCGCGCTGCTCAAACCGTTGCTCGACCACGGTTTCGGCACCAAGGGCAGCCCGGTCGCCAAATGGCTCGTTCCGGTCGCCGTGATCGGCCTTTCGCTGGTGCGCGGGCTCGCGCAGTACGCGTCGGGCTATCTGTTGCAGTACGTCTCCAACCGGATCCTGCTCGAGCTGCGCCTGAAGATGTTCGAGCGCATGATTCACGCGAGCGTCGGATTCTTCCAGCGTGAGACGGCGAGCACGATCATCAATGCGATCGTCTTCGAGGTGAACCAGATCCTGAACGTGCTGATGTCCGTGCTGGTGACCTCGGTGCGCGACTCGCTCACGGTGATCTTCCTGCTCGGCTATCTGTTCATTCTCAACTGGCGTCTCACGCTGATCGTGGCCGTGCTGCTGCCCGCCATCGGCTGGCTCGTCAGCAAGATCAACCGGCGCCTGCGCCGCCTGAACCGCGATTACCAGCTGCTCACGAACGACCTGTCGTACATCGTCGAAGAGACGGTGGGCGGCTACAAGGTGGTCAAGGTCCACAACGGCGAAAAGTACGAGATGGACCGCTTCGGCGAGCTGAGCAAGCGGCTGCGCGGCTACCAGATGCGCATGACGGTCTCCGGCGGTCTCGCCCAGCCGATCACGCAGTTCCTCGCCTCGATCGCGCTCGCGGTCGTGGTGACGATCGCCGTGGTGCAGGCGTCGCACGACCAGACCACGGTGGGCGGCTTCGTTTCCTTCGTCACCGCGATGCTGCTCGTGATCTCGCCGCTCAAGCATCTGATCGACGTGAACCAGCCGCTGCAACGCGGTATGACGGCCGCCGAGCTGATCTTCGGCCTGATCGACGAACCGGCCGAGCCCGAAGGCGGCGGCAAGCCGCTCGAACGCGCGCGCGGCGAGATCGAGTTCCGCAACGTTTCGTTCGCCTATGGGCCAGAGGGCCGTCCGATCCTGGAGAGCGTGCATTTCACCGCCGCGCCGGGCGAGATGATCGCGCTGGCGGGCCCGTCGGGTAGCGGCAAGACCACGCTCGTGAACCTGCTGCCGCGCTTTTTCGATCCGAGCGGCGGTCAGATTCTCGTCGACGGCGTGCCTGTGCCCGACTACGACATCCACGCGCTGCGCAGCCAGATCGCGATGGTGAGTCAGGACGTCACGCTCTTCAACGACACGGTCGCGAACAACGTCGCCTATGGCCAGGAGGCCGACCCCGAGCGCGTCGAGAAGGCGTTGCGCGCGGCCAACCTGTGGGACACGATCGCGGCGCTGCCGGACGGCATCGCCACGATGGTCGGCGACAACGGCATGAAGCTCTCGGGCGGTCAGCGCCAGCGTCTCGCGATCGCGCGCGCCATCTACAAGGACGCGCCGATCCTGATCCTCGACGAAGCGACTTCGGCACTGGATTCGGAATCGGAGCGCCATGTCCAGGCCGCGCTCGAAACGCTCATGAAGGGCCGCACGACGCTCGTGATCGCGCACCGCCTGTCGACCATCGAGCGCGCCGACCGCATCCTCGTGATGGAAGCGGGTCGTATCGTCGAGCGTGGCTCGCACCAGCAACTGCTCGAACAGAGCGGGCTCTACGCCCATCTGCATAAGATCCAGTTCCAGCAGAGCGCGGCTTGAGGCGCTTGAAGCGTCTCTAGCGGCTGTAGCGTGCGAAGCCTGTAGCGTCAGCTACGGCTTCGCAAAGAGAAACGGCCCATCGCGTCAGACGCGATGGGCCGTTTTTTTGTGCCGGTAAAAGACGCGGAGCTTTCGGATCAGATCCCGGCGGCGATCTCGCGTCGGCGCGACACGATGGTCGCGAGGAACGTCGCGGTGAGCAGCGAGATCAGCACCATGACCTGGATCGGCACCAGCACGTCGATCGTGAGGCCGAAGAGGATCGTGCTGAACGACACGGCGAGGCCGCTGCAGGCGGCCGTGCGGATCACCGCATCGGCGTCGCGGCGGGCGCGCCAGAAGTACACCGACGTGCCGAAGTAAATCAGCAGCAGGTTCAGGGCGCCGAGCGCGCCCATTTCGGCGATGGCCGAGAAGAAGTCGCTATGCGCGCGCTCGTTGACGATCTGCTGGCTCGCTTCGCCATGCTGGGCGAGGTCTCCCAGCGCGGCTTCCAGACGGCCCTTGCCGACGCCGTAGACCGGATGGCGTTCGAACAGCCGGATCGACGCGCTCCAGAGTTGCAGGCGCAGGCCGACCGAGGTGTCCTTGTCGCCGTGCTGCATGAGCGCGACGTCGGAACTGACATCCGCGACGCGGTGCTGGATGCGCTCCGTCGACAGCAGCGCGCCGGCCGCCACGGCGACCAGCGCCACGGCCACCACCACGCGCTTCCAGTGCGTGAACCAGCCGTACTGAACGCCCAGCAGGAACATGAAAACCGGAATCGCGATCCAGCCGCCGCGCGTTCCCGAGAGATAGGAGACGAAGCCGCCCGCGAGCAGCGCGGCAAGCTTTACCACTAGCGCGAGCGGGCGCGCCTTGCTGTCCCAGCCGAACGTGAACACGGCGAGGAAGGCGAATAGCAGGGCCGTATCGCCAAAGGGAATCGCGTTCGTGTAGTAGTTGTTGAGGCGTTCCGCGTCGCTCCAGCCGCCTACCGGGCGATCGACGATCACCCAGGCGGTCGCGGCGAGCGCACCGAACGCGCAGCCCCAGCCCACGGCGGTGAGATTGCGGGACGGCACGCGACTGAGCAGCAGAAAGACCGGCAGCGCGAGCGCGAAGCGCGAAAGCGCATCGAACTGATGGGGCGCCCAATAACCCATGAGCGCCTGTTGCACGACGATCACGACGAGCGGCACGAGCATGGCGGCCGTGTACCAGCGGTAATCGCGCCACGGCGCAAAGTAGCCGGGCTCGCGCCGACAGGCGTACAGGCCCCAGAGCGCGAACGCCAGCAGCAGGAAAAAGCAGTAACCGGTGCCGCCGCGCCAGACCAGATTCGTGGCCGGACCAAGCAGCAGCAGGAAGGAAACGATTGGAGCCAGGCGGCGAGGGTGTGTCGTTGTATCGTGATTCATGTCGGCCGGCGCAAATCGGACGGGCAGTCAATTTGTTGTGTCGATATGGCCGCAGCGCGACGACGGTGCCGCGCGGCCAGGGATGGACGCTGTAGTGCCCAAAAGCCGGTCGATTATACCGGAGCGCATTTGGGGCTCGCGCAATGGCCGGGGTGGCGCACGCGGACACGGGACTTACGCAAGCTTTCCTCCCGCAGAGCCTGAATGGGGGGCTATATAATCGGCGCCACGCGACTTCTGCACAAAAATTCACATGTCGGACGGTTCATGAAGCTGGGTATTTCCGCGAACGCGCTCAAGCACAGCGGCGGGCTGGAACGTTATGCGATGGACCTCGTCCAGGGGCTCGCTGCGCACGGTATGCGCCCGGCGTTCTTTGCACGCAAGTTCGATCCGTCCCTGGGCGAATATGCGCAGGTCGAGCCGCATCGCATCAATGTCTCGCTCCTGCCCGGCAAACTGCGCGACCGCTGGTTCTCGTGGCGCCTTGCCGCGCTGCGCCGGCGCGCCCGGGTGGATGTGCTGATCGGCTGTAACCGGGTGGACTCGTCGGAGATCGCCATCTGCGGCGGTACGCATCGCGGCTTCCTGCGCGCAACGGGGCGTGAATTGCGCGGCTCCGATCAGCGCCAGATCGAACTCGAGAGCCGGCAATATGCGCAATCGCGCGTGATCGTCGCGCATTCTGATCTCATGCGCGACGAACTCCTCGAACTCTACGGCGTGGACGACGCGAAAATCCGCGTGCTGTGCCCGCCCGTCGACGGCGCACGCTTCTCGCCCGTGGATGACGCCGCGCGCGCCGCGCTGCGCAAGCAATACGGTTTCGGCGAGCACGAGACGGTGTTGTTGTTCCCGTCGAGCAGCCACGAACGCAAGGGTTTGCCGCTGATCCAGTCGGTGGTCGAGGCGCTCGATCTGCCCGTCGTCGTGGCCGTGGCGGGGCGCCCGCCCGAACGCGCGAGCCAGCGTGTGCGCTACATCGGCTACGTGAAGGATCTGGAGAATGTCTATCGGGCGGCCGATTTCACGATTCTTGCCTCGAAGTACGAGCCGTTCGGCCTGGTGGGCATCGAGTCGGTGATGTGCGGCACGCCCGTGATCTTCTCGTCGAACATCGGCTGCTGCGACGCCATCGACGACGACGCCAAATACGTGTTCCGACCCGATGACGCTGCCGGCCTGCGCCGCATGCTCGAAGCGGCGGTCGCCGCGCGTGGTAGGCGCATCGAAGCGGCTGCCGGGCCTGGCGCGCATCCCGCCATTCGCTACGACGCGAGTGTGGCCGCTCACATCGACGCGCTGCTCGCCCTCGCGGCAGACATCGTTTCGTCGAAATAACGTTGGGTGCGCCCTCGGCTAACGGGCGTCACCCTCGTTCCGTCTGATCTGTCCCTCCTGAAACGACCGTCCCGTGGCGCCTCCAGCGATTCTTCCGCGACCTGGAAGAGTCTTATATAAGTTTGCGGGTTAACCCTAGGGATGGATAAGCCTACGATGCGTACATCGGTCGCATGCACATACCGTCGCACGTCGACCGTCTAGTCCAAACTGGAGGTCGTTACCATGAAGTCCCTGATCCAAGCCGTTGCCGTTGCCGCTGCCCTTATCGTTCCGGTCGCATCGTTCGCCCAGTCGCAATCGCCCGTCACCCGCGCCCAGGTGCGCGCCGAACTCGTCCAGCTGCAACAGGTTGGCTACCACGTCGGCGATGGCGACCAGGCCCATTACCCCGACGCGATCCAGGCAGCCGAAGCCAAGGTTGCCGCGCGTAATGGCAACAGCGCCTACGGCGGTGTCGCGAATGCGTCGGAATCGGGTGTGCGCGGCGCCACGGTGTCGCAGCAAGACTGGAACGCGATGTACACGCGTTAAGCGACCCACCGCATGACAGACGCGCCGGGCCGCGGGAGGGCGGTACGGCGTGCGTAGTGAGCGGGTAGCGCGAAGTGTCTGGCTCAGCGCGCAAACCCCTTCGAAAGAAACCTCCACCGTCGGCACTCCGATGGTTTCGCCCGGGCACGGAATGGGTGTCCGGGCGCTTTTTCCCGCAGTTTCCAGGTAGTTTCTCTGTAGTGATTCCGCAGTTTTGTTGAAGGCCGCCTGGCGATTTGCCGGCGGCCTTCATGCATTTCTCAGCGCGTATTTCTCAGCATGTTCCGGGTGCCATGTCGCCTCGCAATTGTGCGAGCAGGACGCGCGCTTCCTCGACCGGATCGGCCGACATCGGATGAAACGTGAAGTGCGGCGCGTGCGCGAGCGCCGCAAAGTGCTTGCGCGTGCTGCGCGTGTAGGCCGGATCGTAATGCTGCGTGACGAGCGCTTCGGACAACGCCGCGCGCCGGTCCTCGTCGAGCAACTGACACCACGACGCGACGCGCTCACGTCCATGCAACGGCGTGAGCTTGAGCAACTGCTCGCGAAAATAGTCCCGATCGTCCAGCAGATGCCCGTATTCCTCCAGCAGCAGCGACACACGCTCATCGCGCGCCACCTCGACGACTACGCAGGGCGCACCGTGCAGGCGTTCGACCAGCGCGATCGGCAAGGTAATCGCACCGATGCGCCGGCTCTCCGCCTCGACGAAGACCGGTTGCGCGGCATCGAAGCGGCGTAATTGTTGTACGAGCGAGGTATCGAACGCCTTCTGTGCGGGTTGCCCGCGCGAAGGCAACGCGCCGAGCAGCGAGCCGCGATGCGCGGCGAGATCTTCCAGATCGAGCGTCTGCGCGCCCGCCTGACCGAGCGCATGCAGCAGACGCGTCTTGCCGCTGCCCGTGGGCCCGGCGAGCACGACGAAACGGAACTGGCCGGGCAGTGCACTCAATGTCTCGATGACGCTGTGGCGGTAGCGCTTGTAGCCGCCTTCGAGCTGCCGCGCGCGCCAGCCGATCATGTTGAACATCGCCGTCATCGCGCCCGAGCGCTTGCCGCCGCGCCAGCAGTAGATGAGCGGGCGCCAGTTGCGCGGACGGTCAGCGAAAGTGGTGTCGAGATGCATCGCGATGTTGCGTGCCGCCATCGCTGCGCCCACGCGCGTGGCGTCGAACGGCGACGCCTTGTACAGCGTGCCGACGATCACGCGCTCCTCGTTGCTGAGGACCGGCGCGTTGATGGCGCCGGGCATGTGGTCTTCGGCATATTCGAGCGGCGTGCGTACGTCGACGACTTCGTCGAATTCGCCGAGCTGGGACAGGGTGGCGCGCTGGTGATTCAACGGCGGGGCTCCTGGGGGGGAATAGCTGAATGATAGTCGCTGAAATGTGGGGCCTTTGAGGCGCTTGACAGCGTCATCTGCGCATATCCTCCGGCCGCGAGCAGTTCTCGACCGTAGCGGGCCGTTGCGTAGCGGCACGCGCTTTCGGAGAGGACGCTCGCTCAGCCGCGTTGCTTCCTTTTCTCCGCTTCGGCCAGCCAATCATTACGCCCATAGCTGTATCCAGGCCATTCACCTGCGACACTCGTTTCTCGTTTCAGCAGCCGCCGCGCAATGGACGCCAGTTTCACTACGTCATCGTTGGAGCGGACCTCGATTGGCGCGATCAGGTCTACGAGAGTTGCCCAGTAACACCAGCTAACGCGCATCGCAGGCCGAATATCCAGGTCGATGCCGCTGAGCATCAACTCCTCCTCGCGAGCCCTGAATGCCGCGAAATAGTCGGACCATCCGGGCGTTGGCGAACTGTGTGTGATCCCGACTATTTTCTTTCTCGATCGCCCGAGCTTGCGATAGATCTGTTCGCCGCCTTCGCGCCAGCCATCGTACTCGGCAGGCTGGGCAATCTCTGATGTCACCACTTTCTCTATTGCGTCTTGATAAGCACATCGTGGGTGTCGCCAGTTCACCATGACGCGGCGCTTGTTCAAGATAAAGCCGACGTCGTCCCACCATGACAACTGCTTCCTGTTTTCCTCTGGGTAAGCGTGAGGTATGAACAGGCCGTTTTGAAGGCGCCATTGGTGGTTGCGGTGGTACTCGCGCGCCTCACGGCGCAAACTTTCAATGTAGAGATTTTTCATTCCTGTCCATGTCTTGCATCGGCGAGCGGCGCGACGGTTGTATTTGTCAACTCGTGGTGCGCAGTGAGGCATGCGCGAACGCGCGTAGGCGTGTAAAGACGCGGTGCGACGACCGATCTGTCGGGATAGCCATTCGTGCTTCAACGATCCGATCCTGGATGATACGCGGCGCTGCGCTTTGCGTTTGCTCTAGCGTCACCCCCAAACGAAAAAGCCGGCTCGTGAGAGTCGGCTTTTTTAATGCGTAGTCCTGGCAAGAGGCGCTTCGGAATCGATGAACGATCTACCGCGCCTGCACCCCTCACATCAACACAATATCGTACTGCTCCTGACTCAAATTCGACTCCACCCGCAGCGACACGGGCTTGCCGATAAAGTCGATCAACATCGCCAGATGTTGCGACTCGTCTTCGAGAAACAGATCGATCACCTGCTGCGACGCCACCACGCGAAACTCGCGCGGATTGAACTGTCGCGACTCACGCAGAATCTCGCGCAGCACGTCATAGCAAACGGTACGCGCCGTCTTCACCTGCCCCTTGCCGAGACAAGTCGGGCACGGCTCGCACAGCACATGCGCGAGCGACTCGCGCGTGCGCTTGCGCGTCATCTCCACCAACCCAAGTTGCGAGAAGCCATTTACCGTCACGCGCGTGCGATCGCGCGAAAGCGCCTTCTTCAGCTCGCCGAGCACCTGATCGCGATGCTCGATGTTCTCCATATCGATGAAGTCGATGATGATCACGCCGCCCAGATTGCGCAGCCGCAATTGCCGCGCGATCGTATGCGCCGCTTCGAGATTGGTCTTGAAGATCGTGTCGTCGAAGTTGCGTGCGCCCACATAGCCGCCCGTGTTCACGTCGATCGTCGTCATCGCCTCGGTCTGGTCGATCACCAGATAGCCGCCCGACTTCAGATCCACGCGACGTGACAGCGCGCGTTGAATCTCGGCCTCGATGTTGTAAAGGTCGAAGAGCGGCCGCTCGCCCGTGTAGTGATGCAGCTTCGGCTGCACGGCGGGCGTGAATTCGCTGGCGAATTCGCTGAGCTTCTGGAAGGTCTCGCGCGAATCCACCTGGATGCGCGTGGTTTCGTCGTTGACGAAGTCGCGCAGCACGCGCTGGCCAAGATTCAGATCCTGGTAGAGCAGGCTGGTCGCGGGCAGGCGCTGCGCCTGGGCGAGGATCGTCGTCCACGTCTTGCGCAGATAGGCCACATCGGCGGCGAGTTCTTCACTCGTTGCATCTTCGGCGATGGTGCGCACGATGTAGCCGCCTTTCTCGTCGGCGGGCAGCACGGCGGTCAGGCGCGCGCGCACGGCTTCGCGCTCGGCCTCGCTCTCGATCTTCTGCGAGATGCCGATATGCGGTTCCTGCGGCAGATACACGAGCGTGCGGCCCGCGATGCTCACCTGGGTGGACAGCCGCGCGCCCTTGGTGCCGATCGGGTCTTTCACGACCTGCACCATCAGCGTCTGGCCTTCGAAGACGGTTTTTTCGATCGGCTGATGATGGGCCGGCGTATGCGGTTCGCCCGCGAGGCGCGGATGCCAGATATCGGCCACGTGCAGGAAGGCCGCGCGTTCGAGGCCGATGTCGATGAACGCGGATTGCATGCCCGGCAGCACGCGCACGACCTTGCCGAGATAGACGTTGCCGACGCGTCCGCGCGACAGCGTGCGCTCGACGTGAAGTTCCTGCACTGCGCCTTGCTGGACCAACGCGACACGCGTCTCCTGAGGCGTGACGTTGATCAGGATTTCTTCGTTCATGATTTGTTTTAGAAGTCGATGCTCGCGGCGCGCAGAAGGGCGGCCGTTTCAAAAAGTGGCAAACCCATGATACCCGAATAGGACCCGTCGATTCGCTCGATGAATTCGGCGGCGCGGCCCTGGATGCCGTAGGCGCCGGCCTTGCCGAACGGTTCCTTGCTCGCTACGTATTGCGCGATGGCGGCAGGCAGGGCGGCTGCGAAGCGCACGTGCGAGCGCGAGACCGCGACGGGCAGGCACACGCCTTCGGCGTTGACGACGGCCACGGCCGTGAGCACTTCGTGCTCGCGGCCCGCGAGGCGTTCGAGCATGGCGTAGGCGTCGGCGGCGTCGTGCGGCTTGCCGAGGATGTGGCCGTCGATGCTCACCGTGGTGTCGGCGGTCAGGATCGGCGCGTGCGCATGCGCGCCCGCCACGAGCCGGGCGCGCGCGGCGTCGGCCTTGGCGGCGCAGACGCGCTCGACGTAGACGGCGGCGGTTTCGCCGGGCAGCACCGCTTCGAGCGCTTCGGCGTCTTCGTCGGGACGCGGCAGCAGCAGTTCGAAGCGCACGCCGAGCTGTTGCAACAGTTCCTGGCGGCGCGGGCTCTGCGAGGCGAGATAGACGAACGGATAAGTCGCGGAGGTGGTCATCGGGGCGTGTTGACGTCTTGATGAGGCGGAGATCGGATGAGCGCCTGAAGCGCGTGCGGGCCTGGCACCTGTTGGGCATCAGGCACTGAAGCGCCGCGCGCGCGTCACGCCGAACCGGGCCGACGCGCGGCAGATGCGGCGCGCATGGCCCGGTACGCGCGTCAGGCGCACCGCTTTAATCGCTATTCAACGCAATTCAAACGCGATGATAGGGGTGATTCTGCGTGATGGTCCAGGCGCGGTAAAGCTGCTCGGCGAGCAGCACGCGCACCATCGCGTGAGGCAGGGTCAGGGAGGAGAGGCGCAGCAGCGTGTCGGCGCGTGCCTTGAGCTGAGGATCGAGCCCGTCCGCGCCGCCGATCAGGAACGCCACGTCGCGCCCGTCCTGCTGCCAGCCCGGCAATGCCTGGGCGAGCTGCATCGTGGTCCAGTCCTTGCCACGTTCGTCGAGCGCGACGATGCGCGCGTTCTTCGGCAGCGCCGCTTCGATGCGCGTGCGCTCGGCGGCCATCACGCTCTCGGCGGAACGGCCCGAGGAGCGCTGCTCGGGTTTCACCTCGCGCAGCTCGATGCGCAGCTCGGGCGGCATGCGCTTCGTGTACTCCTCGAAGCCCTCGGCGATCCAGTCCGGCATCTTGTGGCCGACGGCGACGATATGCAGTTTCATGGTGCCAGACGCAACGTGTACGTGATCGTGAGATAGCGCGAGATAGCTCGAGACAAGGCGCTTACTTCGCGCTCTTGCGCGCAGCCGTCTTGCGCGCGGGCTTTTTCGCCGCGACCGGTGCTTCGCCTTCGTCTTCGTCCTCGTCGTCCATCGGTTCGCTCGGGCGTGCGCCCACGAAGCCCGTGTTGGCCGCGAGCTTCACGCGCACCGGCTTGTCGCCCCAGATTTCTTCGAGGTTGTAGTACTGACGCAGCGCGGGTTGCAGGATGTGGACGACCGCGTCGCCGCAATCCACCAGCACCCATTCGCCGATGTCATCGCCTTCGGTGCTGATGATGTCGCCGCCGGCTTCCTTGACCTTCTCGCGCACGCTGGAGGCGAGCGCCTTGGTCTGGCGGTTCGAGGTGCCGCTCGCGACGATCACGCGATCGAACAGCTCGGTGAGGTGGCTCGTGTTGAAGACGCGGATGTCTTGTGCCTTGACGTCTTCGAGACCGTCGACGATTGCGCGTTGGAGTTTGCGGATGTCCATATTTACCCGTGGTGCCTGTACAAATGATGTTGATGGATATAGTCCCGCACTGCTGCGGGAAGCTTGCCGGCGGCCGGGCCGCCGGGTGTCGTTGTTTGTGCGTCCGCCGTACCTTTCGTGCCCGTCAGACCGATAGCCTGGCGGATTTCGGTGGCGGACACGTCGAGCGCGAGCGTCTCGTCGATCAGCAGATGGCCGCAGCGCGTGGAGCCAAGCGTGGCGGCGTCGGCGCGGCGCTCGGCCACGGCGGCGCCCACTTCGGGCGGCAGCGCGGCAAAGTCGAAACCGGGGCGGCTCGCCACGCCCAGATGCGCGAGCGCGAACAGCTCGCGCCATTCGTGCCACGAATCCAGATGCAGCAACTGATCCGCGCCCATCAGCAGCGTCAGCGCGGCCTGTGCGTTGCTTTCGCTCTTCGCACGCCAGCGGCGCAGCGTCTCCACCGTGTAGGTGGGGCCGTCGTGTTCGATTTCGTCGGCGTCGACCGTGACCGTGACGCCCGGCAGCGCCAGCGTGGCCGCGGCGAGGCGCGTCATGGCGAGCCGATGCCCGGCCGCGCTTACCTCGGGCTTTTGCCAGGGCTGGCCGGCGGGCAGCAGGATCACTTCGGTCAGATCGAGCACGCGGGCAAAATGGCGCGCGAGCGCCAGATGGCCTTCGTGGATCGGATCGAACGTGCCGCCCAGCAGGCCGACACGGCGCGCGAGGGCGGGTGCGTCCGGGGTGATCGAGAGCTTCGTCACGGTGTCAGACCCAGTCGCGTACGGGCAGGAAGTCGCTGTAAAGGCGCGCTTCCGGCGTGCCCGCCTGCGGCTGCCAGTCGTAGCGCCAGCTTGCGCCCGGCGGCATCGACATGAGGATCGACTCGGTACGTCCGCCGCTTTGCAGGCCGAAATGCGTGCCACGGTCCCAGACGAGGTTGAACTCGACGTAGCGGCCGCGCCGGTACGCCTGGAATTCGCGCTCGGCTTCGCCATAAGGCATGGCGCGGCGTTGTTCGATGATCGGCAGATAGGCCTTGAGAAAGCCTTCGCCGACGCTGCGCACCATCGCGAAAGCCTGCTCGAAGCCGCCCGCGGCGTAGTCGTCGAAGAAGATGCCGCCCACGCCGCGCGCTTCGTTGCGGTGCTTGAGGAAGAAGTACTCGTCGCACCATTGCTTGAAGCGCGGATAGAGCTCGTCGCCATAGGGCGCGAGCGCGTCGCGGCAGACCCGGTGGAAGTGCTGCGCGTCTTCCTCGAAACCGTAATACGGCGTCAGATCCATACCGCCGCCGAACCAGAACACGGGCGCTTCGCCGGCCTTGGTCGCCATCAGCAGGCGCACGTTCATGTGCACGGTCGGGCAATACGGATTGCGCGGGTGCAGCACGAGCGAGACACCCATTGCCTCGAAGCCGCGGCCGTTGAGTTCGGGGCGCGCGGCCGTGGCCGAGGGCGGCAGGGCGTCGCCCTGCACGTCCGAAAAGCCAATGCCGCCGCGCTCGAAGAACTGGCCGTTCTCGAGGATGCGCGTGCAGCCGCCGCCGCGCAGCTTCTCGCCGGGCGCGCGCTGCCACGTGTCGGTGGCGAAGGGCGTGCCGTCGAAGGCGCCGAGCGCGTCGGCGATCTGCGTCTGCAGGCCCGAAAGCCAGCTGCGCACGGCAGTGCTGTCATGCGTCGCGCTGTCGGGCGCCACGCCGGTTTGAATCGTTTCGGTCATCGATGATGGGCGGGCGAGGCTCAAAGCCGGCAGCGCCAGGATTGCGTTCGGATTCGGAAAGTGCAGATCGCGCGCGGTGCGGCCGTCGCGGCGGGCAAGGCGTCGACGTGGCCCGTTGTACTGCCTGACGGGTTTATCGAGTTTACGCCGATCTGCGCGGTTGCGGCCCCGTGAGCGCCGTCCCGTCGATCCTGGAAGGGGACGGATGACGCGCGCGACTGCATCTGGGGTACCGACGGATCGCCGTCGGTCCGCGCGGCGTGCCCATGCGTCCTGTGTTCAAGCCACATGGGCACACCGCGAGCCGGGCGCGGCTTCGATATCGAAACGGTATCGGATCGGTATCGAAGCCGCGCCCGGACTGCGTTACTGCTTGCGTCCCGCGGCGCGGTAGCCGATGTCGTGGCGATACTGCATGCCATCGAACGAGATGCGGTTCACCGTTTCATACGCGACGTTCTGCGCGCTGCGCACCGAATCGGCGAGACCCACCACGCACAGCACGCGGCCGCCCGAGGTGACGAGCTTGCCGTCGACGAACTGCGTGCCCGCATGGAACGTGACCGAATCGGCCGTTTCCGCCGGGATGTCGCTGATGCGATCGCCCTTGCGCGGCGTTTCCGGGTAGTTGTACGCGGCCAGCACCACGCCCAGCGCGGTGCGGCGGTCCCATTCCAGCTCGACCTGATCCAGCGTGCCGGCGATGGCGTGCTCGAACACCTTCGAGAAGTCGCCCTTCAGGCGCGCCATGATCGGCTGCGTTTCCGGGTCGCCCATGCGGCAGTTGAATTCGAGCGTCTTCGGATTGCCCTGCGCGTCGATCATCAGACCGGCGTACAGGAAGCCCGTGAAGCGAATGCCTTCCTTCTCCATGCCCGCCACGGTCGGCAGGATGATTTCGCGCATCACGCGCGCGTGCAGCTGCGGCGTGACGATGGGGGCGGGCGAGTAAGCGCCCATGCCGCCCGTGTTCGGGCCCTGATCGGCGTCCTGGAGGCGCTTGTGGTCCTGGCTCGACGCCAGCGCCAGCACGTGCTTGCCGTCGACCATGACGATGAAGCTCGCTTCTTCGCCAGCGAGGAATTCCTCGATCACGACACGCGCGCCGGCATCGCCGAGCTTGTTGTCGGCCAGCATCGAGTCGATCGCCTGATGCGCTTCTTCCAGCGTCATCGCCACGACCACGCCCTTGCCCGCGGCGAGGCCGTCGGCCTTGATCACGATCGGCGCGCCGTTCTTCTCGACGTAGGCGTGGGCAGCCGTGGCGTCGGAGAAGGTTTCGTAGGCGGCGGTCGGGATGTTATGGCGCTTCATGAACGCCTTGGCGAAATCCTTCGAGCTTTCGAGCTGCGCGGCTTCCTTCGTGGGGCCGAACACCTTCAGGCCACGCGAGCGGAACACGTTGACGATGCCCGCGGCAAGCGGCGCTTCCGGGCCGACCACGGTGAAGGCCACCTGCTCGCGCTCGGCGAAATCGGCGAGCTCGTTGATGTCCGTGATGTCGACGTTGGCGAGCCGCTCGTCCTGCGCGGTGCCGCCGTTGCCCGGTGCGACGTAGACGAGCTGGACGCGCTGCGCCTGGGCGAGCTTCCACGCCAGTGCATGTTCACGGCCGCCTGAACCGACGACGAGTAACTTCATGAGAATCCCCGAAAGACCTGAACCAGAAACAGTTGCGGCTGGCGCACGATGCGCCAGCCGTGAAAAGCGTTGCGGGCGGGCGCGGGCGTGAAGCCTGTGCGCGCCGCCGGAGCGCCCCGGGACCCAAGCCCGCGGCGCCGCGCCGATGCCGTTATTCGTCGGCGATCGACGCGTTGGAGTACACCTCCTGGACATCGTCCAGGTTTTCGAGCGCGTCGAGCAGCTTCTGCATCTTCACGGCGTCGTCGCCCGTGAATTCGACTTCCGTCTGCGGCTTCATCGTGACTTCGGCCATTTCCGCCTTGAAGCCCGCGGCTTCGAGCGCGTCCTTGACCTTCTGGAATTCGAACGGCGGGCAAACCACTTCGATCGAACCGTCTTCGTTGGTCACGACGTCGTCGGCGCCGGCTTCGAGCGCGGCGTTCATGAGATCGTCTTCCGAGGTGCCCGGCGCGAACACGAACTGGCCGACGTGATCGAACAGGAACGCGACCGAGCCGTCCGTGCCCATGTTGCCGCCGAACTTCGAGAACGCGTGGCGCACTTCCGCGACCGTGCGGGTGCGGTTGTCGGTCATCGTGTCGACGATGACGGCCGCGCCGCCGATGCCGTAGCCTTCGTAACGGATTTCTTCGTAGTTCGCGCCATCGACGCCGCCCACGCCGCGCTGGATCGCGCGGTTGATGTTGTCCTTGGGCATGTTGGCGTCATAGGCCTTGTCCACGGCCAGGCGCAGGCGCGGGTTCGAGTCGACTTCTCCGCCGCCCATGCGCGCCGCCACCTGGATTTCCTTGATGAGCCGCGTCCAGACCTTGCCGCGCTTCGCGTCAGCAGCTGCCTTCTTGTGCTTGATGTTGGCCCATTTCGAATGACCCGCCATACCTTTCTCCGTCGCACGCGTGTTGCGTGCATGGTGCAATTGTCGATGCCGCGGTGTCGATGCCGCAGTGCGCTATATCGTGCTCAATACGATGACCGGGCGCGGCATGGAACGCGTGCGCGCCATGCGGCCTCAATGTCTTCGAGTGTCTGTCCGCCTGGGGCCGTGTTGGGGCAGGGATGCAGCAACGGGCCGCTGCGGGGCCGCTCGCGCGGCGGTGCGTGGCGTGCTGCGAGGTGCCGGCCAAACGGCGCGCGCGAGGGGCAAGCCCAGACCCGTGAGGGACGCCCAATCCGGCACGCCATGCTGCGCTGCGTTCCGTGGTGAGCCCAAGGCCAGGCCGCCCTCGGACCGTCACGATCCTCAGGTGGACCTGAATTTTATCACGCCGCAACCCTCTGGCCTGGGCCGTCCGGGAGATTCCTGCGGGCGGGTGGCCCGGTGAAAACGGGGAAGGGGGCGGCGTGAGGCGGTGGACACCGCGCGCGCCGGGGGCGCCGCGCAGGCGAGCGGCGCCGGCCGTGGAGGCCGGGCCGCTTGCGCTCGCCTGGGCGAGCTTAGTTCTTGGTGCCGAACAGGCGGTCGCCCGCGTCGCCCAGACCCGGGATGATGTAGGCATGCCCGTCCAGGTGCGAGTCGAGCGAAGCCACGTAGAGTTTGACGTCCGGATGCGCCTTCTGGAACACGTCCACGCCTTCGGGGGCGGCCACCAGCGCGAGGAACAGGATGCGATCGCCGGGCACGCCGCGGCGCTTGAGCACGTCGATGGCGTGCGCGGCCGAGTAGCCCGTGGCGACCATCGGATCGCACAGGATGAAGGTGCGGTCTTCCAGATCGGGCAGGCGCACGAGGTATTCGACCGGGCGGTGATCGTCGGCGCGATACACGCCAATGTGACCCACGCGTGCCGACGGCACCAGCTCCAGCAGGCCGTCGGACATGCCCACGCCCGCGCGCAGCACCGGCACGATGGCGAGCTTCTTGCCCGCGATCACGGGCGCGTCGACCTCGACGAGCGGCGTCTGCACGCGGCGCGACGCGACCGGCAGGTCGCGCGTGATTTCATAGCCCATCAGCAGCGTGATTTCGCGCAGCAGCTCGCGGAACGTGCGCGTGGACGTGTCCTTGTCGCGCATATGGGTGAGCTTGTGCTGGATCAGCGGGTGATCGAGGATGAAGAGATTCGGAAAGCGGCTGTCCTGTTTCATGGCGGGGCGCACAAGGCTGCAAGAAATATCGGGGGAATGGGTTGGGCCGGCGTCGCGCTGCACCTGAAACGGGCGGCGCGGCGCACGGCGAACGCGGCCCGGCGCGCGCGGCTGGCGGCCAGATGACGCATCCGGCGCGGCTCGCGGCAGCGCGGGACCGCGCTACAGCCGCAAGTATACGGGATGCGCGCGGGAACCGATCCAGGAACTGCGCTCGGGCGCGGGCGGCGATGCCAGCCGATCGGGAGAGGGGGCAGGAGCGAATCCGCGTCCCACGCGCATCGGCCGATTCTTCTAGAATCGCAAAAATCGGACGGGGACGAGTGGTCAAGCTGGCTCGCTACGGGCCAACCGCGGCCGACTTCCGCTTTCACGCTGTTATCAAACTGTCACGCGAGTGACGAGGAAGAACACGATGGACATGGGCATCGCAGGACGCACCGCGCTGGTGTGCGCGGCCAGCAAGGGATTGGGGCGCGGCTGCGCCGAGGCGCTCGCGGCCGAAGGCGTGAACGTGACGATCGCCGCGCGCACGCTGAGCACGCTCGAGGAAACCGCCGCGCACATCCGCGCGACGACGGGCGTCGAAGTCAAGGCCGTGGCGTGCGACATCACCACGCCAGAGGGCCGTGCGGCGGCGCTCGCTGCGTGTCCGTCGCCGGACATCCTCGTCAACAACGCGGGCGGCCCGCCGCCGGGCGACTTCCGCACCTATACGCGCGAAAAGTGGCTCGCCGCGCTCGACGCCAACATGCTCACGCCGATCGAGCTGATCCAGGCGACCATCGACGGCATGATCGCGCGCGGCTTCGGCCGCATCGTCAACATCACGAGTTCGTCGGTGAAGGCGCCGATCGACGTGCTGGGCCTGTCGAACGGCGCGCGCTCGGGCCTCACCGGCTTCGTCGCAGGCGTGGCGCGCCAGGTCGCGAGCACGGGCGTGACGATCAATAGCCTGCTGCCCGGCGTGTTCGACACCGATCGCATCCAGGCCACCATCGTCGCGCAGGCCGAGCGAAGCCATCTGTCGCTGGACGAAGCGCGCGCGCGCCGCATGAAGTCGATCCCGGCTGGGCGCCTTGGCACGCCCGAGGAGTTCGGCCGCGCCTGTGCGTTCCTGTGCAGCGTGCATGCGGGCTATATCACCGGTCAGAACTGGCTCATCGACGGCGGCGCCTATCCCGGCACCTACTGACGTGCCAGGATGCAAACCGTTGCCTCAGCCGATGCAACCGAATCAACCCAACCGTAGCCAGGAGCCGAACCCATGCCCACCCGCGTCGCACTGATCGCGCACGATCACAAGAAGGACGACATCGTCAGGCTCACCGGCGAATACGTCGATACGTTGCGCCGCTGCGACCTGCTCGCGACCGGCACGACCGGCGGGCGCATCGAGGCCGCGCACGGCCTCAAGGTCGAGCGCATGCTTTCGGGTCCGCATGGCGGCGACTTGCAGATCGGCGCGCAACTGGCCGAAGGCAATGTCGACGTGGTGATCTTTTTGCGCGACCCGATGACGCCGCAGCCGCACGAACCCGACATCAACGCGCTCGTGCGCGCCTGCGACGTGCACGACGTGCCGTGCGCGACCAATATCTCGACGGCGCGCATGATTCTCGACGTGCTGACGCTGCGTATGAAGGACGTGATCTGAGCGCGTGCCTCAGATCGCCACTCCATCCCTGACTGGAAGAGACACGATGACCAAGGCAATCCGATACGAACAGCCCGGCGGCCCCGAAGTAATGAAGTGGGTCGATGTCGAAGTGGGCGAACCGGGTGACGGCGAGATCCGCGTGAAGCAGAGCGCGTGCGGGCTCAACTACATCGACGTGTACTTTCGCACCGGCCTCTATCCGCAGCCGCTGCCCGCCGGGCTCGGCATGGAAGCGGCGGGCGAGGTCGTGGCCGTGGGCCCGGGCGTGACGAGCGTGAAGCCGGGCGAGCGCGTGGCTTACGTTGGCCGCCCGCCGGGCGCGTATGCGCAGGAGCGCGTGCTGCGCGCGGACCAGGTGATCCGCCTGCCCGACTCGATCAGCGACGAGCAGGCCGCGTCGGTCATGCTCCAGGGGCTCACCGCGCAATATCTGCTGCGTCGCACCTATCGCGTGAAGGCCGGCGACACGATCCTGATCCAGGCGGCCGCGGGCGGCGTGGGCCTGATCGTCTGCCAATGGGCCAAGGCGCTGGGCGCGACCGTGATCGGCACGGTCGGCTCGGACGAGAAGGCCGAGATTGCGAAGGCGCACGGCTGCGACCATCCGATCGTCTACACGCGCGAGGACTTCACGGCGCGCGTGCGCGAGATCACCCAGGGCGCGGGCGTGCCCGTGGTGTACGACTCGATCGGCAAGGACACGTATATGAAGTCGCTCGACTGCCTCGCGCCGCTGGGCATGTTCGTGAGCTTCGGCAACGCATCGGGGCCGCTGCCGCCGATCGATTCGTCGGAATTCTCGGGCCGCGGCTCGCTGTTCTTTACGCGCCCGACGCTGTTCTCGTATATCGCCAAACGCAGCGACTACGAGGCGATGTCGGCGGAACTGTTCGAGGTGATCGCCTCGGGCAAGGTGAAGACGTCGATCAATCAGCGCTACGCATTGCAGGACGTGGGCCAGGCGCATGCCGATCTCGAAGCGCGACGCACCACGGGGTCGACGATCCTCATGCCGTAAATCGCGGCGATATCGCGGAAGCTGCAAACCAGGGGCGCGCATGCCAGTCATGTGCGCCCTTTTCATTGGCGCCTCGCTGCGCGTCGTTTACACCTTTTTTATACGCCCACCCCAAGCTTTGATCCGGAATTAACGCGATAAAACGTACCTTACCGCCATCCGTCATCCGTAATGGAGAAAACGACAATGGATGTGCTGTATATCGGGGGGCTGGCGGCTTTCGCCGCGCTCGCTTACGCGTTGATCGCGGGCTGCGAGAAGCTCATGCAGTTTCGCCGCGCCGATCGGGACGCCCAGTATCGGGACGCCCAGTCCCTAACGGGAGCGCGCTCATGACCTGGATCTTCTGGCTGTCGGGGACGGCGACGCTGTTGCTGTTCGTCTATCTCGTCCATGCGCTGCTGCGCGCGGAGGATATCGAATGAACACCAACAATCTGCTACAGACCGGCGTTTTCATCGTCGTCCTGCTCGCGCTGGCGGTGCCGGTGGCGGGCTATCTCTCGCGGGTGCTCGATGGGCGCTCGCGCGTCGTGCGTCTCTTCGCGCCCGTCGAGAATCTGCTGTACCGCATCGCGGGCGTCGATCCGAACGCCGAGATGAGCTGGAAGCACTATGCGTTCGCCACCATCTCGTTCAACGTGTTCGGCGCGCTCTTTCTCTACCTGCTGTTGCGCGTGCAAGGATGGCTGCCGGGCAACCCGCAACAATTCGGCGCGATGACGCCGGACGGCGCGTTCAACACGGCCGTGAGTTTCGTGACCAACACGAACTGGCAGGATTACTCGCCCGAGCAGACGGTGAGCTACCTCACGCAGATGCTTGGCTTGACCGTGCAGAACTTCCTCTCCGCGGCGACGGGCATCGTGGTGGTCATCGCGCTGATCCGTGGCTTCGCCCGCCATTCGGTGCAGACCATCGGCAACTTCTGGGTCGATCTCACGCGCACCACGCTCTATGTGCTCGTGCCGATGTCGGCGCTCGTCGCAGGCTTGCTGATGAGCCAGGGCATGATCCAGAACTTCAAGTCCTATCAGGACGTGCCCACGCTGCAAACCACGACCTACGCGGCGCCGAAGCTGGACGCCCAGGGCAATCCGGTCAAGGACGCGAAGGGCAATGCCGTTACGGTCGACACCAAGGTGACGACGCAGACGCTCGCCATGGGCCCGGTCGCCTCGCAGGAAGCGATCAAGATGCTCGGCACCAACGGTGGCGGCTTCTTCAATGCGAACTCCGCACATCCGTACGAGAACCCGACGCCGTTCTCGAACTATGTCGAAATGTTGGCGATCCTGATTATTCCGGCGGCGCTGTGCCTCGTGTTCGGCGGCATGGTGGGCGATCGCAGGCAGGGTGTGGCAGTGCTCGCGGTGATGACGATTGCGTTTGCCGTGGCGGTGGGCGTCGAACTGTCGGCGGAGCAGGCAGGCAATCCGATGCTCACGTCGCTCAACGTCGATCAGCACGCCAGCGCCTTGCAGGCCGGCGGCAACATGGAAGGCAAGGAAACGCGCTTCGGCATTGCGCAGACGGGCATCTTCGTCGTGGCCACCACGGCGGCCTCGTGCGGCGCGGTCAACGGCATGCACGATTCGCTCACGCCGATCGGCGGCCTCGTGCCCATGCTCTTCATCCAGTTGGGCGAAGTGATCTTCGGCGGGGTGGGCTCGGGTCTGTACGGCATGCTCGTGTTCGCGTTGCTGGCGGTGTTCGTCGCCGGTCTGATGATTGGCCGCACGCCGGAATACGTGGGCAAGAAGATCGAATCGTTCGAAATGAAGATGGTGTCGATCGTCGTCCTGCTCACGCCGCTGCTGGTGTTGCTCGGCACCTCGATCGCCGTGCTCTCCGACGCGGGCAAGGCCGGTATCGCCAATCCGGGCGCGCATGGCTTCTCCGAAATCCTCTACGCGTTCAGTTCGGCCGCCAATAACAACGGCAGCGCGTTCGCGGGCCTCACGGTCAGCACGCCGTTCTACAACTGGCTGCTGGGCGTGGCGATGTGGTTTGGCCGCTTCGGCACCATCGTGCCGGTGCTCGCCATCGCCGGATCGCTCGCGAGCAAGAAGCGCATCGCCGTCACGGGCGGCACGCTGCCCACGCACGGCCCGCTCTTCGTGGTGCTGCTGCTCGGCACGGTGCTGCTGGTGGGCGCGCTCACCTATGTGCCCGCGCTCGCGCTGGGACCAGGCGTCGAGCATCTGATCATGCTGGGCGTGCATTGAACCGGGACTTCATCAAATGACACAACATAGTGCAACACGGTCCATGTTCGATCCGGCGCTGCTGCGTCCGGCCATCGTGGATTCGTTCAGGAAACTCACGCCGCGCACCCAGTTGCGCAATCCGGTGATGTTCTGCGTCTACGTGGGCAGCGTGCTCACGACGATCCTCTGGATCGCGGCGCTGATGGGCCAGGCCGAAGCACCCGCGGGCTTCATTCTCGCGGTCGCGCTGTGGCTGTGGTTCACGGTGCTGTTCGCGAACTTCGCCGAAGCGCTCGCTGAAGGCCGCTCGAAGGCGCAGGCGGCTTCGCTGCGTCAGGCCAAGCGCGACGTGATGGCCAAGAAGCTCAACGAGCCGCATCCGAAGTCGCCGATCCGCATCACGACGGCCACCGAATTGCGTCGCGGCGACGTGGTGCTGGTCGAGACCGGCGACGTGATCCCCGCCGACGGCGAGGTGGTCGACGGCGTGGCGTCGGTGGACGAATCGGCCATCACGGGCGAATCGGCGCCGGTGATCCGCGAGTCGGGCGGCGACTTTTCTTCGGTGACGGGCGGCACGCGCGTGCTGTCCGACTGGATCGTCGTGCGGGTGACGGCCAATCCGGGCGAGGCTTTCCTTGACCGCATGATCGCGATGGTCGAAGGCGCCAAGCGCCAGAAGACGCCCAACGAAATCGCGCTGACGATCCTGCTGGTCGCGCTGTCGATCGTGCTGCTGATGGCGACCGCCACGCTGCTGCCGTTCTCGATGTTCTCGGTCGAAGCCGCGAAGATGGGCCACGTGGTCACGATCACCGCGCTCACCGCGCTGCTCGTGTGCCTGATTCCGACCACCATCGGCGGGCTGCTCTCGGCGATCGGCGTGGCGGGCATGAGCCGCATGATGCAGGCCAATGTGATCGCCACCTCGGGTCGTGCCGTGGAAGCGGCGGGCGACGTGGACGTGCTGCTGCTCGACAAGACCGGCACGATCACGCTCGGCAACCGTCAGGCGTCCGCCTTCGTAGCCGCGCCCGGCGTGAGCGAGGAAGTGCTCGCCGACGCCGCGCAACTGGCGTCGCTCGCCGACGAAACGCCGGAAGGGCGCAGCATCGTCGTGCTCGCCAAGCAGCGCTTCAACATTCGCCAGCGCGATATGGCGGCGCTGCACGCGGTGTTCCTCGCTTTCAGCGCGCAGACGCGCATGAGCGGCGTGGACATGCCGGGTCGCGAGATCCGCAAGGGTGCGGCCGACGCGGTCAAGCACTACGTCGCGCAACACAATGGCCGCTTTCCCGCCGAAGTCGATACGGCCGTGGACGAGGTTGCGCGGCGCGGCAGCACGCCGCTCGTGGTGGCGGAAATGCACGAAGGCGTGGCCCGCGTGCTCGGCGTGATCGAGTTGAAGGACGTGGTGAAGGGCGGCATCAAGGAGCGCTTCGCCGAGCTGCGCAAGATGGGCATCAAGACCGTGATGGTGACGGGCGACAACCGCCTGACCGCCGCTGCGATCGCCGCCGAAGCGGGCGTGGACGACTTCCTCGCCCAGGCCACGCCCGAAACCAAGCTCGCGACCATTCGCGAGCACCAGGCGCAAGGCAAGCTCGTCGCGATGACGGGCGACGGCACCAACGACGCCCCGGCGCTCGCGCAGGCCGACGTGGCGGTGGCGATGAACACGGGCACCCAGGCCGCGAAGGAAGCGGGCAACATGGTCGACCTCGATTCGAACCCGACCAAGCTCATCGAGATCGTCGAGATCGGCAAGCAGATGCTGATGACGCGCGGCTCGCTCACGACCTTCTCGATCGCCAACGACGTCGCCAAGTACTTCGCGATCATTCCGGCCGCGTTCGCTTCGACGTATCCGCAACTGCGTGTGCTCGACGTCATGCATCTGACGTCGCCGGCGTCGGCGATCCTCTCGGCGGTGATCTTCAACGCGCTCATCATCGTGATGCTGATTCCGCTCGCGCTCAAGGGCGTGAAGTACCGGCCGCTCGGCGCGGCGACGCTCTTGCGCCGCAATCTGCTGGTCTATGGCTTGGGCGGCATTCTGCTGCCATTCCCATGCATCAAGCTGATCGACATGGTGCTGGCCGCGTTCGGCTGGGTTTGATCCCTCGGTCCGATTTTCGACAGGAATGCATATGAAAGCGCAGTTTCGTCCTCTGATCGTGCTCTTCGCCGTGCTCGCGGCGATCACCGGTCTCGTCTATCCCGCCGTGATGACGGCGTTCGGCCAGGCGGTGTTTCATCGCCAGGTCAACGGCAGCCTCGTCGAAGTGGATGGCAAGGTCGTGGGCAGCGAGCTGATCGGCCAGCAGTTCGACGCGCCCCAGTACTTCTGGGGCCGCCTCTCGGCCACGTCGCCGATGCCGTACAACGCGCAAGGCTCGGGCGGCTCGAATCTCGGGCCGACCAACCCGGCGCTCGCCGATGAAGTCAAAGGCCGTATCGACGCCCTGAAGGCCGCGGGCACCGATGTCTCGCAGCCGATCCCCGCCGATCTCGTGACCTCGTCGGCCAGCGGGCTCGACCCCGAGATCTCGCCGGCCGCCGCCGCGTACCAGGTCGCGCGCGTCGCGAAGGCGCGCAATCTGAACGTGAACGATGTGCAGGCGCTCGTGGATCGTTATACGAAGGGCCGCCAGTTTGGCCTCTTCGGCGAGCCGCGTGTGAATGTGCTGGAGTTGAATCTGGCGCTCGACGGCAAGCAGGTGAGCTGAGCGCTTCGGTTTGATTCGATGCGAGCGCACCGCACGCCGCCTGCGCGGCGTGCGGTTTGCCAATTCCGCGCCACGGTGAGACGATCGTCGTGGCTGCTGCCCTTCTTGTCCTGAACGCGAACACCCCCCGCCCAAGCCGCATGAACCGTCCCGATCCCGACGAGCTCCTCGACCGCCTCCAGCGCGAGGAAGAAAAACGCCGCCGCGGCAAGCTGAAGATTTTCTTTGGCGCCTCGGCGGGCGTCGGCAAGACTTACGCGATGTTGCAGGCCGCGCGCCGCCGCGCCGACGAAGGCGTGGACGTGGTGGTCGGCATCGTCGAAACGCACGGGCGCAGCGAGACCGCCGCGCTCACGAACGGGCTCGACGTCCTGCCGCGTCAGCGGCTGGCGTATCGCGGGCGTGTGCTCGACGAATTCGATCTCGACGCCACGCTCGCGCGCAAGCCGCAGCTCGTGCTCGTCGACGAACTCGCACATTCGAACGTGCCGGGCGCGCGTCACATGAAGCGCTGGCAGGATGTCTACGAACTGCTCGACGCGGGCATCGACGTCTACACCACGGTCAACGTCCAGCACCTCGAAAGCCTCAACGACGTGGTGGGGCAGATCACCGGCATCCGCGTCTGGGAGACCGTGCCCGACCGCGTGTTCGACGGCGCCGACGAAGTCACCCTGGTCGACCTGCCCGCCGAGGAACTGCTCGATCGCATGCGCGACGGCAAGGTCTATCTGCCCGCCCAGGCCGAGCGCGCGGTGCGCAACTTCTTCCGCAAAGGCAATCTGATCGCCCTGCGCGAACTCGCGTTGCGCCGCACCGCCGATCGCGTCGATGCGCAGATGCACGAGTACCGTGCCGATCGCTCGATCCAGCACGTCTGGCAGGCGCGCGAGCGGCTGCTGGTGTGCGTCGGCCCAGGTCCCGAGGCGCCCGCGCTCGTGCGCGCGGCGGCGCGGCTCGCGGCCAGCCTCAAGGCGGACTGGATCGCCGTTTATGTGGAGACGCCGAAGCTTCAGCGCCTGCCCGACGCGATCCGCGAGCGCACGCTCGGTGCGCTCAAGCTCGCCGCCGAACTGGGTGCGGAAACCTCGACGCTCGCGGGCGAGGATGCTGCCGTCACGCTCGCAGGCTATGCGCGGCTGCGCAATGTGTCGAAACTGGTGGCGGGCGCCTCGCTGCGCTCGGGCTTTTCGCGCTGGTTGCAGCGGCCGTTCGGCGAGCGTCTGGCGGAAAAGGCCGGCGATGCCGATCTGACGCTGGTGCGCGCGAGCGGCAACGAGATCGACCGGCTAAATGGCCGTGAAGCGTTCGAGGGCGGCTCGGCCGCCGCGCGCGCGGCCAACGCCTGGCGCATCGCCATCGGGCAGGGCGGCGCGCAGCGCTCGCCGCCGCGTGCTTACGTGGCCGCGCTCGTGATCTGCGCCTGCATCACCTTGCTCGCGAACGAGCTGAACGAGCGCATCGCACTCACCAACCTGGTGATGCTCTATCTGCTCGGCGTGATCTTCACGGCGACGAAGCTCGGGCGCGGTCCCGGCGTGCTGCTCTCGTTCGCCAGCGTGGCCGCTTACGACTTCTTCTTCGTGCCGCCGCGCCTGTCGTTTTCGGTCAGCGACACGCAATATCTGCTGACCTTCGTGGGCATGCTGCTGACTTCGCTCGTCATCAGCCATCTCACTTCGAGCCTGCGCCGCGAGGCGAGCGTCGCGCAGCGGCGCGAACAGCGCACCGGTGCGATGTATGCGATGGCGCGCGAACTGGCCGCGGCGCTTGCGACCGAGCAGATCGTGGCGATCGGCAGCCGTCATGTGAGCGAGGTGTTCGGCGCGCGCGTGGCGATCCTCTTGCCCGATAGCGCCGACAAGGTCCAGCAGAAGATCGAGGACCCCGATCCGCAGATCATGCTCGACGCTTCGCACCTCGACATCGACGTGGGCCAGTGGGTCTACGACCAGCAGAAGCCAGCGGGCCACGGCACCGACACGTTGCCCGCGGCGGCGGCGCGTTATCTGCCGCTGAAGGCGCCGATGCGCACGCGCGGCGTGCTGGCCGTGGTCACGCGCGACGCGCGCGAATTGCAGGTGCCCGAGCAGCAGCGCATGCTCGACGCCTTCGCCGCGCAGATCGCGCTTGCGCTCGAACGCGTGCACTACGTGGAGATCGCGCGCGACGCGCTCGTCAACATGGAGTCCGAACGGTTGCGCAACTCGCTGCTTTCCGCGATCTCGCACGATCTGCGCACGCCGCTCACGGCCATCGTCGGCTTTTCGTCGATGCTTGCGCAGACGCACGAGCCGAGCACCAGCGCGCACGATCCGCAGAACGAGCGCTCGGGCGAGCTGATCGAGGCGATCCACGACGAGGCGCTGCGCATGACCGGCATCGTCACGAATCTGCTCGACATGGCGCGGCTGCAGGCGGGCAGCCTCAAGCTCAACCGCCAGTGGACGCTGCTGGAGGAAACCGTCGGTGCGGCGCTGGCCGCGTGCCGTCGCGTGCTTGCGCGTCATCCGGTGCAGGTGAAGCTCGAAGACGGCTTGCCGCTGTTGCAGCTCGACGCGGTGTTGATGGAGCGCCTGTTCTCGAATCTGCTGGAAAACGCCGCGAAATACACGCCGCTCGATACGCCGCTCACGATCGCCGCGCGGCGCGTGGTGGAGGGCGGACAACCTTTCGTGCGCGTGAGCATCGACGATCGAGGGCCGGGCTTGCCGCCGGGCATGGGCGAGCGCGTGTTCGAGAAGTTCACGCGCGGCGAGAAGGAATCGGCCAAGCCCGGCATCGGCCTTGGACTCGCGATCTGCCGGGCGATCGTGGAGGCGCACGGCGGTACAATCGGCGCGTCCAATCGACTGAGCGCCGATGGCTGTGTGGAAGGCGCGTCGTTCTGGTTCGCGCTCCCCGTGGAAGAGCCGCCGCCGCTGCCCGTTGATGATCCGGAAGCCGCTGGTCATGACGAACACATGGACGATCCGCACGGCGCCCCAGTCAAACCCCTCGATTCGAATGCCGCCCATGAGTGACCCGAGTCTCTCCGTTGTCCTGATCGAAGACGAAAAGCAGATCCGCCGCTTCGTGCGCGCCTCGCTGGAAGGCGAGGGCATTGCTGTCTACGACGCCGAAACCGGCAAGCAAGGGCTGGTGGAAGCGGCCACGCGCAAGCCCGATCTCGTCATCGTCGATCTGGGGCTGCCCGATACGGACGGCCTCGACGTGATCCGCGAGCTGCGCGGCTGGAGCGATCTGCCGGTGATCGTGCTGTCGGCACGCACCCAGGAGAGCGAGAAGGTGGCCGCGCTCGATGCGGGCGCCGACGATTACCTGACCAAACCGTTTGGCGTGTCGGAGTTGCTAGCCCGCATCCGTGCCCATTTGCGCCGCCGCAACCGCGGCGGGGCGAACGAAGCGCCGCAGGTGAGCTTTGGCGCTGTAACCGTCGATCTGGGGCTGCGTCAGGTGACGCGCGAGGGCGCTGCCGTGCACCTCACGCCGATCGAATACCGGCTGCTCGCGACGCTGGTGCGCGATTCGGGCCGTGTATTGACGCACCGGCAACTGCTGCGCGAGGTCTGGGGCCCGTCGCATGTCGAAAGCAGCCATTATTTGCGCATCTATATGGCGCATCTGCGCCAGAAACTGGAGCGCGATCCCGCACAGCCCGAGCACATCGTCACCGAGACCGGGGTGGGGTATCGGCTGGTGGGCGTGCAATAAGCCGGCCGTGGATCGGTTTGCTATACTTACAAAAGCGTAAGGACGGCCTTGCGCTTTTTCTTTTTTCGGGGACGGCCCCATTTTTCGAATGGAGCGTTCCTCATGCCCTGGTTTTATCTCCTCATTGCTGGCCTGCTCGAAGTAGCGTGGGCCACCGGTCTCAAGTCCTCCGAAGGTTTTTCGCGACTCTGGCCCTCGGTCTTCACCGTCGTGACGGCGCTCGGCAGTTTCTGGCTGCTCGCGCTCGCGATGCGCCAGTTGCCGCTGGGCACCGCGTATGCGGTCTGGACCGGTATTGGCGCGGTGGGCGCGTTCGTGCTTGGCATCGTCGTGATGGGCGAAGCCGTGAGCGTTGCCCGTGTGCTCAGCGCCGGGTTGATCGTGGCGGGCCTCATCGGACTCAAGCTCTCGTCTGCCGCCTGAGCCGCTTGCACGACGTTCGGGCGGAGGCCGCGAGCGCCCAGGTGATCCAGCGCGCATTTTCGTGCGTTTTGTCCGCTGTCAAACGTGGCGCGGGCGCAGCACAAGGGCAAAACCGCCCTGCGGCGGCGCAGCGGGCGTGGCTATAATGAGACGGTCAACACCCGTCATACCCGATCACACCCGATAACACTCAAGCGCCGCGGACGCCGCGAGCGCCGCCGTCTGTTTGTGTCCCGTTTCGCTGCCTCGGGCATCCAGACGCCGCGCTACGCCACGTTTCGTGGAGAGCGGCGCCGCGCGAGCCTCGCGCGAGGAGGCAGTCATGCTGGAACCCTTAGCTCTCGCAGCGGGCCTGTCCTGGGGCAGTGGCCTGCGCCTCTACCTGACGGTCCTGATGGCCGGCGTGATGCAGCGTCTGGGCGTCATCCATCTTCCCGACACGCTCGCGATCCTGTCTTCGCCCTGGGTGATCGGGGTCGCCGCCGCGCTCACCGTGCTCGAATTCCTCGCCGATAAAGTCCCCGCATTCGATTCGCTGTGGGATGCGGTCCACACCTTCATCCGTATTCCGGCGGGCGCCGTGCTGGCCGCCGGCGCGCTCGGCCACGCCGATCCGGCGGTGCTGACGATCGCCGCGCTCGCAGGCGGCACGCTTGCCGGAACGGCACATCTGGCCAAGGCCGGCACGCGCGCGCTCATCAACTTTTCGCCCGAACCGGTTTCGAACGTCGTCACTTCCAGTGCCGAGGACGGCATGACTTTCGTGGGCGTGTTGCTCGCGTTTTTCATGCCGCTACTTTTTCTCGTGATGCTGGTCGCTTTCCTGCTGGTCGCGACCTGGGCGCTGCCGCGCCTGTGGCGCGGGGTGCAGGGCGGTTTTCGCGGCATGGCCACGCATGTGGTTACGCGCTTCTCATTGCGGAGCCGTCACGATTGAACGGTGCTAATCCTTCCCCATCTCCTTCGACTGCCGCGCCGGCAGCCTCTGTACGCACCTCCCTGAGCTGGCCCGACCTCGTGCGCCTCGCTGCGCGCATGAGCGCGCGCGACTGGCGCGCGGGCGAACTGACCATGCTGCTGCTCGCCCTCGTGCTGGCGGTGGCGGCGCTGTCGAGCGTCGGCTTTCTCGCCGACCGCCTTCAGCGCGGACTGGAGCGCGACGCGCGGCGCATGATCGCCGCTGACTTCATCGTGCGCGCCGATCATCCCGTCGATCCGATGTTCGCGCGCGAGGCGCAGTCGCTGGCGCTGCGCACGGCGACCACGGCGATCTTCCCGAGCATGGTCAGCGTGCCACCGACCATTGGCGCTGGCGCTCAGGCTCCCACGCGCCTCGCCGCAGTCAAATCGGTTTCGTCCGGCTATCCGTTGCGGGGGGCGTTGCGCATCGCATCCGCGCCGGGCGCGCCCGATCATGCGGCAGAAGGCATTCCGCCGCCGGGAACGGTCTGGCTCGACGACGAATTGCTCGATGCGCTCAAACTCCACGTGGGCGGTACGGTCAAGGTCGGCACGCGCACCCTGACGGTGGGCGCGATCATCACGCGCGAACTCGACCGCGGCTTCTCGTTCGTCAACTTCTCGCCGCGCCTGATGCTCAACGCGGCCGATCTGCCCTCGACGGGCCTCACGGGCTACGGCAGCCGCGTGACCTACCGGCTGCTGGTCGCGGGCGCCGATCCGGCCGTCGCGCAGTTCGCCGCGTGGGCGCATGCGCGGGTCGATGGCGGCAAGATGCGCGGCGTCGGCCTCGAATCGCTCAGCGATGGCCAGCCGCAGGTGCGCCAGACGCTCGAACGCGCGCGCCATTTCCTCACGCTGGTTTCGCTGCTGACCGCGCTGCTGGCGGCCGTGGCGATCGCGATGGCCGCGCACCGCTATACGCGCCGCCATCTGGATGCCTGCGCCGCGATGCGCTGCCTCGGCGCGAGCCAGCGCACGCTGCGCTCGATCTTTGTGCTCGAATTCGCGGGGCTTGGCCTGGTGGGCGGCGCGATCGGCGTGGCGCTAGGGTATGCGGGTCATCTCGCGCTGCTCGCGTGGCTCGGCACGCTGATCGAGGTCGCGCTGCCGTATCCGGGGCCGCTGCCCGCGCTCGAAGGCATTGCCGCTGGACTTGTCCTGCTGATGGGTTTCGCGTTGCCGCCGCTGCTGCCGCTCACGCGCGTGCCGCCCGTGCGGGTGCTGCGCCGCGAGTGGGGCGACGAGAGCCGCACCGCCTGGGTGGCGTACGGCGTCGGTATCGCGCTGTTCGCGGGGCTGCTTGTGCTGGCCGCCGGTGAGCTCAAGCTCGGCGGCATCGTTGCGGGCGGCTTTGCGCTCGGGCTGCTGGTGTTCGCGGCCATTGCGCGGCTGGCGCTCTGGGGCGCGGCGCGCGTGGCGCGCAGCCAGCGCAATGGTCTGGAGGCGCGCGCGGGCGTGGGCTGGCGTTATGCGCTGGCGTCGCTGGAGCGCCGTCCCGGCGCGAGCGCGTTGCAGATCACCTCGCTCGCCATCGGCCTGATGTGCCTGTTGCTGATCGCGATGACGCGCAACGACCTGATCGACGGCTGGCGCAAGTCCGCGCCGCCCGATGCCCCGAACGAATTCCTCATCGACATCCAGCCCGCACAGCGCGACGCGGTGGCCGCGTGGCTCGCCGCGCATGGCATCGCGAATCCCGATCTCGAACCGATGGTGCGCGGCCGTCTCACGACGATCAACGGCAAGCCCGTGAATCCCGAGCACTACAAGAGCGAGGATGCGCGGCGGCTGGTCGATCGTGAGTTCAATCTCTCCTACACGACGCAACTGCCGAGCGACAACCGTATCGAGGCGGGTACCTGGTACGGCGACGCGAGCACGCCGCAACTCTCGATCGAGCAGGGCCTGGCGAAACTTCTTCAGGTGAAGCCCGGCGACCTGCTGACCTTCGACGTGGCCGGTCTCGACGTGAGCGCGCCCGTCACGAGCGTGCGCAAGCTCGACTGGGGATCGTTCAAGGTCAACTTCTTCGTGCTGATGCCGCCCGCGTTGCTGCGCGATTTCCCGGCCACCTACATCACGAGCTTCCATTTGCCCGAGTCGCAGCGCGCCGTGGTGGACGGGCTGGTCGCGCAGTATCCGAACGTGACCGCCATCGACATCGGCCCGATCCTCGCGCAGATCCAGCGCATGCTGGAGCAGGTGATCGGCGCGGTGCAGTTCCTGTTTATCTTCACGCTCGCCGCAGGCGTGTTGGTGCTCTACGCGGCGCTCGCGGGCACGCGCGACGAGCGCATGCGCGAGTCGGCGCTGTTGCGCGCGCTGGGCGCCTCGCACGCGCAGGTGCGCTCGGTGCAGATCGCCGAGTTTGTCGCGGTGGGCGCGCTCGCGGGCCTGATGGCGGCGGTGGGCGCGCAGATCGTGGGCTCGGTGCTGGCGACGCGCGTGTTCGAGTTCTATCTCCCGTTCGATCCGTGGCTCGTGCCCGCCGGGATCGTGGCGGGCGTGGCCTGCGCGGGCGTGGGCGGCTGGATCAGTCTGCGTCATGTGCTGGCGCGGCCCGCGTTGCAATCGCTGCGCGATGCGTGAAGGCGGGCTCGACGCTCGCCTGAACGAAGCGCACGCCCGGGCCTGAGGCCGTGGCATTCGGGCCGTGCGCCGCTATGCGAAAATGGGCTTTTGCCCGGCGGCGCGCGTCAGTGTGCAAGCGCGTGCGTTGCCGCCCCCGTTTTCGTATCGAATCCACTGTATGACCGATCCTGTCGACGAAGCGCCGCAACAACCCACGGCCTTCGAACTCATCGGCGGCGAGGCGCGCGTGCGCGAACTCGTCGACCGTTTCTATGACCTGATGGACCTCGAAGCCGAGTTCGCGGGCATCCGCGCGCTGCATCCGCCCACGCTCGACGGCTCGCGCGACAAGACGTTCTGGTTCCTGTGCGGCTGGATGGGCGGCCCGGACCATTACATCTCGCGCTTCGGCCATCCGCGTCTGCGCGCGCGTCATCTGCCGTTTGCGATCGCCTCCTCGGAGCGCGATCAGTGGCTGCGCTGCATGGCCTGGGCGATGGAAGATATCGGCCTCGCCGAGCCGCTGCGCGAGCGCCTGCTGCACTCGTTTTTCGACACGGCCGACTGGATGCGCAACCGTCCGGGCTGATCCGCACGCGATCCGCCCTCGATTTGCCCGAAGCCGACTGGCCCGGTGAGTGCGCCGGTACAGTCCGGCGCGGCGCGAAACCGGCTGTATTTTGCGACCGCGCACGCATCGCGATAATGGAACCTTGTGCAGCACCCACGCAAAAACAAGGAGACAGCCGATGACAGCAGCGAACCCTTTCGCAACGTTCGCAACCCGTGCGCTTTTCCGTGAAGACGCCTATCTGACGCACTGCGAAGCCACCGTGCTCGCCGTGAGCGAAGCGGGCGTGCAACTCGACCAGACGGTGTTCTATCCGCTGGGCGGCGGCCAGGCGGGCGATACGGGCGCGCTGGTGCTTGCCGATGGCACGCGCATCCAGATCGCCGATACCCGCAAGGCAAAATTCGAAGGCGCGACGCCCGACGACGCGCTGCATCTTCCCGCGCCTGGCCAGGAGGCGCTGCTCGCGCGTCTGGCCGCAGGCGATCGTGTGCGCGCCGAGATCGACTGGGCGCGCCGTCATCGGCATATGCGCCTGCATACGGCCAGCCATCTGATGTGCGCCGTGTTGCCGTATGCCGTCGACGGTTGCAGCATCACGGCCGAGTACGCACGTCTGGATTTCGCTACCGTCGAGCCAATCGAGCGCGAGCAGGTCGAGGCGCGGCTCGCGGAACTGGTCGCCGGTGCGCATCCGGTGGCGACCGAATGGATCACCGATGAAGACATGGCGCAGCGTCCCGAACTCGTGCGCACGATGAGCGTGAAGCCGCCGATGGGGCTAGGGCGCGTGCGCCTGTTGCGCATCGACGGCGTCGATTTGCAGCCTTGTGGCGGCACGCATGTGCAGAACACGCGTGAAATCGGCGCGTTGAGGGTGGCGAAGCTGGAGAAGAAGAGCGCCCGCACGCGCCGCCTCGTGCTGGAACTGGTGGAATGAACACCACGTCTGATGCAACCGATCCGCGCATTGGTGAAGTGCTCGACTTCTGGTTCGGCGCGCCAGAATCGGCGGATTACGGTCTCGAACGCAAGATGTGGTTCAAGAAGGACGCGGCGTTCGATGCGATGTTGCGCGAGCGCTTTGGCGCGTTGCTTGCCGCCGCCCGCGCTGGCGAAATCGATACATGGTGCGCGACGCCCGCAGGCGCGCTTGCGCTAGTGATCGTGCTCGACCAGTTTTCGCGCAACTGCCATCGCGATACGCCGCACGCGTTTTCCGCCGATGAGAAGGCGCTCGCCGTCGCCCGCGCGATGGTTGCGCGCGGCGACGATCGGCGGCTGCCGACCCTTCAGCATCGCGTGTTCGCTTATTTGCCGTTCGAACACGCCGAGTCCGCCGAGGCGCAGCGCGAATCGCTGCGTTTATTCGGCGAACTCGCGAGTGAGCCGCAAGCGAAGAGCTACTACGATTACGCCGTGCGCCACGCCAATGTCATCGAGCGCTTTGGCCGCTTCCCGCATCGCAATGCGCAACTGGGGCGCGCGACGAGCGAGGCCGAGGCCGCGTTTCTGCGCGAACCCGGCTCGCGGTTTTAGACGGCGGTTTTAGAGGGATTCGGGCTCAGCGCCCGCCGCTCACGTCGAGCAACGCGCCCGTCACATAGGACGCCGCATCGCTCAGGAGCCACACGATCGTTTCGGCGACTTCGTCAGCGCTGCCGGGGCGGCCGAGCGGCGTCTGCGCGCCCAGCACGGCGGCGCGTTCGGGCCGTCCGCCGCTGGCGTGGATGTCCGTGTCGATCAGGCCGGGCCGCACCGCATTCACGCGCACGCCCTGCGGGCCTAGCTCTTTGGCGAGGCCGATCGTCAGGGTGTCGATCGCGCCCTTGGAGGCCGCATAGTCGATGTACTCGTTGGGCGAGCCCAGCCGCGACGCCGCCGACGATACATTGACGATCGCGCCGCCTTCGCCGCCGCGATCTTTCGACATGCGCCGTGCCGCTTCGCGTGCGCACAGGAACGCGCCGTACACGTTCACGTCGAACATGCGCTTCAGACGCTCGGCGTCCATGTCGGCGACGCGAGAGGAGGGCGCGACGATGCCTGCATTGTTGACGAGCGCGTCGATGCGCCCGTACGCCGCTTCGAGCGTGTCGAACATCGCGACGACATCGGCTTCGTTCGCTACATCGCCGTGCAGCACGCGCGCATGGCCGCCCGCGCGGCCCACTTCGGCCGCGGTTTCCTCGGCGGCCGGCGCGTTGTGCAGATAGTTCACGCCCACGGTCCAGCCGCGTGCGCCAAGCAGGCGCGCACACGCGCGGCCGATGCCGCGGCTCGCGCCGGTGATCAGGACGACCTTGCCCATCTAGAGTCTCCTCCGAGGCTGTGCCTTACACGTTCTCGCGCAGATCGGCCCACTTGTCCTTCGCGGGCGCGTGATAGTGCTGAAGCTTGCCGATCAGCGCCGCGGGATCGCTGTCGATCTGCAGCAGATCAAGGTAGGTCTGACGCATGAAGCCTTCGCGCACGGTGTGATCGAGCATCGTGACGAGCGGATCGTAGAAGCCGTCGATATTGAGGATGCCGACCGGCTTCTGGTGATAGCCGAGCTGCGCCCACGTATAGACCTCGAACAGCTCTTCGAGCGTGCCCGCGCCGCCGGGCAGCGCGACGAAACCGTCCGAGAGATCGGCCATCATCTTCTTGCGATGATGCATGTCGGGCACGACGTGCAACTCGGTCAGGCCGTTGTGGCCCACTTCCTTGTCCACCAGCAACTCGGGGATCACGCCGATCGCGCGGCCGCCTTCGGCCATCACCGTATCGGCGATCACGCCCATCAGGCCGACCTTGCCGCCGCCGTACACGAGCGCGAGATTCGCCTGCACGAGCGCGCGTCCGAATGCCTGCGCCGCTTCGTTATAGACCGGTTTGGCTCCGTGGGAGGAGCCGCAATACACACATACCGCTTTCATTCGCGAGTTTCCTTGCTGTCTTTCGGGGCGCCGTCGCGCGGTGGCAGATAGTCGTAGAACTCGCGCTTCGGATGCTTGCCCGAGACGAGATCGTCGAAAAGCTGCTTCGCGCGGCCGCGCAGATAAGGCGCCATCAGCGAGACGATCTGCACGCTCACCTGATGCAGTTCGTGGCGGATCGCTTCCTGGTCGTTGTACTTGCGCGGGTTCATCACGAACTGGTACGAGAGCCAGTAGGTGGCGATCACGCCGATATTGGTCGAGATCACGGCGATCTCGGCGGGCGTGGCGACCATCTCGCCGTCTTCCACGAGCTGGTCGCAGAACTGCTTCGCGAACGCGACCTTGTGGCTGATGATCTGCTTGAAGTGCATCTCCAGCGTGCGGTTGCGCGCGAGCAGGTCGTTCAGGTCGCGGTACAGGAAGCGGTAGCGCCACGTGAAATCGACCATGTATTGCAGATACGCCCACATCTCGTCGATGGTGGCGCGATGGTCGTCGGGGAAGCGCAGACGCTTGTCGATCTCCTGCTCGAACTGGCTGAAGATGCTGTTGATGATGTCGTCTTTGTTGCGGAAGTGGTAGTACAGGTTGCCTGGACTGATCTCCATTTCCTCGGCGATGGTCGTCGTGGTGACGTTGGGCTCGCCGATCTCGTTGAACAGTTTCAACGACAGTTCTAGTATCCGTTCGCGTGTGCGGCGGGGAGGTTTCGCATCCATGTCGTCCGGCCCTGAAAGTGCGGCGTCGGGCGAGCAACGCTGCCGCGTATGCTGCTGCGTGAGTGCCCGGACGCGGTTGGTCGTTTTTTAAGACTGTCGTTCGATTATAAACCGACGCCAGGCGCGCGAAAGGTGGCTTCCGGGAATGAAGAAAATCGGCGCCCGGTTCGTCGTGAAGGTGAGCGGGCGCGAGTAACTGGCCGGGCGCGCGCGGAATGCGCCCGGCAGATCGGCTTCACCGCGGCTTCAGCGTGTGCCGATCCAGTGCAGCAGGGTGGGGCCGAAGCGCGGCACGAGGATCAAACCCCAGGTCATCACGCAGGTGATAAGCGCGACCGTCACGGCGGCGCTGCCGAGATCCTTGGCGCGGCCCGAGAGCTCGTTGCGCTCGAGGCCGATGCGATCGACGGCGTTTTCGATGCTCGAATTGAGCAACTCGACGATCAGCACCAGCATCACCGAACCGAGCAGCAGCACGCGCTCGACCGGCTCGACCGGCAACAGGATGCCGATCGGCACCATGATGGCCGCGAGCGTCAGTTCCTGGCGGAACGCGCTTTCTTCGCGGATCGCGGTGCGGAAACCCTTGATCGAGTACTGGAGCGCCTTCCACGCGCGCATCAGGCCGCGGTTGCCCTTGTACGGGTTGAACGGCAGCGGGGCGAGCGGATCGTCGGGGCCGAGCGGTTCGTGCAGGTGCGGCGGCTCGGGTGGGTCCGCCTGCGTGTGCCCGGCCGGCGGACTTTGCGGCGCGCTCTGGGGTGGATTGGCTGCACCGCCCACATGGACGGTCGTGGGGACGCCGCGCGTGGGCGGCGTATTGGCTTGCGGCGTCTCGGAATCGCGAGACGCGGCAGAGGCGTGCGATGGTGACGAAGGACGTGGGGCCATAACGGTGCGAGTGGATGGCGCAGTATCGCACGCGTTTTGTCCCGTTGCGCGGGAAACGTCTGATGATGTGTCCGAATGCGCCGCGCCCGGTTGATCAGGCGCGGCGGCTTCAGTCAGCGTGTCGTCGTCTTCGGCGTCAGGCGGGGCCAGGGGCCGGTTCATCGTCGTCGCTCCGGTCCAGGGGGGGCTCGGTGTGGCGGGTGTGTCTTAAGCCGCCGCGCTGCTTTCCTGCATCGTCGTGCGCGCGCGCGGTTTGAGGTGCGAGGCGAACTGCTCGGACGCCGCGGTCCAGGAGAAGCGTTCGGCCCACTCGCGCGCCGTGCTGCGCTCGATCTTGAGCGCTTCCAGACAGGCTTCGCGCAGATCGGTGTTCATCGCGCCCGCGCCGCCCGTGCCCAGCACGTCGATCGGGCCGGTGACCGGGTAGGCGGCCACCGGCGTGCCGCAGGCCAGCGCTTCGAGCAGCACGAGGCCGAAGGTGTCGGTGCGGCTCGGGAACACGAACACATCGGCGGCTGCGTAGACCTTGGCCAGTTCGGGCTGGCTCAGCACACCCAGGTAGTTCGCCTGGGGATAGCGCGACTTCAGCTCGGCGAGCGCCGGGCCTTCGCCGCAGACCCACTTCGAACCCGGCAGATCGAGCTTGAGGAAGGCCTCGACGTTCTTCTCGACGGCTACGCGCCCTACGTAGAGGAAAATCGGCCGGGCGGTGTTGAGCACCTTCGACTCCATCGGCTCGAAGATCTCGAGGTCGACGCCGCGCGTCCACAGCACGACATTCGTGAAGCCGAACTTCTCCAGGTCGGTCTTGACGACGGGCGTGGGCGCCATCACCGCGAGCGAGGGCTTGTGGAACCAGCGCAGAAAGCGGTAGGTGGCCGACAGCGGAATGCCGAAGCGCGCCTGCACGTATTCGGGAAAGCGCGTGTGGTAGGCGGTCGTGAACGGCAGGTTGTGTTCGATCGCATAACGGCGCGCGGCTAGCCCGAGCGGGCCTTCGGTGGCGACGTGGATCGCGTCGGGGCCGAAGGCGTCGATGCGCTCGCGCAGATGCCGTTTGGGAAACAGCGAAAGCTTGATTTCCGGGTAGGTCGGGCACGGGATCGTGCGGAATTCGAGCGGCGTGAGCAGATCGACCTGATGGCCGAGCGCGATCAGCTCGCGCGTCGTGTTCTTCAGGGTCCGTACCACGCCGTTGACCTGCGGCTCCCATGCATCGGTCACGATCATTACTTTCATCGGTCGTCGGCTCTCGGGGTTGGGGTGTTGGAGTGGCGCTCAGGCAATCGTGGTTGTCGTGGCAAGCGCGGCGTCCATGCGTCAGGCTGCGCTTACGCGCGCCTTGCGCGTGGCGCCCTGGGCTTGTGGCGACTGCATCACGGTCCAGTAGACGATGCGCAATTCGCCCTCGAAGGTTTCGACCAGCGCCGAGAGGCTTTCCACCCAGTCGCCGTCGTTGCAATAGAGCACGCCGTCGATCTCGCGGATCTCGGCCTTGTGGATGTGGCCGCACACCACGCCGTCACAGCCGCGCCGGCGCGCTTCGTCGGTCATTACGCGCTCGAACGAGGAGATGAAGTTCACCGCGTTCTTGACCTGATGCTTGAGGTACTGCGAGAGCGACCAGTACTGGAAGCCGAGCTTCGCGCGCACGCGGTTGAACCAGCGGTTGAGCACGAGGATCACGGTATAGGCCGAGTCGCCCAGGTAGGCGAGCCACCTGGCGTGCTGGATCACGCCGTCGAACAGATCGCCGTGCACGACCCACAGGCGCTTGCCGGCGAGCGTCGTGTGGAACGCTTCCTCGCGCACGTGGATGTCGCCGAACGCGAGGTTGCAGAACTGGCGCGCGCCCTCGTCGTGATTGCCGGGGATGTACACCACCTGGGTGCCCTTGCGGGCCTTGCGCAGCACTTTCTGCACGACGTCGTTGTGCGCCTGCGGCCAGTACCAGCCCTTGCGCAACTGCCATCCGTCGATGATGTCGCCGACGAGGTAGAGGTAATCCGACTCGTTGTGGCGCAGGAAGTCGAGCAGATAGTTCGCCTGGCAGCCGCCGGTGCCGAGGTGAATATCGGACAGCCAGATCGTGCGGTAGCGATGCGGGGCAGGGTGATCGTCGTCGTGCGAATCGGCGGAATCAATGTCCTTGAGCGGCAGCGTCGGCGTCGGGAACGCGGCGGCGCCAGGACCTGAGTGGAAGGCGGCGGGGTCGTCGCCCGATCCGGAGGTCTGCCGGAACAGTGGGGTCGCGGACGTCTTCTGGGCCATGGCTCACGCGGCAGGTTGCAATACGCGCATTGCGCCATGTGGCCGTGACTCAGCCGTGACAGTCACAAGAAGGTCTTGTTACGCAGTCCTTGTTAGCACGGGGTGGGGCGCGGTGCTGCCGCGCGGGGATTGGCGCGTACGGAGTCGATGCGCAGGCGTGCCACGTTCGCCGGTGCTCACGTGACGTCTTGATGACGTGGTGCGGCGGCGACAGTTTGCTTTATCGCGGCACGGCGACGATGCGTGTCCCCGCAATGCGATCGTGCGGGAATTGCCGCTCGCGGCTCAGTCGCGCGCTGGCGGCCCAGAGTACGAACCAGATCGCGGCGAGCACGAGCGTATGGGGCACGCTCAGGTTTAGCAGGGGATGCAGGGCGAGCGGCGGCAGGAACCAGAGCCAGGCGGCGAGATAGCGCAGTACGGCGCGGCTGACGGCCGGCGGCGCGCCGTCGGGGCCGACGACGCGCAGGCGCCAGGTTTTCATCGGCAGCGTCTGGCCGCCATGCCGCCAGAAACCGACGAAGTACGCGCCTGCGATGAGTGCGATCCAGACGGCCATCAACCGGTGATGTGTGTAGCCGTTGCGCTGCTGAAGGACGAGGCTGAAGGCCAGGCCCGCGAGAAAGACCACGCCGAAGAGCAACACGCTCTCGTAGAGCAGTGCGGCGAGTCGCCGGCGGACGCTGACAGGCGGCGTGGCTTCATGCGGCGCAGGCGGTGGGGAAGCGGTGACGGTGGGCGCAGCGGTGGCGTGTTCGGTCACGGTGGCGTCGAATTCGCGTCGAGTTGGCGTCAGATGAGCGCCATGCGGGCGCAAAGGGGACGGGACACCGTGAGCATAACCGCGAACAGAGGCGGCGAGAAACGCGGGAAAACGTGGGCGACCGGCGTGGGCGACCGGCGTGGGCGAACCGTGTAGTCAGTTCGCCCGGGTGCGAGATCAGGAACCCTTGAACGCCGCCGGTGCTTCCGCAGGCGACACGGGTATCGGAATCGCCGGTTCGAAGCTGCCCGCGGCGGGAATGCTGGCCGACATCGCGGTGGCGGGCGGTTCGGCGAGCTGCCCGGAGGTGCCGGGCTGGCCCGGCGCGGCGGGCGCAGGCGCGCCGGGCGGCACCGACGCCCCGGCGGCCGTACGGGCGCGGGCGCGATGCTCGCGCTCGTTCACGAGGCGCTCGATGTCGCGGATCTCGCTCTTGTTGCCGCTTGGCGGTGCGCTCACCACGGTGCGGCGCTTGCGTTCGCTGGCGGCGAGCTTTTCCTTCTGATCTTCCGAGAGTGCCTGATACGCCTTCCATGCGCGCTGGCGCGCCTGTGGCGGCAGTTCCTTCGAGACCTGATAGTTCTCACGCGCGACGCGGCGCTGCTCCGGCGTCATGCGGACCCATTCGGTCATGCGGTCCTGAAGGCGCTTTTGCAGATCGGGCGTCATCTTCGGATAACGCGCGGCGATTCGCAGCCATTTGCGCTTACGTGCGTCGCTGAAGGTGTCCCATTCGCTGGCGAACGGCGCGAGCGCGGTGCGTTGCACGTCGGTCAGGCGTGCCCAGGAAAGAGGGTTATCCGCATTGTCGTTGCCGGGTGCGGGCGCAAGGACCGCTGGGGCGGCCGCATCCGAGGCCGAGGCCTGGCCCTGGACGGGCGCCGCAGCGGCGGCCGTATCCGGCGCCGAGGGCTCGGGGTGAAAGCGTGGATACGTCGCCGCATACGACACCAGGGCCGTGACCACGCATCCGATGACAACGGCCAGGCCGCGCTTGTAACTCACCCCGTAATTCCCCCGCTTCAGTGCGCGCGCGACAGGTACGCGTTGAACCCGTGATCGAGATAGGCCGTGAGCGGCAAGTCGTCGCTCAGCATTGCCGCGTCGATGTCGGCGAGTTCTGCGGTGCGTTGTTGATCTTCGAAATACGCAATGGCAAACAGGCCGGCGACCAGTGCCGCGAGCGGCCAGGCGAGCGCGAAGCGCGTCAACGCCGAACGGCGGCGCGGCGGCAGACCACCAGGCATCACGCCGATACCTGCACCCACGCCGGCTGCGGCGAGCGAGGGCACGCGCACGAGCACCGGCTCAGCCTTCTTGCGGGCGAGCGCGGCCTTGCGGGCGGCGGTGAGGCGGGCGGTCGTGGTGGAGGGGAGGCTTGCGGCGCTCTCATCGAGCGCGCGGCGCATCCCCTGCACGAACTCTAGATCTTTGTTCTCGGGAGCGGAGCTCATAGCGTGATTCCTTTGGCCTTGAGCGCCTGGGCTAATGTATGCGTAGCCCGCGAGCAGTGCGTTTTCACGCTACCCTCGGAGCAGCCCATGGCGGCGGCGGTTTCGGCGACATCCATATCTTCCCAGTAACGCATCAGAAACGCTTCCCGTTGACGTGCCGGTAATTTCTGGATTTCGTCGTCGATCAGCTTGAGGACCTGCTTGCGCTCGATCTGCTGCTCACTACTCTCCGCGCCCGCCGATCCCGACTCGGATTCGAAAGTTTCGAGAATGTCGAATTCCTCGTCGTCGGCACCGCCGAGAGACGAGAAAAGGCTCACCCACGTATTGCGTACTTTCTGCCGACGAAAATAGTCGTGCATCGTGTTCTGCAAAATACGCTGGAAGAGCAGGGGTAATTCCGCGGCGGGACGATCTCCGTATTTTTCCGCGAGCTTGATCATCGCGTCCTGCACGATGTCCAGCGACGCGTCGTCGTCGCGCACGGCGTAGACCGTCTGCTTGAATGCGCGTCTTTCGACGCCCGCCAGGAAATCGGCGAGTTCCTTGTCTGATGCCATCCGTTGCAGGGCGCCGCTACCAGCGTACGCGTAATCGTTCGAAAAATGTCGTAAAACTGGCGGATGCTAGCAAATTTTCGCACAAGCAGGGTAATTGCCCGGCCACGGGTTTGCGCCAGACCCAGGAGCAAGCGCTTCCTCCGCTTTCAGCGGGCTTCCGGGGATTTTGCATGAACCTTGCGAGCGATGGCCGATTCTGCGGATGCGACTCGGCCGCGGGGGCTGCCGCCTGCGTCCGCCATACCGGTCCGCAAGTGGTCTGCATGCGGATTCGTCGTGCATGCAACGTTTATTCCCGATGTCGGCGTCATGAGCGGGAATTGCACAATAAGCGCTTGACCGAATGCTTTCGAGCCGCTATCTTCGACGGTTCGCAACATAAGTGACTTGTCTCAATTCAGGTGTGGCCCATGAGGCTCATCTGTCAACTGGACGCGCCGCTTGAACCCGAGCCACAAGCCCGGCAGAGAGCACCCGATCAATTTTTTGCCGAAAATTCGAAAGGTGAATGATGAATATGCCCAGCGCGGAATTCTCCACGTCGGTCCCCTCTTCGCAAGAATCTGACCCTCAAGCTCAAACCTCTATCGGCGGAACCGTGCTGATGAAGGCGCTCGCTGACGAGCAGGTCGAATTCATTTGGGGCTATCCCGGCGGCTCGGTACTCTACATCTACGACGAGCTGTACAAGCAGGACAAGATTCAGCACGTTCTCGTGCGCCACGAACAGGCAGCCGTGCACGCGGCCGACGCCTATGCGCGTTCGACCGGTAATGTCGGCGTGTGTCTCGTGACCTCGGGACCTGGCGTCACCAATGCGGTGACGGGCATCGCGACGGCCTATATGGACTCGATCCCGATGGTGATCATCAGCGGCCAGGTGCCTACCGCCGCGATTGGTCAAGACGCCTTCCAGGAGTGCGACACGGTCGGCATCACGCGTCCCTGCGTGAAGCACAACTTCCTCGTGAAGGACGTGCGCGATCTCGCCGCTACCGTCAAAAAAGCTTTCTACATTGCGCGCACTGGCCGTCCCGGCCCCGTGCTGATCGACATTCCGAAGGACGTGTCGAAGACGCCGTGCGCGTATGAACCGGTCAAGAACGTCGCGCTGCGCTCGTACAACCCGGTCACCAAGGGCCATTCGGGGCAGATCCGCAAGGCGGTTTCGCTGCTCCTCTCGGCCAAGCGTCCGTATATCTACACCGGCGGCGGCATCATCCTCGCGGATGCGTCGCGCGAACTGAACCAGTTCGCCGATCTGCTCGGCTACCCGGTCACGAACACGCTGATGGGTCTGGGCGGCTATCGCGCAAGCGACCGCAAGTTCCTCGGCATGCTCGGCATGCACGGCACCTACGAAGCCAACATGGCGATGCAGCACTGCGACGTGCTGATCGCCATCGGAGCGCGCTTCGACGACCGTGTGATCGGCGACCCGGCGCACTTCGCTTCGCGTCCGCGCAAGATCATTCACATCGACATCGACCCGTCGTCGATCTCGAAGCGTGTGAAAGTCGATATCCCCATCGTGGGCGACGTCAAGGAAGTGCTCAAGGAGCTCATCGAGCAGCTTCAGCACGCCGAACACGGTCCCGACACCGAGGCGCTCGCCGACTGGTGGAAGGACATCGAAGGCTGGCGCGAAAAGAACTGCCTGAAGTTCGACCGTTCGAGCGAAATCATCAAGCCGCAGTACGTGGTGGAAAAGGCGTGGGAACTCACGGGCGGCAACGCCTTCGTATGTTCGGACGTCGGCCAGCACCAGATGTGGGCCGCGCAGTTCTATCGCTTCAACCAGCCGCGCCGCTGGATCAACTCCGGTGGTCTCGGCACGATGGGCTTCGGCCTGCCGGCGGCGATGGGCGTGAAGATGGCCCACCCGGACGACGACGTGCTGTGCATCACGGGCGAAGGTTCGATCCAGATGTGTATTCAGGAACTGTCGACCTGCAAGCAGTACGACACGCCCGTGAAGATCATCTCGCTGAACAACCGCTATCTGGGCATGGTTCGCCAGTGGCAGCAGATCGAATACAGCAAGCGTTATTCGCATTCCTATATGGATGCGTTGCCTGACTTCGTGAAGCTCGCCGAAGCGTTTGGCCACGTTGGCATGCGCATCGAAAAGACTGCGGACGTCGAGCCGGCGCTCAAAGAAGCGCTGCGCCTGAAGGACCGCACGGTGTTCCTCGATTTCCAGACCGACCCTTCCGAAAACGTCTGGCCGATGGTTCAGGCCGGCAAGGGCATCACAGAGATGCTGCTCGGCTCGGAAGACCTGTAACGGTATTCGAACGGTGCCGTTGCGACCTCGCGCGGCGCGCGTCCACACAAGGGGCGCGCGAGCTCGCGGGGGAGGGCGGCCACCTCGTCAAACTGGATAAATCGCGGATCACATCATGAGACACATCATTTCCGTTCTGCTGGAAAACGAGCCGGGCGCGCTTTCGCGCGTGGTCGGTCTGTTCTCCGCACGCGGCTACAACATTGAAACCTTGACGGTGGCGCCGACCGAAGACCGTTCGCTGTCGCGCATGACCATCGTTTCCATTGGCTCGGACGACGTGATCGAACAGATCACGAAGCATCTGAACCGCCTGATCGAGGTGGTGAAAGTGGTCGACCTTACCGAGGGCGCCCACATCGAGCGCGAGCTGATGCTGATCAAGGTAAGGGCGGTCGGCAAGGAACGTGAGGAGATGAAACGGATGGCGGATATCTTCCGCGGCCGCATCATCGACGTCACCGAAAAGACCTACACGATCGAACTGACGGGCGCGAGCGACAAGCTCGACGCGTTCATCGAAGCGATCGACGCAACCGCCATTCTCGAAACCGTTCGCACGGGCGGCTCGGGCATCGGGCGCGGAGAGCGCATTCTGAAGGTGTGACCCGACCACAGTCGATCTTGCACCGGAACTTGACCGGATGCGGCGGTTACGACACGCGGCATCCGGTGCAGCAAAAGCTAAAGCAGTAAACGAATTTCACCAGTATCTCGCCAAGGAACCAACATGAAAGTTTTCTACGACAAGGACGCCGATCTCTCCCTCATCAAGGGCAAGCAGGTCACGATCATCGGTTACGGCTCGCAAGGCCACGCACACGCGCTGAACCTGAAAGACAGCGGCGTGAACGTCACGGTCGGTCTGCGCAAGAACGGCGCATCGTGGAGCAAGGCTGAGAACGCAGGCCTGCAGGTCAAGGAAGTGGCCGAAGCGGTGAAGAGCGCCGACGTCGTCATGATGCTGCTGCCGGACGAGCAGATCGCCGACGTCTACGCGAAGGAAGTTCACGCGAACATCAAGAACGGCGCAGCGCTGGCATTCGCGCACGGCTTCAACGTCCACTACGGCGCGGTGATCCCGCGTGCGGATCTGGACGTCATCATGATCGCGCCGAAGGCGCCGGGCCACACGGTTCGCGGTACGTACTCGCAAGGCGGCGGCGTGCCCCACCTGATCGCTGTCCACCAGGACAAGTCGGGCGCAGCACGTGACATCGCCCTGTCGTACGCAGCAGCGAACGGCGGCGGCCGTGCCGGCATCATCGAAACGAACTTCCGCGAAGAAACCGAAACCGACCTGTTCGGCGAACAAGCCGTGCTGTGCGGCGGTACGGTCGAGCTAATCAAGGCTGGCTTCGAAACGCTGGTCGAAGCAGGTTACGCGCCGGAAATGGCGTACTTCGAGTGCCTGCACGAACTGAAGCTGATCGTCGACCTGATCTATGAAGGCGGCATCGCCAACATGAACTACTCGATCTCGAACAACGCCGAATACGGCGAGTACGTGACGGGCCCGCGCGTTGTCACGTCCGAGACGAAGAAGGTCATGAAGGAAGTCCTGAAGGACATCCAGACCGGCGAATACGCGAAGAGCTTCATCCTTGAAAACAAGGCTGGCGCTCCGACGCTGCAATCGCGCCGTCGTCTGGGCGCCGAGCACCAGATCGAAACGGTCGGTGCGAAGCTGCGCGCAATGATGCCGTGGATCGCCGCAAACAAGCTCGTCGACCAGTCGAAGAACTAATCTGACAGAGCTGCTCCGATTGGCTGTGCGGTTTTGACTGCAGCGCAGCCGTCGGGCTCAAGTAGGACTCAAACAAAAGCCGCCCAGGTGAGAAGAAGCCTGGGCGGCTTTTGCTATGCTACGGTTTTTATAATAACTGCGAAGCCACCATGAATTACCCTCATCCGATCATCGCGCGCGAAGGCTGGCCGTTCATCGCCATTGCGGCCGTCGTGACGCTCCTGATCCATGCGGTCGCAGGCTTCGGCTACGCATGGCCGTTCTGGCTGATCCTGATCTTCGTCGTTCAGTTCTTCCGCGATCCGCCGCGCCCGATTCCCACCCAGGCCAACGCCGTGCTGTGCCCGGCTGACGGCCGTATCGTCGCAGTCGAAACTGCGCACGACCCGTATGCCAACCGTGAAGCGCTGAAGATCAGCGTGTTCATGAACGTATTCAATGTGCATTCGCAACGTTCGCCCGTGGACGGCGCCGTCGCCAAGGTCGAATACTTCCCGGGCGCGTATCTGAACGCCGCCATCGACAAGGCCTCGACCGAGAACGAGCGCAACGCCGTGGTCCTCACGATGGCCGACGGCACGACCGTTACCTCCGTGCAGATCGCGGGCCTGATCGCGCGTCGTATTCTCTGCTACGTGCGTGCGGGCGAGCCGCTCTCGCGCGGCCAGCGCTACGGCTTTATCCGCTTCGGTTCGCGCGTCGACGTGTATCTGCCGGTGGGCAGCCGTCCGCGCGTGTCGATCGGCGAGAAGGTATCTGCCTCGTCGACGATCCTCGCTGAATTGCCGACCCAATCCGCATAAGGAGGGCAGCGATGGCCGGACTCAAACCGCGTCGACCCCGTAATCCCGGCGGTGCGCCACTACCGCGCCCGTTTCGCCGCAACAAGGCTGCGCAGGAGGCGGTGGGCGCCGCGGCGGGCCGCCGTGCCGCGCGCCAGGAATTCCTGAAAAAGCGCGGCATTTATCTGCTGCCCAACGCGTTCACGACGGCCGCGCTGTTCTGCGGCTTCTTCGCCGTCGTGCAGGCCATGAACGTGCGGTTCGAAATCGCGGCCATCGCTATCTTCGTGGCGATGGTGCTCGACGGCATGGACGGTCGCGTGGCGCGCATGACGCACTCGCAGAGCGCGTTCGGCGAGCAGTTCGACAGCCTCTCCGACATGGTCTCGTTCGGTGTCGCGCCGGCGCTCGTGATGTACGAGTGGGTGCTCAAGGACCTCGGTCGCTGGGGCTGGCTCGCGGCCTTCGTCTATTGCTCCGGCGCCGCGCTGCGGCTCGCGCGCTTCAATACCAACATCGGCGTGGTCGACAAGCGCTTCTTCCAGGGCTTGCCCAGCCCGGCCGCGGCCGCGCTGATCGCGGGCTTCGTCTGGCTCTCGACCGATAACCGCGTGCCGGTGAAGCTGTCGTGGCTGCCTTGGGTTGCGTTCGTGCTGACGATCTACGCGGGCGTGACGATGGTGTCGAACGCGCCGTTCTACAGCGGCAAGGCGCTCGACGTGCGCCATCGTGTGCCGTTCGCGGCCACGCTGCTCGTGGTGGTGGCGTTCGTGCTGGTGTCGTCCGATCCGCCGCTGATGCTGTTCGGTCTGTTCGTGCTGTACGGCCTTTCGGGCTATGTGTTCTGGGGCTGGCAGGCCATGCGCGGGCGCAATAACCCGGCACGGTCGTCGCCGCGCGAGCGGTAGGGCGTCTCGATTACCGTCATGCAAAGGGCCGCGCGCTAGCGCGGCCCTTTTTGTTTTTTTGCGATGCGAAAACGCGCGCTGCCCCGGATTGCGCTATCGAAGGAATCCGGCTATAGTCGGCGGATGGACAGCATCCAGTTCCCCTTCTTCTCCCTTCAAGCCGGCGCGCGACTAAGCACGCTAGCGCTAGCGCGCCTGCCGCGCTGATCTCGCTCGCCCTCCGTAAGCCTCGTTCATTGTCAGCGTCGCCATCGGTGGCGCGAACACCCAAAATCCGTTTTTAGACACTGAACAAGTCCCCCCGGAGACCCAAAATGGCAGCAGACAAGCTCATCATTTTTGATACGACGTTGCGTGACGGCGAACAATCGCCCGGTGCGTCGATGACGAAGGAAGAGAAGATCCGCATCGCGAAGCAGCTCGAGCGCATGAAGGTCGACATCATCGAAGCCGGCTTCGCGGCCAGCTCGAACGGCGATTTCGACGCGATCCACACGATCGCCGGCATGATCAAGGACAGCACGATCTGCTCGCTGGCCCGCGCCAACGACAAGGACATCCAGCGCGCAGCCGACGCGCTCAAGCCCGCCGATCACTTCCGCATTCACACCTTCATCGCCACGTCGCCGCTGCACATGGAGAAGAAGCTGCGCATGTCGCCGGAGCAGGTGCTCGAGCAGGCCAAACTGGCAGTGCGTTACGCACGCAAGTTCACCAACGACGTGGAGTTCTCGCCGGAAGACGGCAGCCGCTCGGACATGGACTTTCTGTGCCGCGTGCTCGAAGCCGTCATCAACGAAGGCGCGACCACGATCAATATCGCGGATACGGTCGGGTACGGCGTGCCGGAACTCTACGGCAACCTCGTGAAGACGCTGCGCGAGCGTATTCCGAACTCGGACAAGGCGGTGTTCTCGGTGCACTGCCACAACGACCTCGGCATGGCCGTGGCGAACTCGCTGGCCGGCGTGCAGATCGGCGGCGCGCGTCAGGTCGAGTGCACGATCAATGGTCTGGGCGAGCGCGCGGGCAACACCTCGCTCGAAGAAATCGTCATGGCCGTGAAGACCCGCAAGGACTACTTCGGCCTCGATCTCGGCATCGACACGACGCAGATCGTGCCGGCTTCGAAGCTCGTCTCGCAGATCACCGGTTTCGTCGTGCAGCCGAACAAGGCGGTGGTTGGCGCGAACGCCTTTGCGCACGCTTCGGGCATCCACCAGGACGGCGTGCTCAAGGCGCGCGACACCTACGAAATCATGCGCGCGGAAGACGTGGGCTGGAGCGCGAACAAGATCGTGCTCGGCAAGCTCTCGGGCCGCAATGCGTTCAAGCAGCGTTTGCAGGAACTGGGCATCACGCTCGACAGCGAAGGCGAGCTCAACAGCGCGTTCGCACGCTTCAAGGAACTGGCCGACCGTAAGGCCGAAATCTTCGACGAAGACATCATCGCGATCGTGACGGAAGAGTCGGCTGAAGCGCAGGAGAAGGAGCACTACAAGTTCGTCTCGCTCTCGCAGCGTTCGGAAACGGGCGAGCGTCCGCATGCACGCATCGTGTTCTCGGCGGACGGTTCGGAAGTCACGGGCGAAGCCGCCGGCAACGGCCCGGTGGACGCGACGTTCAACGCGATCGAAACGGAAGTGGGCAGCGGTTCGGAATTGCTGCTGTACTCGGTGAATGCCATCACGACCGGCACCCAGGCGCAGGGCGAAGTGACGGTGCGTCTGTCGAAGGCTGGCCGTATCGTCAACGGCGTGGGGACCGATCCGGATATCGTCGCGGCCTCGGCCAAGGCGTATATCTCGGCGCTCAACAAGCTGCATTCGGATAGCGACAAGCTCAATCCGCAGCGTTCGTAAGCATCGGCACGGCGGTTAAAGAAAAACCCCGCACTCGCGAGAGTGCGGGGTTTTTGCGTTTTGCCGCCCGCCCGCCTTTAGCGAGGCGGTCAGAACAGGCTGCGCCGGTCGGGATCGTGCAACGGGTCGGGCGTTTTCTGTGTGAGGCGCAGGATGCCCTGGTCGTCGAAGTAGAAGCTGTAGAGCATGTACCAGACGCCGTCTTCCAGATAGCGATAGGTCCACGCTTCGCGTTTCATCAGCGGGAAGTAGGCGGTTTCTACCGGGCGGCCAAAGTTCACGAGCACGTCGGTGCGCGTCCACTTGCCGATCTCGGCCTTGTAGAACTCGTTGGGTTGCAGCACCTGGCGTACGTTGACGACCTTGCCGCTGCCGTCGATGTCGGCGGCGACCGTCACTTCGCCCATTGGCTGGGTGGGCCACATCAGGCGCTTGCCGCCGTCGGGCAGGTCGTAGACTTCGCGCGGCTGGCCGAAGCGGGCGATCACGGCCTGGGCATCGTCGCCCGCGTGAAACTGCTGCCACGGCGGCACGCACCCGGCGAGCGCGAGCGCGCCGAGAGCAGCGACGAGCAACCGACGCGGCAGGCGGGCAGTGAAGACAGGGGAAAGGCGGTTGAGCATGAAGTCTCCGGGGCGCACGCGCTTGTCGGACGTCGTGCGAGTCGTGCGGATCGTACGATTTCGAACCAGTCGCCACCCGCTTCTGAACCAGCGGTCGGGACCAGTTATGGAACCGATATTTTGACACGTCACGATTTCGCGGGAAGGCTCGATGAGCGGTGCCGGGCTTGCGGCGTTGGGCACGCGCGTCCTATGATCCGCGCTTCATCTGGGCCAGAGACGAGGAATAGGCGCATGAAGGCACGAACCACACGGCGCGCACTGCTGGGCATGCTGACGGCAGCGGTGGGGCTGTTCGCGTTGGGCGCAACGATTGCGCAGGCAACGCAGGCAACGGATACCGCGCCCACGGGCAAACCGATCCAGCTCGCGCTGATCGAGGGCATGTCGGGGCCGTTCGCCGATGCGGGCGCGGCCGTCGAGCGCAATCTGCGCTTCGGCGTGGAACGCGCGAACGCGGCGGGTGGCGTGGCGCTGCCCGACGGGCGGCATCCGCTTGAACTGGTCGTGCTGGACAGCAAGGGCAGCACCGAAGCCGCGCTGATGCAACTGCGCGCGGCGCAGGATCGTCATATCGGCTTCGTCCTTCAGGGCAACAGCTCGGCGGTGGCGGCGGCGCTGATCGGGGCGATCGACCGGCAGAATGCGCGCGAGCCGGACAATCGCGAGCTGTTCCTCAACTATTCCGCCGACGATCCCGCGCTCACCAACGCCGGTTGCAGCTTCTGGCATTTCCGCTTCGACGCCCACGCGGGCATGCGCATGGATGCGCTCGCCGACGTGATCGCCGCCGATAAATCGGTGAAGAAGGTCTATCTGCTCAATCAGGACTACAGCTTCGGCCATGACGTGAGCACGCTCGCACGCGGGGCGCTGGGCAAGCGGCGCCCGGACATCGCCGTGGTGGGCGACGAGTTCCACCCGGTCGGCCGGGTGAAGGATTTCTCGCCGTACATCGCGAAAATCCGCGCCTCGGGCGCCGACGCCGTCATCACCGGCAACTGGGGCAACGACCTCACGCTGCTCGTGAAGGCTGCGCGCGAGCAGGGGCTCGACACGACGTTCTACACGTTCTACGGCAATAGCCTCGGCGCTCCGGCAGCGCTCGGCGACGCGGGCGTCAAGCGCGTGATCGCCGTGGCCGACTGGCACCCTAACGCCGGCGGCGCAGCTTCGGACGCCTGGTATCAGGCCTTCCGTGCGCGCTACCCGGGTGCACAGGACGACTACCCGGTGCTGCGCATGTCGATGCTGGTGGAAATGCTCGCCCAGGCGATGCATAAGGCCGGTTCGTCCGAGCCCGAGGCGGTCGCGAAGGCGCTGGAGGGGATGCGTTTCGACAATGGCTTCCATCCGATGTGGATGCGCGCCGACGATCATCAGGTGATCCAGCCCCTTTACGTCATGCAGATGGACAAGCAGGGCACGCCCGGCGTGCGCTACGACAACGAGGGCTCGGGCTACGGGTTCCGCACCGTGCTGGCGCTGCCTGCGGAGCGCACCGTGCCCGCCACGGTCTGCCGGATGAAGCGCCCCTGAACCTGCTCGTAGCCGGGCCGGTCGCGGGACGATGTGGCTGTGCTACAATGCCGGACTCGCCGTATTTCGCGGTGGGTAGGAATCAAGCACGGCACGGCCTTTCTTCCGTGACCGCTCGTTTGTTTTAAAGGAAAAGCAAAATGTCCGTAGCAGATATCAAGAAGTCCGACATCGTCGCGCAATTCGCGCGTGGCACCGGCGACACGGGTTCGCCCGAAGTTCAGGTTGCACTCCTGACGTCGCGTATCAACGAACTGACTGGCCACTTCAAGTCGCACGCGAAGGATCACCACAGCCGCCGCGGTCTGCTGCGCATGGTTAGCCGCCGTCGCAAGCTGCTCGACTACCTGAAGGGCAAGGACGCTGATCGTTACCGCGCTCTGATCGAAAAGCTGGGTCTGCGCAAGTAACCGGAAGGTCTTCCAGAAAGATGCCTGTGTCAGTTCCACTGATACAGGCATTTTGTTTTTGAACGGTCCGCTTCTCGCGATGCGCACCGGATAGCAGTACCAGGCAGTACAAGGCACTACACCAGGCAGCAGGGCTGGGCCACGGGGCAGAGCTTTGTGTCATTCCAGCAGATCGTGCGTGCGCGGCAGTTCGTCTCAGCCGTCTCGCGTGCTCCGCTGGAATGGCATAACACTACTCTTGCCGCGCGGCGCTGGATCTCTGTCTTGCCGTGTCGCCCGCGTGTGCGGGCGCCGCATAACAAATGAGTAAGGAGTGAGTGACATGACCATGTTCAATAAAGTCGTGAAGGAATTCAAATGGGGCCAGCACAATGTGCGCCTCGAAACCGGTGAAATCGCCCGTCAGGCGAGCGGCGCCGTCATCGTCGACGTCGAAGATACCGTCGTGCTCGCGACCGTCGTCGGCGCGAAGACGGCCAAGCCGGGTCAAGACTTCTTCCCGCTCACCGTCGATTACCTCGAGAAGACCTATTCGGCCGGCAAGATCCCGGGCGGTTTCTTCCGCCGCGAAGGCCGTCCGTCGGAAGGCGAAACGCTGATCTCGCGCCTGATCGACCGTCCGCTGCGCCCGCTGTTCCCGGAAGGTTTCTACAACGAAGTCCAGGTCGTGATCCACGTCCTGTCGATCAACCCGGAAATCCCGGCTGACATCCCCGCGCTGATCGGCGCGTCGGCTGCGCTGGCCATCTCGGGTCTGCCGTTCAACGGCCCGGTCGGCGCCGCACGCGTGGCCTACATCGACAACGAATTCGTTCTGAACCCGACGCGCTCGCAAAGCAAGCAGTCGCGCCTCGACCTCGTCGTCGCCGGTACGGAACGCGCAGTGCTGATGGTCGAATCGGAAGCCGACCAGTTGCCGGAAGACGTGATGCTCGGCGCGGTCGTGTTCGGCCACGAGCAGATGCAAACGGCGATCGACGCGATCCATGAACTGGTGCGCGACGGTGGCAAGCCCGAGTGGGACTGGCAACCGGCCCCGAAGAACGAAGCGCTGATCGCACGCGTGACGGAACTGGCTCACAGCGACCTGCTCGCTGCGTACCAGCTGCGCGACAAGCAACAGCGTTCGACCAAGCTGAAGGAAGTCTACGCAGCGACGTCGGCGAAGCTCGAAGAAGACGCGGCTGCGGCCGGCACGACGGCGGCCGACAAGGCGACCGTCGGCAACATGCTGTTCGACATCGAAGCCAAGATCGTCCGTTCGCAGATCCTGAACGGCGAGCCGCGTATCGACGGCCGTGACACGCGCACGGTTCGCCCGATCGAAATTCGCACTGGCGTGCTGCCGCGCACGCACGGTTCGGCACTCTTCACGCGTGGCGAAACGCAGGCGCTGGTCGTCGCGACGCTCGGCACCAAGGGCGACGAGCAGATCATCGACGCGCTCGAAGGCGAGTACCGCGACCGCTTCATGCTTCACTACAACATGCCCCCGTTCGCGACCGGCGAAACGGGCCGTGTTGGTTCGCCCAAGCGCCGTGAAGTCGGCCACGGCCGTCTGGCCAAGCGCGCGCTGGTCGCGTGCCTGCCGAGCGCCGAAGAATTCGGCTACTCGATCCGCGTCGTCTCGGAAATCACCGAATCGAACGGTTCGTCGTCGATGGCTTCGGTCTGCGGCGGTTGCCTCGCACTGATGGACGCTGGCGTGCCGATGAAGGCGCACGTCGCGGGTATCGCGATGGGCCTGATCCTCGAAGACAACAAGTTCGCGGTGCTGACCGACATCCTCGGCGACGAAGATCACCTCGGCGACATGGACTTCAAGGTGGCGGGTACGGAAGCTGGCGTGACCGCGCTGCAGATGGACATCAAGATCCAGGGCATCACCAAGGAAATCATGCAGGTCGCGCTCGCGCAAGCGCACGAAGCCCGTCTGCATATCCTCGGCAAGATGACCTCGGCGGTGTCGGGCGTGAACACGGAGCTGTCGGCATACGCTCCGCGCATGATCACCATCAAGATCAACCCGGAAAAGATCCGCGACGTGATCGGCAAAGGTGGCTCGGTGATCCGCGCGCTGACGGAAGAAACCGGTACGACCATCGACATTTCGGACGACGGCGTTGTGACCATCGCTTCGACGTCGAGCGAAGGCATGGCCGAAGCGAAGAAGCGCATCGAGAACATCACGGCTGAAGTCGAAGTGGGCCAGGTGTACGAAGGCGCGGTCCTCAAGCTGCTGGACTTCGGCGCGATCGTGAACCTGCTGCCGGGCAAGGATGGTCTGCTGCACATCTCCGAGATCGCCAACGAGCGCATCAAGGACATCAACGACTATCTGAAGGAAGGCCAGATCGTGAAGGTCAAGGTCATCCAGACGGACGAGAAGGGTCGTGTGCGTCTGTCGGCCAAGGCGCTGCTCAATGAGCAAGCCAATGGCGGCACCGCACCGCAAGGCGAACCGCAGCAGTAAGGCGGTTGGCTGAAACGGCCGGCAGCGCGACGAGCGCGCCGGCCGTTTTTTTATGACAATGAGCAGTTGCGAGGCACCGCGCGGGTAGTGCCATCCAGACCTTGGGGAGACGGAAGATGAAGGCTGTCGAAATAACCGAATTCGGTGCGCCGGACGTGCTCAAGCTGGGCGAGCGCCCCATGCCCGAGCCGAAAGCCGGTGAAGTGCTGATCAAGGTGAGCGCGTCGGGGGTGAATCGCCCGGACGTGTTCCAGCGCAAGGGTTCGTATGCGCCGCCGCCGGGTATCTCGGATCTGCCGGGGCTCGAAGTGGCAGGCGAGATCGTCGGCGGCACGATCGACCCGAATAACAATCCGTTTGGTCTGAAGCAGGGTGACCGCGTGTGCGCGCTGATCGCGGGCGGCGGTTACGCCGAGTATGTGATCGCGCCGCTCGGGCAGTGTCTGCCGGTGCCGAAGGGGCTGAGCGATATCGAGGCCGCGTCGCTGCCCGAAACGTTCTTCACCGTCTGGAGCAACGTGTTCCAGCGCGCCCAGTTGGGCCACGGCGAGGGTGGCGAAAACGAGACCTTGCTGGTGCAGGGCGGTTCGAGCGGGATCGGCGTGACGGCGATCCAGATCGCGCATGCCCTGGGCTTTCGCGTGTTCGCGACCGCTGGTTCGGACGAGAAGTGCCGCGCCTGCGAGGCGCTCGGCGCGGAGCGCGCGATCAACTACCGCAGCGAAGATTTCGTGGATGTCGTGAAGTCGCTCACCAACGATCGCGGCGTGGATGTGATCCTCGACATGGTGGCGGGCGGCTACGTGTCGCGCGAGCTGTCGGCGCTGGCGACGGGCGGGCGCATCGTGCTGATCGCAACGCTCGGCGGCTCGAAGGCCGAACTCAACATGGGCGAGATCCTGCGCCGCCGTCTGACCGTCACGGGTTCGACGCTGCGTGCCCGCTCGGTCGAGTTCAAGGCGCAGATCGCCCGGGATTTGAAGGAGCAGGTCTGGCCGCTGCTCGAAGATGGCCGCATCAAGCCGGTCGTCTACAAGGTGTTCCCGGCTGCACAGGCCGCCGAGGCCCACGCGCTGATGGAAAGCAGTGAGCACATCGGCAAGATCGTGCTCGATTGGGGTCAGGCGGCTTAACGATCGCTTGCCCGTCTCCGTGCGGCATGCGCGTCCCCGTTAATCGTGACGATGGGGTTCGCGCTTGATTTTCCTGATTATTTTCTGCCTTTGTCGACGCAAATTTTTCGTGCGTGAAGAGTGGGTCGGTTTGACCCACTTCGATTACACGCAGTAAAATGATGTGTTTTGCGTCCGCTTTTAACAGCAACCGGAACAATGACGAATCAACGATCGAAGCTCGTAGTCGGTAACTGGAAGATGCATGGCCGCGTGGCGGCCAACGCTGCACTGTTCGAAGGCGTCGCGCAGGGCGCTCAGGCGCTGCCGGCCGACGTCCGTGTCGGCGTGTGCGTGCCGTTCCCCTATCTCGCTCAGGCCCAGGCGCTGCTTGGCGCAAGCCGCGTGGTGTGGGGTGCGCAGGATGTCTCGGCGCATGAACAGGGCGCCTACACGGGCGAAGTGGCCGCGGGCATGGTTGCCGATTTCGAGGCAGGCTTTGCGATCGTTGGGCATTCGGAGCGTCGCGCCTATCACGGTGAAAGCTCGGAACTCGTCGCGGTGAAGACGCAGCGCGTGCTGGCAGCCGGCGTGACGCCAATCGTCTGCGTAGGCGAGACGCTGGAAGAGCGCGAAAGCGGCGCGACCGAACAGGTCGTCGGCGCGCAACTCGATGCGGTGCTGGCCGTGCTGTCGGAGCAGGAAGCGGCGCAAATCGTCGTCGCCTACGAGCCGGTGTGGGCCATCGGCACGGGCAAGAGCGCTACGTCGGAGCAGGCGCAGCAGGTGCACGCGTTTCTGCGTGCGCGTCTTGCCGCCAAGGGTGCGAGCGTGGCGGACGTACCGTTGCTGTACGGCGGCAGCGTGAAGCCGGAGAATGCGGCGGAGCTGTTCCGTCAGGCCGATATCGATGGCGGCCTGATCGGCGGCGCATCGCTCAAGGCACAAGATTTCCTCGCGATCTGCGCGGCCGCTGCGGCGGGCGCGAGCGTCGCGGGCTAAAGGTTCCGCACGGCGACTCTTGCGAGGGCCGTGCCGGCCGACTCTGCGCATCCTCGAACGAGGGTGCGTTCAACCAGGACTCAGGTGAGTGTGATGCTGTATTTGAAAACGTTGATTATCGTCGTTCAGCTTCTGTCGGCGCTCGGGGTGATCGGCCTCGTATTGCTGCAGCACGGCAAAGGTGCCGACATGGGCGCGGCTTTCGGTAGCGGCGCGTCGGGCAGCCTGTTCGGCGCGAGCGGTTCCGCGAACTTCCTGTCGCGTACCACCGCAATTCTCGCAACGGTCTTTTTCGTGTCGACGCTTGCGTTAACTTACCTGGGGTCGTATCATGCGAAGCCTTCGGCGGGCGTGCTTGGCGGTTCGGCAGCAGCCCCGGTCGTAGCTTCGGCGCCGGTCGCAGCGAGTGTTTCCGCAGCGTCCAATGCAAGCGTTCCGGCAGTGGCATCGTCGGCAGCAGCATCGGCTCCTGGTAACGACGTTCCGAAATAAAGTTTCAAAAATCTGTTTTTGTGCATTGAACAAATCGCCAGAACGGGTTAGAATTTAAGTCTTGAAGCGATTCGCGGGTTTCAATAAATTGTTGTCCCGGATTGCATGTAGTGCCGACGTGGTGAAATTGGTAGACACGCTATCTTGAGGGGGTAGTGGCGAAAGCTGTGCGAGTTCGAGTCTCGCCGTCGGCACCAATGTATTCGATAAAATGCCAGCCGCTTGCTTCATCAGCTTCGGCTGGCATTTTTGCTTTATACGTCGTGTTTGTTTCGTTCGCAGCGCGAAGTACGTAAAGCAATTCCCGCGGAGCGACCAGAAGTTCTCCTGCGGAACCTCAGAACCAACCCGATAGAGGATAGCCTTGAACCTCGCTACCTATTACCCCGTCCTGTTGTTCCTTCTCGTAGGTCTTGGTCTGGGCGTGGCGCTGGTCAGCATCGGCAAGATCCTCGGTCCCAATCGCCCCAACAGCGAAAAGAATTCACCGTACGAGTGCGGCTTTGAAGCGTTCGAAGACGCGCGCATGAAGTTCGATGTACGGTATTACCTCGTGGCCATTCTCTTCATCATCTTCGACCTCGAAACGGCATTCCTGTTTCCGTGGGGCGTAGCCCTGCGCGACATTGGCTGGCCGGGCTTCCTGTCGATGATGCTGTTTCTGCTCGAATTCCTGCTGGGCTTTGCCTACATCTGGAAGAAGGGCGGTCTCGACTGGGAATGACGGGTTAAATCGCCGGATAGCATGGGCGGCACTGTGGGGACACTGCAGGCCGTCCGCTGGAGTGGAAAGCACATGAGTATCGAAGGGGTCTTGAAGGAAGGGTTTGTCACCACTACGGCTGACAAGCTGATCAACTGGACGCGCACCGGCTCGCTGTGGCCGATGACGTTCGGCCTGGCGTGTTGCGCGGTCGAAATGATGCACGCGGGCGCGGCCCGTTATGACCTCGACCGCTTCGGCGTGGTGTTTCGCCCGAGTCCGCGTCAGTCCGATGTCATGATCGTCGCCGGTACCCTCTGCAACAAGATGGCGCCGGCACTGCGCAAGGTCTACGACCAGATGGCCGAGCCGCGCTGGGTCATCTCGATGGGGTCCTGCGCCAACGGCGGCGGTTACTACCATTATTCGTATTCGGTCGTGCGCGGTTGCGATCGCATCGTGCCGGTCGACGTCTATGTGCCAGGTTGCCCGCCTACAGCGGAAGCCCTGGTCTACGGGGTGATCCAGTTGCAGGCGAAGATTCGCCGCACTAGCACCATCGCCCGTCAATAAAGGCCAAGCGCCTCCCCACAATATGGCAAGCAAACTCGAGACCCTGAAAGCGAACCTCGAAGCGACCCTTGGTGCGCGCATCGTCAGCCTCACTGAAAAGCTCGGTGAGTTGACCTTGGTCATAAAGGCGGTAGATTACCTCAATGTTGCGACGGAACTCCGCGACAATGCGTCGCTGCGCTTCGAACAGTTGATCGACCTGTGCGGCGTCGACTATCAAACCTATGGCGACGGCGCCTGGGACGGTCCGCGTTTTGCGGCCGTTTCGCAGCTGCTCTCCATCACAAACAACTGGCGTCTGCGTCTGCGCGTGTTCGCGCCGGACGACGAAGTGCCCATCGTTCCCTCCGTCGTCGAGATCTGGAATTCGGCCAACTGGTACGAACGTGAAGCGTTCGACCTGTTCGGTATCGTCTTCGAAGGCCACCCCGACCTGCGCCGTATCCTGACCGACTACGGTTTCATTGGCCATCCGTTCCGCAAGGACTTCCCGGTTTCCGGTTATGTCGAGATGCGATATGACCCGGAGCAGAAGCGGGTAGTCTATCAACCGGTTACGATCGAGCCGCGCGAGATCACGCCGCGCGTGATCCGCGAGGATCGTTACGGTGGTCTGAGGAAACACTAAGAGGGTCGCATGTCAGAGATCAAGAACTACACGCTCAACTTCGGCCCGCAGCACCCGGCAGCGCACGGTGTGCTGCGCCTCGTGCTCGAGCTCGACGGCGAAGTGATCCAGCGCGCCGATCCGCACATCGGCCTGCTGCATCGCGCGACCGAAAAGCTCGCCGAGAGCAAGACCTTCATTCAGTCGGTGCCGTACATGGACCGTCTCGACTACGTGTCGATGATGGTCAACGAGCACGGCTATGTGCTCGCGATCGAAAAGCTGCTCGGCCTCGAAGTGCCGATCCGCGCGAAGTACATCCGCGTGCTGTTCGACGAAATCACCCGCGTGCTGAACCACCTGATGTGGATCGGCTCGCACGGGCTCGACGTCGGCGCAATGGCGGTGTTCCTGTATGCGTTCCGCGAGCGCGAGGACCTGATGGACGTCTACGAGGCGGTGTCGGGCGCGCGTATGCACGCGGCGTATTACCGTCCGGGCGGTGTCTATCGCGATCTGCCGGACGCAATGCCGCAATATAAGGCGTCGAAAATCCACAACGAGAAGGCGCTCGCGAAGATGAACGAAGCGCGCCAGGGCTCGGTGCTGGACTTCATCGACGACTTCTTCACGCGCTTCCCGGGCTGTGTCGACGAGTACGAAACGCTGCTCACCGACAATCGCATCTGGAAGCAGCGTCTCGTGGGCATCGGCGTGGTGAGCCCAGAGCGCGCCATGCAACTCGGTCTGACGGGTGCGATGCTGCGCGGTTCGGGCATCGAGTGGGATCTGCGCAAGAAGCAGCCGTACGAAGTCTACGACCAACTGGACTTCGACATTCCGGTGGGCGTGAATGGCGATTGCTACGACCGCTACCTCGTGCGTGTCGAAGAAATGCGTCAGTCCACCCGGATCGCGAAACAGTGCATTGAGTGGCTGCGCAAGAATCCTGGCCCCGTGATGGTCGACAATCACAAGGTTGCGCCGCCGTCACGCGTGAACATGAAGTCGAACATGGAAGAGCTGATTCACCACTTCAAGCTCTTCACGGAAGGCTTCCATGTGCCGGCGGGCGAGGCTTACGCTGCCGTCGAACATCCGAAGGGTGAATTCGGCATCTACCTGGTGTCGGATGGCGCAAACAAGCCGTATCGTCTGAAGATCCGCGCACCGGGTTATGCCCACCTGGCCGCGCTGGATGAAATGGCGCGCGGTCACATGATTGCCGACGCGGTCACGATCATCGGTACACAGGACATCGTGTTCGGTGAAATCGACCGCTAAGCAGCAAACTGCCGGCGCGCCAGCGAAAAGCAGGGCGCGCGGCGAAATACCGGGAACGCCACATCTGTCGCAGCGAGCAGGAATGCGTAACGCGCGGCAGGAGTTTGTCTGGCGGGAATTGAAACGGTAGGAATTGAAAGAGTCGTGTCTGAAAATGATCTCAGCTGAAGGCCTGAAAGAAATCGATCGCGCGCTGTCGAAGTACCCCGCCGATCAGCGACAGTCCGCCGTGATGGCGGCTTTGGCCGTGGCTCAAGAAGAGCATGGCTGGCTGTCGCCCGAACTGATGCAGTTCGTGGCCGACTACATCGGCATGCCGCCGGTTGCCGTCCAGGAAGTGGCCACCTTCTATACGATGTTCGAGACCCGGCCGGTCGGCAAGCACAAGATCACGCTCTGCACGAACCTGCCGTGTCAGCTCGGCCCGGATGGCGGCGCGGAAGGCGCCGCGGAATACCTGAAGCAGAAGCTCGGTATCGACTTCGGCGAAACCACGTCGGATGGCAAGTTCACCTTGAAAGAAGGTGAATGCATGGGCGCGTGCGGCGACGCACCGGTGCTGCTCGTGAACAACCACCGTATGTGCAGCTTCATGAGCCGCGAGAAGATCGACCAGCTGCTCGAGGAGCTTGCGAAATGACTGCGTTGCACGATCGTCACATCAAACCCCTGATTCTCGCGGGCCTCAACGGCGAGAACTGGCATCTCCAGGACTACGTTGCGCGCGGCGGTTATGCGCAGCTGCGCCGTATCGTCGAAGGCAAGGTGCCGCCCGAACAGGTGATCGCCGACGTCAAGGCCGGTGGTCTGCGCGGCCGAGGCGGCGCGGGTTTCCCGACTGGCCTGAAGTGGAGCTTCATGCCGCGTCAGTTCCCGGGGCAGAAGTATCTCGTCTGCAACTCGGACGAGGGCGAACCGGGTACGTTCAAGGACCGCGACATCCTGCGCCTGAATCCGCATGCCGTGATCGAAGGCATGGCGATCGGCGCGTACGCGATGGGCATCACCGTGGGCTACAACTACATCCACGGCGAGATCTTCGAGGTGTATCGCCGCTTCGAGGCCGCGCTGGATGAAGCGCGCGCCGCGGGCTTGCTCGGCGACAACATTCTTGGCTCGGACTTCTCGTTCCAGCTGCACGCGCACCATGGCTATGGCGCGTATGTGTGCGGCGAGGAGACGGCGCTGCTCGAATCGCTCGAGGGCAAGAAAGGCCAGCCGCGCTTCAAGCCGCCGTTCCCGGCGAGCTTCGGCGTGTACGGCAAGCCCACCACGATCAATAACACCGAGACGTTCGCAGCCGTCCCGTTCCTGCTGACCGTGGGCCCGCAGGCCTACATGGAACTCGGCAAGCCGAACAACGGCGGCACCAAGATCTTCTCGATCTCGGGTGACGTGGAGCGTCCGGGCAACTACGAGATTCCGCTCGGCACGCCGTTCGCGACGCTGATGGAACTCGCCGGTGGCGTGCGCGGCGGCAAGAAGCTCAAGGCCGTGATTCCGGGCGGCTCGTCGGCGCCGGTCATTCCGGGCGACCTGATGATGCAGACGGACATGGACTATGACTCCATCGCCAAGCAGGGCTCGATGCTCGGCTCCGGCGCGGTCATCGTCATGGACGAAACGCGCTGCATGGTGCGCTCGCTGCTGCGTCTTTCGTACTTCTACTACGAAGAGTCGTGCGGTCAGTGCACGCCTTGCCGCGAAGGCACGGGCTGGCTGTATCGCGTGGTGAACCGTATCGAGCATGGTCAGGGCCGCCAGGAAGACCTGGATCTGCTGAACTCGGTCGCGGGCAACATCATGGGCCGTACAATCTGCGCGCTCGGCGACGCGGCGGCCATGCCGGTGCGCGGCATGCTCAAGCATTACTGGGACGAATTCGAATATCACGTGCACAACAAGCGTTGTCTCGTCGGCGGTCACGCCGGCTCGCATGCGGCCTCGGAAACGGTGGCTGCCTGAAAGGGCGAGCAAGGACAGCGCGCGGTGCGCGAACCACGTGGCACGCCGCACTAGCGGTGTAACGGGGAATGCCGCTGAGAAATTGAGCGGTAACAGGTTAGGGACGATTAACCATCATGGTTGAACTTGAAATAGACGGCAAGAAGGTGCAGGTGCCCGAGGGCAGCATGGTGATCCAGGCTGCGCAGCGCGTGGACACGTACATTCCGCACTTCTGCTATCACAAGAAGCTGTCGATCGCGGCCAACTGCCGGATGTGTCTCGTCGATGTCGAAAAGATGCCGAAGGCCGTGCCCGCGTGCGCGACGCCGGTGTCGCAAGGCATGGTCGTGCGCACGACGTCGGACAAGGCCGTGCAGGGTCAGCAAGCCGTGATGGAATTCCTGCTGATCAACCACCCGCTCGATTGCCCGATCTGCGATCAGGGCGGCGAGTGCCAGTTGCAGGATCTGGCCGTCGGTTACGGCAAGTCGGCGTCGCGCTTCAGCGAAGAAAAGCGCGTCGTGTTCCACAAGAACGTCGGCCCGCTCATCTCGATGGAAGAGATGTCGCGCTGCATCCACTGCACGCGCTGCGTGCGCTTCGGCGACGAGATCGCCGGTGTGATGGAGCTCGGCATGCTCGGTCGCGGCATGCACTCGGAAATCAGCACCTTCCTCGGCAAGACCGTGGATTCGGAACTGTCGGGCAACATGATCGACCTGTGCCCGGTCGGCGCGCTCACGAGCAAGCCGTTCCGCTTCTCGGCGCGTACGTGGGAACTGTCGCGCCGCAAGTCGGTGAGCCCGCACGATTCGACCGGTGCGAACCTCGTCGTGCAGGTCAAGAACAACCGCGTGATGCGCGTGCTGCCGTTCGAGAACGAAGCCGTCAACGAATGCTGGATCTCGGACAAGGATCGTTTCTCGTACGAAGGCCTGAACGCGGAAGACCGCCTCACGCGCCCGATGATCAAGCAGGGCGGCGAGTGGGTGGAAACCGACTGGCAGACCGCGCTCGATTACGTGGTGAAGGGCATTCGCGGTATCAGCGACGATCACGGCGAAAACATGCTCGCCGCGCTGGTCAGCCCGCATAGCACCCTCGAAGAACTGCATCTCGTGAAGCAGCTCGCGGACGCGATCGGCACGCCGAACGTCGACTTCCGCCTGCGTCAGAGCGACTTCTCGGCGCCGCTCGAAGGCGCGCCGTGGCTCGGCACGAAGATCGCCGATCTGTCCTACGCGGACTCGGCTTTCGTTATCGGTTCGTTCCTGCGCCGTGACCACGCGCTGTTCGCCGCGCGTCTGCGCCAGGCTGCGAAGGGCGGGGCGCAGGTGTCCTTCCTGAACGCGACGGCCGATGGTTCGCTGATACCGAACGCACAACGCATCGTCGCTGCGCCGTCGGCATGGCTCGACGAGCTCGCTGCGATCGCTGCCGCCGTCGCTGAAGCGAAGGGTGTGGCACTGCCCGAAGGTTTCGCCGGCGCGCAAGCGACTGACGCCGCGAAGCAGGTTGCCGCCTCGCTCGCGAGCGGCGAGCGCCGCTTCGTGCTGCTCGGCAACGCCGCGGTCCAGCATCCGGAATTCTCGCGTCTGCACGCTGCTGCGCAGTTCATCGCCGACACGACGGGCGCGACGCTCGGTTTCCTGAGCGAAGCCGCCAACACGGTCGGTGCGCACCTCGTGGGCGCACTGCCGGGCCGCGACGGTCTGAACGCACGCGAAGTGTTCGAGCAGCCGCGCAAGGGTTATCTGCTGTTCAACGTCGAACCCGAATTCGACACGGTCAACCCGGCTGCCGCCCGCGCCGCGCTCGCGCAGGCCGAAATGGTCGCCGTGTTCTCGCCGTTCAAGACCGGCCTCGACTACGCCGACGTGCTGCTGCCGATCGCGCCGTACACGGAAACGTCGGGCACCTTCGTCAACGCCGAAGGCACCGTGCAGACCTTCAACGGCGTCGTGCGCCCGCTCGGCGACACGCGTCCGGCCTGGAAGGTCCTGCGCGTGCTCGGCACGCTGATGGGCTTGTCCGGCTTCGAATACGACGCCGCTGAAGAAGTGCGCCGCAAGGCAATCGGCGACGGCAGCTTCGACGCGCGTCTGTCGAACAAGGCCAGCGCCACGGTCGCGCGCGGCAGCGTCGCGAAGGCGGCGGAAGGCCGCTTCGAACGTATCGCTGACGTGCCCATCTATCACGCCGATCCGATCGTGCGCCGCTCCGAAGCGCTGCACCTCACGACGGCCGCTCGCGTGGCGAACACGGTCGGCCTGCCGGCTGCGCTGTTCGACCAGCTCGGTCTGAAGGAAGGCGACGCGGTGCGCGTGCGTCAGGGCGAGCTGTCGGTGACGGCGCCCGCGACGCGCGATGCGAATCTTGCGCCGACGGCGGTGCGCGTGTCGGCGGCGACGCCGGCCGGCGCGCAACTCGGCAGCCTGTTCGGTGAACTGCTGGTGGAGAAGGCGTAAATGAGCTTGTTCGATACGATCAATGCAGGCGGCAGCCAGCTGCTCGGCGTGGCGTGGCCCACGGTGTGGGCGCTGGTGCGCATTCTCGTCGTCTCGGTGGTGATCCTGCTGTGCGTGGCCTACCTGATCCTGTGGGAGCGCAAGCTCATCGGCTGGATGCACGTGCGTCTGGGCCCGAACCGCGTCGGCCCGGGCGGTCTGCTGCAGCCGATCGCCGACGTCCTGAAGCTGTTGCTCAAGGAAGTGATCCAGCCCGCCCAGGCGAGCCGCTGGGTCTACATGGTCGCGCCGATCATGGTGGTGGTGCCGGCCTTCGCGGTCTGGGCGGTGATTCCGTTCCAGGCGGGGGCGGTGCTCGGCGACATCAACGCGGGTCTCATCTACGTGATGGCGATCTCGTCGTTCGGCGTCTACGGCGTGATTCTCGCGGGCTGGGCTTCGAACTCGAAGTATGCGTTCCTCGGCGCGATGCGCGCCGCGGCGCAGATGGTCTCGTACGAAATCGCGATGGGCTTCGCGCTCGTCGTGGTGCTGATGGTGTCGGGCAGCCTGAACCTCTCGGACATCGTCCAGAGCCAGATGCACGGTCGTTTCGCGAACTGGGGCATCACGTTCCTCTCGTGGAACTGGCTGCCGCTGCTGCCGATGTTCGTCGTCTACTTCATCTCGGGCCTCGCCGAAACCAACCGTCACCCGTTCGACGTGGTGGAAGGCGAGTCGGAAATCGTCGCGGGTCACATGGTCGATTACTCGGGGATGGGCTTCGCGCTCTTCTTCCTCGCCGAGTACATCAACATGATCGTGATCTCGGCGCTGGCTTCCACGCTGTTCCTCGGTGGCTGGAGCGCGCCGTTCAGCTTCCTCGATTTCATCCCCGGCGTGTTCTGGCTGGTGTTGAAGGTCTTCTGCCTTCTGTCGGTCTTCATCTGGGCCCGCGCGACGTTCCCGCGCTACCGCTATGACCAGATCATGCGTCTTGGCTGGAAAGTGTTCATTCCGGTGTGCGTCGTGTGGCTGATCGTGGTCGGTTTCTGGTATATGTCGCCGCTGAGCATCTGGAAATAAGGGGCGAAAGAAACATGACCGCTATCCAAAACTTCTTCAAGACGTTCTTCCTGACCGAGCTGCTCAAGGGCCTCGCGCTGACGGGTCGTTACACCTTCAAGCGCAAGTTCACGGTGCAGTTCCCGGAAGAGAAGACCCCGATGTCGCCGCGTTTTCGCGGTCTGCACGCACTGCGCCGCTATGAAAACGGCGAAGAGCGCTGCATCGCGTGCAAGCTGTGCGAAGCCGTGTGCCCGGCGATGGCCATCACCATCGAATCGGACGTGCGCGCCGACAACACGCGCCGCACGACGCGCTACGACATCGATCTGACCAAGTGCATCTTCTGCGGTTTCTGCGAAGAGAGCTGCCCGGTGGATTCGATCGTCGAAACGCACATTCTCGAGTATCACGGCGAGAAGCGTGGCGACCTGTACTTCACCAAGGAAATGCTGCTGGCTGTCGGCGACCGCTACGAAGCGCAGATCGCGGCAAACAAGGCAGCAGATGCACCGTACCGTTGATCTTCAGTTTGACGCTGCATCGGCCCGCGGTTCGGGCCGGCTGCGGGGCACGCCTGCGCCTGAAATCGCGGCGACCCTGCATGCCGACCCTCGCGGCGCGGCGCTCCCTGGTCTGGCCGCCAGTTTGCGCTGCGCAATCCGCCTTATGATGGCCTCAACGATGAACCAGTAATCATGGAATTCACGACCGTCCTGTTCTACATCTTCGCCTTGTTGCTCACGCTATCAGGGATGAAGGTGATCACCTCGCGCAACCCCGTCTCGTCGGCGCTCTTTCTCGTGCTCGCGTTCTTCAACGCGGCCGCGGTATGGATGCTGCTGGAGGCCGAGTTCCTCGCGATCCTGCTGGTGCTCGTCTACGTGGGCGCGGTGATGGTGCTGTTCCTGTTCGTGGTGATGATGCTGGACATCAACGTCGACGTGCTGAGCCGCGACTTCAAGCGCTTCATCCCGGTCGCGACCATCGTGGGCGCGATCATGGTGGTCGAAACCGCGCTGATCCTCTGGCACGGTTATGGCGCGACCACGTCGCCCGTGGCCGACACCTCGGCCGCGGCTGCGTCGTCGATCTCGAACACGCATCTGATCGGCAAGATCATCTACACCGACTACATCTTCGCGTTCGAAGTCGCAGGCCTCGTGCTGCTGGTGGCGATCGTCGCGGCGATCGGCCTGACCGTGCGCGAGCCGAAAGACAGCAAGCGCCAGGACGTGTCGAAGCAGGTCAGCGTGCGTCGCCAGGACCGCGTGCGCCTCGTGAAGATGCAGGCCGTGGTCGAAGTGCCGGAAGTCGAGGAAGCCGCGTCGGCCGATGCCGCTGCAGCCGCCCCGGCGGCGCAGGGTGCCGCGCCGGCCGCGCCCGCAACAAAGAGCTAAGCGCGAAGGAGCGAACCACCATGTTGACCCTGGCCCATTACCTCGTCCTCGGCGCGATCCTGTTTGCGATCTCGATCGTTGGTATCTTTTTGAATCGGCGCAACGTCATCATCATCCTGATGGCGATTGAGCTGATGTTGTTGGCGGTGAACACGAACTTCGTTGCGTTCTCGCATTATCTCGGTGACGTTCACGGACAGATTTTCGTGTTCTTCGTGCTTACAGTTGCGGCGGCGGAAGCAGCAATTGGTCTGGCTATTCTTGTGACTCTGTTCCGCAGCCTCGACACGATCAATGTCGAGGATCTCGATCAGCTCAAAGGCTAAGGCAGGCGGTTATGGCTACGACACTCAACGAAAACTTGCTGCTGGCGATTCCGCTGGCTCCACTCGCCGGCTCGCTCATCGCGGGTCTGTTCGGCAAGACAGTGGGGCGCGCTGGCGCACATACGGTCACCATTCTCGGCGTCGCGATTGCGTTCGTGCTCTCGTGCATGACGTTCTTCGACGTGCTGGGTGGTGCGAGTTTCAACGCGACCGTCTACGAATGGATGTCGGTCGGCGGCATGAAGTTCGAAGTGGGCTTCCTCGTCGACTCGCTCACGGCGCTCATGATGATCGTCGTGACCTTCGTGTCGCTGATGGTGCACATCTACACGATCGGCTACATGGCGGAAGAAGAGGGCTACCAGCGCTTCTTCTCGTACATCGCGCTCTTCACGTTCTCGATGCTGATGCTCGTGATGGCCAACAACTTCCTGCAGCTGTTCTTCGGCTGGGAAGCGGTGGGTCTGGTTTCGTACCTGCTGATCGGCTTCTACTTCAAGCGTGAAAGCGCCATCTACGCGAACATGAAGGCGTTCCTCGTGAACCGCGTGGGTGACTTCGGCTTCCTGCTGGGCATTGGTCTCCTGCTCGCGTACGGCGGTTCGCTGAACTACAACGACGTGTTCGCGAAGGGCCACGAACTCGCCGCGCTGACGTTCCCGGGCACCTCGTGGAACCTGCTGACGGTTTCGTGTATCTGCCTGTTCATCGGCGCAATGGGTAAGTCGGCGCAGTTCCCGCTGCACGTCTGGCTGCCCGATTCGATGGAAGGCCCGACGCCGATCTCCGCGCTGATTCACGCGGCAACCATGGTGACGGCCGGTATCTTCATGGTCGCGCGTATGTCGCCGCTGTTCGAACTCTCGGACGCCGCGCTCTCGTTCATCGTCGTGATCGGCGCCATTACCGCGCTGTTCATGGGCTTCCTTGGCATTGTGCAGAACGACATCAAGCGCGTGGTCGCGTACTCGACGCTCTCGCAGCTCGGCTACATGACGGTGGCGCTCGGTGTCTCGGCTTACCCGGTCGCGATCTTCCACCTGATGACGCACGCGTTCTTCAAGGCGCTGCTGTTCCTTGCCGCGGGCTCGGTCATCATCGGTATGCACCACGACCAGGACATGCGCAACATGGGTGGCCTGCGCAAGTACATGCCGATCACGTGGATCACCTCGCTCGTCGGTTCGCTCGCGCTGATCGGCACGCCGTTCTTCTCGGGCTTCTACTCGAAGGATTCGATCATCGACGCCGTGAAGCTCTCGCACCTGCCAGGTTCGGGCTTCGCGTACTTCGCGGTCGTGGCGAGCGTGTTCGTGACGGCGCTGTACTCGTTCCGCATGTACTTCCTCGTGTTCCATGGTGAAGAGCGCTTCCGCGGTCCGAAGCATCCGGAATCGCCGATGGCGATCGAAGCAGCCCACGGCCACGGCGATCACGGTCACGACGATCATCACGTGCACGTGCCGCACGAGTCGCCGTGGGTGATCTGGCTGCCGCTCGTCCTGCTCGCAATTCCGTCGATCATTGCCGGCGCCTACGCGATCCAGCCGCTGCTGTTCGGCTCGTTCTTCCAGAGCGGCGTGGCGTTCGACAAGGTGATCTTCATCGGCCAGAACCATCCGGGTCTGACCGAGATGGCCGAAGAGTTCCAGGGTTGGGCCGCGATGGGCGCGCATGCGTTCTCGGGCGCTCCGGTGTGGCTCGCACTCGCGGGTGTGGTGGTGGCGTGGTTCTTCTACATGAAGCGCCCGGATCTGCCGGCCGTCGTGCAGCGCACGTTCGCACCGGTCTACAAGCTGCTGGCAAACGCGTATTACCTCGACAAGATCAACGAAATCGTCTTCGCACGCGGAGCAGTCGCTATCGGTCGCGGTCTGTGGAAGGAGGGCGATGTCGTCGTGATCGACGGCGTCGTGAACGGGAGCGCCAAGTTTATCGGCTGGTTTGCAACTGTCATTCGTTTCCTGCAATCCGGCTATATCTATCACTACGCATTCGCCATGATCATTGGCATGCTTGGCCTCCTTACCCTGTTTGTAACGCTCAGCGGCAAATAAGGCGAGGAAACGCATGCACGCAACCCCGATTCTCAGTATTGCGATCTGGATGCCGATCATCTTCGGCATCATCGTTTTAGTAGTGGGTTCCGACCGGAACCCGGGCCGAGCCCGCTGGCTCGCGCTCATCGGTTCAGTGCTTAGTTTCCTCGTTACGCTTCCGCTCATCTCGGGCTTCGACACCACCACGGCTGCGCTGCAGTTCGAGGAGAAGTCGCTCTGGATCGACCGGTTCAATATTGCCTATCACCTGGGCATCGACGGCATCGCGATGTGGTTCGTGGTGCTCACGGCGCTCATTACCGTGATCGTGGTGATCGCGGGCTGGCAGGTCATCAAGGAAGACGTCGCGCAGTATTTCGCCGCCTTCCTTGTCCTGTCGGGTCTGATGATCGGCGTCTTTTGCGCCGCCGATGGCCTGCTGTTCTACGTGTTCTTCGAAGCCACGCTGATCCCGATGTACATCATCATCGGGGTGTGGGGCGGCCCGAACCGCGTGTATGCGGCCTTCAAGTTTTTTCTGTACACGCTGGCCGGCTCGCTGTTGATGCTGATCGCGTTGCTGTATCTCTACCGCGTGACGGGTACGTTCGAACTCGCCGCCTGGCAGGACGCCAAGCTTGCGATGACGCCGCAGATTCTGCTGTTCATCGCGTTCTTCTTCGCGTTCGCCGTCAAGGTGCCGATGTTCCCGGTCCACACGTGGTTGCCGGACGCGCACGTCGAAGCGCCCACGGGCGGTTCGGTGGTGCTGGCTGCCATCATGCTCAAGCTCGGCGCGTACGGTTTCCTGCGTTTCTCGCTGCCGGTCACGCCGGACGCGAGCCACTACCTGGCGCCGGGCATTATCACGCTGTCGTTGATCGCGGTGATCTACATCGGCCTCGTGGCGATGGTGCAGTCGGACATGAAAAAGCTGGTCGCGTATTCGTCGATCGCCCACATGGGCTTCGTCACGCTCGGCTTCTTTATGTTCGGCCCGTCGAGCCAGCTCGCGGTCGAAGGCGGGATCATCCAGATGATCTCGCACGGCTTCGTCTCGGGCGCCATGTTTCTGTGCATCGGGGTGCTGTATGACCGCATGCATACGCGTCAGATCGCCGATTACGGCGGCGTCGTCAACACGATGCCGAAGTTCGCGGCGCTGGCCATGCTGTTTGCGATGGCCAACTGCGGTTTGCCGGGCACCTCGGGATTCGTCGGCGAATTCATGGTGATTCTGGCGGCTGTGAAGTACAACTTCTGGATCGCATTCGGGGCGGCGTTCACGCTGATCCTGGGCGCGGCCTACACGTTGTGGATGTACAAGCGGGTGTACTTTGGCGCGGTCGCGAACGATCATGTCCGCGAGCTGAAGGACATCAACTGCCGCGAATACGGGATTCTCGTGGTACTCGCGCTGTTTACGCTTTTCATGGGCATCTACCCGAAGCCCTTTACCGATGTGATGCACGTTTCCGTGGAAAACCTCCTCTCCCACGTCGCAGTGTCGAAACTGCCGCTGTCACAGTAATACCGAGCGGAGGAACAAAAGATCATGCCAAACGCCCCTATGAACGCTCTGCTACCCGATGCGCTGGTACTCGCCGGCATCATCGTCGCGTGGCTCAACGACACGTTCTCCGGTCCTTCGGGCCGGCGCACGACCTATCTCATCGCGCTGCTGACGACGGTCGTCGCCGGCATCTGGTTCGCGGTGAACGCGTTCGACCCGCACGTGAACTACTACTTCACGCGCATGTACGTGATCGATCCGTTCGCCAGCGCGATGAAGTCGGTGGTCACGCTCGGTTATGCCGTGTCGATCGTGTACTCGCGCAAGTACCTCGAAGACCGTGACCTGTTCCGGGGCGAGTTCTTCCTGCTTGGCATGTTCTCGCTGCTCGGCCAGATCGTCATGATCTCGGGCAACAACTTCCTCACGCTGTACCTCGGCCTCGAGCTGATGTCGCTCTCGCTCTACGCGCTGATCGCGCTGCGCCGTGACGCCTCGCAGTCGAACGAAGCGGCCATGAAGTACTACGTGCTGGGCGCGCTCGCTTCGGGTTTCCTGCTCTACGGTATCTCGATGCTGTACGGCGCGACCGGCTCGCTCGATCTGTCCGACGTGTTCAAGGCGGTCGCCTCGGGCCATATCAACGACATCGTGCTGCTGTTCGGCGTGGTGTTCGTGGTCGCGGGCGTGGCGTTCAAGATGGGCGCGGTGCCGTTCCACATGTGGGTGCCCGACGTCTATCAGGGCGCACCGACGGCCATGACGCTGCTCACCGGCGGCGGCCCGAAGGTGGCGGCCTTCGCGTGGGCGGTGCGTTTCCTCGTCATGGGTCTGCTGCCGCTGGCCGTGGACTGGCAGGAAATGCTGATCATTCTCGCGGCGCTGTCGATGATCGTCGGCAACATCACGGGTATCGTCCAGCGTAACGTCAAGCGCATGCTGGCTTACTCGGCCATCTCGAACATGGGCTTCGTGCTGCTCGGCCTGCTGGCCGGCATCGTCGACAACAAGGCGACGGGTGCGGCGAGCGCGTACAGCTCGGCCATGTTCTACAGCATCGTCTACCTGATCACGACGCTCGGCGCGTTCGGCGTGGTGATGATGCTCGCTCGCCACGATTTCGAAGCCGAAACGCTCGACGACTTCAAGGGCCTGAACCATCGCAGCCCGATGCTAGCGTTCGTCATGATGCTCGTGATGTTCTCGCTCGCCGGCATTCCGCCGACGGTCGGCTTCTACGCGAAGCTCGCCGTGCTCGAAGCCACGATGAACGCCGGCCTGACCTGGCTTGCGATCCTCGCCGTGGTGACGTCGCTGTTCGGCGCGTTCTACTACCTGCGTATCGTCAAGCTGATGTATTTCGACGCGCCGCAGGACAGCTCGCCGATCGAAGGCCACGCGGCCAATCGCACGCTGCTGACGATCAATGGCGTGGCCGTGCTCGTGCTCGGCATCGTGCCGGGCCCGCTGATGTCGCTCTGCTTGCAGGCCGTCACGCACACGCTGCCGCTGTAATGTCGGCAGCCGGTTGGTTTATCGTGTTGTTGGCGCTCGCGGGCGCCAACCTGCCGTTTCTCAATCAGCGTCTGCTCGGCATCATGCCGATGCGCGCGCCCAGAAAGAGCGCGTGGATCCGCATCGTCGAGCTGATCGTGCTGTATTTCGTGGTCGGCGCGTTCGGCTTCCTGCTGGAAGCGCGCGCCGGTAACCGCTTTGACCAGGGCTGGCAGTTCTACGCGATCACGTTCAGTCTTTTTGTCGTGTTCGCGTTTCCCGGCTTCGCCTGGCAATATCTCGTCAAACGCCGTCCGGCGTGATGCACGCGCCTCGCAAGAGCGGGGCGCTGCATTTTCCGAAGAATATTCAATTGCATCGCGGTTTTCCGCGCCTCTCCATTCCGATCCTCCCGAGGTTGAACATGGCTGCTGAAGATCAGAAACACGACCCGGCGCTCGCCGAGACGTGTGTGGAAAGCAAGACGCTCCACGCGGGCAAGTTCCTCACGCTCAAGTGCGACACGGTGGCCTTGCCCGACGGCAAGCACGCCACGCGGGAATACGTCCAGCATCCGGGCGCGGTGATGGTGATCCCGCTGTTCGACGACGGCCGCGTGCTGATGGAACGCCAGTACCGTTACCCGCTCGCACGGGTGATGACCGAATTCCCCGCCGGCAAGCTCGATCCGCAGGAAGGCGCGCTCGCCTGCGCGAAACGCGAACTCAAGGAAGAGACCGGCTATGAGGCGCGCGAGTACATCTATCTCACCAAGATCCATCCGGTGATTTCGTACTCGACCGAGTTCATCGACATCTATCTCGCGCGCGGCCTCACGGCGGGCGAGTCGAAGCTCGACGATGGCGAATTCCTGGAAACCTTCACGGCGACGCTGCCCGAACTGCTCGACTGGGTCCGCGAGGGCAAGATCACGGACGTGAAGACCATCATCGGCACGTTCTGGCTTGAAAAGGCGCTGTCCGGTAGCTGGCCGCTCGCGCAGCCGGAGTAAGCCACGCAGATTTTGTGCGAGACGGCTTCAAACATCTCGAAGACGGCGGCCCGCAAGGCCGCCGTCTTCACATCGGCGACACAATTTTGCTTCAGGCAAAGGCAAGCGGCGCGTCTCGCACGGCGCTACAATCGACCACCGGTCGCCGGACGGTGTGCAGGCGTGTTTTCGCTCCGCCCAGAAATCCGCTCGACATTGGTGTTTTCCCCGTCGAGAAATTTTACGAACGATCGTTCAGAAATTTTCGTTTTGCGATAAACTTCAACGCAAGCCTTGATTCCCCATGAAGGTCCTCGATTTACAGTGCCCAGACGGCCATCGGTTTGAAGGCTGGTTCGCTTCCGCTGACGATTTTGAATCGCAGCTTTCGCGCGAGCTGGTCGCCTGCCCGATGTGCGGCGCCACCCATGTGACCCGCGTGCCGTCGGCGCCCCGGCTGAATCTGTCGGGTGCGAGCGAGGCGCCGTCCGCTGCGGCGGGCCAGGCATCCCATGCCGGGCCGGCTGCGCAGTGGCAGGCGCATGCGTTGCGCGCGATTCGCGAGGTCCTGGAGAAAACGGAGAACGTAGGCGACCGTTTCGCCGAGGAAGCCCGGCGCATGCACTACAACGAAGCGCCGGCGCGCAATATTCGCGGCGTCGCTTCCGCGGAGGATGCGCGAGCCCTTGTCGAAGAAGGCATCGATGTGATGCCGCTGCCGGTACCGGCCGCGTTGAAGGATCCGCTCCAGTAACCATGCGGGTCTTCGTCGCGGCTCGGGTTCGCTCCCAACCAGCCGCGGCCAGGAGACAAACCGCATGGATCTCGACTACACCCCCACCGACGACGCGTTTCGCGCCGAAGTCCGCACCTGGCTCGAGGCCAATGTGCCTCAGGACACGCGCGCCAAAGTTCTCAATCACAAACGCCTGAGCCGCGAGGACATCGCGAGCTGGCACAAGCTGCTCGGCACCCGGGGCTGGTCGGCGCCGGCCTGGCCCGCCGAATGGGGCGGACCCGGCTGGACCGAAACGCAGCGCCATATCTGGGATGACGAATGCGGGCGCATCGGCGCGCCGCCGGTCCTGCCGTTCGGCGTGTCGATGGTCGCGCCCGTGATCATGAAGTACGGCAACGAGGCGCAAAAGCGCCGCTATCTGCCGCGCATCCTCTCGGGCGAAGACTGGTGGTGCCAGGGCTATTCGGAACCGGGTTCGGGTTCCGACCTCGCTTCGCTGCGCACGCGCGCCGTCCGCGAAGGCGACCACTACGTCGTGAACGGCCAGAAAACCTGGACCACGCTCGGTCAGCACGCCGACATGATGTTCTGCCTCGTGCGCACCGATCCCGCCGCGAAGAAGCAGGAAGGCATCTCCTTCCTGCTGATCGACATGAAAACGCCCGGCATCACCGTGCGCCCGATCATCACGCTCGACGAAGACCATGAGGTCAACGAAGTGTTCCTCGAGGACGTGAAGGTCCCGGTCGAGAACCTGGTGGGCGAGGAGAACCGCGGCTGGACCTACGCCAAGTATCTGCTCGGCCACGAGCGCACCGGCATCGCACGCGTGGGTGTATCGAACCGCGAACTCGCGTTCCTCAAGCACGTCGCGCTGAACCAGAAGAAAAACGGCAAGCCGCTGCTGCACGACCCGGTCTTCGCGTCGCGCGTGGCCGCCGTCGAGATCGAGCTGATGGCGCTCGAAGTTACCGCCGAGCGCGTGATCGCGAGCAGCGGCAACGGTCGCGGCCCCGGTCCCGAAGCCTCCATGCTCAAGATCAAGGGCACCGAAATCCAGCAGGCGCTGACCGAGTTGATGGTCGATGCGGTCGGTCCGCTCGCCGCGCCGTTCGATCCGGCTTTCCTCGAAGGCGAGCACGCGCATTCGGTGGCGGGCGACGACGACGCAGCGCCGCTCGCGGCGTACTACTTCAACTACCGCAAGACGTCGATTTACGGCGGATCGAACGAAATCCAGAAGAACATCATCGCGCAGATGATTCTGGGGATTTGAGGAGCGGCGCAATGGACTTCAATTTCACCGAAGAGCAACAGCAACTCGCCGACGCGCTGCGTCGCTATCTCGACAAGAACTACGGCTTCGAAGCGCGCCAGGCGATCGTGAAGACGCCCGAAGGCGTCTCGGCCGCGCACTGGAATGCGTTCGTCGAACTCGGTTTGACGGCGCTGCCGGTGCCGGCGGAGCAGGGCGGTTTTGACGGCGCGCCCTTCGACATGCTCGTGGTCATGCAGGAACTGGGCTGCGCGCTCGTGGTCGAGCCGTACTGGGCGAGCGCAGTGGGGATCGAGGCGCTCAAGCTCGCAGGCGCAAATGATGCCGAGAACGCTGCGATGCTCGAACGCGTCGCCACGGGCGAAATCAAGCTCGCACCGGCATTTCACGAACCCGAGGCACGCTACGACCTGTTCTCGCTTGCCACGAGCGCGAAGGAAACCGGCGACGGTTTTGCGCTCACGGGCAGCAAGTCGGTCGTGCAGCACGGCGCACAGGCCGACTACTGGATCGTCCCGGCGCGTCTGGCAGGCGAAGTCGCGCTGTTCATCGTCGCGCACGACGCGCAGGGCGTGACGGTCAGCGACTATCGCACCATCGACGGCCAACGCGCCGCCACGCTCAAGTTCGACGGCGCGCGTGCACGGCGTCTGGGCAACGCGGGCGCGGCCACGTGGGAGCAGGTCGCCGACTACGCCACCTTCCTGCTGTGCGCGGAAGCCGTGGGCTTGATCGACGCGCTCAATCACGCCACCGTCGAGTACACGAAGACGCGCCAGCAGTTCGGCGTGCCGATCGCGCGCTTCCAGGCCCTCCAGCACCGTATGGCCGAGATGCTGATCCACGGCGAGCAGGCCCGCTCGCTCACGTATCTCGCGGCGGCGCGTTACAGTAGCGCATCGCCCGACGAGCGCCGACGCACGATTTCCGCGGCGAAAGTGCGCGTGGGACAGGCGGCGCGCCATGTCGGCCAGCAGGCGGTGCAGTTGCACGGCGGTATGGGCGTGACCAACGAGGTCGCGGCGGCGCACATGTTCAAGCGGCTCGCGATCATCGAGACCACGCTTGGCGACGTCGATTACCACCTCGAACGTTTCGCTTCGGTGCCGGGTTTCGCGCAGGCCGCTGCGTGAGCGCGCGTTAGCACGCGTAAAAGAGGAAACGGAGAGCCATCGATGGGTTTGAGTTATGAAGATCTCGAAGTGGGCAAGTCCTATGAAGTGGGCTCGCACACGTTCGGGCGCGAGGAAATCGTGGAATTCGCGCAGAAGTACGATCCGCAGCCGTTCCACCTGAGCGAGGCCGCCGGCGAGGCATCGATGTTCGGCGCACTCGTGGCGAGCGGCTGGCATACCTGCTCGACGATGATGGGCATGCTGGTGCGCAACTTCTTCAAGGACTCGACCTCGATGGGCTCGCCGGGCATCGACGAGATCCGATGGATCAAGCCGGTGCGCGTGGGCGACACGCTGTCGATGCTCAACATCATCGTCAGCAAGCGCGTCTCGCAGAGCAAGCCCGACCGCGGCATTGTCGAAACGCGCTGGGAAGGGCGCAACCAGCACGGCGAACTCGTCGTCACGGTCAGCTCGAAAGGATTGTTTGGACTGCGCCATCCGGGCGCGCACAACACGGGAGACGCTGCATGAGCGAGGTCGCTGCCACTGTGGAAATCGCCGATCTGGCCGCCCTGCGCGCGCTCGTCGGCACCGAGCCTTTCGTGAGCCCCTGGCGCGAGGTGAGCGCACCGAGCGTGCAGGGTTTCGCCGATGCCACGGGCGATCATCAGTGGATTCACATCGACGCGGAGCGTGCGCGCCGCGAGTCGCCGTTCGGCGGCCCGATCGCGCACGGCTTTCTCACCTTGTCGCTCGTGCCTGTGCTGCTCGCATCGACGGTGTCGTTGCGTCAACGCATGGGCGTCAACTATGGGCTCAACCGTGTGCGCTTCACTTCGCCGGTGCCGGTGGGCGCGAAGTTGCGCGGACGCTTTGGCGTGAAAGAAGTCACCGACATCGAAGGTGGTGGCGCGCAGGTGGTCTGGAACGTGAGCCTCGAATGCGAAGGTAGCGAGCGGCCCGCCTGTATCGCCGAGTTTATTTCGCGGCACTACTTCTGATCTTCTGATTCGCCGCGTGTGACGGCAACAAAAAGGGCGTCTGCTTGAGAACCAGACGCCCTTTTTTATCGGCTTAACGGTGAGAGACTCAGGCCGCTTTCGAGTCGTGCTTCGCGTACTGCGTCGCGCCGAACAGCATTTCCTTGGCCTTGTCGTCCATCAGCGGCTTGCGCGCGCTCGCGAGCACTTCGACGCCGCGCTGGACGGCGGGCCGCGCTGCAATGGCCTCGTGCCAGCGCTTCACGTTCGGAAGCGAATCGAGGTCGATGCCCTGGTTCTGCCACGAACGTGTCCACGGGAACGCAGCGATATCGGCGATGGTGTATTCATCGCCCGCGAGATATTCGGTCTTTTCGAGTTGCGTTTCCATCACGTTATAGAGACGCTTTGCTTCGTTCGTGTAGCGGTTCACCGCGTACTCGATCTTCTCGGGCGCATAGATGCGGAAGTGGTGCGCCTGGCCGAGCATCGGGCCGAGGCCGCCCATCTGGAACATCACCCATTGCAGCACGTCATAGCGCGCGGCAAGGTCTTCGGGCATGAACTTGCCGGTCTTCGCGGCCAGATAGATCAGGATCGCACCCGACTCGAACAAGGAGAACGGCTTGCCGTCCGCGCGCGCCGGGCCTTCGGAATCGGTGATGGCCGGGATCTTGTTGTTCGGGCTGATATCGAGAAATTCAGGCTTGAACTGGTCGCCCGCGCCGATATCGATGGGGTGCACGCGGTACTCGAGACCGGTTTCCTCCAGCATGATATGGACTTTGTGGCCGTTGGGCGTGGCCCAGCTATAGACATCGATCATCGTGACTCCTTGAAGCTCCATGAACGAAGGCGCGTGCTTGTCGTCGCTTGTATCGTCGCTTGCCGCGCGCCGGATCTCGCGGACGTTAGCATAGTTCGATGTGCGCCGCAGAAGGCGCTCGAGTGACCTCAATGCCAGCGTGGGATCGCGCTTCGGGCAGTCGATGGCATCATGGCGCGTTGCGTTGAAACAGGGGCGCTTCGCCCTGATACACGATGCCCGATCAAACAGCGTCACCTTCGCCCTGGCTCTCGCATTACACCTTTTACGAACGGCATGAAGCCACTGTGGGCGTGGCGCTGCCGTCGCGCATCATCGACGCCGTCGCGGCATTCGATGCGCGCAGCGATCCCGTGATCGACGTTTTGCTAAGTGTGCGCGAGTGGCCCGATCGACTCAGGCAGCGTGTGGGAGGCACGACGCGCGAGCCGTTCGGCCTGGCGAATTTCACGCCCTTGCATCGTGACGAACGCGAACTGACATTCGGTCTCGCCGGGCGCTTCTGGCGTCCCGATTTCGGGCTGGTGGATGTGGCCGATGCCGCTGCGTTCCTGGCGCTAAAGCGTACCGATGTCGCGAAGCTGGTACTGCGCTTTCGCGTGCCGGACGACGGGCAGAGCGAGGCCAGCCTCGTCACTGAAACTTTCGTCGCTTGTCCGTCGTGGGGCACGAAAGCGCTGATGACTCCGTACTGGCTAGCCATACGTGCGTCGAGCGGATGGATCCGGCGGCGCACACTCGCCGCCGTGGCGAAAACGCTGGCCATGCAGCCGGAAAGTTAGCTGGCGCATCCACCAATGCGCCAGTCGTTCCCCGCAGCTTATGAGCGCGTAACCGGCAACTCCACGCGCGAAGCCGCACCTGCATCCATGTAGCGCGCGAGCTCGAGCTTGGCGATCGCGTTGCGGTGGACTTCGTCGGGACCGTCGGCGAAGCGCAGCGTGCGGGCCTGCGCATAGGAATAGGCCAGCGGGAAGTCGCCGCTCACGCCGCCGCCGCCGTGCACCTGGATCGCCCAGTCGAGCACCCGGCAGGCCATGTTCGGCGCGACCACCTTGATCATCGCGATCTCGCCGCGCGCGCCCTTGTTGCCGACGGTGTCCATCATGTACGCGGTCTTGAGCGTGAGCAGGCGTGCCTGCTCGATCATGCAGCGCGCCTCGGCGATGCGTTCCTGCGTGACGGTCTGCTGCGCGATGGTCTTGCCGAAAGCGACGCGCGAGAGGGCGCGCTTCGACATGAATTCGAGCGCGCGTTCCGCGAGTCCGATCAGGCGCATGCAGTGGTGAATGCGGCCCGGCCCGAGACGGCCTTGCGCGATCTCGAAGCCGCGCCCTTCGCCCAGCAGGATGTTCGATGCCGGCACGCGCACGTTTTCCAGCTTGATTTCCATATGACCGTGCGGTGCGTCGTCGTAGCCGAACACAGTGAGCGGGCGCTTGACGGTGATGCCAGCGGTGTCGGCGGGCACGAGGATCATCGACTGTTGCGCGTGGCGCGGCGCATCGGGATCGGTCTTGCCCATCACGATATAGATCGCGCAGCGCGGGTCGCCCGCACCCGACGACCACCATTTCGTACCGTTGATGACGTAGTCGTCGCCGTCGCGCTCGATGCGCGTCTGGATGTTGGTGGCGTCCGACGAGGCGACTTCAGGTTCGGTCATCAGGAATGCCGAACGAATCTGGCCTTGCAGCAGGGGTTCGAGCCACTGGCGCTTGTGCTCCTCGCTGCCGTAGCGCTCGATGGTCTCCATGTTGCCGGTGTCGGGCGCGCTGCAATTGAACACTTCGGGCGCCCAGATGACGCGGCCCATGATCTCGCACAGCGGTGCGTATTCGAGGTTCGTCAGCCCCGCGCCGCGATGCGACTCGGGCAGAAACAGATTCCACAAGCCCGCTTCGCGTGCCTTCACCTTGAGTTGTTCGACGATCTCGGTCGCCACCCACGGATTGCCATTGGCGCGATTGCGCTCGATTTCCGCGTGATAGACGGCTTCATTCGGATAGATGTGTTCGTCGAAGAACGCGAGCAGTTTCTCGCGCAGCGCCTGCACCTTCGGGGTGTAATCGAAATTCATCCAGAACCTCGCAAATAGAGCACTGAGAATGCACCGACCAGGAATCGAGTGCGGATTGAATACGGGAAACGCGTGCTACTTGAAGGCGCTCGCTTAGCGCACCTTCTGCGCGTACTGCCAGGCCAGTTCGGCCATCGGCTTCGCACGGCGGCCGGCATCGGCTGCCTGGGCGCTGGCGGCTGTGCCGTCCACGACGCGCTTCATGATCCCCTGCAAGATGGCCGCGATGCGGAACATGTTGTAGGCAAGATAGAAGTTCCAGTCGCCCTGAATGGTCAGACCCGTGCGTTCGCGGTAGCGGCGCACATACTGCTCTTCGTCGGGAATGCCGAGCGCGGCCCAGTCGAGCCCGCCGATGCCGCGAAACTGCCCCGGTTCCACATGCCACGCCATGCAGTGATACGAAAAATCGGCGAGCGGGTTGCCGAGCGTCGACAGTTCCCAGTCGAGCACGGCGAGCACACGCGGCTCGGTGGGGTGGAAGATCAGGTTGTCCAGGCGGAAGTCGCCGTGCACGATCGAGACGCGTGCGGCGCCTTCGCTGCTTTCATCGGGAATATGTTGCGGCAGCCATTCGATCAGGCGGTTCATCGCGTCGATCGACTCCGTCTCCGACGCCTGATACTGGCGGCTCCAACGATCGATCTGGCGTGCGAAGTAATTGCCTGGTTTGCCGTAGTCGGCGAGGCCGATCGCGTTCGGGTCCACGTTATGGAGTGCTGCGATCACGCGATTCATTTCGTCGTAAATCGCGCCGCGCTCCTCGCGCGTCATGCCGGGCAGCGACTGATCCCACAGCACGCGGCCCTCGACAAACTCCATCACATAGAACGCGCGGCCGATCACGGCTTCGTCCTCACACAGCGCCAGCATCTTCGCGACCGGCACGTCGGTAGCGCCGAGCGCATCCATCACGCGGTACTCGCGTTCGATCGCATGCGCGGAGGGCAGCAGCTTCGCCTTCGGACCGGGCTTCGCGCGCATCACGTAGCTGCGCGAGGGCGTCACCAGCTTGAAGGTGGGATTCGACTGGCCGCCTGCGAACTGCTCGACGGTGAGCGGACCTTCGAAGCCCGCGACGTGCGTCGCGAGCCACGCGGCTAGTGTCGCCGTATCGAAGCGCTGCCGCTCGGCGACGGGGCGGGTGCCTTCGAACGCCGAAAAGTCGGTCGAGCGATCGGCTGAAAGGCGGGCGTCGCGATTGTCTCCATCCGGGGTGGCTTGCGCCATTTTTGTCTCCCTTCTCCAGTATGGGTGGTCCGCGCTAGCGCTCGGGGCGATAGCGCAGGAATTGCGCGTACAGCATCTCCATCGTTGTGTTGCGCACGTCGCGATGCAGCGACGATGGCGGTGCGAAATTGAGCGTGCGCACGACCCAGTCGCTGGGTGCGGCGCCCACGTCGAGCACGTTGATGCAGCCCGTGGTCTGCGCGAGATGGCCGAAGAACTGGCGCCCGCCTGCCGTGATCGCGTGCGAGAGGATCGCGCGGTTGACGCCGCCGTGCAGGACCAGCAGCGCCGTGTCCCACGAGGCATCGGCGCGCAGTGCGGCGACCGCCGGCAGCACGCGGTCGAGCAGTTCACCGATGGATTCGCCGCCGAGAAAGCGCGTCGCTTCGGGGACGATGCCATCGAAGGCGCGCAGGAATGCGTCCTCGACATCGGCGGGCGGAATGTCCGCCAGACGTCCGCCGTGAATCTCCTGCCACGCGGGTTGCTCTTCCAGCGCGATCGGCTGGCCAGTGGCGGCGAGCACACGCTGCGCGGTCTCGACCGTGCGCCGCAGACCGCTCACGATCACGCGGTCGAAGCGCACGTCTTGCTGCGCAAACGCCTCGCCCGCGGCGGTGGCCTGGGCGCGGCCGGTTTCGTTGAGCGGTACGGTATCGGGGTCGATCGCGCGGCCGCTGTCGTCGAAATAGGTGACGTCGCCGTGACGCATCAGATAGATGCGCCGGCGCTTGGGCAACTGGAATTCGCTCATTGTTGGCTCACCTGTTGATCAGCGCTTGTAGACCGGCGTGCGTTTTTCGAGGAACGCGGTGATACCTTCGAGACCATCGCGATGATGCAGCGAACTCACAAAACTCTCGCGTTCGTCGACGAGTTGCGCATCGAGCGACTGAAGCGGCGCGGCGTTCGTCAACGCCTTGATGCGCGAGGCCGAGTTAGGCGAGATCTTCGCGAGTTCGTCGGACCAGGCGAGCGCCGCATCGAGTGCGGTCTGCGGCTTGACCACGCGATTGACGACACCCAGATCGGCCAGACGCGGCGCGCCGATCGGCTTGCCTTCGACCATCACTTCGAAGGCAAGCGCACGCGGCAGCGCGCGCGAGAGAAACCACGAGCCGCCGCCGTCGGGCGTGAGGCCCACGCGCGAATAGGCCATCACGAACTTGGCGTCTTCGGCGGCCACGAGCAGGTCGGCGGCCAGCGCGAGTGAAAAGCCCGCGCCCGCGGCCGCGCCTTCCACGGCGGCGATCACGATCTTGCTCGACTGGCGCATGGCCGTGGCCCAGTGGGACAGCATGTCGATGCTGGCGGCCTGGACCGACGGATCCTTGGCGCGATTTTCGAGCAGGCGGTTCAGATTGCCGCCTGCGCAGAAGAAGTTGTCGGCGCCCGTGAGGACGATCGCGCGCAACGATTCATCGCGCTCGGCCGCGTCGAACGCTTCGATCGCGGCGGCGTACATGTCGGGGTGCAGCGCGTTGCGCGCGCCGGGGTTCGACAGCGTCAGGACGAGCGTCGATTCGTGGTTCTGCGGGCGGGAGGTGCGGAGTTCGGCGCTCATTGCGATGCCTCGTTCGAAAGCGTGTACGGAGTGACGTCGGGCTGCGCGAGGGACAGCCCGAGCTTGCCTTTTGCCGTGACTTTGGCGAAGGTGTCGGCGAGGTATGCGCTGGCGGCCGCGACGCCGGTTGTCTCAATATTGAAATGATGTGAAGTCATTGGAAGCGTGGCTCCATGAGTGGCTTAGAATAGCACGGTCGTACATTTTTATGAAAAAGGTTCTGCGCTTATCCCGTGTACTTCGGGTTCACCCGATGCGGGATTGCAGGCCGTCGCCCCCAGGAGGAAACGAGGATGATCAAGCTGCATGGTTTTGCCCTCTCGAACTACTACAACAAGGTCAAGTTCGTGCTGCTCGAGCACGGCATCGAGTTCGAGGAAGTGCTGACGAAACTGCCGCTCGCCGAGGCGCAGCTCGTGCAGTCGCCCACGGGCAAGGTGCCGTTCCTGGAGACGGAGCTGGGCTTTCTGTGCGAGTCGGAAGTGATCGTCGAGTATCTGGCGGCGCGTTATCCCGAGAAGCGGATTTTTTCCGCCGATCCCTGGCAGGCGGCCAAGGAGCGCGAACTGATCACCGTGATCGAAACGCATCTGGAACTGGTCGTGCGCGAGCTGTACGGCGAAGCGTTCTTCGGCGGCACAGTGAGCGACGAGGTCAAGAAGAGTGTGGAGAAGCGCGTGAAGCGCTATCTCGGGAGTCTCACGCGGCTCGCGTCGTTCGCGCCTTACGCGCGTGGCGAGAGCTTCGGCATCGTCGATATGGCGGCGTTCGTGAGCCTGCCGCTCGTTGCGATGGCCACGCAGAAGATCTACGGCCGCGACATGCTCGCCGAGGCCGGCGTGGACTGGAAGGCGTATGTGAAAGCGGTGGGCGAGCGGCCCGCGGCGCAGCGTGTCGCGGCCGATCGCAAGGCGTATATCGAGGCGACTGCCTGACGCAGTGATTGAAGCGAGGCGCGCGCTCGATTGAGTGCGCCGCCTCTCGCGCGATGGGCCGCAACGATTGGACGTTCGCGGACGCATCGCGCGGGTGCTCGCGTGCGCGCCCTGTATCAGAGGCGCGCGAGGCGTTCGAGTGCGCTAGCGAGCGTGCTTTCCTGCTTCGCGAAGCAAAAGCGCACAACGCCCGATTCGTGGGCTTCGTGATAGAACGCCGAGACCGGAATTGCGGTCACGCCGATTTCCGCCGTGAGCCACTTCGAGAACTCGGCCTCGGGCAGGTCGCTGATCGCCGAGTAATCGACGCACTGGAAGTAGGTGCCCTCGCAGGGCAGCAGCTTGAAGCGCGAGTTGGCGAGTCCCGCTCGGAAGAAGTCGCGCTTCTTCTGGTAGAACGCGGGCAGTTCCAGATACGGCTTCGGATCGCGCAGATAGTGGGCGAGGCCCACCTGCATCGGCGTGTTCACCGTGAACACGTTGAACTGATGCACCTTGCGGAATTCCGCCGTGAGCGCGGCGGGCGCGGCTACGTAGCCGAGCTTCCAGCCCGTCACGTGATAGGTCTTGCCGAAGCTCGAGACGATGAAGCTGCGCGCGGCCAGTTCCGGATAGCGCGCGACGCTCTCGTGCGGCTGGCCGTCGTAGACCATGTGCTCGTAGACCTCGTCGGAGAGGATCAGCACGTTGGTGCCGCGCACGATGTCTTCGAGCTTGCGCATGTCCTCGGCGCGCCAGACCGTACCGGTCGGGTTGTGCGGCGTGTTGATGAGGATCAGGCGCGTCTTCGGCGTGATGGCCGCTGCGAGCTTGTCGAAGGGAATCGCGTAATCGGGCGCGTTGAGCGTCACGAACACGGGCTTGCCACCGGCGAGTTCGATCGACGGCAGGTAGCTGTCGTAGGTCGGCTCGACCACGATCACTTCGTCGCCGGGATGCACGGTCGCGAGGATCGCCGTGAGCAGCGCCTGGGTGGCGCCCGCCGTCACCGTGATCTCGCTGGCGGCGTCGTAGCGGCGGCCGTAGACGCTCGCGATCTTGTCGGAGATCGCTTCGCGCAGCGCGGCGACGCCGGCCATCGGCGGATACTGGTTGTGACCGTCACGCATCGCCTGCGCAACCGCATCGACGATGCGCGCGTCGCAATCGAAATCGGGGAAGCCCTGTCCCAGGTTCACCGCACCTTTTTCGGCGGCGAGCGCGCTCATCACCGTAAAGATCGTCGTGCCGACATTGGGCAGGCGCGACGGAAATGAGGGTGTGAACAGGTTTTGCTGCGACTCTTGCGACGGATGCGGTGCGTTCATGGCGCGGATGGTAGGAAGACGGTGGAACGGGAAGGTCTTGAAAGGCTGCTGCGAAATTCCGATTGTAGGGCAGCCCTGCTCAGACTGCCGACGGTTCGGATGCCGTCGGCGTGGTGGTTGCCTCGGGGGCCAGCGCGCATTCGGCCACGAAGGTGTCGGGCGTGGCGATGCGAAAACCGAAATCGCGCGCAATGCGCCTGGCCATCTTGAGCACGGCGCGGTCCTTCGAAACCAGCCAGGCCGCGCCGCTTGCGCGCGCCAGCTCCAGAAACTTCTGGTCGTCGCGGTCGCGGCATTGCGGCAGCGCACGGGCATCGGCGGGCAATTCGGGCAGTTCGATCAGGCGCACCAGCGTGCCTAGTTTCGCGAGCGCCGCTGCCTTGTCGGTGCCGCGCCCCTGAAACTGCGGATAGTCGAGCACGTGGGCCAGTTCGCCCTGACAACGCACGTCGATCAACGCCGCGAGCGTGCCGCGTTCGAGCGCGGCGCGAATCGGCCGCGTATGCGGATCGTCGAAGACGAGAATGTCGAGCCAGACGTTGGAGTCGAGCACCACGGCCAGCGGGGCGGCATCGCTCGGGGAGGGGGCGTGATCAGGGGGCGTGAGACCGGTCATTCGTGAATTCGCTACAATCGGGCTTTCGCCTTTGAACATCGGCACGTGTGTGCCTGCAAGCCTCTATGATAATCGTTCTGTCGCCGGCCAAATCGCTGGACTATGACACGCCGACGCACATCGACACTCACACCATCCCCGATTTCGTGGACGATGCAGCCGAGTTGATCGACGGCCTGCGCCGCCTTTCACCGCAGCAGATCGGCACGCTCATGAGCATCTCGGACCCGCTCGCGCGCCTGAACTTCCAGCGTTACGCCGACTGGTCGACGCAGTTCAGCCGCGAAAACGCGAAGCAGGCCGTGCTGGCCTTCAATGGCGACGTCTACGAAGGATTCGATGCCCGCTCGCTCTCACACGCCGATCTCGACTACGCGCAGAACCACGTGCGCGTGCTTTCGGGGCTGTATGGCGTGCTGCGACCGCTCGATCTGTTGCAGCCTTATCGTCTGGAGATGGGCACCCGTTTCGAGAATCCGCGCGGCAAGGATCTCTACGCATTCTGGGGCGAGCGCATCACGCAGGCGCTCAACGCACAATTGGAGCGCAACAACAAGGGCGCGCGCGTGCTCGTGAATTGCGCATCCAATGAGTACTTCAAGGCCGTCAAGCCGAAGAAGCTCGCGGCGCCAGTCGTCACGCCGGTCTTCGAAGACTGGAAGGGCGGCCGCTACAAGATCATCAGCTTCCATGCGAAGCGCGCGCGCGGTTTGATGGCGCGCTATGCGGTCGAGAACCGCATTGCCGAGCCCGAAGCGCTGAAGGCCTTCGACCTCGAAGGCTATGCATTCGATGCGGACGCATCGAACGATGCCACTTATGTATTCCGCCGGCGCATTGCCGACTGAGCGGTTTGACTCAACGATATTGATTGCTGACCCAGCGAAGGAAAAGTCATGACGATTTCCATTTCCAGCCAGTTCGACGCGGGTGCGATCGAAGTGCTGTCGTGCGAAGAGGCCGAAAAAATTCGTCTGCGCGTGCGCGCCGACAATCAATCGGAATTCGCGCAGTGGTTCTACTTCCGCATCTCGGGCGTGCGCGGCGAGCGCTGCGTGATGACGTTCGAGAACGCGGCGGATTGCGCGTTTCCGGAAGGCTGGCGCAACTACGAAGCGGTGGCGAGCTACGATCGCGTGAACTGGTTCCGCGTGCCGACCTCGTATGACGGCAAGGTGCTGACCATCGACCATACGCCCGATTTCGACAGCATCTATTACGCCTATTTCGAGCCGTACGGCGAAGAGCGCCATTCGGAATTCCTCGGCATGATGCAGCAGTTGCCGCACGCGATGCTGACCGAACTCGGTCAGAGCGTCGAAGGCCGGCCGATGTCGCTGCTCACGCTCGCCACTCCCGGCGACGACACGCCCGCAGGCAAGCCCAAGAAGACCGTCTGGATCATCGCGCGCCAGCATCCGGGCGAGACGATGGCCGAGTGGTTCGTCGAAGGCCTCGTGAAGCGTCTCGCGGGCATGGGCGACTGGGCAGGCGACCCGGTCGCGCGCAAGGTGTTCGACCACGCGGTGTTCCACATCGTGCCGAACATGAACCCGGACGGTAGCCGTCACGGCAATCTGCGCACCAACGCCGCGGGCGCGAACCTGAACCGCGAATGGATGGAGCCGGACGCGCAGCGCAGCCCCGAAGTGCTGCTCGTGCGCGAGGCGATCGAGGACACCGGTTGCGATCTGTTCTTCGACATCCACGGCGACGAAACGCTGCCCTACGTGTTCGTGGCGGGATCGGAAATGCTGCCGGGCTTCACCGACCAGCAGCGCAAGGAGCAGACGGCGTTCATCGAGGCTTTCAAGATCGCGAGCCCGGACTTCCAGGACAAGCACGGCTACGAGGCGAGCCGCTATCGCGAGGATGCCCTCAAGCTGGCGTCGAAGTACATCGGCCACAAGTACGGCTGCCTGTCGCTCACGCTGGAAATGCCGTTCAAGGACAACGCCAATCTGCCCGATGAGCGCGTGGGCTGGAACGGCGAGCGTAGCGCCGCGCTTGGCGCCGCGATGCTGCAAGCCATCCTGCATCACGTCGAGACGTTTGCTTGATCGCTTGATGGGGCGTAGCGGCGTGTTGAACGCGGCTACGCAATGAAAGAAGGGGGAAACGGTGTGAGCCGTTTCCCCCTTCTTCGTTTCGAGCTGCATGCGCTTCGGTCGAAGTGCGCGAGATCAGTGCGTTGTCGACTTCTTCTTCGTGGCGGTCTTCTTTGCCGTGGACTTCGAAGATTTCGTCGACGATTTGGTGCTGCTCTTCGTCGTCGCCGACGACTTGTGGCTCGACTTGCCCGACGTTGCCTTCTTCGAGTTCTTGCCCTTGCCCGTTGCCTTCTTCGACTTGGCGCCGTGCTTGCCGCTCACATGCGCGGCAGTCCCACCCGCAGCGGCGCTGCTTTCGCTATGCGCGCGCGACGGCGGCACGGGATCGTTCCAGCTGAACGCGAGGATCTGCTGGCCCACATAGCCGCAGCGGAATTTGAGATCGTAGGGCGCCTGGCTGCTGTCCTGCGGGACGCCAACGCCATCGACGGTCACGATCGTGTCGACCTTCACGCGCTGCTTGCCTTCGTCGAACGAATCGTTCCAGGGCGTCACGGTGGCGTGCGCGCTGTCAAAGGAGCTGGGCGGAAACTCGACGTGATCGAGCACGCTCGAGGTACTGGCGATGAATTTGCCGTGTGCCGCGCAACTGGCGACCAATGGGTCGGCGTGCATCTGCGTGACATAGGTATTGACGAGATCGCTTTGCTGTTCGAGCTGATCGGCCTGGGCCGGGAGCGAGCAGAGAAGTGCCAGGCTCGCGGCGCAGGCGGCCAGTCGGCCGAGTACGGTCAGCAACTGGCGGGATGCGTTGTTGCGGTCCATCTGTTTTTTTCTGGATGAGGGTGGGACGTCAGGCACCGTAAGATGCCGCGGCGCTGGTATGAGTTCCAGTCTTGGGACAAATAATTCGCACAAACTGCTACGGGGATCGTCTTTGCGCGTGGCTGGCGGGTTAACGAAGCTCGATGCCCACGCGTTCGGAAGCCGGGCCATTCTAGCGCAGGCTTACAGTGCGGCGTTCGAGGAACCCGTCAGATGGAAGGCCGGCGACGGGTGAGGCGAGCATCAGGCGCGCGGGCCGCCGAGGCGATATCGCCGCACGTCGTAGGTCGTGACCCACGCGGGGCGATAGACGGCGATCAGCGCGGTGGCCATGCCGGTGAACCACGCTTCCCCCGACGCGAGCAGGAATACGCTGAAAGCATAGCCCGCGGGTATCGTGAGCAGCGAGTTGCCATTGAGCGCCATGTGCGTGCCGAGCGCCAGATAAGCTGCGGCCGAAACGGCGATGGCGGGTGAGACGAAGCCCTGGCCGACGATGAACATAAAGAGATTGCGGGGCAACCATGCGACGCTGGCGCGCTGCAACAGAGCCGAGACGCCCACGGGGAAGGCGCCGAACACGAGGAAGGTGAGGGCGACGCCGTCCCAGGGCGCATCGAACACCACAGCGGCCAGTACGACGACCACTGCCATGGCGACGAGCGCAAGCCCCCAGTCGAACAGCGTGACGACGAGGGTGGCACCGAGCAGATGCAGAACGGTGCCGTCTTCGAGCCACGCGTTGCTCGCCCACAGCACGGCGACGGCCACGATGATGGCGAGCCACACGTGCTGGAGCGTCGCGTCCTGGAGACGCTTGAATGGGTTGTTCCATAACGCGAGCGCAAGCAAACCCGCCGATGCAATCCATGCACCGACGATCACCCAAAGCGGAAGCGGCGTATATAGGAACCCCATGTGCTTCATATTACTCGTTGGAGGGCAAAAGGTGTGCGCATCCGGGCGGTCCCTCCTGCTCTTCGCCGGCTTCGTGCTCCGGTTCGACGGGCGGCGCAGGCGTGGCCGCAGCCGTGGCGGCGTAGGTCGTGCCCGGCTCCGCAGCGAGAGGCAGGGCCTCGAGGGTGTCGTCTGTCCGCAACGGATAGCGGAAGGGTGTCTTGCTGCGCTTGCGTAACGGCACCTGACCGTGCTCGCCGTACGACGGTTTAGCCGCGCTTTCGCGGCGCGTTCGCAGTACCTGTAGCTGGCTGGACAGCAGGCCGTGGTAGATGGCCACGGCGGCGGCGCGGTTGGGCGCGCCGAGCTGCTGAAAGATGCTTGCCAGATGGACCTTGACGGTGCCCTCGCTGATGCCGAGTGCGCGGGCAATCATCTTGTTCGTGTTGCCCATGTGCACGCAGCGGAGGATCTGTTCCTGGCGCGGCGAGAGTTCGACCTTGGGCGGTCCCTTGCGAAGTACGGTCGTGCCCTTGGCGTTGCGGCGCGGTGGAACGGGCCAGGGGCCGGGTGGGCAGTACGACGGGCCGAAAATGTCGGCGGGTAGGTGGTCGCCGCCGAGCAGGATCAGTTCGAGAAGCTTGACGATCAGGATCGAATCGGTGGTGCGGCGGATGATGCCGCGCGCGCCTTCGTCGAGCACCGCCTTCACGCCATGCGGCGGTTCGGTGCGATCCACCAGTACGGCGATGGGCAGCGTTCGGTGCCGGTTTGCAAAGTTGCGTAGCTCGCCAGGAACGATTCCCTCGTGCCAGTCGATCACTAGCAGATTCGGCGTGAAGCGCTGCATCGCGCGTTCGGCGCTGCGCCAGTCGGGTGCGTCGTTAAAACGAGCGCGTCGGTCGATTTGTCGTAACAGCGCCTTGAGCCCTTCGCGCCTTTCGGCGTCCGGATTGAATACTGCGAACCGCATGGAATGCCCTCCTCCTGGATGAGGCCTCTCGAAATATCGGGCGCGACAGCTGCTGTACACGCCGCTTTTGAACCGGGCCAACAGCATCATCATGACAAAAAGAGAACCTTCCAACGGCCTGTCCAAATGGCGTAGGACATAGGGCAAAAAAAAATCCCGCACTCAGGCGGGACCGGGTAGGAAAACGACGTGTTGCTTAGTGGAAGTGTGGCTGAACAGGCTCAGCATCTTCCGGCATCTCTGCATGGACAATCTCACCGAGGGGATCGGCATAGAGCGGCACACCGCAGTCGTCGCAGTACTCGGGCTCGAAGCGGCCGGCGTGACGGCGAATATCGGTGATGCCCGATTCCTTCAGCAGCGCGACGATCTCTTCGAGCGGGCCGCCTCCTACATTTTCCTCGGCCGGTTCTTCGTCGATGTCAGCATCGCCATTCTCACGACCATAAAGTGGCCAGACGACGCCGTAGAGAACGTCGTTGCTGCCGCGCTTCGTGAAGCCGACGCGATACTCGTCGATGCGGCGTTCGCCAAAGCCGGCGACGACGGCGCGCAGGTCCTGCGCAGTCGCGCCGATCGTGTCGAGCAGATAACGCACGGCGGTACGGATGGTGTGCGGGCGTACGCGCTCGTCGGCATCGCGACAGGCGGAGTAGTAGGCGTCTGGCAACAGACATTCGAATTCGCAGCCCGGCATGGCGACGGCCAGGTTCGCGCCGCCTTGCGTCGCCCACTGCTCGAGACATTGACCGCGCTCAATGCGCGAGCCGTTATCTTCTTCTTGCCAGCGGAACAGTGGCGTGCCGACGGGCGCTGCGACCACGGCCAGCAGGAAACGCGGATCGGCGAGGATCGGCGACGTCTCAGGCAACTCGCCCGCGCTGACCTTCGCGACCGTCCCGTTGAGCGCCGCCTGCGTGAGCTGTTGCGCGAGGCGCCAGGTCTCGACGTGATGGCGCGGCAACTGATCGATGCTATAGAGATAGGGCGCCATCGCGACGCGCGTGCCGCCTGCCAGCACATGCGCTTGTAGATGCGTACGCAAGGCTTCCGACGCGTCCGCCTTCAGCGGGCCTGACGGAATCACGTAGCGCGTCCAGGCGAGCACGGGCGCAGCGACGAGCAGCGCCTCGTATTGCCCCCCTTCGTGCTCGACGATGAACGACTCGCTATGGGTCTCGGCCATGTCTGCGAGCGCGCCGTAGGCATCCGGGTGGTTCTGCTGCAGATGATCGAGCGCGGCGTCGAGCGTAGTCTGATTGCCGTTGCGCACGACCTTCGAAAGCAGCGTGTCGAGCTTGGCCTCCCAGAAGCGGTCTTCGGTGCGGCTACCCGATGCAAACAGGGCGAGCGACAGGCCGACGAGTTTGTCGGCATCGGGAGGGAGGCGTTTGGCGATTCGCGAGCGCATAAATCTTGTGAGTTGGGATGCGGAGAACCACATATTCTAGTCTGTTCCGCGCGGGCCATCGGTTTGCCCTACAGGGTGTCTGGAGGAGGAGGCGTTGCTGCGTCGCGACGATGCGCTTTTGAGATGGCCGCGGAAGAGGCGGATCGCCGGGAGGCGAGAAAGCGCTTGCGCTATGTCATCTATGCGACTAGAATTCCGCTCCTTCGCTGCTGACGTGTTCGCAGCGAAGACTGCCGGAAGAAACGGCGGTTCGCCGGACCAACAGCTTTTAAGCGGTAGCGCAAAAAAAGAGGTTGACGAAGCGGAAAAGAGGCCTCATAATCTCGTTTCTCTGCTGCTGATGCAGCAA